>CBFDBY010000007.1:0-90743 GCA_965603165.1 uncultured Phycisphaerae bacterium
GCCGAGCGCAACCGTCACGATTTGCCGGGACCGGCAGAATGCTCGCGATCTGAAACCCTCCGTTGCCTCCCTCCGATCCGGCCTACCTGGCCAGATAGAAGATGATGCCGACCAGCGCCGAAACCACGCCGACACAGACCGCCAGCGCCATCGCGAAGACCCAGGCGTAGCGTTTGTTGAGCTTATTGACGACGTACTTGAGGTAGCGGTCGCTGGCCGCGAAGGTCTTGCTCATCTGCAGGATGCCTTCGGTATTGCTGATCGTGTTATGGTTGAGCCGGTCCAGCGTGTCTTTGAATCGCCCGAAGCTCTCGGCGAGCTGCACGTCGGTCCCCGCCGCGGCGGCGAGCTGATGATTGATGAGCGTCAAGGCATCCGTCTGCCGGGCCGTCTCGACGGGAATTCGCCCGACCGTCTCGATGAATTGCTGATCCTTGGCCGCCGTGCTGCATAGTTGCTCCAGCAGCCGCGTCGTCAGTTGCTTCTGGTTCTCCACCGCCGCCGGCAGGCTTTCAAGCACCTGCGGCAATTCCTTCACCCGGCCCATGAGCTCCTGATGCTGCGAAAGCTGCTCGCTCAGGTGCCCGTTGATATGCTGGAGCTCGTCCACGAGCCGGTCGAGACCGTTCTGGAGCTTCTCCACGGACTCGCGCCGGTCCAGTGAAGTCCTTGTGTTCACGACGACCGGACCGTCCCCTCCGCGAGCCGACCCGGAGCCTTCAAAATCCTCCTCTTCCGGATCGAGTGTCATCGTCAACAACCCTTCGCCATCGAGGGCCGGCTCACAGTGGCCGACTTCCTCGCATCGGTGCGTACGAAACCAGTGGCTCGTCCCGCTCAAAATCTGCCGCAGCGTCATGCTCAGCTATCCCTTCATGAAACCGTTCCACAATCACCGACCGATATCCTGCATCGCCGGTATCCCTACCATCGGACCACGGGCGATTTTCCCTTGAGCCAAATGCCGCCGCATGTCACGAAGGTCCGAGAAATCCGCACGCCATTGCCGATTCGCGCGCTGCATCGCCGCGATAAATCACCCGTCCCAGCCGAAACTGGCGCGAATGAAACGCCCTGCGCTGCCGATGTCGCGTCCACGCAGACACCACTTGTGTAGGTTGCGATTTTTTAGGACGTGCGTAGAACGTACGACAAGGAAGTGGCGAGTCAGGATTGAGAACGATGTCATTGCGAGGAGGCGCACGCCGACGAAGCAATCTCGAAGGAGACGGGGGTGAAAGAGTTCCCAAACGCGAAAGGCCGCATTGGGGGCCCCAGATTGCCGCGCCAGCCGTCGGCTGGCTCGCAATGACAGGTGGAGGCGTCTGCCACAATCATGTCGAATAACACTCCCGTACATTCCGCGCGAACGGCTTGCCTGCCCCGTCACGACCGGTACAATATGGCGGATTTCGTAATTGCCCCAGATTAGGAGAGATACGAACGTGAAGCTGCTCACATACCGGCGTAATGAAGTGGTCTCGTGCGGCGTCCTGACCGAGCGAGGGATCGTCGATATCCCGTCTTCCTGGCGCGATGTGAATCCGCCCCGGAGCATCAAAGAAGTCCTCGAGCGAGGCTCATCCTGCCTGGATCGAGTCCGACAGATCGCGGAATCAGCCGCTGAGACGATCCCGCTCGACTCAGTGACACTGCTTGCGCCGATCCCCCGGCCCGGCAAGGTCCTGGCGCTGGCCGGCAACTACAGCGAGCATATCAAAGAGGCCTCCGTCCACCACGGCTACAAGCTCGGCCTGCCCGACTCGCCCCGGCAGACGACCGTGCCCCGCCCCTTTCTCATGCCGGGCACCGCCGTCATCGGACCCGGCGAGACGATCCGCTGGCCCGCCTACAGCAGGGAAATCGACTACGAGCTGGAGCTTGCCGTCGTGATCGGCAGGAAGGGCAAGTGCATCGACGCCGCTGACGCCCCGGACCACGTCGCGGGCTATACGATCGCCAACGATATCTCCGCTCGCAGTGTCACGTTCTCGAAGAGCCGCCAGACGAGGCCGTGGGACGACTTCTACGACTGGCTCAACGGCAAGTGGGCCGACGGCTTCTGTCCGATGGGCCCCTACCTCGTCACGGCCGATGAAATCGCCGACGTACAAAACCTCACGATGCAGCTCACCGTCAACGGCGAGATCCGCCAGAGCGCCAACACCGCGCAGATGATCTATCCCGTCGCGGACATCGTCTCGTTCCTGAGCCACCTCATGACACTGGAGCCCGGCGACGTCATCTGCACGGGCACTCCCTCAGGCGTCGGCGTCGCCACCGGAAACTTCCTGAAACCCGCCGACCGAATCGAATGCACGATCGCCGGCCTCGGCACCCTAACCAACCCCCTCAGCCCCCGCCCCACCACCTTCTACGAACCATTAGCCTGACCCTCGCGCCGACCGCGCGTGTGTGTCGCTTCCACACCGAGACAAGGGGCCTTTGCAGCCAAACGACGCACGAACCACCGAGCCCTCTGAACGCGCCGTAGGGTGTGCCATGCACACCGTCCCCACCGGCAACCATCTTGTCACTTGGTCACGTATCACTTATCGCTTCCGCCCTTGTCACCTATTCCTTCCGTTCTTGTCCGGTATCACTCCCCCGCTCAGTTACCTGGTGCATCAGGAACAAGAATTGGTGACTGTCGCCTGGCGTCCTCATGGACGGGTGCCCCTTGTCCTCCAATCAGCATCTGCTGCACAATTTTGATGTATGCGATTCCCTTCTGATTTTCTATGATCTTGAACGCTGGGGTCGCCGAGAAGGTCAGCATACAAGCGTGATGCAATGACAGAACGGCATCCTGAAGTTCATCGTTGCTTTCGAGATCGCTGACCTTGAGCCCCATTTCCCGGCACCGTTCCTTGGACAAGTGCCTCGCATGCGACTTTGTAAGAGCATGGTCGGCCAACTCGTTGAGAATGCGGTTGATCTTCTCCTCCGGTGTTTGCTCTGAGGCGAACATGCTAGTCCGCAGCCACTCTTTTGTCACCTCGTTGGACCAAGTTACGGCCTTCTCGCACTCACCTATGAACGTTGGGCTGTACTTCGCGATGATAGGCTGCCATACCGGAATCACAGATCGGTCTTCACCGATCTCCTTCTTCGCGCGCCGGAATTCCTCGACAACGCCGTGAGCAGGAATACCGCCAAACTGTGGATCTATCGGCCCTAAACTCGAGTGCTCGCCCATCACGATCTCTTTGCAGGCACAGGCAATCATCGTACCGCCGGACATCGCGAGTTGGGGGATAATTGCACGGATGTCGGTCTTGAACAACGACCGCAGGTACTGGACCAGCGACTCCGTGGCCGCCGTCTCGCCTCCGGGCGTATGGAGAATTAGATCGAGTCCAAGTGCCCGGTCTAACTTGTGAATGACGGTCATAAAACCATTCTTGTCATCATCATTGATCTCAACTCCGGGTATACCGCGCTTCTGTAACCATCCTGAGTAGTAAATGATGACATTCCGCCCTGTAAGTTCGTGGATTCTGGCGAGGTAGCGTCGCCGGAAAACGTC
The DNA here is from genome assembly GCA_965603165.1 of uncultured Phycisphaerae bacterium. Lineage (GTDB taxonomy): Bacteria > Planctomycetota > Phycisphaerae > Sedimentisphaerales > Anaerobacaceae > PLanc-01. The sequence goes on from CBFDBY010000007.1 coordinate 3,530, forward strand.
AAACATGCTTCCTGCGGCCTTCACCTCGTTAAGGAGTTCATTCCAGTTCGGCATAGTCCTCGTCCCTCGAAGTGTTGTTTCTCGTTTGAACCGGTTCCCGAAACTGCTGCTCCGGTTTAGGACCCGTACGACCTAACTCGCCAAGCAGACGATATCGTCGCCGTTCTTCATCTGTCTCCAAGCCGAGCACGCAGAATACTTCGGATATCGTAGTCCGATTCCTCTCCTCAACGGTCATAGGCACCTCACCGGTCTTGGTCTGCCGACAATCAACACAACATCTTTCTACTTTTGCTGTCTCCGAAAGAGGCTTCGTGCCAGAACACTGAGAACAAGCGCCTGTTGTAGCTGTTCTCTGTCTTGCTATCTCGACTCTGGGCCTTGTACGGCCATCCGACCCATTTCAACCTCTCCACATAGCGGCGATACCAAACGCGTCCGACCCGAGCCACGAAGCGCGTTCGGCGCACGCTCGTCTCGGATACATCTCAACTCGGCATTATAGACGCCGTCCTGCGCGAATGGAAAGCGGAAAAGTCAGAAAAGAGAAGGTGGTGGGCATGGCCCACCCTACAAACCCTTTCCAGATACCGGCTTATCACACTCCAACCGTGGGCGGAGAAGATCGCGGCCCGCATGGACAGTGCGTGGCGTTCGGACGCAAGGCCAATTCACGGAGGCGCCGATGTGCCGGACGGGAGGGTGGACAGGGAGGGGGATTGGCGGTAGGCTTATGGCGGTTTGGCAGGTCTGTGATAATCGCTTGTTGTTGAAAGGATGATCGAATGAATAATGCCTGCAAGAAATTGCTCGGCGCCGCTGCAATCGGCGTTCTGCTTCTGTCCTACGCCTCGGTGGCGGTGGCGGAGATTCCGCTGCCGGAGCATCCGCGGCCCGACTTCCAGAGGGCTCAGTGGCTGAACCTCAACGGGACGTGGGAGTTCCGCTTCGATAAGGACGACGCCGGCATCGACCAGGCCTGGGCCAAGGGCGGCACGGCGTTCGGCCTGTCGATCACGGTGCCGTTTCCGTGGGGCTCGAAGCTCTCCGGCGTCGAGAGCGAGGCGGACATCGGCTGGTACCGGCGTACGATCCGCGTGCCCGCCGAGTGGAAGGGCAAGCGGGTCTTCGTCGTCATCGGCGCGTGCGACTGGCACACAACCGGCTGGCTGGACGGCCGCGGGCTCGGCAACTTCCAGGGCGGCTACACGCCGTTCGAGTTCGAGCTGACGAGCCACGTCAAATGGGGACAGGAGCAGCAGCTCGTCCTGCGCGTGGACGATACGTCCCACCCGTTCAAGCTGGAGGGCAAGCAGGGCTACGGCCCCGCCAAGGGAATCTGGCAAACGATCTATCTTGAGGCCAGGCCGCAGGTCGCCTTGGAGACCGTGCACTTCCTGCCCGATATCGACGCGCAGAAGGTCTTCGTCCACGCGATGCTGAATCAGCCCGCGCCGGGGCCGATGGACTTCGAGGTGCGGTTTGAGCCGCAGGACAAGTCGCAGCCGGCGGGGGTGAAGGTTCGCCAGGGACAGCGGGAGATCGAGCTCGAAGTGCCGCTCGAATCGATGAGGCTCTGGTCGCTGGAAGACCCGTATCTCTACGAAGTCACGGCCGCGCTCTCGAACCAGGACGGCACGGACACCGTCTCCACCTATTTCGGCATGCGCAAGATCAGCGTGACGAAGCTGCCCGGGACGAATCACCCGTATATCGCGTTGAACAACAAGCCCATCTATCTGAAACTGGCGCTGGACCAGGCCTATCATCCGGACGGGTTCTACACATTCCCGAGCGACGCCTTCATGCGGGACGAGATCCTGCGGTCGCGGCAGATCGGTCTCAACGGCCAGCGGATTCACGTCAAGATCGGGATTCCGAGGAAGCTCTACTGGGCCGACCGCCTGGGCATGCTGATCATGGCGGACGTGCCGAACAGTTGGGGCCGGCCCGATGAGAACATGCGCAGCGAAACGGAGGTCGCGCTTCGCGGCATGCTCAAGCGCGACTTCAATCACCCGGCCGTCTTCAGTTGGGTGATCTTCAATGAGACGTGGGGCCTGCGCACAGGCGATCAGGGCTACACACCCGAGACGCAGGAGTGGGTGGCGTCCATGGTCCGGCTCGCCAAGAGCCTCGACCCGACCCGACTGGTGGAGGATAATTCCCCCTGCAACAACGACCACGTCCTGACGGACATCAATAGCTGGCACGCGTATCTGCCGGGCTATAAGTGGACCGAGCACCTGGACCAGGTATGTCGCGACACCCGGCCGGGCTCCAAGTGGAACTTCATCGGCGGCCGCACGCAAGGAACGGAGCCCCTGCTCAACAGCGAATGCGGCAACGTGTGGGGATACGAAGGCAGCACGGGCGACGTGGATTGGAGCTGGGACTATCACATCATGATGGACGCCTTCCGCCGGCATCCGCAGGTCTGCGGCTGGCTGTATACCGAGCACCACGACGTGATCAACGAGTGGAACGGGTACTGGCGATACGACCGCTCGCAGAAGTTCACCGGGATGGATGAGCTGATGCCGGGCATGAGCCTGCGCGACCTGCACGGGGACTTCTACATCGCGTTGGGCGACGAGCTGTGCCGGCAAGTCACGCCGGGGGCGCGGATCGAGGTCCCGATGTACGTATCGTTCCTGACGGACAGCCACGTCGGCGAGGCCCTGATTCTCCGCGGCAGCCTGCGCGGCTGGGACAGCTTCGGCCGTGAGCGCTCCTATGGCAACGTGCGACGCCGGATTCCCTACAGCGCGTGGAAGTGCCAGGCGATCAAGCCGCTGGAGCTGGAAATGCCCAAGCACCCTGCCGTCGTCGTTCTGCGTACGCAGCTTGAGGACAAATCCGGGACCGTGCTCGGCCGGAACTTCACGACGTTCGTCATCCGCAATGGCCAACAGCCCCGTGACGAGACGATCAAGCAGCGCGGACGCACAATGCGCGTGGTCCGCATCGAGCCGAAGAGCTTCGCCGCCGCCGAGTGGCCCGTGAAGCAGTGGAACGTATTCGACGGCCTCAAGGTCAACGGCGCCGGGGCGGGCTACTTCGAGTACCGCATCGACTGGCCCTCCGATCTGCAGGCCGGTGACATCGAGGTCGCGAGCTTTCGCGCGGAGGTCTCGGCCAAGCAGCTCTTCGGCAAGGACCGCGAGGGCGCCGGCAAGCAGGATGGCGATTTCATGCGGGGCCGGGGCACGCACGATCCGAGCCTGAACCCGAACGCGTACCCGATGACCGACGAGCAGACGTATCCGAGCGCCGTTCGCGTGCGGATCGGCGATGAGGTCGTCGGCGTGGTCGAGTTGCCGGACGACCCGGCGGACCATCGCGGCATTCTCTCCTGGCACGCGCAGAAACGCGATGGCAAGCTCACAGAGGCCGGCTCCTACGGATACCTGATCGAGGCCCGGATTCCGCCGAGCGCCCTTCAGCAGGCGGCAGCCGAGGGCGCAATCGTCCTTCGGCTCGAAGTCGATGATGCGATGCCGGGCGGACTCGCCATCTACGGCGAGCAGTTCGGCCGCTACCCACTGGATCCAACGCTCGCGTTCGTCCTCAAGTAAGCGAGCTTCCAGTTTGCCGTTTCGTGAATGAGGACATCCCGTACGGTTGTTCTCGGTGAGAGCCGGAGCGGCAAACGCACAAGGTTACCGTGTGACCAGAAGACGTCGTTGTGGCGGCTCGCCTTTTGTTGCGCGCACCATGGCGGACGGTTGCACCAACGAGCCGGACCTTCTATACTCGGCATACGAGAATGCTGTCGATCAGCCTTTGCATGTTCGAGTCTGCCTATGCAGCGTCCATCGGGACATTCAACCGGGTCCGGCGATGCCGGCTTTCCCACCACGCACTGGAGCGTGATCCTGAGGGCCGGCCGCCCCGAATCTCCGCAATACCGGGAGGCCATCGAGACGCTGTGCCGAGCCTATTGGTTTCCCCTCTATGCCTTCCTGCGGCGCCGCGGACACAGTGCCGCTGACGCGGAAGACTGCGTTCAGGCCTTCTTCACGCGAATGTTAGAGAAAGAGTATCTGCGCGGCGTCGATCCGAAGCCGGGTAAGTTCCGCTCGTTCATCCTGACGGCCCTCAAACGCTTCCTGGCCAATGAGCAGCAGCGGGCCGGCGCCGTCAAACGCGGCGGCCGCCACACGTTCATCTCGTTCGACGCCGCCGATGCCGAACACCGATACCATCTCGAGCCGGCCCATGACTTGTCTGCAGACAAGCTCTTTGAGAAGTCGTGGGCCCTCGCCGTGTTGGAGCGAACGATGGAACGCCTGCAGCGGGAATTGACGGCGGACGGCAAACAGTCGCTCTTCGACCACCTCAAGGTCTACCTCGGTCAGGAGGGGGAATCGCGACCGTATCGTGAGACGGCAGCGCTCCTGGATATGACGGAGAACGCCGTGAAGATGGCCGTCTCTCGGCTGCGGAGTCGATATCGCGCCCTGCTGCGCGATGAGGTTGCCCAGACGGTGGCCGCTCACGACGACATCGAGGAGGAAATACGGGAACTCCTCACCGCGCTATGCTACTGACTTGACCGGAGGGTACAGGCCGCGAACAAAATCGCGTTGTCTCTGTTACCTTTGCCTCTTTTTCCGTAGGTATTCAATGAAGGCCACGAGGCCCTCCAAAAGGAGATACGACCATGACTGACGAGAGATTATGTCCGCGATGCCACGCGGCGATGTCGCCCAACGCCCCGCACGGCCTGTGCCCCCGCTGCTTGATGGACGCGGGCCTGCGGCCGTTGGCAGAGGATAAGATTGAAGGCCCTGGGTCGGAGATTGGCCGGTATGAGCTCTTGAGCCTCATCGGCGAAGGAGGCATGGGGCTGGTCTACTTAGCCGAGCAGAAAGAGCCGATCCGACGCAAGGTCGCACTGAAGATCGTCAAGCTCGGCATGGATACGATGCAGGTGGTCGCTCGCTTTCGGGCCGAGCAGCAGACGTTGGCCATGCTCGACCATCCCAATATCGCGCAGGTCTTCGACGCCGGCACCACCGAATCGGGCCGGCCCTACTTCGTCATGGAGTACGTCGAGGGCGTTCCCATCACGAAGTACTGCGACCGGCAGAAACTCAGCATCGACGAGCGACTGCGCCTGTTCGTGCAGGTCTGTGCGGCCATCCAGCATGCCCATCAGAAGGGCGTCCTCCATCGCGATATCAAGCCATCCAACATCCTCGTATCGGCCAACGACCACGCGCCCCTGCCCAAGATCATCGACTTCGGCATCGCCAAGGCGGTCCATCAGCCTTTGACGGAGCAAACCTCGATCACGGAGCAGGGCCAGTTGCTCGGCACACCCGAGTACATGAGTCCGGAGCAGGCGGATATGGCCTATTCGCAAGTCGATACCCGCTCGGACGTCTATTCGCTCGGCGTGGTCCTGTACGAGCTATTGGCGGGCGCGCCGCCCTTCGAAGGCGAGACCCTTCGCAAGCGTGGCGTTGAGCACATTCGCCAGACCATCCGCGACGAAGAACCGAAAACGCCCAGCGCTCGCCTGACGGCCCTGGGCGAGCAGGCAAAGGAGGTAGCTGCTATGCGACGCACACAGATCATTGCACTGGCCCGACGACTCAAGAGCGAACTGGAGTGGATCCCCCTCAAGGCCATGCGCAAGGAGCGAGAGGAACGCTATCAGTCCGTCTCCGAGCTGGCCCAGGACATTTCCAACTACTTGAAAGGAGAGGCCTTACTGGCCGGACCGCAATCACGACTCTATCGAACCAGAAAATTCGTGCGGAAGCACGCGGGCTCGGTGACGACTGTGGCTCTGGTCGGCATCGCCCTGATCCTCGGGTTGCTCGCCAGCACGGCGATGGCTTACAAGGCGGAACAGGCCCGCCGGCAGGAGGCGAAGGCCCGGGGGCAGGCCGAAAACGCCCGCGCTATCGCAGAAGAGCAAAGCGAGGAATACCGCAGGCTGTTGTATGCTCACAGGATTGCTCTGGCCGATGCGTCGTATCAGGACGGTAGTGTGAAGCGAGTGCGAGAGCTGCTGGAGGCTTGTCCGGAGGACCTCCGTGGCTGGGAATGGGATCGGCTCGACTACATCGCGTCAGATGTTTCTCTCAAGACCATGCGCGGACACACGGCAGAGGTTGTCGGCATAACAGTCAGCCGGGACGGCAAATGCATAGCCTCCGGTAGCGTCGATGGAACGGTCAAGATATGGAATCTTGACTCCGGCGCAGAGTTGATAACGCTTAAAGGCCACGAAGGCGGAGCCGGCCCCGTCTCGTTCAGTCCAGACGGCGAGAGAATTGCGTCCGGTGGCAGGGACAAGACCGTCCGCGTCTGGGATGTGAAGACTGGAGCCGAACTGATGCAACTCCAGGGGCACGAAGGTGCGGTCCGATCAGTTGCGTTCTGTCCGGACGGAACGCAACTTGCCTCTGCCGATATGGCCTCACCGGGCGTGGTGAAGATATGGAATGCGCAAACCGGCGATAGTCTAATGACTCTGCGTGGGCATAAAGCCTCGGCGTTAGGTCTCGCCTTCAGTCCCGACGGCTCCCGGATTGTTTCGTCCGACCGTTATGGGCTTATCAAGGTCTGGAATACCGAAACTGGTATTGATGAGATGACTCTCCAGGGTCACATAGGCCCTGTCTTCTGTGTTGCGTTCAGCCCGGATGGCACGCGCATCGCTTCGAGTGGCTACGACAGAAAGATCAAGATCTGGGATGCACGGAAAGGCTCTGAGCTCATGACGCTTCAGGGGCATACCTTCTTTGTGCTCTCGATTGCCTTTAGCCCAGATGGGCGTCGCCTTGTCTCAGCCGGCAGGGCAAAGTTGAAGATCTGGGACACGCAGACCGGTGAAGACGTCATGGTTCTTTACGGACATACGGGCGGTATTTATTCCGTGGCATTCAGCACAGACGGCAACTCAATTATCTCGGGCAGTGGTGACAAAAGCGTAAAGGTGTGGGATGCCATCGTAAATCGGGAACGGATGATCCTGGGTGACGATCATGTTGGGGTCTATCCTCTGGCGTTCAGTCCTGACGGTGCGTTCATCGCGACAGGGGGCGGGCCAAATGGTCAGTTCATTCGCGTGTGGGATGCAGCTCGCGGCGTCCAACTAAGGACGCTCGACGGACACGGTGGCAAGTACATCATATCAGTTTCCATTGGCCCAGACGGAAGAAGGATCATCTCAGGCGGCAATGATAACACTGTCAGAGTATGGGATGTGAAGACAGGCGATGAAGTAATGGCCTTGGATGGCCACACCGATGCTGTTACCGCAGCTTCATTCAGTGGGGACGGCGAACGAATTGTCTCAGCAAGTTTCGATGGGACCATCAAGATTTGGAGCGCCGCAGATGGTACCGAACTGAAGACGCTCAAAGGCCATGACGGTGGGGTGAGATCTGTGGTATTCAGTCCCGATGGGAGAAAGATCGCTTCAGGGGGACGGGACCACACCGTTAGATTATGGGAGGCGCGAAGCGGAGAGCAAAAGATGATTCTTCGCGGACATGGTGAGCGAGTGCAAGCGGTCGCATTTAGTCCGGATGGCCAGCGTCTTGTTTCGGCCGGTGGGGACCAGACTGTTAGGGTTTGGGACGCGAATACGGGTGATATGCTGAACACCCTTGAGGGACACGAGAGAATGGTCTACGCCGTTGCATTCAGTCCGGACGGAGAGCGTATAGTCTCTGGCGGGCACTTCGGCGTAATCAAAATGTGGAATGCCGCGACTGGGGCTGAGGTAATGACCTTGCGACACGGCGGCTTTGGAATCGGCTTCAGCCCGGACGGTCGGATCATGGCAGCGACCACTGGCACCGGCATTACCCTATGGGAGTCTCAAGCACCGCGAGATGGCTACAAAGCACGCCGGACCGGGATTCGGGCAGAACGAGTTGTGGAGTCCATGCATGACGACCTTGGCCTCTATTCTGAGGTAGGAGAACGACTTCGAGATAATCAAACACTCGACGAATCTGTGCGTGAACTCGCACTGCAAATAGCCCAGGCGCGCCTGTGGCAAGATGAGCTGGCTGAGGATCCTGCGTCGTTTGTGGGAGGAGACTGACGCTGGCCATGAGGCCAAACCACGCCCTTTGGCAGAGAGCCGACAGTATGCGTAACACCTTGGTCCGAATGACACGCGTATCGTTTCCGGAGCGTACGATAGCACAATCAGGCTCGGGGATGTTGACGCCGGCGACCAACTGATGACGCTCATGGGGCACAAGGAGAACCACATCGAGTCGCGAGCGATCAGCCCGGACGGTAAGACCATCGCTGAGGGAACGACGATTGGCCAAGGAGAAGATGATCGCCGCACCGTCTTCTGATAATCATCACGGTGATGGACGGCCGGCCGGAGCTCGTGCCGTCATCAGGGTGACCGGGCCGAGGAGGCCGGAGTCGAGCAGAGGCGTCTCCTTCCAGGGGACCTGCCAGGTCAGCGATTTGGCGATGTTCGTCCGGCAGAAGTCCCTGTCCTCGGACGACTGCGCGTCGCCGACGAGCCGGTTCGACCACGTGTTGGCGACCTCGACGACAAGCTCGTTCCTGCCGGGCCTGACGGCATCCGTGATGTCCACGCGGAATGGCGGCTTCCAGAGAATGCCGACGCTGCGACCGTTGACGTAGACCTCCGCCACGAAGCGAACGCGGCCCAAATCGAGGTATACGTGGTCAGCCGCGCTCATTTCAGCGGCGGCCAGGTCGAATTCGTTGCGGTAGCTCGCAACGCCGGAGAAGTGCTTGATGCCTTCGTCGTCAGCGTCCGTCCAGGAGATCAATCGGTCAAAGGTCTTCGTTGCGGGCGCACCCCATCCCGCCGGAAAGCAGACCTGCCACGGGCCGGTGATCTCGCGGCTTTCTTCGACAACATCTGCTTTGTCGGCCGGCGCCACCGCATCAGTTATGTCGCGGAAGAACACGAACACGCTGCCGTGGGGCGCCAGGTGCAGTGACACGTGCGTGTTGCCGTCGGCGTCGCGGTCGAATCGGCACGGCTCGATTTCGCCCGTGTCCGGGAGCCATAATTCGGGCACGCGGCTCGTCACGCGAAACGCGCATCGGGCCTCTTTCCAGGCAGCGGAGCGATTGCTGATGAAATAGATATCGGCCTCCGGCGTGCGCCGGTGGATGTAGTCGATCTCGCACGGGTCGCCGTCGCCGGAGACGACGCGAAAGTCCGGGCCGATCCCGCGCGATTGCAGGATATCGCGCAAACTCATCCCGTAGATCACCGTCCCCCGGCCGTACTTGGACTGGCGGCGCTGCTTGCCGTCACAGGGCCCCCACATTCGCTCGGCGATTCGCTCGACCTCGGCATCGCGATGAGGGTATCCCGTCAGGCCGGAAGAGCGCACGGGCTTGGGACCGACGATGGTCGCGCCCGCCCGCACCAACTGCTCGATCTTTCTCAGGACCGGCAGACTGATATCCTCGCGTTCGGGAAGGACCAGCAGCTCGTAGCTCATTCCGTCGGGAAGTGTCGGCCTGCCGTCGCGAACGGACATACGCGTCAGGAGGACCTCGGCGTTCGTGACGTCGTAATCGTAGCCCGGCCCGAGGGAGGGATCGACGTGCTTGGGCGGAACGAAGTTGAAGCCCTGATCGCCATAGTAGTAGCAGATATCCGCGACGAACAATCCCTGCTGAAGCAGGTACGAGGATCGCGAGAGGTAATCGACCCACGGCCCGGCCTTCGGCCACCAGGCGAGGCTCGGGCCGAAGTGCGTGCCGGCGTGATAGACCCAGCCGGGCCGCTCCGTCGCCGACGGATTGTGCGCGGACGTGTGAAACGTGAAGTGATTGGTGCCCCCGCACATGGCGCGGTCGGCAATCGGCTTGAGCTCGAACGGGCCGTCCTGCCAGTGCCGCCAGCTCGTGAATGCCTCCATATCCACGATTCGTTTGCCATAGATGTGCGCGGCGCAGGCGGTCTCTTTGACCACCCAAACGTTGTGCTCCTTCCAGAACTCACCACGCGGGATATCCAGCGCCCCGAGCGCTTTCAGCGCATCGACGGGCACCTGGTGCAAGGGCGGCCCCGGCCCCCCCGCTTCCGCACACAGGAGCAGCCCGTGCTCGTTGGACAGTTCGGTCGCGGCTTTGTAGAAGGCATCGACGAGCAGGTCGCCGAGTGTTTTGCGATAGTCGTACTGGAAGCGGTCGGTCACCGTGTTGTCGTGTACGATGCAACCGGCCAGCACGGGCAGGTAGCGCGTCATGTCGTAGCCGCAACGCTGCTTGAACTCGGCCAGGAAGTTCGGCGTCCACGTCGAGCCGCTCAGCTCATAACTGCACACGTACATCTGCCTGAGGGCCGTATTCCTGAAGTCGCCGAGTTCATGGTGCAGCTTGTCGAGCAAGTACTCGAAATGAAATCGCGTCGCGGCCGGATTGAAATGGTCGATGGCCAGCCCGCCGGAGTTGGGGCTGGGCAGCCGCAGCGACAGCCCCGTGTTCGCACAGACGAACCGCATGATCGTCCAGTCCCCCGGCGGCACGTCCCAGTCGAGCCGCCCCTCTGCGTCAACCCGGCCGGTCAAATCCACGATTGTCTCCGCGTCGGCAACGACCAGCGGTGGCGACCCGGCCGAGCACCAGCTTCCCGCAGCCCCGGACTTGGCGCCGTCGTGGATGTTCGCGGCCGTCCATTCGCTTTCCGTCTCGCTGCCGAGCGCCGAGCTATAGCGCAGCAGTTTCGCCGCCGTCTTACTGCCGTCGGCGTGATAGGCCGAGACGAGGTTCTGTCCATCCGTCGCATAGACTTCGAACTCGCCCAGCGCCACGCGGTCGGACTGGCCCTCGTGGCCCGAAAGGACCACAAGCCGGACGTACCGCGCCCGGCACGGCCCGATCTGGAACGTCTGGGCCTCGGCCTGTGGTTGAAGCACCGCGCGGAGCACCTCACGGAACGTCCCCGCATCGGCAGTCATCGAAGCGGAAACCGCAAACACCTTCGCGGGACGGTGGGCGTCCTCACTCGGCACATTATACAGAACGACCCGATCTATCGTATGCACTCCCGGCGGGAAGAGCTCGAAGACGAATTCATGACCGGGCAGTCGCTGGGGCCTCGGCACAGCCAGGACCGCCACGTCCTTGATATATGCCGGCCGACCCTCCGGCCCGCGCGGTGCCTGCTTCGGCAGGCTTGGCAACGGCAGCGGCTCGGCTAAACGCGTCGGCCCTTTCACATCGACCTCGCTCTGGTAGAGGCCCATGCTCGCGTATTCCGGCGGGACCCACGGGCCGCCGCAGTTCCAACTGCTCGACGTGACCAGCCCGACCTCGAGGCCCAGCCGCGTCGCCTCGCGCACGGCGTGCCCGATGGCAGCGAGCGACTCCGGCCCCATGAACGCCGGACCGGCCGGCACGATCTTCTCCGGGTCCTGCGCCCCGACGTCGAAGATGTACACCCCGCCGATCCCCTTGGCCTTCAGTCCCTCCAACTCCCGCGTCATCTGCCGCTGATCGGTAAGTCCATTGACCCACACCCAATACACCGAAGGCCGAGCCGACAACGGCGGATTCCGAAACCCGCCGGCCAAGTCGCCCTCTCCAGCCACGCCGACAGCGCAGCAACAGCAGCCGATGAACAACGCGAGCCAGCCGGTCAGCAATTGATGGCGATCCATGAGCACTCCTTTCAACAAGTTACAGGCAGTATAATCGAAGAGTCCCCCTCCTGCGAGGATCTGCCACGCAGTCACAGATACTGGAACTGTACCAGCCAAATGGTATAATTGTCCTGTCGGGATGTTATGGAAGCTGTATCTGGCGAAAGTCGTTGGATATCTATGAGCGGAGAGATTCCGTGAGACGCAGGCAGGTGCGACGACAAACGTGGTGGCAGCTCATTGCGCTGGCAATTGCGGTGGCGCTGGCCGTCATCGTTCTATGCGCCCCGCGAGAGGTCCGGCGCAGGCGCGTCGAAGCAGCCATCGCGCGATTCCAAGCGAGCCCATCGAAATCGATGACGAATGAACTGCGCCTGCTGCTCGCCAATGGAGTCCCAACCAACGGCCAAGGTGGGCGGATCCTGCATCTGATATCGAGACCTACCCTGCTGGCGCGCAGTACGTATCCCGTCAACAGAGTGCCGAGCGTCAGTATTGAATGGCCTTTTCGCTTCGAATCATGGGCCTTGAATGACACACGTTTGTCAATTACTGTTCCGAAGGCATATGTCCAACTGGAAGGGCAAGAGAAGCCGACGGATGACTCGATAAACACCGGTATCCTGAGTTATCAGCCCATGCTCCTGCGTTGTGGAACCCAACCCTTGCCAGTCGGAACTCACCACGGGCAAGTCTGCATCGATTGGTCACTGATCCATTCTGAATCGGAGGCGTCGGTCTGGATGCGTCTCAAGTCTCTCCTCCGCGCCCGCCGTCTGATCCGCGGGATGGATCGTAAGGTGCGATTTTATGATGCTCACTTCGAGATTCCAGTGGAGATCACTGTCGCTGAGGCGGCTGCCGCCGAGCAGGTGGCACTCGTCTCCGATCCCAGGTTGGATGAAGCCGTACGGCAATCATTCACTCACCTCTACCGCGATCGTTACCCCCTCGAACGTACTCCTCGGCGGCTCGCCTACAAGGGCATGTTCTGTCTAATGTGGAAGAATGCCCCGATAGCCCTTGCATTTGAACCTGTGTTGCGCCTCCCCGATGGACGTGAAGTCCTTAACGAATTCCGTCGCACCGTAGGTCTCGGGCGATTTCGCACCCGAGCAGGGGATTCTGGTCTTCTCTATTGTACTCACTTCATACGCCAATTTCTTGTAGCAGAACCTGGAGAATACGAAGCAACAATCGTTCTCAAGCCCGACCCGAACCTCGCGTACGAGGATCCGGCGATCAAGGCGATCTGGGGCGGCACGCTCGAATTTCCGATCTCGTTCTCTGTGTACGAAGAGCCGCAAAGTCGATAGCATGGGGGCGGCTCGGATATGACAATCGGAAAGGACACGCATGGACGCGGCGGCTCAGAACAAGCCGGAGCAGGGGTGGCGCAGGACCCTGTATGAAGTGATCTTTGAATCGGATACGCGAGCGGGGCAATGGTTCGACATCATCCTGATCGTCAGCATCCTGCTCAACGTGCTGATCATCATGCTCGACAGCGTCAATTCGATACGCACGCAGCATGGCCCACTGCTCCATGCCATCGCGTGGCTGTTCACCATCGGCTTCTCGGTGGAGTACGTCCTGCGATTGGCCTGCGTGGAAAATCCCGTTCGATACGCGCTCAGCTTCTTCGGCGTCGTCGATTTCCTGGCGATCTTCCCAGCCTACCTGAGCCTGCTGTTCCTTGGGAGCCGCTATCTGTCGGTCGTGCGGATCGTGCGCGTGCTGCGCATCTTCCACGTCCTCAAGCTGCGGCAATTCACCATGGAGGCCACGGCACTTGGCACATCGCTGTACGCAAGCCGCCGGAGGATCTTCGTCTTCCTGTTCACCGTCCTGACGCTGGTCGTGATCATCGGGGCGTTGATGTACGTCATCGAGGGCGAGGATCGCGGCTTCACCAGCATCCCGGTCGGCGTGTACTGGACCATCGTGACACTCACCACCGTCGGCTACGGCGACATCTCGCCGCAGACCGGTCTCGGACAGTTCCTGGCCAGCGTGGTGATGATTCTCGGCTACTCGATGATCGCCGTGCCGACGGGCATCGTCACCGTCGAGTGGGCACAGACCCGCGCGGAACGTCCCACTTCGACACGGTCCTGCTCCAAGTGCGGGGGACAAGCGCACAGCAACGATGCCAAATACTGCCGGCTCTGCGGAGCAGAGCTGTAGGCTTGTCCAGGCAAGGGCGAACGGAGAAGGCGACGTTCACTCGTCGTATCGGAGTTGGCCGCCCTTTATGCGCCTCAGGCCGTTGAACCGTTTCGGGGGCGCGAATTCGGGCACCTCGGCTGCGGTCGTGTCATAGAGCGATTTGAGCCGCCGGACCACGTCGGGATGCTCGTCGCTGACGTCGTGCTGTTCGGCCGGATCGCTCACGATGTCGAACAGCATCATGGTCTTCGGCCCGTCGCCGCCCAGCTCGCCCGGATAGGCGCTGGGACGAGCCTGCTCGTAGGGCGCCAGAATCGTCACCCCATCCGGCCCGCGCGGGTCTACCCAGTCGTCTCCGCGCTTCGCCGGCAGGCCGGGCGAGCGCACGTGGAGCCGCCACCTGCCGCTGCGAACGGTCGCCAGATTCGGCCCCTGCATCCCGAATACGGCCTCGTGCGGGCTTAGTGCGTCGGACGACGTCAGGAGCGGCCATATGTCCCTGCCGTCGATCACGCGATCGTCAGGCACGGCCACGCCGGCAACCTTCAGCAGGGTCGGCAGGATATCGACGCTGCCTGCGACGGCATCGTTGACCAGGCCTGCCGGAATCCGTCCCGGCCATCTCGCGATCATGGGGACGCGGAGCCCGCCTTCCCACGTATGCCCCTTCATGCCTCGCAACCCGCCCGTGCTGCCGCCGTACCAAGGACCGTTGTCCGACATGAACAGGATCATCGTGTCCTCTTCGATACCCAGTTCACTGACTTTCCTGAGAACCTGCCCGACGGACCAATCCAGCTCGCGCATGACATCGGCGTACAGATCGTCGGACGTCTCCGGCGTGTAGAAATCCTCGGAGGCAGCCAGCGGCTTGTGCGGCATCGCGTGGGGCAAATACAGAAAGAACGGGCGACCCTCGCGATGGCTCCGCTCCACAAAGGCCAGCGCGCGTTCGGTGTAACGCTTGGTCAGGGTGGCCTGAACGACCGGGAATTCCACGACGCGCTCGTTCTCCACCAACTGCACGGGACGCATGTCGTTCGAGTAGAGAATGCCGAAGTACTCGTCGAAGCCCTGCCGGCGCGGCAGAAATTGCGGGACGTGGCCCAGGTGCCATTTCCCGATGCAGCAGGTCGCATAACCGGCGTTCTTCAACAACTCGGCAATCGTCCGCTCCGAGTCGGGCAGCCCCACATCGTTGATGCCGGCGTCCGGACAGGGATTGTATACGACGCCGTGGCGAAACGGGTAGCGGCCGGTAAGAAGGGTCGCTCGCGACGGCGCGCAGTACGGCGTCGGCACGTAGAAACTCGTCAGCCTGGCCCCCTGGGCCGCCATCCGCTCCAGGTTCGGCGTGACGAAAGGCGATTTCTTGAAGCCGAAGCCTGAAACATCGCCGTAGCCCAGGTCGTCCGCGAAGATCAAGATGAAATTCGCCCGTGGCTTCGTTCCACCTCGTCCGCTCGAGCCGGGCAGAAGCGCCCCCGCGGCTGCACTTCCCATCCATCCGAGGAACCTTCGCCGGTTGATCTGCCAGGACATGACGCACCTCCAGAGCTTGTACTCCCAATACTCCATTCAGCGTTCAACGCCTCTTCGACGACAGACGACCCACAATCAGAGCCGCCGGCTTGTGGCGTCACGACATCCGTACCACGTGCATTATACGCCCTGCCGTCTCAAAGCACAGCATGAAACATCGCATCACCAAGGGTCTTTTCGAGTACGTCAGATGTTGACAATCGCTCTCGATACTGGCCTATTGTGCCTCGGATCGATATGCAAAGGCACCGGTTCACACAATATGTTCTCGGCATCGTGCTGTGTATGACGATGGGGCTTTCGCTGCTGTTGTGGCGATGCGGGCTGGCCCCCATCTATGCCTGGCTGATCGGCGTCAACGTCGTCACGCTGCTGCTCTACGGATACGACAAGCGGCAGGCCGTCGTCAGCGGGTTCAGGATCCCCGAGGTGGTCCTGCACTGCGCCGCCCTGTTTGGCGGCAGCCCCGGCGCGGCGCTCGGGCAGGCATTGTTCAGACACAAGACGCGGAAACGCCGGTTCCGAATGGTCTTCTTCGCTATTGTCGTGCTGCAAGGTCTGGCGATTTACGGCTACTGGCGGTTTCTTCGCCCCTGAGGATAAATGAACGGATTCCCTTCTGACATTCAGTTTCGAAAATCATGGCGCAGCTATCAGCAGCGGGTGTTATCTGAACTGGAGGGGCACCTCGACGACAATCACCTGCACATCATCGCGGCCCCCGGCTCCGGCAAGACCGTCCTCGGCCTGGAAGTAATGCGGCGGCTGAACCGCCCCACGCTGATCCTCGCCCCCACCGTCGCCATCCGCGACCAGTGGGTCGACCGATTCGTCACGATGTTCATGGATTCACCGAGCGGCGTACCGGACTGGGTCTCGAAGGACATCCGCAATCCCCGCTTCCTCACGGCCTCGACCTATCAGGGACTCCACAGCGCCTATAAGGTCGAGCCCGGCGACAGGTCGGCGAGTTCATCGCGAATCGCGAGCCGAGACATCCTGCTGAAACGGCTCAAGCAGATCGGCGTCCACACCCTCGTGCTCGACGAGGCCCACCACCTGCGCAACGAATGGTGGAAATGCCTGATCGATCTGAAGAGGCATCTCGGCAAACCGGCTGTCGTTGCCCTGACCGCCACCGCGCCGTTCGACGTCTCCCCGTACGAGTGGGATCGATACGTCGACCTGTGCGGACCGATTGACTCGGAGATCTCCGTTCCCGAACTGGTCCGGCAGAAGAACCTTTGTCCGCACCAGGATTACGTCTACATGTCGTCGCCCCTGCAGGCCGAACAACAGGAGATCCGCGAGTTTCGACACGATGTAGACGCCTTCGTGCAGGGACTCTGTACGAACGAGGAATTCATCCGCGCCCTTGAGAGCCACCCGTGTGTGAACAAGCCGCGGGGATGCGTCGAGGAGATCCTCTCCGATCCCGGCTTCTATTCGAGTGTCGCCGTCTTCCTCAACCACGTCCGGGAGCGGCCTCCCCGCCGACTGCTTCGGATCATTGGCCTTTCGGCGAGGAAGTGCCCCAAGCTGGATATGGAGCGGCTGGAGACGTTCCTGGCGGGTTGCCTGTACAAGCACGCCAAATCGTTCGAAGCCCACAAGGAACTGTTCCGTCGCATCTTGCGTGACGCCAAACGCATCGGGATCGTGGAGAGGCGAAACGTCAACCTGCGCAGCACGACGAGAATCGCCCGGCTCCTGATCCGCAGTGTCTCGAAGCTTCGGAGCATCGAAGAGATCGTCCGGATGGAGCAGCAGACCCTTGGCCCGGACCTGCGGATGGTGGTCCTGACCGACTTCATTCGGCGGGCGGATTTCCCGAAAGACGCGCAGGACACCCGGCCGATCAAGCGTCTGGGCGTCGTGCCCATCTTCGAGCAGATTCGGCGAAGCCAGACAGACACCACCCGGCTTGGCATTCTTACCGGAACGCTCACGGTCGTGCCGGCGCAGTCGTGCGAGGCACTGCGGACCATCGCTCCGACGCTGGGCATTGATCCGGCGGATATCGACTGCAAGCCATTGGCGCACGATGCGCGATTCTGCGAAGTTACGATTCGCGGCGCGGACAAGCACAAGATGGTCGGCCTGATCACCCGGCTGTTCAATCAGGGCGGCGTCAACATCCTCGTCGGTACCGCCTCGCTGCTCGGCGAAGGCTGGGATGCCCCCTCGGTCAACTCGCTGATCCTGGCGAGCTTCGTCGGGTCCTACATGCTGTCGAACCAAATGCGAGGCCGGGCCATCCGCACGCAGGAAGGCAATCCGACGAAGACGGCCAATATCTGGCACCTCGTGTGCCAGGAGGAAGAGGCACGCAAGTTCAACGAGGATATGGAGACATTGGCCAGACGGTTCAAGTCATTCGTCGGCGTCTCCTTCACGCACCCCCGGATCGAGAGCGGCCTGGGACGCCTTGGGCTGGGCCGGCCGCCCTATGGGCAACCCAGGATGGATCATATCAACGCCGTGATGACAAAGAAGGCGCAGGACCGGGCCCGGCTCACAGCCGACTGGGAACAGGCGCTCGGCTCCGCCTGGGACGGCGCCATGGTCGAGCAGGTCGCCGCCTCCCAACTGACGTTGCCGCGAGACTTCATCTTTCGCAATACCATCCTGGCCGTCTTGTGGCAGGCGTGGTTCTGGGGCGTCTTCGTGTTCTCGCTTCTCATGCGATCGGTGGAAGGCAAATCGCAAGACGTGAGTGGCAAGCGCCTGCTATTGGTCGTCGCGGTTGCCGCCGCGCTCGCCGCCCTGGCCGCGATGCCCAAGTGCCTCAAGGCGGTCTGGCTTTTCCTCAGACACGGCTCCGTTGCTTCGAGCATGAAGCAGATCGGAAAGGTTGTGCTCAAGGCGATGGCCCATGCGGAACTCATCGAGACGAACCTCGCACGATTGCGCGTGGTCGCGCGTCGATTGGATTATGGATTCGTGAGCTGTACGCTCAAGGGCGGCACGACGCGAGAGCGATCGATTTTCCTCGAGGCGCTCCAGGAAGTGCTCGGCCCCATCGAGAATCCGCGATACATCCTGGTCCGAAAGACGCCACTCGGATGGCTTACGAGAAAGGACTATCACACGGTCCCCAAAACCCTCGGAAGGAACAAGGAATTCGCGGAGCACTTCCGGAAGATGTGGGCCGTGCATGTAGGACCGACCGGCCTGGTCTACACCCGGACCCCGGAGGGCCGCCGTTTCCTGCTGAAAGCCCGGGCCTATTCCATGTCGCAAGGCTTCCAGAGACGAGCCGAGCGCCTGCGGTCCTGGCAATAATCGATAGACGATAGACAAAAGGGCCACGTATCCACCGTCTATATCTGTGAACTGACACGAGTGCCAGGGGTAGTTGCTTTGGACGCGCTTTCGCCTGAGGATCCGATACGAGCGGCCCTCGCTCGGGACGACCCAGTCGCAGTAGAGTTGATCTGGGACCGGCACGCTTGCGATCTGTTCGGCTTTCTGCAGGCGACGTTGCGTTCGAGACACGACGCCGAGGACGTCCTCCAGGCGGTCTTCGTCCGGATCGTCGCCAAACGCCGGCACCTGGCCAAGGCCGACTGTCTCGGCGCCTACGTGTTCAGGATTGCCAGAAACGAGGTCGCCGACTTCTCCCGAAAACGACGACGAAAGCTGGACAACGATGCGCAGATGGACCCGTGGCTCACGGCCGTGGAGGCCGGCGAGAACGCGACCGAGCTTGCCGAGGAGTTGCAGAGGGCGCTGGCCCAGCTACCGCAGGCGCAGAGGGAAATCGTGGTCTTGAAAGTATACAGGGACAAGACGTTCCGTGAAATCGCGGAGATGCTCGGACTATCTCTGAACACCGTCGCAAGCCGCTATCGCTACGGCGTGGAGAAGCTCAGCACCCTCCTGAAGGATCGTGGATTATGAGCGAGTTGAACGAAGAACACATGGAGTGCGAGCGCATTCTCAGGCGGGTCCGCGCGTCAGACCCATCGGATGAACTGAAAAGCCACATCATGCAGGCCGTGCGAGAAGCGTGGCGTGACACGGCGCCGAGCGTTCCGTGGCAGGTCCCTGTCGGCCGTCTGGTCGTCTCGACGATGGCGGCGACAATCGTGATCTCACTGGCGAACCTGTACGGCGACCACGCCTCCGCCAACCAGCCGGCACATGAACTGACCGCCGAGTACGCCGAGCCCTGCGATCTTGACGTCATGGCCGAACCGAACCCCGCACTCGTCAGATATGCCGTCATGGCGGGCAGCCCGGCGCAACCGGACGCCTCGGCACTGTTCCATTACCTGAAGAAGTTCCGGGAGACCCTTCGCGAAACGGAACACAACGACGCGGCGGATGGGCCGGAGCCTGTGGAACGCAGGAGCCGCCTGCTTCCGACGTCTCCAAGACTGCATTCATAACCTCCCGAAAGGAGTTGTTCCATGAAGAAGCGAACCGCAAGAATCCTGACCGGAGTCGGAGTGGTCATCGTGATGCTCGGCGTGACCTACGCTATCGCGGTGGCCGTGTCGGCGGCCAGGCTCCGGCGGGCGTATGCTGAAATCGAGAAAGCCGGCCGGCCCATGCGGGCCGCCGAGGTCATCCCGCCAACGGTTCCCGATGCCGAGAACGGCGCTCTGCTCTACCAGAGCGCCGCCCTGCTGCTCAGGGCCCAGCCGGCTCCTTTCGAGACGCCGGATCAAAGACACAAGAACCTGCTGGGCTACATCAGCGCCCTGTGCAGCGGGCCTGCAAGGGACCCTCTCGATCCGAGCGAATCTGCTGAACTTCAACAACTGCTCTCGCAGGACGTAGTCACCCGGGCCTTGGACATCGTGCACCAGGGGACTTTGCGCCCCGCTTGCCGATTCGAGCGTGACTACGCAAACGGCCTACAAATGAACCCCTTCCTGAGCGATCTGCGGGGTCTGGCCCGAGTCCTCGGCGCCAGGGCGCGATTCGACGCCGAGTCAGGGCGGGTGGCATCAGCCTGGGGGCTGGCGCAGAGCCAATTGAAGTTCGCCGATGCTCTGCGGCAAGAACCGGTATTCGTAAGTCAACTGGTGCGATTGGCGACAATTCGGCTGTCCTGTGAGACGATTCAGGAGTTGTGCCGGTGCGCGCCGCCCGACCGGCAGCAGTCCCGAGCTCTCACGGGTCTCCTGCAAAGTATGGATGACAACCATCCGCTGGTGCTGGCCGCCGATGGGGAACGGCTGCTCATCGGTGAGTGGCTCTTCAACATGCCGAAGCGCCAATTGCACGAGGCGCTGCGAAAAGAGGGACTCACCGAAGGCTACATGCCGGGTCTTTTCGATTGGGCCATCTTCCACCGTGTCACCTTCCGCCCCAGCTTCCTGGCCGATCACGCCGCCTATCTGGAATATATGGACGAGAGTGTCCGCATCTTCCAGAGTCCCTATTCGCACGAGGACAGAAAGGAACTAGCGACTGGGAAATACAGGCTGAGTTCCATCTTGATGCCGGCCGTGTGGAGGATCAAGGAGATTCATCTCGAGACAGCGGCTCGCATGCGCATCACTCAATCCGGTCTGGCCCTGGTAGAGCACAAGCAGGTCCACGGGGCATTCCCGCCGACCCTCGACGCCCTCGGCCTCCAAGGGCTTGTCGATCCGTTCATCGATCAGCCGCTGCGCTACCGTGCCGACGGGGACGGTTTCGTCGTATACAGCGTCGGCAAGGACCTGAAGGACAACGGGGGCAGTGCGAAACAACCGAAACAGACGACGGATTTCGATATCGTCTGGCAATTCCCGAGCGGTCCCCAATCGTAGAGTCCCGCCGCCTACAGCTTCGCAGCGCAGGCTTTGATCTCCTCGAACTGGCCCTCCGCGAGCAGCCTGCCGTAGTCGCGCATGACGCCGAGATTCTGCCAGGCGGTCCAGACGGCCTTCTTGCCTCGTGGCGCGGAAAGTTGCCTGGCGACCAGGGCGGCTTCGGCCTCGACAAAACGGTCGAGCGTCGGGTAGTCCCACGTCGGCATCTTGCGGGCGAGCGTGGCCAGCCGTGAGACGATTGTCTCGGTGAGCCTGCGTCCGTCTTCGGCGGAGGATTCCTTCGGGTCGCGGCCACCGACCCCCTGGTAGGGAGGGTCGCCGAGCCGGGACAGATCGACCGTGTCGGGGAACAGGTGCATCATGAGCGAGGTCTCGCCCCAGGCGGCGTGGTCGCCGGTGTAGCCCTCATCGAGGGCCAGCCAGTACTCCGGCGTCCCCAGCACGGGGATCGCCAGGGCCTGGCTCATGCGCACCGCCGTCTCGCGGACGACGATCTGCTGGGCCGCGCCGTAGTGGCCCGTCAGAATGATGATCGCACGGTATCCGTCGCGGGCCATCTCCCGGCAGAGCTGTTCGAGCCAGGGCCGCAGGACTCTGGAAAAGACGTCGTTTTCCGCGTCCATGATGAACGTATGCGGCTCGCTGAGCCCACCGACGCCGCCATACAGGGTCGGGGAGACGACTCCGCCGCCCTTCCGCGCCGCGCGGAGACAGAGGCCATGGGCCTTGACGGCATCGACGCCGACGACGTTGTGTACGCCGTGCCATTCGATGGTCCCGAGCGGCTGGAAGATCGTCGCGCATGCCTTCTGCACCTCGTCGATCTCCTTCGGCCGCAGGAACTCCAAACGCACCTCGCGCCGCGCGGCGGCGGCCGCGTCCGCCGCTTTCACCTGTCCCCCACGAGTGCCCAGCAGCGCGCCGGCCGCCGCGGCCCCCAATAACTCCCGTCGTCCGAGCCTTCGATCCATGATTCCTCCTTTCTCTTGCGAAAAGGACGGCCGAGGAAGATAATAGCATATTCGCCGTCACGCTGCGACCGCGGAGAATGAATCTCTGCGTTACCGAGGCACGCCGGCGTGCCTCTTATGGATGGAACCGAAGTAGCAGAGGTTTTGAACTGCTGTGTTGAAGTCCATGATGGAGGTTGACGAAATGGAACGCACACAATCAGTCCACCGGGGGTGGCAAACGATCTGCCCAAGGCATATCCGAGATGCTTTCAAGCATCGCGACGCTGGCGGCAGACACTTCAGGATCGCGCGGCACTCGATCCTCATCCTGCTCGCCTGCGCCGCCGTCTGCGCGGGCGCATCCGGCCCGGGAATCGGGCTCAAGGTGGGTGCCCAGACCGTTGACGAGCCCTTCGGCTCCGGCAAAACGACCCGGGCCCGGTATGAGCTGGAGCTGTCCAGCCCCCGGGTGGCCGACGACCACTTCGACGTGGCCTTCACCGTAGGCGGGATCTACCTCGGGACGATCTCCGACGACTACATTTATGTCGTCGACGACGTGGTCATTGAAGAGTCCTATGAGGACCGCCTCTCCGTCTACGACATACGCCTGGCTGCCCGTCTGTATCCGCTCGGCGATACCAGCGACATCCGGCCCTACCTCGGGGCCGGCCTCGGCTACTTCTGGTTCATCGACAACTGGCACGACGAGTACTCCGAAACCTTCGAAGACCCGCGCGAACCCGGCACGTACCGCACCCATACGGAGGAGTACGACGACACGGACACCCTCGCCGACGGACTGTTTGCCTTCGTCACGGCTGGGGTAACGGTGCCGATCGGCTCTAAAGGAGAGCTGCTGTTCGAATTCCAGTACGACTTCGCGAAGGACGATTCCGGCTTCGACTTCGGCGGTCCGATCTATATGTTCGGCGCCCGCTTTCGATTCTGACCCCTGCCGTCGCCGTCTATCGACGCTTGAACGTGATCGTGACGCCCGGCTCGGAGGCGCGATAACCGCCCGACTCGACAGCATACTCCTTGACCTTGAACGTGTCGCCATCGACCTTCACGTAGACGTGTTCCATCTTCCGCTTCGTGCCGTCGGCCCTGGTGCATTCGATCTTGTGGACGGGGCCATCATAATCCTCGTCCCACGTGCTCTTCCAGGAGCCGCCCATGTTGTCGGCGCCGATCTGCATGATCTCCTGGCGGGAAGGCACGTACATAACGAGGCCGCGATACTTGAAGTTACCGATCTTCACTTCCATCAGAGCCGCTTGTTTGTCGAGAATCGGCTTGTTTTCAAGCTCGTAGGCACGCTCATCGTCGCTGCCTGTCCATTTGCCGATCAGCCATCCGTATCCGGCTTCGGAGACAAGGTCGCCCAACGTCTGGTAGTCGGTGGCTCGACCGCCCTGTTGGCCGGACGAGCTGTCCCGAGCGGCGTCGGCCGGCTGGCGTTTGTACGTCAGCTTGCCCCACGGCTCGCCGGTGCGATACCCGCTATTGTCAACGGCATACATCGCGACGGTCATACGGTCGGCGTCCACTCTCGTGTGAACGATCTCGCCCTTGTACACCTGCCCGTTCGCCTGCGTGAACTCCGTGCGGCGGATCAGCCCGTCGGGATCGTCGTACCAGGTCCCTTTCCAGATACCGCCCCGGTTGTCGGCCCCCATGTCGCACGCCTCCACGCCCGAGGACGCGAGCATGATCATCCCGTGGTACGTGTAGCCACCCATCCGAAAATCGTTCAGGACAAGGTTCTTGTCGAGCCCCCAGGAGTACTCGAACTCGATCTTCTGTCCGTCATCCGTCGTGGCCGCCCACCGGCCGATCATCCAGTCATAGCCCCCTTCCGCGACGAGGTCGCCGAGGCTCTGCTGGGCCACGGCAGGAACGGCGCAAACGGCAAACAGTGCCACAACGACCAGAGACATGCTTTTCACACTCATTGGTTCTCCTTTCTGCTTCTGCATTCTGCCTCAACAACCCGTCCCCCACGACCGATCGCCAGAGGAGGGTCCATCGCAGACGTCCTGCGGTCACCAATATAACAATCTCTTGGGGCTTTTGCCTCTGCGACGTTCGCTTTTTCCGGCAGCGGCCGCCATTCGCGCCGGATTTCCGGGAATTTCCTGTTGACACACGGCCGAGTGCGGATAGCATCAGGAAAGAACTGCGGATATACCTGAGGCGGCAAGACTGACGGAATCTCCGTTCCGTTTCTTGTGAGGGCGCTCTGCTTTGGGCAGGAATCGCGGAGTGCGAGTGTGGGAGCTTCATTTGTAGCGTACATCGATGAGTCCGGCGACGAGGGCTTTAAGTTCCGCCGCAGCGCCCGGGAGCAGGCGAGCAGTGACTGGTTCGTTCTCGCGGCCGCAGTCGCGCGAACCGCGGACAACCGTAGCGTCGCCCGAACAATCGATGCCGTACGTCGTGAACTGAAGCTGCGACAGCGCGACCCCATGCACTGGAAGAAGCTCAAACACACGGAGAAGATCCGATGCACCCAAATCCTCGTGACACCGAAAACGACCCTGGCTGCCGTGTGCGTCCACAAGCCATCGCTGGCCGAACCCGAGAAGTTCAGTGACGACTATCGTCTGTATTTCTACGCCGTTCGGTGCCTGCTCGAGCGCGTGTCCTGGTTGGTCCGGGACATGCATGACTCCACACAGCGAAGCGGCGATGGCACCACGGAGCTCGTCTTCTCGAACCGGCAGGGGATGCCGTACGAACGGATGCGCGCCTACCTGCGACTGCTGCGACGACAGCAGCGGGCCGGGCACGACATCCGAATCGATTTCAATCGAGTGCCGGTCGCCGGGCTCCAAACGCAGACACCGGGCGCATCCGTGGGGCTTCAACTGGCGGACGTCGCGGCCGGGGCCATCTTCAACGCGCTCGAGCGCGACCGGTTCGGTAATACGGAGCCCCGGTATCTCTACACCCTCTCCCCCCTGCTGTATCGACACGAGCAGAACGTGCACGGGTATGGTGTCAAAATCATGCCGACGCAGGCGGTCGCGGAACTGAAGTCGCACGACAGCCTGAAGTGGCTGCTGCAATTCAAATGAGATGTGCAGGTCACAGAAACCGGATGAAGCGAATCAGTCCGGCCCCAACGGCGCGGTCCACAGGTAGACGGAATGCTCCTGACCATCTTCCTCGGAGATCATGGTGACGATCTGATCCGGCTCGATGTCTCCGATCGGGAAGTTGTGGGAAACGATCCTGGCTCCCGGCTTCAGGGCCCGCAGTTGCGGGATGAGACGGCGATTTACGACGGGATTCAGATAGAAGGCGACTACATCGGCCGGCTTGAGATCGACCGCGAAGATGTCCTTCTGCTCGATCGTGACGAGGTGCCCGAGATGGCTGCTCTCTACGCTCCGGCGCGACTCCTTCACGCGGCGAGGGTCGATGTCGTACCCGACGGCCGGGCAGCCATATTTCCCAGCGGCGGTCACAGCGATCCGGCCATCCCCACAACCGAGGTCATACAGCAGATCCTCTTTCCGAACCTCCGCCATGCCCAGCATCTTGTCAACGACATCCTGAGGAGTCGCGATGTAGATCACGTCCACCGTTTGCGTGCCGTCGCCCCCGGCGCCGTCTGAGGACGTTAACGGCAGGAATAGCCGCCCTGAGTGCTTCAGAGCGACCTGCAGCGGCTGTCCTCCCGCCGGCTCCACGGACAGCCGAGAATCGAGTGAAAAGGGAATTATGGAGCCCGGGCGAGCACCCAGGGCCCGCAAGAGGCGCTCGTAGACGACCGTATCCGTCAGCGGAATAACCGTTGTCGCATTGCCGGGAAAGGCCGTCTCCAGGACGGGCGTAGCGGAAAGAAACATGTTCGGGCCGCTCGCCAGCCCATACCGCAGGGCCCTCACCGACAGTTCCGCCCCGGAAGCATTGGCTAACTCGACGTCAAACTCCAGCGTGGCATAGTCGACCTGCGCATCCTGCACTCGCAGAGCCAATATCCGCGCCGTCGGTGCCGGGCCGGGCTCAGCATGCCGCCGGGTCTGACAGCTCGTAACGACCAGAAGGAGAATCGCCCAGATCGCAACCGCTTGCCGCCTGGCGCTTCGCAGGGCTCGCGTTGGCGTTCTCCCGACACCGTCCATGGCTACGCGCTCTTGTGATCGAGGAAACCTTCGAGCTTCCGGGCACGCACGGGATGCTGGAGCTTGCGGATGGCTTTGGCCTCGACCTGCCGCACGCGCTCGCGAGTCACTTTGAAGATGCGGCCGACTTCTTCGAGGGTATACGTGTAACCGTCCCCGATGCCGTAGCGAAGCTTGATGATCTCGCGCTCCCGGTACGAGAGCGTCTTGAGGACCATGTCGATCCGCTCCTTGAGCATCTCCTGGGTCGCCGAGGCCACGGGGGAATCCACGTCGTCATCCTCGATGAAATCGCCGAAGTAGGAGTCTTCGCTGTCCCCGATGGGGCGGTCGAGGCTAATGGGATGCTTGGAGATATTGAGGACCCGTCGCGTCTCTTGCACCGACATGCTGACTTCCGAGGCGATTTCCTCGATGGTCGGCTCGCGGCCGAGTTCCTGGTGCAGGAGCTTGGAGGCGCTGCGAATCCGGCTCATCGTCTCGATCATGTGGACCGGGATCCGGATGGTCCTCGCATGGTCGGCAATCGCCCGGGTGATCGCCTGGCGAATCCACCACGTCGCATAGGTGCTGAATTTGTAGCCGCGGCGATACTCATACTTGTCCACCGCCCGCATCAGGCCCGTGTTGCCCTCCTGAATCAGGTCCAGGAAGCTCAGCCCGCGGTTGCGGTACTTCTTGGCAATCGAGACGACCAGACGCAGGTTGGCGCTGGACAGCATCCGTTTGGCGTGCTCGTACTGGCAGAAGACCCTTTCCATCGCCCGCAGTTTCTTCTCCAACTGACTGGGCGTCTCCAGAGCGAGTTCCTGCAACCCGGCCACTTCCTGCTTCGCGGTTTCGATGTCCTCGGCCGTCATCATACCGTTCGGACCGGCCTCGATCATCTTCTGAAGCTGGCGCATCTTCTCGCAGATCCCCTGCAGCTTGGGCTTCATCGGCTGGATGCGGCTGGTCCGCAGGCTCAACTCCTCCAAAAGAGTGGCGACCTTCCTGCGATTGCGACGAAGGTGTTTCGTATCGAGCCGACGCTGGTCCTCATCCGTGCCGGTGCAAATGTCCTTGAAGAGCCGTTGGTTGATCTCGAGCAGCTCGTTGACCGTTTTGAGGTTCTCGACGATGCGCTTCTTGATCACGCCCTTCGTGGTCAGGGGCGAGGTCCCGGTCTTGATCGTCCGGTCGAACGACATGGAGCCGTCGTGTACCTGCTGAATCAGCTCGACCGCGTTGCGCGCGCAATAATCGCACTGGAGCATCTTTCGCCGGAACGCCATCCGGGCGATCTCGATCTTTCGGGCCAGGGCAATCTCATCCTTGCGAACCAGCAGCGGGATCTGCCCCATCTGGGTCAGATACATACGAATGGGATCATCGATGCGGTGGGAGACCTCCCCTTCGACGAACCGCTTCGCCAGTTGCTCGTCGTCCTCCGAAACCTCTTCCGCTGCGCCGCTCTCTTCCTTGTCCACCGCTTCGGCATCTTCCTCGAAGTCATCGTCCGACCGATTGGCGCGCTGAGCCACCTTGTCACTTTCATCGACGATATTGATGCCCATCTCATCGAGCGTGCCGAGGAGTCTTTCGAGCCGCTTCGCACTCACGGCATCATCCGGCAGCGATTCATTGATCTCCTCGTACGTGAGGAACCCCTCTTTCCTGCCCTTCACGATCAGCGATTTGATCATCGGCTCGGGGTCTCGCCGCACCTCGGCCTTCTCAGGCTCCTGCGCCTCGATCTTGGCGTTCTCGGACGTACTCTTGACTTCCGTCTGACTCATATCCTTAACCTTCTTTGACTTCATTCCCTTTTTCGCCACAATATCGACTCCACTAAAGTCAAACTGCAGAACTCAGAAACCACCACCTTTGTGAAGCCTCAAAACGTTCCCATCCCTGCCTGGTTTGTGGATTCACCTGTTGCTACGGCCCCCTTGGCGCAATTGTTCATCCTGCGGGGGTTTATCGAACCTTCGCCTCTCAAACGATACCAATGCTGTGCGGGTTCTGCCGCCCGGAAGGCCCCTCGGGACTCTCCTGCAAGGGCGCGCTCGAAATCGTCCCGTTGGTCCGAACATGTGCCGCCCGCCCCCTGCGCCGGCGCAGGACCTCAAGAGCATCCATCAGCCGTGAATGGTGGTTGCCCTTGCCCTCGCCGACCTGCTGCAGCTCGACAATACACTCGCCCAATTCCACCGATTCCGTCTGGGCCAGTACGCGATTCACCGAGAAATCCTCATCCGATCGAACAACCTCCAGTAAGATCGAGGCAATCTGGGTCAGGATCGGCACGTCGAAAAGGTCTTCCGTAATCCTCGGGGCAACGGTATGGAAAAGTCCGGGCTCATTGAGCAGCACTTCCAGGACCTCCCGCTGGGCCACGGCATACAATCCCTGGCCCCAATCCACCGTCTCCAGCGTATCTGTACGCGACGTCTCCCGGCGTGTGGCTCCGGACAACCGCCGCACACGCCGCTGCAACTCCTCATGGATTTCTTTGGCGTCGAGCCCGATCACTTTCGTAAGTTTGTTGATAAAGACGCCGCTCTCCAGCGCGGGTAGGCTCTTCGACGCCAGTCCAACAGCGATCGCCTGTAGAAATTCGTTCAGGGCTGCCTTGCGGCTGGCCAGCGTATCGTCGGCGGCGAACGTCTCACTGAGCCGATCCCACTTGAACTGCAGGACGTCCGCAGCCTGCTCGACCATACGATCGAACGGCTCCTTGCCGACCGCCAGAAGGAACTCACAGGGATCCTTGCCTTGCGGAACGAACCCCAGCTTGATGTCCAGGTGCTGAGACAGACAGACCTCCAGTGCCCGGTTGGCCGCTGCGATTCCGGCCGTATCGCTGTCGAAAACCAGCACCGCCTTCTCCGCGTACCGTCGGAGGATTCGGCCGTGCCCCGTCGTGAAACTCGTTCCCAGCGTGGCCACCACGTTCGTGCAGCCGAACTGATGCGCCATAATCACATCCGTATAGCCCTCGACGATAACCGCGGTGCCTGTCGCGACGATCTGATGGCGGGCCTGCTCCAAGCCATAGAGCGTATTGCTCTTATCGAACAACGTCGTCGTCGGCGAGTTGATATACTTGGCGCCCGTATCGCTCAGTGTCCGGCCGCCAAACGCGATCACCCGGCCCGTTACATCGGTGATGGGAAACATCAGCCGGTTGACAAACTTGTCCTGATTCGGACCGGCGGTGAGGCCGGCCTGTTGCAGCAGCGGTGCCGGGACCTTCTTCACTGCAGCCGCCTGGGCCAAGGCGTCGACGGCATTCGGCGCCACACCCACTCGCCATTTTTCGATGCTTTCCTGAGAAATCTTCCGCTCGGCCAGATACTCCCGGGCGTGCCTGCCCTTCTCCGGGTCGCTCAGACACTGCCGGAAGAACCCCATCGCCCAGGCGTTGGCCCTCGCCAACAGATTCGGATCGACGCTTTCGGCCTTCTGCGATGACCGTGGCGCAGTACGCCGGACCGGCTTGAGCTCGATGCCGGCGCGCTGGGCCAGCCTCTCCACTGCCTGTGGAAAGTTCAGACCCTCGCGCATCTGCACGAACTTCAGCACGTCACCGCCCGCACCGCACGCGAAACATTTATAAATCTGCTTGACCGGGTTCACGTAGAGACTGGGCTTGTGGTCCTCATGGAACGGGCACAAGCCAACCAGTTCGCGTCCCTTCTTTTTCAGGCTGACGTGCTCGCTGACCACGTCAACGATGTCGTTCGCCTGCTGCACCCGGCTGATCGCAGCGTACTCGTATACCCCTGGCATAGGCCGCTATGTAAGTCCTTCCCTAAAAGCCTTTTCCGGAAATCCTCCACCGTGCCGCGGCTCGAACAGAAATAAGTCTCCTACCCCGCGACATCAAAAGAAGCTTGGCTACTTAAATAGGAGCGAAAACGGCCAAAAGTCAAATCAAGAGGACAAAACCCCCGTGGCAACCTTGAAAACCGAATTTTCACACGCTTAGACACTTGGTAAAATGAGACGCATGTCCGATATTTTCCGCCACCATGATATTATCGGTCAAGCCACCGATAGACTCCGTCGGAGCACTAAGAATTACCTTGGGCTCGTAGGGCCAGGCCAAAGAACTCGACGGCTGTCCGCGTCGTTGCCGCCGCGAACTCGTCCAAATCCAATTGCTTGTGCTCGGCAAGGAATCTTGCCGTGTGGACCATCAGGGCCGGCTCGTTTGGCTTTTGTTTGCGCACCGGCTCCGGCGACATGTAGGGACAATCGGTCTCGATCATCAGTCGATTCAGCGGAACCACTCCCGCCGCCTCGCGTGTCACCTGGGCGTTCTTGAACGTGACCACGCCCGTGAAGGACATGGAATACCCCTTCTCGAAGAGCTGCTTGGCCTGCTCCCCGGAGCCGCTGAAGCAGTGAAAGACGACTCCCTTGAGCCCTTTGCCATGCCGATCCAGCAATTCGACCGTCTCCTCGAAAGCATTTCGCGAATGAATGACGACCGGCAGATCCAACTCCCGCGCAATGTCAAGATGGGCGATGAACACACGTCTCTGGTCCGGCTGCCTGGAAAAATTGTAGTGAAAATCCAGCCCGGTTTCACCGACGGCGACCACCTTCTCCTGCTGCGCGAGCCGTTTCAACTCCGCCAGAGCGTCCGCATCGCCGGCCTTTGCCTCATGCGGATGAATCCCGACCGTCGCGTACATGTTCTCGTGCAGCCCGGCCAGTTCCACGGCCCTGCGGCTGTCCTCCAGATCGGTCCCCACGGTAATCCACCCGCAGACACCGGCGGCCCGGCTCCGCTCCACCACGCCCGGCACATCCTCCACCAAAGGCTCGAACGTCAAATGACAGTGTGTATCAATCAGTTCCATCTTCCTTCTCTGCGAAATCGGTCTTTCCGACGGAGATGTCCTCCACCACTTCGCCCCGTGTGAACGTGAAGACCACAATGCCATCGGGGCCCTTGTGCAAATCGGACAGCACCCGCACCAACGCCGCCAGACTATAGGTGGATACGTCCTTTCCGTCAACGGCGAGCAGAGTGTCGTTCCGCCTGACACCTTTGCGATATCCCACCCCATTGACCTCTGCCATGCAAACGGACAGTGCGCCGCGCCGACGGCGCAGGGCTAACCCAAGACCCTTCAGCCGAAGCTCTACGGAACTGGACACATCGGTATCCCTTATCCGCTTCAAGTAGAGCTTCCGGGCAGGAAAGTCAAAGGTCACCACATGACCGAAGAAGAAACGCACGCCCAATGTGGACTCATGCCCCTTGTAGAAGACGATATCCTCGTATTCCAAACCACCCAGGCGAAATCGATCCGACAGGGCAAAAGCCTGCGTCCTCAGTGTATTCGTCTCGGCCATGGTGGTCACCAACGCCTGCAATGTCCCGCTGAGGGTCATCGAGCGCGCTTTCTTGAACACGCTGCCTGCAAGCTCCCCGGATACAGGTCGGCGTCCCCAGCCGGTGTCAGCCAGGAAGGTTGCCTGAACCCCGTCGACCTGCCCCTCGATGTATGGCAGCGACGAGAGGAACTTCTGTTTGATGCGGACGGGAGCGCCCCAGTCCGCCTGGGCGATCCCCTTGCGGCTCTTGAGAAATGTGACGGACGCCTGCTCAAAATCAATCTGGACGATGTAATGGCGAAGGAAGTCCATCCCGAGAATACCGTTAACTTTCTTCTGCAGACCCGTGCTGATTCCCGCAAGATCGGCTACGGCAATCAGACCGTCCCTCCGGACCTTAAGGGGGCCGAGGAAGGCTTCGGGTGCACGAAAGTACTCATACGTGAAAGACTTGCCACCGACGGCCGTACCCTTCTGGGGCCAGAGAAACCGTTTGCCGAGCCGATCCTTCAAAGAGGCATCCCACATGGTATGGGTGCAGCCTGTATCCAAGATGAACCGGCATTGTTCGCCTTCGAGGGTGACCGGCAGAAAGACCCAGGGGGCATTGGGATCGAATCTGAACTCTGCCAGGACCTCAGGAGAATCACCCAGCCGGCGCTCCACCGAGCCGCAGCCGGCCAGAAGAAGCCCCAC
The DNA here is from genome assembly GCA_965603165.1 of uncultured Phycisphaerae bacterium. Lineage (GTDB taxonomy): Bacteria > Planctomycetota > Phycisphaerae > Sedimentisphaerales > Anaerobacaceae > PLanc-01. The sequence goes on from CBFDBY010000007.1 coordinate 35,758, forward strand.
CATCAGTACGACCGGCGTCCAGCCTCGTCTTGTCCTGCCCATGTCGCCCCTGCGCTTCAAAGATCGCTCCAATAGACACCCATGCGTTTACGGCACGAAGGCGTTTTCGTAGTGGCGAATCTGCGGGGGGCCCTCGCGACCGAGGATGACGGTCATAACGTCGAAGCGCAAGGGGCGATCCTCAATCTTGTGAACGGCGAGGAAATAACGGGCCGTCCGGCTCAGCCGCTCTCTCTTGGCCGGAGTAACGGTCGCCTCGACGGGAACGAAACCCTCTCTCGCCCGCGAGCGGACCTCGACGAAGACAATCGTACCGTCCCGGTCCACCATGACCAGGTCCAACTCGCCCATTTTGCAGGCATAATTGCGGGTGAGCGTCCGCATGCCTTCGCTCTTGAGGAATCGCTCGCAACGTTTCTCACCCCATCGGCCCAGTGCGGCCCTGTCGCTCAGCAATCTGCGTCGAATCAGGAACATCGCAGGATTTACGATTGACTATTTGCGATTCACCATTTTGGCGGACCGCCCGGCATGGGGGAACGAGGCCAAATCGTAAACAGACAATCGGCGATTACCTCGAGGCCGTGTGGTCGCTGTGCCGCTGCGGGAGCTTGACGGCCTTGCCGGTCCGCTGACGGAGAAAGTACAGCTTGGCCCGCCGGACCTTGCCACTACGGGTCGGCACGATATCGAGCACGTTCGGCGAGTGAAGCGGGAAGATCCGCTCGACACCCTCGTTGCCGACGATCCGTCGAACCGTGAAACTCTCGTTCACCCCGCGGCCCTTGCGGCCGATCACCGTACCGGTAAAGATCTGTGTCCGGGTCTTCTCGCCCTCCTGGATCCGGCAGTGAACGTCCACCGTATCGCCCACCTCAAAGTGCGGGATCTCTTGCTTCAAACTCTTGCTCTCAACGGCATCCAGTAACTTCGTCTTCACGGTCAATCTCCCGAAGATTGTCTTTGTCGTGTGCAATGAAACTCGTATATTACGCTCTCTCTCGCCTTCAGGCAAGCATTTTTCGCGGATTTTCGGGCCCCGCCCCGGGACCATTTCGACCTGCGGTAGCCGCCCCGCCGGCGGGCCGGTATAATCACGGGCATGAGCAATGCCGCGCTCAGTGCGATCTTCGAGCAGATGGCCGACGTCATGGAGATCCTCGGCCAGGACCGATTTCGCATCAACAGCTACCGCACGGTGGCTCGGATCGTGGGCGAGCTGCCGACCGACGCCGCCGCCATGCTTGAAACGGGCCAGCTCGCGAAGACCCCCGGGATCGGCAAATCCTCTCTGGCCAAGATCGAGGAGTTCATCAAGACCGGCCGCATCAAGGCCCACCAGGAGCTACTGGCCGGAATCCCCCCCACTCTACTGGAATTGCTCAACATCCCCGGCGTCGGGCCCAAGAGCGTCAAGGCCCTGTACGAGAATCTCTCCGTCAAGAGTCTCGCGGACTTGGAGCGGGCCCTCGGTGAGGGTCTCGTCGAGACGCTGCCGGGCTTCGGCGTCAAGAAGGCGGCCGCCATCCGACGCGGCATGGAATTCATCGAGAAGGCCGCCGGCCGCATCCGCCTCGACCAAGCGATCGTCGCCGCCGCCACCGTGACCGGCTACCTCCACGAACTTCCCGGGATCGACAGGATTCAGCCGGCAGGCTCCCTCCGACGGCGGGCGGAGACCATCGGCGACGTCGATATCCTCGTGACGACCCGCGGGGGCGCCTCCAAGGACGAGCAGACTCCCGAGCAAATCATCACGGCTTTCACTAAAGCGCCTTTCGTGGACCGCGTCCTCGGCGCGGGCGGCACGAAAGGGTCGGTGATCATCCATACGGAGACGACGCCGGTCCAGGTCGATATCCGTGTCGTGCCGCCGGAGAGTTTCGGCGCGGCCGCCCAGTACTTCACCGGATCAAAGGCCCATAACGTGCGGCTCCGCGAGATCGCCGTCAAGGCCGGGCTCAGACTCAACGAATACGGTCTGTTCAAAGGCGAGACAATGATCGCCGGGGTGGTGGAAGAGGAAATCTACGACAAGCTTGGCCTCGACTTCGTGGACCCGCTGCTGCGTGAGGATCGCGGCGAGGTCGAGGCCGCCCAAAAGCACGCCCTGCCCCAGCTTGTCAGGCTCGAAGATATCCGGGGTGACTTCCACGCCCACACGACCGCCACGGACGGGCACAATACGATCGAGGAGATGGCCCAGGCCGCCAAAGAGCTGGGCTATCAATTCCTCTGCATCACCGACCATTCGCAATCCACAAGCATCGCCAACGGCCAGACGCCGCAACGGCTCGCCAAGCAAATCAAGGAAGTCCACAAGATCAACGCCAAGCTCAAGGGCATAACCCTCCTGGCCGGGGCCGAAGTGGACATCCTTTCCGACGGCTCGCTCGACTTCGACGACAAGCTGCTGGCCGACCTGGATTTCGTCGTCGCCTCGATCCACTCGGCACTGGGCGGCGCCCGCGAGAAGGTGACCGCGCGCACGCTCAAGGCGATGGACAACCCCTACGTGACCAGCATCGGCCATCCGACCGGACGGGTCATCGGCTATCGCGAGGCGATGGACCTGGACATGAGCGCCGTGATCGAGCACGCCGCCCAAACGGGCACGGCCCTCGAGGTCAACGCCGACCCCTCCCGCCTCGACCTCAAGGATGTCCACTGCAAGATGGCCATTGAGGCCGGCGTCAAGCTGGCCATCGGCACCGACGCCCACAGCGCCGCCGGCCTCATGTTGATGCCCTTCGGCGTCGCCACCGCCGCCCGAGGCTGGGCCACCAAGACCGACGTATTGAATACTCTTCCCCTCGCGAAGCTGCAGAAGCTCCTCAAGGCGAAACTCACCCGCTCGCCCATCGAATGAGCATGTCTACGCAAGCGTAGACTTGGCACCCACACAAGACTCTGCCGACAATCGCGCCCTTTACTCGCCGCGCGTCGCGGGAATTCGGCCCTATGGCTTTTTGCAGGCTGAAGCGGTATAATAGACGCATCGGGTCCAGAGGCCATGCCGCGAGGGCCCAGGGAGGTGATCTATGAGAGCGCAGGGTCGTTTCCGTACGCGAGCCGCCGGGATTCTGGGGCTGTTGCTGGTCGTGTTCCTGTCGACATCGTTGGCCGAGGACGAGCCCATCGACTGGGAACTGGCGAGAGAACTCCGCCAGAAGGAGATGAGAGGCGAGACGTTGACGGAGGAGGAGAAGGCCTACCTGGAACGCGCCAAGAGCGAGCGTCAGAAACGCACGAACAGCAATGAACCGTCTGGCCCCCGGGAAACCACCGGGCTGGTTCCGCTCACGGAGTTGGGAGAGGGGCTATATAAGGAACATACGGGGGGCCTCTACGGCGGCGAGCTGAACGTGCCGCCCGAGGCGCACGCGCTGGCTGCTGAAACGCAGACCGCCCTGATTCAACCGCTCGACGCAAACGGCGTTCCCTCCGAGACCGGCACGATCGTCCTGATATCGCTGGGCATGTCGAACACGACGCAGGAGTTTTCGACCTTCAAGAAGTTGGCCGACGCCGACCCGAACAAGTCTCCACGCGTGATGCTCGTCGATTGCGCACAGGGTGGGCAGGCTGCCCGCGAATGGGCCATCGCCCCTGAAGAGCCCACGGAGGACAACGCGCGGTCGCCGTGGGTCGTGATGGACCAGCGGCTCGAAAAGGCGGGCGTCACGGCCCTGCAGGTGCAGGTCGTCTGGCTGAAGCAGGCACAGAAGGTGCCGGGCGGATTGGGGGCGTTTCCCGCCCATGCCGAATCGCTGCGAGACGACGTCGCCGTGATCCTGCGCCGGCTCAAGGCCCGCTTCCCCAACCTGAGCGTCGCGTACCTGTCGAGCCGCATCTACGCCGGCTATGCGACGACGGCCCTGAACCCTGAGCCATACGCCTACGAGTCGGCCTTCTCGGTGCGCTGGCTCATCGAAGCCCAGGTGGCAGGCGATCCGGAGCTGAACTACGACCCGCTCAAGGGCGAGGTCAAAGCCCCCCTGCTGCTGTGGGGGCCCTACCTCTGGGCCGACGGCATCACGCCGCGGCTGAGCGACGGCCTCGTCTGGATGCGCGAGGACCTCGCCAACGATGGCACGCACCCGAGCATTTCGGGCCGGGACAAAGTGGCCCGGATGCTGCTGGAGTTTTTCAAGACCGACACGAATGCCAAGCGATGGTTCCTGAGGGAGGACACGGAATAATAGCAGCGGAGGTCTTATCAGCGGAGGTATAGAGATGAAGCGAGTATGTGGGATTGCGATTCTGTTGTGTGGGGCAGCGGTCGGCGTTGCGCACGCCGGGGCGATCATCATCGACCATGACTGCATCGACCTATCGGTCATCCCCGAGGATTCCGTGACGGCGGCTGCCTCCTTGCGGCTCTTGATGCGACATGCCTCGGTCGGCCAGGGCATTGGCTGGGGACTGGATTGCTTAGCCGGCCTCAAGCCCACCAACGCTTCGTGCCAGTGCTTTGCGCCGGGCGTGTACGACCGCACGAACTGGGTCCTTGAGGCTCGCATGGGCGACGGCTGCAGCAAGATCGACGACCTGGTCGCACAGACCAGCGCCCGCGCGGACGAATTCGACGTCCTCACGATGAAGTACTGCTATATCGACGCCCTGGGCGACAATCACCCCGATTGGGAATACTACCGCACGCAGATGGAGCAGTTGGAGGCGCAGTATCCCGACAAGCGCTTCGTCTGGTGGACGATCCCCCTGACGCGTGACGGCCAGCCGGGGACGGACGCGTTCAACGCCCTTGTCCGCTCCTACTGTGCGGCGAACGGCAAGACTCTCTTCGACATCGCGGACATCGAGTGCCACGACCCCTCCGGCGTGAAACAGACCAACGCCCAGGGCGATGAGACCATCTGCCAGGACTACACGAAGGAGATCCACGCCGGCCACCTGAACGTGGAAGGCCGCATCCGCGTCGCCTCGGCCCTCTGGCGCCTGATGGCCGCCATCGCAGATGACGAGCCCCCCGTCCCCGATCCCCACACCATCATCCACGTCGATGACGATGCCAATGCGCCTGGCGACGGCTCCTCCTGGGAGACGGCGTACAAGTTCTTGCAAGATGCTCTGGCCGACGCGGAATCAGCAGAGAGGCCCGTCGAAATCCGGGTCGCCCAGGGGATCTATAGGCCGGATCAAGGCGTGGCTTTTTCGCCTTGGGCGGTCCGTCGTCAGGCCAGCTTTCGTCTGCTGGATCAAGTGATGATACGCGGGGGATTCGCCGGGTCGGGGGCTCCCGACCCGAATGCGCGAGACGTCGAGCGGTTCGCGACGGTCCTGAGCGGAGATCTGGCGGGCAACGACGTGGAATTGGCCGATCCCTTGGAGGCCCAGGAAGATGCCAGCCGCGCGGAGAACTGCTACCACGTGGTCAGCTATGACAGCCGTGGCTTCCCGGAGGAGTTGACGGCCGAGATGGATGGGTTCGTGATCACTGGTGGGCGGGCGTTCTACGTGAAGCGACCAGGTGAGCCGAATATCGCGACTCCACCTGAGCATTGCGGCGGTGGCTTGTACATCCTCGCAAGCAAAGCGACCGCCATGATAACACTTCGCGACTGCCGATTCGAGTGGAACTACGCTGAGGAGATCGGGGGAGCTGTGTACTGCTCCCGGACAAGCCACGTGTACCTGGAAGGTTGTACGCTTTCGGCAAACGCCAGCCAGGACGATGGGGGGGCGCTCTACACTGAAGGTGAGATGCAGCTCTTCAGATGTTGCCTCCACGGTAACCGAGGCGGCGTCCGGAGTTCGGGGGGCGCCGCGCTCTTGAGTGGCCGTGTGGCTCTCGTCGGCTGCACTATTTCGCAGAACGAGGCCGGCTTTGGCGGTGGGTTGTACTGCAGTGGCGAAACGTTCAAGCTGATCGATTGTATACTGAGCGACAACGTGGCCCTCGAAAGTGGCGGGGCCATATACTTCCCGCACGGTGATCTTGTGGCCGAACGCTGTACATTCTCTAACAACAAGGCAAATTGGGGCGGGGCGATGAGCTTGCCAACTCTTCGGGCGAAAGCCGAAGTGCACAATAACTTGTTTGCGGGCAATTGCGCTGCCGAGAAAGGCGCGGTTATCTCCACTCAGTACGGGGAGGTGAATCTGGTGAATTGCACGATCGTGGGAAATAGGGCGCCTTCAGGCGTGTTTCTGTGCGAGCGTACACCTGTTCTCACGGCACCGGTGCCGTATGGTGGCGTTGATGTGACGAACTGCATCGTCTCGAACGGCGGTGATGAGATCTGGAACGACCATGGCGCCATCACGATTCGCTTCACGAACCTCTTGGGAAGTGAGGCCGCCGTTCACGATCCGCACGGCATGATTACGTGGGGGCAAGGCAATACAGACGTTGATCCCCTCTTTGCCGACCCCGGTTTCTGGAACCCGAACGGTACACCGGAGGACCCCAATGATGACTTCTTCGTCGAGGGAGACTATCACCTCAAATCCCGCGCTGGACGATGGGATGTGATGGCGCGGACTTGGGTCCTGGATGAAGTCACCAGCCCCTGCATCGACACGGGCGATCCGAACAGCCCCATCGACAATGAGCCCGAGCCCAACGGCGGGCGGATCAACATGGGCGCCTACGGCGGAACAGTCGAAGCGAGCATGTCACCTTTGGGCGGATAGCCTGCGTCGAGGCCCGCCCATCAGCGCGAGCTTCGTAGGGTGGGTCCTTGACCCACGCGTTCGCTCCCGTCCGAGTATTCTCCCTGACACGTGGGTTGAGAACCCACCCTACGCCGCGTCTGCAAGACGGTGCCTCGACCGCGTTTCGCCGGGCTCGACACAACGGGAGAAAGGAACGCCGTGGACGACCGCGCCAATGGAAAGGGCGGCACAAGATTCAGACGCGCATGCTTCGCAAGTCTGCCGGATTCGATGGCGGCAAGGCGGGCGAGCCGTGGTATAATGGGTCCGGCTGATCCCAGGTCTGTTGGGGATCACCGGAGTTTACTGGATGTTTCGACCGCTGACATTACGGATGGGGGCTGCCCTTCACGTGTCTCTCGTGGCCGCATGTGCCGTGTGCCTGTCTGCCGCGACGGCGCACGGCGCGTCTTCGTGGCAAGGGACGCTCCCGGACGATACGGTCTGGGGGCCGCAACAGAGCCCCTGCACTGTGACGGACCAGGTGGAGGTGCCGAGCGGGGTGACCCTGACGATTCTGCCGGGCACGACGGTCCTGTTTCCGGACGGCTCCCGCATGGTGATCCACGGCCGGCTGTTGGCCGAAGGCACGCCGGCTGAGCCGATTCGGTTCACCCGCGAGGCCGACACGGGCCGGTGGAAGGGCCTGCAATTCGAGCAGACGATGGAGGACAACCGGATTCACCACGCCCTGCTCGAATACGCTCGCACGGACGACGGCATGATCGGCCTGGACGAATCGCGGCTGCTGCTGGAGCACGTCGAGTTCGACCATTGCGACCGCCGCCGCATCTCAACCGTGGATTCCAGCCTGATCGTCCGGCAGTGCCGCTTTACGAACCTGTTCGCCCCCGAGCAGGCGCCGACCACCGACAACCTCAGCGAGCACATCTGGGGCTCGGGCATCCCGGACGACGGGTGGTTCCTCATCGAGGATAACGTCTTCGGCAGCAACAAGGGCCACAACGACGCGATCGACTTCGACGGGCCCGCCAGCCCCAGGCCCATCCCGCACATCCGCAACAACCTCTTTCTCGGCGGCGGCGACGACGCCATGGACCTCGAATGCGATGCGGTCATCGAGGGCAACGTATTCCTGAACTTTGTCAAGGACCGCTACAACAAGGCCTCCGGCGAGGCCAACGTCCTCTCGGCGGGCGCCGGAAAACACTACACGCTGAGGCACAACCTCTTCGTCAACGCCCAGCACATCGTGCAGGTCAAGAACGACGCCTTTCTGACCTTCATCAACAACACGGCGGTGAACATCACCGGTGCGGCGATCTACCTCGACCTGGACCTTCCCGGCCGCAAGCCCGGCCGCGGCGCATTCGTCGAGAACTCCATATTCTGGAATACCCCGCTGGTCTTTGAGGGCGTAGTGGATGGGACCGACCTTACCGTCAACTCCTCGCTGCTACCCCAAGAGTGGCACCGTTTCGGCGCCGGCAACATCGACGCCGATCCGCTTTTTGCCAGAATCGACTACTGGGACCGCAACGGAACGCCCGACGATCCCAACGACGACTTCTGGGTCCAGGGCGATTACCATCTGCAATCCGAAGCGGGCCGATGGGACCCGGTCGCCCGGCAGTGGGTCACGGATGCGGTCACCAGTCCCTGCATCGACGCCAGCAGCGAGAGCCTCGAATGGAAGAACGAGCTGTGGCCGCACGGGCGGCGCATCAACATGGGCGCCTACGGGGGGACCGCCGAGGCAAGCATGTCGCCCTGGGCCGAAGGCTCGCCCGCCGATCTCAACGGCGACAGCCGGGTCGATCTTCGCGACTACAGCGCCCTGAGCGCCGGATGGCTCCGCCGGGAAGTCCTGCGCAGGGAAGACCTCAGCCGCGACGGCGCCACCGATTTTGCCGACCTCGCGGCATTTACATCGTGGTGGCTATGGTCAATGCGCCGATGAAAATCCTGCTGACGGGCCCGCCGGGATGCGGCAAGACAACGGCCGTGGTGAAGATCGTCGGCAGACTCGATGCGAGAAGAACCGCAGGTTTCTGCACGGAAGAGATCCGCGACGCGGGCAAGCGAGTGGGCTTCGACTGGCGCCGCCTCGACGGGCGGACGGGCATCCTGGCCCACGTCGATATCCGAGGCCCCCACCGCGTGGGCAAGTACGGCGTGGATGTCGATGGCTTCGACGGCGATGTCGTCCCGGTCCTCGATCCTGATGCGACGCGGGCCGACTTGTTCGTCGTCGATGAGATCGGCAAGATGGAATGCTATTCCGGGGCATTCATCGAGGCGGTTCGCCGGCTGCTGGATTCGGACAAGTGCGTTCTCGCGACGGTCGCCCGGAAAGGCGGCGGGTTCATCCGGGAGGTGAAGGAGCACCCCTCGATCCGGCTGCTTTCCCTTACCACCGCCAACCGCAATGACGTCGCGGAGCAGGTCGCCGCGACGCTGGCTGCCTCAAAGAAATGAATCCGCACGCGTACAAAGTCGCAGGCGTTGACGGCTGCAAGGCCGGCTGGGTGGTCGCCGTCGTTTCCGCGACCGTCGAGGCAACCGGCAAGCTGCGATATCCGCTTGCGATTGAGGACATTCAGATATCGCCCCACTTCGCCGACGTGCTTCTCAGGACGTATAACTGCAAGCTCGTCTGTGTGGACATTCCCATCGGATTGAGCGACGGGCCGGAACCGAGAACCTGCGACGTAGCCGCTCGCAAGTTGCTCGGCCAGCGAGCAAGCAGCATCTTTACGCCGCCCGTTCGAGCCTGCTTTCCGGCCCGCTCCTACCCCGACGCGGCTGAGACCCACCGCAAACGTACGAGTAAGGGCCTGAGCAAGCAGAGCTTCTTCATCATGGACAAGATCCGGGAGGTGGATGAGCTTCTCACGCCGGCCATGCAGGCGCGCGTTCGCGAGATTCACCCGGAAGTGACGTTCTGCTCGCTCAATGGGAACCGGCCGCTGAAGCACAACAAGAGGACACTCGCCGGCCGGGATGAGCGGATTGCCCTGTTAGCGGGGATATTCCCTTCCACCGTGGGGGTAATCGAGAGATTCGGCAAGAGCCAGGGAACAGGAGCGGACGATATTCTGGACGCCCTGGCCGCTGCGTGGACGGCCGCCGCAGCCGTCGCCGGGCAGGCAGCCACACTGCCCGAGCAACCGGAACGCGACGGCAAGGGATTGCGAATGGAGATTCTCAGACCGGTTGCGGCACTGCGAATGATATAGGCGACACTTTGCACGATGCCGCGGCAGACGAGGAAATCGCCCCTTTGCGCATTTTTCGCTTCCCTATTGTCAATTTTTCTTTATGATAGAGTCTCAAAAAAGAGCCCCGGAACGAGCGCGTTGGCCGTGGGAGTTGTGCGCACGCCCAGTCGAGGACCGACCGTCGGTCGTGTGGCAAGGTGCACCAAGGCCTCGGGGCAGAGTATGACCGTCGGTGGAACCGAGTGTCGGCGGTCGGAGAGAGAGCAGCGGCGATGATACGGACACAACCGCTTGATCCTGAGCGAGTGCGCTGCATAGCCATTCGTGGCGCGAGGATCGGCACCCCGTTGGGCTGGAGTTGACGACATGGAGACCACCCTGAAATACCGCAACCTGATCGAGTTGTTCAACGAGTCGCTGGCAGCCGTGGCTCCCGCCGATAAGGTGTGCGTCGAGATCCTGCGGACCGACCGTCGCGAGACGCTGACCTTCCGACAGTTGAAGGAACGGGCGGAGACCTTTGCCACCTGGCTGCTGCGGGAATCGGGTCTGGGTCGCGGCGCCAAGATCGCTCTCGTCAGCAAGAACCGAGCGGACTGGGACGTTGCCTTGTGGGGCGCGATCCTCGCCGGGATCATCCCCGTCCTGATCGATCCGGAGCGTGGTCCCCACGGCGTCGTCACCCATCTGCGAGCCACCGACGCTCGGGGCCTGATCTTAGCCGACGATTACGGCAGCGAAGAGGCCCGCCGGGAGTTGGGGGACTTCTGCCGAAGCAACGGTGTGGTCCTCCTGACGATGGCCGACGAGCCCCTTGGCGGGACCGACGCTGCGGATCGCGAAGCCCTCCAGGCCGTAAGTCCACAGGTCGGCCCGGAGGACACCGCCGTGATCCTCTGCACCTCCGGCACGACGGGCGACCCCCGCGAAGTGGAGTTGACGCACGCCAATCTTGTCGCCAACGTCCAGGGCTCCGTCAAGAAGGTGGATCTGGGTCCGCAAGACGTTCTGGGACACATCCTGCCGCCCCACCACTCCTTCGGCATGACAGTCGGTAAGATGCTGCCTCTGGCCGCCGGGGCAACCAACATCTACACCAACAAGTACCGTGACGTGGCGGACTTGATTCGCGACAGGCACATCACCATCTTCATCGCCATCCCGGCGCTGTTTACGACGCTGGCCAAGAAGATCGAAGAGGGGATCAACAAGCAGAAGAAACAGAAGTGGATCGTCCGCCTGCTGGACCGCTTCGCTCCCGGATACCTTGCCCGGAAAATCCGGGAGAAACAGGGCTGGACGCAGCTTCGGTTCTTCCTGTCCGGGGCGGCGCCGATGCCGCGCTGGGTGCTGGACGTCCTGTGGCGCCGCGGCTTCCGGATGTACGAAGGCTACGGCACGACGGAGAACTCGCCGGTCTACGGCTTCAACGAACATCTCGACAAGCTCGGTTCGGTGGGCCAGCCGATCACCACTCTGATCGTCAAGACGGTAGGCGAGGGCGGCCAGACGCTGCCGCCGTACGAGCGCGGCGAGATCTGCCTCGGCGGGCCGTGCATCATGAAGGGCTATTATAAGAACCCCAAGGCGACCCAGGCCGTCATCAGCACCGACGAGGACGAGATCCGCTGGCTTCGCACCGGCGACCTCGGCTATCTCGACGAGGACGGCAACCTCTGCATCACCGGCCGCAAGAAGTACCTCATCATTCTTCCCGGCGGTAAGAACGTCAACCCGGAGCGCGTCGAGACCGCCCTTTCCGAGGCCCCCTTCGTCACCGAGGCCCTCGTCGTGCCGGCGCGACGTCAGGACGCCAAGGGGATCATGGAAGAGACCATGCGAGCTCTGGTCCAGCCGGCGTGGGATGCGCTGCAGAGCCACACGGGACGCACGCAGGAGGACCTGGCGACCGAGCCTGAACTCGTCAAGGGACTCGTGTGGGAGAGCATCCGCGAATGCCAGCAGAACAACAAGCAGCTCTCGAGCTTCGAGAAGATCGGCCCCCGGCACCTCGAAATCCTCATGGGTGACTTCGTCAAGACCTCCACAGGCAAGACCAAGCGAGAGCACTATATCAACCTCGAGCACCTGGAAGCCAAGCACACGCCGATTGCGGAGTACAGGCCGGCCCGCCCTCCGCAGAAGCCCGTCCGCGACGCCACCGGCGCGTGATGAAGGACCGGTCACCACGCATGCCGCACGTGCGCGCGGGGTGAACGACAAGAAAGTCACTCGCCAGGATAAGGAAGATGTCATTGCGAGGAGGCGCACGCAAAGCCTGCCCCCGCGAAGGCGGGGGAAGCAATCTCGGAGAAGCCAGGGATTGCGAGGGTGGCCAAGCGAGAAAGGCCGCGTTTGGGGTCCCAGATTGCCGCGCCAGCCTTCGGCCGAGTCGCAATGACATGCGGGACGTTTGCCAGGACCTTGTCGTCCACCGCCACGTGCAAGCCTGTGGAAACTGATTGCAGACGCCGGGAGGGGTGCTATAATCGCGATACAGAAACGCCGGCATAGGCGTGGTTCCCACACACACGTTCCTGAAAGGAGGACCGCAGAATGTCGCATACAGGCAAGCCCACCGAAGCATCCGCCCGGAAGTCACTGACCCGCCGCCGTTTTATGGCCGGCGCCGGTGCGGCCGCCGTCTCGTTCACGGTGATCAAGCCGCAACTGGTCCGCGGCTCTTCGGCAAACTCGAAGATCAACCTCGGCCTGATCGGCTGCGGGGGGCGCGGCACCTGGATCGCCAAGCTCTTCCGGGAACACGGCGGCTACAACGTCATCGCAGCGGCTGACTATTTTCAGGATCGCGCCGACAACCTCGGAAATCAGCTCGATGTCCCGCAGGGCAACCGGTTCACCGGTCTGAAAGGCTATCTGAGGCTTCTCGACAAGGTGGACGCCGTGGCGATTGAGAGCCCGCCCTATTTCCATCCGGAGCAGGCGGCCGCGGCGGTCGAGGCCGGCAAGCACACCTATGTAGCCAAACCCATCGCGGTGGACGTCCCGGGCTGCATGAGCATCCGCGACAGCGGCAGAAAAGCCACATCGAAGCGGCAGGTCTTCCTGATTGATTTTCAGACCCGGGCCGATCCGTTTTACATGGAGGCCCTGCGACGACTGCATAAAGAGAAAGCTCTCGGCACAATCGGCTTCGGCCAGGCCATTTACCACGCCACCTGTCCGTTCGGCCGCATGTACGACACGTGGCGCAGCGACCCCGGGAACGCGGAGAATCGTATGCGGGCCTGGGGCCTCGACAACATCCTCTCCGGCGACATCATTACCGAGCAGAACATCCACACGCTCGACGTGATGAACTGGATCATGGACGTGCCGCCCCAGTGGGCGGTGGGCACGGGCGGCCGGAAGTTCCGCCCGGTCGGCACCTGCTACGACACCTTCAGCCTGCTTTTCCAATATCCGAACGACGTCGGCATTACCTTCAGCTCGCGGCAATGTGAGGGGCACGGCACCCAACCCGAAGGCATCCGCAACCGCATGTTCGGAACCGAAGGCGTCCTGGAGACCGAGTACGGCGGACAAGTTCTCATTCGCGGCAAGAACTTCTATCGTGGCGGCTCGTCGCCCGGAATCTATCAGGAAGGCGCCGTCGCCAACATCAAGACCTTCTACGACAGCGTCACCGGCGGCAAGTTCGACAATCCGACCGTCGAGTGCAGCGTGCGCAGCAATCTCATCACCATTCTTGGCCGAACCGCCGCCTACGAGAAGGGCATGGTGACATGGGGTGAGATGCTCAAGCGCAACCAGAAGCTGGATGCGAACCTGAAAGGTGCGAAAGCCTGACGGACGACTCTTTCGGAGAGAACCTCATGACAAGAGAGACAATCAGCCGGCGACAACTGCTGGCGACGACGGCGGGCGCGGTTGCAGGCTTGGCGCTCCCCGCTCTTTGCCCTTCGTTCGCGCAAGAGCGCGGCGATGGGGAAAGACGCCGGAGGCCGCGGGGCTTTCGACTGGCGGTCTGCGACTGGACGATCGGCAAGCGCGTGGACCCGGCCGCCCTGGCCCTGGCCAAGAAGATCGGACTCGACGGCGTTCAAGTCGATTTCGGCGGTAGCAATGAGCAAGACCCGCCCCTGTTCGACCCGGAGTTGCAGAAACGCTACTTCGCGGAAATGAGGACTCAGCAGGTGCGGATCGCCTCGCTGGCGATGGGCATCCTCAACGACATTCCGTACAAGAGCGATCCGCGCGCGGAACGCTGGGTGGATCAGGCGATCGACGTGGCGCAGGCGATGCGGCAGAGGCTCATCCTCCTGGCCTTCTTCGGCAAGGGCGACCTCAAGAACGACGCCGCAGGCACCGACGCCGTCGTGAGCCGGCTCAAGAACATCGCCGCGAAGGCCGAGAAGGCCCGCGTGACACTCGGGATTGAGTCGTGGCTCAGCGCCGAGGAGCATCTGGCGATCCTGGACCGTGTCGGCTCGCCCGCCGTGCAGGTCTATTACGACGTCGCCAACTCGCATAAGATGGGCTACGATATCTACAAGGAGATTCGCACGCTCGGCCGACACATCCGCCAGTTTCACGCCAAGGACTACGACGACCTGTACGGCAAAGGCTCGATCGATTTTCCGCGCGTGCGCGAGGCGATGGACGAAATCGGCTACCGAGGCTGGCTGGTCATGGAAGGCACGAAGATGCCGCTCGGCCTGGAGGAGAGCTGCCGCTATGACGCCGAGTACCTCCGAACGATCTTCCCCCGTAGAGTCTAAGGGGAACTGGAGACGAACGACTCGAACCGATCTGCAGGACATGAAGAGTGGACAACAAGCGTTGACGCTAATACATACGCAGAAGACTGGAGAAAGGAAGGTGTGACGATGAAGGCGAGAACGACCCTGACGGTTCTACTGACCCTGCTGCTGACGGCTGGGGCTGTCGCGACGCCGCTGGATGACTACGTCGCCAAGCCGGACGCAAGCTATACCTATAGCGTCGTGCAGACGATTGACCATCCGCTGGGCAAAGTCCACATCCTCGACATGAAGTCGCAGACGTGGCGCAGCGAGAAAGAAGTCAATCGCACGCTCTGGCAGCACTGGCTCACCATCATCGTCCCTAATGACGTCGCCTTCGACACCGCTCTGCTCTGGATCACCGGGGGCAGCAATCGCGGCACGCCGCCGTCCGGCCCGGACGGTATGCTCGTCGAGATCGCCCTGCAGAGCAAGACCGTCGTGGCAGACCTCAAGATGGTCCCGAATCAACCGCTCGTCTTCACCGACGACCCCGGCAACCAGCGTTATGAAGACGCCATCATCGCCTACACCTTTGACAAGTTCCTCAAGACCGAGGACCCGACCTGGCCGCTGCTGCTGCCGATGGCCAAGAGCGCCGTTCGCGCGATGGACACCATTCAGGACCACCTCGCCAAGGCGACAGACGGCAAGCTCAAGATCAAGGACTTCGTTGTCTCCGGCGGCTCGAAGCGCGGCTGGACGACGTGGCTGACCGCCGCCGTGGATAAACGCGTGCGGGCCATCGCTCCGATCGTGATCGACGTGCTGAACATGGGCCCGCAGATGCGTCATCACTTCGCCGCCTATGGCTTCTACTCCCAGGCCATCGGCGACTACGAACAGATGAAGGTCCTCAATCGGCTGGACTCCGACGGCGGCAGCGAGATCCGCAACTTCGTAGACCCGTACGAGTACCGCCGGCGCTACACGATGCCGAAGTTCCTCATCAACTCGGCGGGCGACCAGTTCTTCCTGTGCGACTCGGCCCAGTTCTACTTCAAGGACCTGCCGGAAGAGAAGTACCTGCTCTATTGCGCGAACACCGATCATGGCCTCGACGGCTCCGACGCGGACAAGGCCCTGCTCGCCTGGTACGGCGCCGTCCTCACCGGCCGGGACCGGCCTCAGTTCTCCTGGGAGATCCCCGGCGAGGGTCGTGTAACCGTCACGACGAAGACGCGCCCGAAGCAGGTCCTGTTGTGGACGGCGACGAATCCGACAGCCCGGGACTTCCGGCTGCAGACGATCGGCAAGGCATGGAAGAGCAAGCCTCTGCCGGACGACGGCAACGGCATCTACAGCGCTCGTGTGGAGGCGCCGGAAAAGGGATGGACGGCCTACTTCGTGGAGCTGCACTTCGACTCGGGCACACCGCTGCCCTTCCGCTTCAGCACGGAGGTCCGCGTGGTCCCGGATACTCTGCCGTACGCCGATAAGCTGAACGCTGCGGCAAAGTGACAGCCTGAAACCCGAATCGGACGACGTCGGACCTATGACTGCACGACCTTTGTCACGGCGGATCGGATTCCAGATCGCCGCATGGATCGTTCTGCTCGCGATTGCCGGGAGCGCCGCCTCCGCGGTGATCTCCCGACAACAGATCGAGGCGGACTGGGCCCGTCAAGACCGACTGCGTGCGCCCGAGTCGCCCGTCACTGGCGAGCAGGATGCCGCCGGGGCATGTGACGGCCTCAAGGACGGGCAATGGGGCTTCCACACGGAGCACGAAGACCGTCCGTGGTGGCAAATCGATCTCGGCAAGCCGTATGAGCTGGACCGTCTGCACGTGTACAACCGGACCGAGTTTGCAGAGCGAGCCGCCCGACTGATCGTCCTGGTCTCAAACGACGGCACGAGCTTTCATCAGGTGTACCAGCACGACGGTACGGCCTTCTTCGGCCATCACGACGGCAAGCCGCTGATCATCTCGCTGCACGGCGCGCCGGCGCGTTTTCTCCGGCTCCAACTGCCCGGCAGAGACTACTTCCATCTGGACGAGGTCGAGATATCCACGGTCGGGTCCGGCGAGAATCTCGCATTGGGAAAACCCTGTACGCAAAGCTCGACCAGCCAGTGGTCACGCCGACATGGCCAACCCGAGTCCGTGCGAACGCCGCTGGGCCTGATTGTCCAGCGCGGACTGAAGCTCGCCGAGTCCTTGCAAGCAATGGGCATGAACATCGAATCGAAGGTTGCTTCGCTGCGGGACATCGCCTCTCTTGCCGGCAAGGAGTCGAAAGATGAACTCTGTCTGCGGGCGCGGTGGGTGATTCGTGCGATGGCTCTCTCGAACCCCCAGCTCGATTTCGACCACATTCTCTTCGCCAAGCGGGCCCCCGGGACGCTGCCGCACATCTCCGATCAGTATTACGGCTGGTGGTCGCGTCCCGGCGGCGGCATCTACATCCTGGAGAACTTCAAGAGTGCATCGCCCAGCCTGCGATGCCTGACGGACGGCTGGCCCGAGGGCAGTTTTCTCCGCCCCGACCTTTCCTACGACGGCCACAGCGTCCTCTTTGCGTACTGCCGCCACTATCCTCACGTGTCGGACATGGAGAAGGTCGATAAGACGAAGCTACCCGAGGATGCGTTTTACCAGATCTACGAGATGAATCTCGACGGCACGGACGTGCGCCGGCTGACGCAAGGCCGCTACGACGATTTCGACGCCCGCTACTTGCCGAGCGGCGAGATCATCTTCCTCTCCACGCGGAAAGGGACGTTCCCCCAGTGCACCAGCGCCAACACGGCTCGCACGCTCGCACAGACGCTGCCGGACAGTTACGTCCGCTGCGGCGGCGACACCAGACGTCCCTGCGCCATCTACACGCTGCACGCCATGGACGCCGACGGGCGGAACCTGCGCCCCATTTCGGCCTTCGAGAGCTTCGAGTACACGCCGTTCGTCGCCGACGACGGACGCATTCTATATACCCGATGGGACTACATCGACCGCTTCAACGGCCACTTCTTCAGCCTCTGGTCCGCCAACCAGGACGGCACGAACCCGCAGCTCGTCTACGGCAACTACACGACCCGGCCGCAGGCCGTCCTCGAGGCCCGCTCGGTCCCCAACTCGAGACAGATCCTCTTCACAGCCGCCGCCCATCACTCCATCGAGGGCGGCTCTCTTACTCTGCTCGACCCAAGCAAAGGCAACGAAGGCGAGAAGCCACTGACGCGCCTGACCCCCGAGGTCCCGTTCCCCGAGACCGAGGCATGGCACGACACCTACTATGCGAATCCGTATCCGCTCTCGGAGGACTTCTACCTCGTCGCCTGGAGCACGCACAAGCTCCCGCCGCACGCCGGCAGCACCCAGATCAAGGATGACCGCAACCCGACCAACGCGCTGGGCCTCTACCTGTGCGACCGGTTTGGCAACCTGGAACTATTGTACCGCGACGAACATCTGTCGAGCATGAATCCCATCCCGGTTCGCCCGCGGCGCAAGCCCCCCATACACGCAACCGAAGTAGACTGGGACGGCGCCCAGGAAGGGGCTTTCCTCATTCAGAACATCCATGAGGGTCTGACCGGCGTCGCACCGGGCATCATCAAGCGTCTGCGCATCGTCGCCGTACCGCCGAAGGTGCAGCCCTTTATGAATCAGCCGTGCATCGGGGTCTCCGCCGAGGACCCGGGCAAGTACGTCCTGGGCACGGCACCGGTCGCATCAGACGGCTCAGCTTACTTCCGCGTCCCGTCCGGCGTGCCGGTCTTCTTCCAGGCCCTCGACGAGCGCGGCATTGCCGTCCAGACGATGCGCTCGCTTACCTATGTCCTGCCCGGCCAAACCTTATCGTGCATCGGCTGCCACGAGTCTCGCGAGCAGGCGCCGCCCGCCGGCGGCATGCCGCTGGCCGTGCAAGGCGGACCTTCAAAGCTCAGGCCCGGCCCGGAAGGCTCCTGGCCGCTCCGCTTCGACCGACTCGTCCAGCCGGTCCTGAACGACCGGTGTATCGAATGCCACAACCCTTCCGGCAGCAACGTCCAGGCGGCTCGGCTCGACCTGACCGAGCGCAGTGCCTATCAGAGTCTGTTGGGGTTCGCGGAGAAAGACCTGGAGAAACTCGCCTTCGAGAAGGATCGGTCGGAAGTCGGTCAATGCCCGGCCCGGGAAAGCCGGCTGCTCGCCCTGCTCTCGCACGACCCGACGCACAAAGATATCCGCCTCGACCAGGACGACTTCGAACGACTGGTGACCTGGATGGATACGTATGCCCATTGGGAAGGTCACTTCAGTCCCGAACAGGAGCAGCAACTCGCCGCTCTACGAGACCGCTACCGACATCTGCTGGAGCCGTAGCGATCGCATCCGACCACCAAGCAACCGCTTTCGCCCCCGTCTGGACTCGTGATTTCCCTTGCGCTCGTGGTGGAAAGACGTGGACATTTCGGCCACTGTGCATTACCTTGTCCTCCACGATCGGGGGCCCTGGTTGAAACAACGCCCTGGTGTGGATGCACATGACGCGTGTAGACAGGAGGACAGAACGTTGAACGGAATCGACACTCTCGCCGTCCTGGGCGCTGCGGCGCCTGCCCAAGTCCATCCCGCCGTTCCACTGATCGTTCTCATCATCGGCATCGCCATCGTCATCGGCATGATTGTCGTGCTGCGCATCAACGCCTTTCTGGCGCTCATCACGGCGGCCATCGTCGTCAGCCTGATGGCGCCGGGCCCGTTCGCCGACAAGATCACGCGCGTGGCGGAGGCGTTCGGCTCCACCGCCGGCAAGATCGGCGTGGTGATCGCCCTGGCCGCCGTCATCGGCCGGTGCCTCATCGATTCCGGCGCCGCCGACCGGATCGTACGCATGTTCGTCAACCTGTTGGGCGAGAAGCGCTGCCCCGTGTCTCTGATGTCCAGCGGCTTCGTCCTTTCCGTCCCGGTGTTCTTCGACACGGTGTTCTACCTGTTGCTGCCGCTGGCCCGCTCGATGCACCGGCGGACCAAGCGCAGCTACCTGCTGCTGATCCTGGCGATGGGAGCCGGGGCCTCGATTACGCATTCGCTGGTGCCGCCGACACCTGGCCCGATGCTGATCGCCGAAGCGCTCGACGTAGACCTTGGCATGATGATCATGGTCGGTGTGCTCTGTGCGGTCCCGACCGCTGTGGTGATCCTGCTGTTCATCGGCTGGCTCGCGAAACGGATCGACATCCCGATGCGTCCACTCGAAGGCACGACGTCCGAGCCGCAGCCACTGCCGGACGAGCAATTGCCCGGCCTGCTGCCGTCGCTGCTCCCCATTATTCTGCCGGTCCTGCTGATTTCCACGCACACCGTCGTATCCACCCTCTGCAAGGGTATCGAGACAACTCCTGCGGCCGCTTCCGTCGAGCTCGCGTCCGGCGCCGAGGTCATGCAGGAGATTCCCATTCTCAAGCGGTGCGAGAGCGTCACGGCGGTGCTCGGCAATCCGAACTTCGCCATGTTGCTCTCGGCCGCCATCGCCCTTGTTGTCCTCTGGCAGCGGCGCAGACCCAGCCGCCAGGAACTCGCGGGGATCGTCGAGAACTCCCTGATGAGCGCCGGCGTGATCATCCTCATCACCTCGGCGGGCGGCGCCTTCGGCGCCATGCTGAAGCTCGCCCAGGTCGGGGAAGCCATCCAGGCGTTGATGGTCGGCAACGGAAGCGAGCCGCTCGGCGGCATCCGATTGCTGCTCCTGGCCTTCTTCATCGCGACGTTGCTGAAGTTCGCCCAGGGCTCGAGCACGGTTTCCATGATCACCACTTCGGCCATGCTGGCGACCTTGCTTCCTTCGCGTGAAGTGCTCGGCTTCCATCCGGTGTACGTGGCCTGCGCGATCGGTTTCGGCGCGCAGTGCGGCAACTGGATGAACGATTCCGGCTTCTGGATCTTCGCCAAGATGGGCGGCCTGACCGAGGTGGAGACGTTGAAGACCTGGACCGTGACCGTGAGCACGATGGCCGTCATCGGCCTGTTCGTTACGATCCTGTTCGCGACGATTTTGCCGCTAATATGAGGTGCACAGTTGAAAGCGTTGCTCTACACACAGCCGTATACCTTCGAATACACTGACGTGCCGGACCCAGCCGTAGGCGATGACGACGTCCTCGTCCGCGTGAAGGCCTGCGGCATTTGCGGCTCCGACGTCGCCGGCCACACGGGCAAGACGGGCCGGCGAATCCCGCCGTTGATTATGGGGCACGAAGCCGCCGGCGTCGTCGAGCGCACCAGCGCGAACGTGACGGACTTCTCGCCCGGCGACCGCATCTGTTTCGATTCGACGGTCTACTGCAACCAGTGTCCCGCCTGCAAGAAGGGCATGTTCAACCGCTGCGCGAAGCGCCGCGTGCTCGGCGTCTCGGTCCCTGAATTCAAACAGGACGGCGCATTCGCGGAGTTCGTGGCCGTACCGCACTGGATCTGCGCGAAACTCCCGGACACCATGTCGTTCGTCCAGGCGGCCCTCCTGGAGCCGGCATCCATCGGCGCCCATGCGGCCAACCGCCCTCCCATATCGAATGATGACACGGTCGTCGTCATCGGGTCGGGCACTATCGGCCTGTTCATCCTGCAGGCGGCCAAACTTCGTGGAGCGCGAACCACCATTGCTTGTGACACGAACGATTTCCGGCTGGATCTTGCCCGGCAGGTCGGCGCCGACGTCTGCATCAATCCCGGAAAGGTCAATCTCAAAGAGGCCATCCGGCAAAGAACGAACGGGCAGGATGCAGACGTCAGTTTCGAGGCGGTCGGGTTCAGCGAAACGTTTCGGCAAGCCATCTCGATCACGAAGACCGGCGGCACCGTCGTCGCCGTAGGTAATCTTCAAAAGGAAACGGAGTTCAATCTGCAGGAACTGGTCTCGCGGGAACTGACCTTTACCGGCTCGTACGCCAGCTCTGGCGAATTTCGGACCTGCATCGACCTGATCGCGTCGGGCCGGATCGACGTCAAGCCGCTCATCAGCCAGGTGCTGCCCCTCAAGGAGGGCAAGGCCGCCTTCAAACGATTGCTGGACGGCAAAGAAGACCTGCTGAAAATCGTACTGGAACCATGACCAAGGAGATGTGAGGATGGAGAACCTCTTCGATCTATCGGGCAAAGTCGCGATTGTCACGGGAACCAGCCGGGGCCTCGGCCAGTATTTCGGTCGGGCGCTGGCCCAGGCCGGTGCGGACCTGGTCATCACGAGCCGCGACAAGTCGCGCCTGACGGAATTCAGAGAAGAAATCGAGGGCCTCGGCCGCAAGGCCCTGCCCGTCAAGCTCGACGTCCTGAACGAAAGTGACATCGAGAACATGGTGCGCGCCGCCATCGACGAATACGGCAAGATCGACATCCTCGTGAACAACGCGGGTCTGAACATCCGGCATCCGGCCGCGGAATTCTCCTGGAAGGAGTGGGACACCGTTCTCAACACGAACCTCAAGGGTGCGTTCTTCGTCGCGCAGGCCGTCGGCAAGGAGATGATCCAGCGCAAGTACGGCCGGATCATCAATATCGGCTCGTGCACGTGCGTCTTCGGCATGGAGGGCATCGGTCCGTACTGCGCCAGTCGCGGCGGCGTCCTGCAAATGAGCCGCAGCCTCGCCGCCGAATGGGGCCGGCACGGCATTACGGTGAACGTCCTCGCCCCCGGCTGGTTCCGAACGGAGCAGAACAAGGTCCTCTACGAGAACACCAAGTGGGTCCAGTACGTCACAGACCGGATCCCCCTCGGCCGCCCCGGAAAGCCGAACGACCTCGACGGCACCGTCATCTTTCTGGCCTCCGACGCCTCGGCCTACGTCACCGGCCAGATCCTTCTCGTCGACGGCGGCTTCACCACCGGCGCCACCAAAGCCATCGTATAGGCGAGGCTGTGACCCCGGCGGCTCGCAAAGGCGTTGGAAAGTCTGGCAACGCGACTTTCCCGCCGGTACAATAACATCTGCATCGGCTGAGCGCCGAGGAAAGCCTTCGATTGGGAGGTCTGAGCATGCTTGCAGCAGCAACGGTGGAAGAGAAATGGTCGTGGACCTCGAATGGGATGATCGCTCTGTACATCGCCATTGGTGTCGTCCTGGCGGCCGTCATAGCCTGGCTGATCTTGCGTAAGACCCTGCGTACGCGCATCGGCATGGAGAAACAGCTCCGGCTCGATCCCGATATGAACGACTGGCTCGTCATCTTCGGCTGGACGCCGAAGGTGCTCTACACGCCGACCATGCTCGCCGCGGTTTTCGCCGCCATCCTGATGTTCATGCACGAGTCGGGCTGGAGAATCTTCGCCTCGATCAACCCGAAGGTGGTCGGCGGCGTCTGGTTCGCCGTCTTCTTCATCAATTTCCTCATCGAGGAATATGCGCTCAGTATCAAGATACTGCTTCTGACCATCGTAGGCTTGGCTTGCCTGCTTCTCTGGCTGCACCTGCTCGGCTGGGTGGGCGGCTTCCTGAAGCTGTTCAGGCATCTCGCTTTTTCCATCAGTGGGAGGGGATACGTTCTGATCGCCGTGATCGGCTCTCTCACGATCCTCCTGTCCTGGCTGCGAGGGCTGTTCTTCTACGTGGCGATCACGCCGAACTACCTGAACCTTCAGGAGGGCCCGACCGAAGCGGGCGAGCAGGTCGGACGTGAGGACTACAACACGAAGATCGACACAGGCGACTTTCTCGAACGCCTGCTCGGGTTCGGTAGGATCAGCATCACGTTCAAGGAAAAGCCCCGACCGCCATTGACCCTGCTCATCTGGCGGGTGGAGAAGAAGGCGCAAATGCTCGAGAGGGTCCGCGGCAAGTACGCCATCGATTATCCGCAGCAGCCGTTGCCGATACGGCCGCCTGAACCCCCAAGCCCGCCGAAACCGCAGGAACCCTCCAAACCGCAATCGGAATAGAGCCATGGAACGACGCACGTTTCTCAAATGCCTCGGCGGTATCGGCTCATCGGCGCTGCTGCCCGCGACCCCCCTGCTCCAGAACTGTCACGGGGCCGAGCGAAGCCCCCGCACGCCGCTGGACGCCGGCCTGTTGTCACGCCGGAACCAGAACCGCTCGACCGTTGCCTCCACGCACGGCATGGTCTGCACCAGCCAGTCGCTGGCCAGCACCGTCGGCCTCGACATCCTCAAGGCTGGCGGCAATGCCATCGACGCCGCGATCGCGGCCAACGTCATGCTCAGCCTCGTCGAGCCGATGAGCTGCGGGCCGGGCGGCGATCTCTTCGCCATCCTCTGGAGTGAAAAGGAGCAAAAGCTCTTCGGCCTCAACGCCAGTGGGCGCTCGCCCTACGACTGGAACCTGCAACAAGCCCTCGATATGGGTCTGAAGGATATCCCGACGCATAGTCCGTTGTCGTGGAGCGTGCCGGGCTGCGTCAGTGGCTGGGCCGCTCTGCACGAACGATTCGGCAAGCTCGACCTCTCCCGAATCCTCGAGCCGGCCATCCATTATGCGAGAGAAGGTTTCCCCGTCACTCCGATCATCGCCCAGTCGTGGTCGTTCGGCAGCTTCGACAGGCCGGGGCTGCGCAGCACGTACACGCCGAACGACAAGCCCGTGCAGTTCGGGACGATCTTCAAGAATCCAAACCTCGCGGATTTCCTGGAGATTCTCTCGCGGCAGGGACCGAAGGCGTTCTACGAAGGCGAGATCGCTGAGCGAATCGTGAAGTTCTCGAAGGCACACGGCGGGCGGTTCGCCCTGCGCGATTTCCGCGAGCACAAGGCGGACTGGATCGAGCCGGCCAGCACGAGCTATCGCGGCTTCGACGTGTGGGAGCTTCCTCCCAACGGCCAGGGCATCGCCGTCTTGCAGATGCTCAATCTGCTCGAACACTTCGACATCGGCTCGATGCAGCCCAACTCGGCCGAGCACCTGCACCTGTTCATCGAAGCGAAGAAGCTGGCGTTCGAGGACCGGGCCGTCTACTACGCCGACATGGACTTCGCCGACGTCCCGTTGCGGCAGTTGATCTCGAAGGCGTATGCCGCCGAGCGCGTCAAGCTCATCGACCGCAAGCACGCCGCTCAGCAAGTGCAGCCCGGCCGGCTGACGGGCTCCTCCGATACGATCTATCTCACCGCCGCCGACGGCGAGGGCAACATGGTCTCGCTGATTCAGAGCATCTACTACGGGTGGGGCTCCGGCTACGTCCCGGACGGCCTCGGCTTCTGTCTCCAGAATCGCGGGCAGCTCTTCGCCCTCGACCCGAACCACCTCAACCGGCTCGAACCGCACAAGCGTCCGTTCCACACGATCATCCCGGCGTTCGTCACGAAGGCTGGCAGGCCGGTCTTCTCCTTCGGCGTCATGGGCGGCAGCTTCCAGCCGCAGGGGCAGACGCAAGTCCTGATGAACCTCATCGACTTCGGCATGTCCCCGCAGCAGGCGGGCGAGCAGCCACGCATCGAGCACGCCGAAAGCTCCGAGCCCACCGGCAGCAAGATGGCCGACGGCGGCTCCGTCGGATTCGAGCGAGGCATCCCCGATGACGTCAAGCTCAAACTCGCCCACCTGGGCCACAAGGTCCGTCCCGGCCTCGGCGCCTGGGGCGGCTACCAGGGCATCTGGCGACAGGACGACCCCTTGCGCTACTTCGGCGGCTCCGACCCCAGAAAAGACGGCTGCACAAGCGGATACTGATCGACATTGAGGATGCCAACCGTGACGGGCAAAATTCTACCTTTCTGCCCTCTTTGCCTATTGGGCGGCTGGGTCGAGGCTCGGAACGAGGATATCACTCAATACAAAAGATACCTTCACCTCATAAGGGCGGACGGCAATGATGTGACGGATCGTGTCAAAATCGTATGCTGTCTGCTCTACCTTGCCCCAACACTCAGCGCCATGATCGCCCCAAGGATCACTTATCACGCCCTGATCGGAAAACCTGTAGCGGATTCCCTTCATCGAATCAACCAGTTGCGTTCCGACCACAACGTAGTCACCCAGGGTGAAACCGTTGCCCAGGTTCCATGGGTATCGGTCCCACAAACCAAAGACAGGCTTGCCCGCCATCGACTTCACATGCGTGCGGTACTTATAAAGAGAAATCGGCGCCGTGGGCCTTCGTGGATCGGCTCTCGAATCACCTGGCCCGACAGGCTCATATTGGATTGGCCCAGGGCGGGGAGGCGTGTCTGGCAACAGGAGGATCTCCAAATTCGGCGCGGCTTCTATCGCGTCCCCGGAGACTTCAAAAGGGATATCAACTTCGATGACACCTTCTGCATAGAGAGCATACATGCTTACCCTGAGCAGTGATATGGATGACGGCATAGGCTGGTTCGCAGCGAGCTTCACTTCGGCAGAGAGACGTGAAGGCTGCAGACGCTCGAAGTTATGGGTTCCTTCCCATTCAGTGACCCAGCGCACCTCTCGGTATTGGCGCACGCCGGACGACGAATTTGTCTGGCATTCGATGACACTGCCATCTTCGTCCAGAATCTCCATGATTGCAAGATTGCTCACATCGATCGCAACCAGATCGTTTGTATCATGGATATCCAGCCGCGCAGAGATCGTTATAGTTCGGCTTGGGACATTAGGCGCGGATGCCTCTGAGCCGGCGACACCCAGGATCGTAGCTGATGCCTGAACGGACTGACATACAAGGTCGAATTTCTCTGCCGCCTCGCAGGACGATAGATGTGTGTTCTCAGGCTCTTCAGTCGCCGTGCTGGCCGCAATAACGAATGGGCTAAGCACTGCCGCAAGAAGGACTGTCCAATACGGCCGGAGTGTTTTCATCCGCGATTTCATACGTCACCTCATGTCGCTTACCACGGAAGCCTCGCGAGCAGAAATACGAAGCACGCCGCTCCATCTAAGCTCGCTGTGAAACCAGCATCATTTGAGGACCTCCCTTGGGCCCAATCCCACATCCCTATATATTATCACACTTTCACCACGATAGCAAGCAGCAATCAACGGGGACGTAGCACCTACCGCTGTATCTTCGTACGCCCGCACGACACGGCGGCTCGCACGGACAAGGTCTATTCGGGCGGGTAGTAGTAGTACACGAGGGAAGAGTAGTTGGCGGGGGTGTCGTTGTTGTGGCCGTGTTCCGTGGAGATGCGAATAGACTTTGCAAAGTGGATTTTTCCGGGCCAGAAACGGTAGACGGTGGTCGAACCGTTGACCTGGCCGAAGACGTCGATGAGGCCCTCGGTCTTGGGCTCGCCGAAGAGAGGCAGGGAATAAGGGTTCTGCAGCCACTCCGTGGACCAGCCGCCCTGGTATTCGTCTTCGTGGCCCGTGCCGTGGAAACGAGGTTTGTCTTCGCCGTCGATGAAGATGCGCATGTCGCCCTCCCACCAGCGTTTGCGGTCCGGCTTGACCGGCTCGACCGTCATGATCTGTCCGATGACGGCGCCCTCGCCCTTGCCGTCGAACAGGACGTAATCCTCCGGCTCGACGATCGGCCAGGCGTGGTTGTATCGAGCCGCCAGATAGCCCAGCTTGCCCGGCGGCTGCGCCTTCGCGGACTCGGTCGTGTAGCCGATCTCGACGTGGAATTGGCCGCCGGAGTCATGGCTTCGATTGAGCAGAGTGATGCGAACGGCCTCGCGAAACGGCATCGGGAGGTAACAGTAGTACCAGCCGGAGCTTGACATGCCGACGAACAGACTCCTGACGTCCGCTTCGCCCAGGCCGGACCCGAAGAACGGACCGATGGGCACGTCCACGGCGGCGGTCTCCTGCTTGTCGTAGAACACCCGCAGGAAGACGTGATTGAGACTGTACTCGCTGGGGGCAAAGAGTGGGTTGATCCTGATATGCTGAATCACGCCGCCACGGTCGAGCGACAACAGCTCGACCTCCGGTGGATCCCCACGCCCCGCGGCGGCAAGCGAAACGGCCCTCTGCACGACGTTGACCTTCGCGCCAGCCGGCTTGGGATCGCTGCCGCAACGCTCGAAGAGATTGACGAGCTTCGAGTAATCCTGTTGCGGCGTCCACGACTTGACGGAAACGCCCTCGTAGAGCTGGTAATAGATATTGTGGAAGCCGGCGGTCTTCTCCGTCGTGATCTTGAGCCGCTTCGCGAACGGCAGCGGCACCGAACAGCTATACCCGCCGCTGGAGATGAAGGCGTGCGTCACGAGGGGATAGACGAACGGCGGATGCTGACCGCTGAAGAAGTCCATCGCCTCGCACTCGAATCGCGGCGTCTTCTCCCCGTCGAAGTAGAGCCGGAGCTTGCCCCAGTGGAGCTTTCGATAGCTGCCGGTGAACCAGAAGTTGTAGACGCAGCCGGCACCGTTCGCGTCGAAGATAACATGTTCGCCGTTGTCGTCCACATAGAGCTGCGAGTAGGTCCCACGGAACCCGTCGTCGTTGCCGCCCGAGCGGTCGTAGCTGGAGAGATAATACGACTGCACGTTCGGGTAGATGTTGGGCAGCAGCGAGAGGTCTTCATAAAACGCAAGGCCGGCCGGCTGCGCCTGAACACCGACGGCCAGACAAGCGATACAAACCACAAGAACAACAATCGTCCTGAGCATGTCCCCTGCACCTCCCCTTGTGTCGGCGTCGGCCGGCTCAATCATCCCTCATCCCTCATCAATCACCTGAGCTTGTGGTCGGCGGGCTTGAGACCTTTCTTGAAGCCACCGAAACCGATGGGGTTCGGGTCGTATTCTCCGATGATGGTCACGTCGCCCTTGGCGGGGATTTTGTCCTCCATGTCGAGCCCCCAATAGCACGCGTTGACGAGCAGCCGGCGAAAATCCTCGTCCTTGAAGTCGCCGCCATGTCCCATTGTGGTCGTGAAGACGCGTGAGGTCTTGCCGGATTCGCCCGTGTAGCCCTTGGTCCAGGCGACCGGCAGTGGCTTCTTGTTCTCGTTGATCTTGTCACCGGGATTCATGCCCGTCAGAACGTAGCCCATGATGACGGGCGTGCAGTCTTCGTGGAGGGTCGTCAGGCCGTAGACGTCGGACGGGCCCCAGATCTCGCCGACGCCACGGACAATCGGTTGGTCCTTCATACCCTCGGCAATGAGACCGCGAGTACTCTCTTTCTGGTGGTCGCCGTAGTGGCTGATCCAGGTCTCGCCGAGCACCTGCCGACCGTAGCCGCCCTTGAAGGCCTCCTCCTTGTTCTGCCAGCTCCACTTGGCATAGGGGCTCTTCGGGTTCTTCCGGTAGAAGAACGGGTGCGTGGCGGTCCGCAGGGCGACGATCGGCTTGCCCGAATTCGTATAGTCCATGATGTGCTTCATCTGCTCGTCCGGCAGCTCGCGGAATCGGACGAACAGGACCATCAGGTCCGCCTTCTCCAGAGCCGCCAGGCCGGGGATGTTGTCGAGCGTCAGCGGGTCGATCTCGCTGCTGTCCTTGTTGATGGCGAACAGGACCGTGCACTTGAACCCGTGATGGACCGCAAGGACCTTGGCCATCATCGGCATCGACTCTTCCGAGCGGTACTCCTCGTCCCCGGTGACAAAGACGATGTTCTTGCCCTGCCCGGGCCCGGAGCCACCCTCGTAGACCATCCAGGACTCTTCCTGGGCACTCGACACGCCCTGCAGCACAACCATCGCAACAATCAAAAGCATCGACTTCGAGATCATGTTCATTTGCGGCACTCCCATCGACTCCTGTAACAGCATGTCCGTCAGATTCCGACGACCTCATTCTCCCGCCGGCAGCGTTTGTCGTCAAGGCTTTGAATCAGATGACCGACGCTCCCCTTTCCATATGCGGCGCCATCTTCGCTTCCTCGCGGGGTCTCGCTCCCAGACGCACATGATCCTGCAGATGATCCTGACGAGCCTGCTGTCGGGTCGGGCCCGAGCCCATCGCAAGAGCTTATCCTGCAGGAGGATGCGCAGACCGAGAAACTCCAGGCCGATGGGAATCAGCCACGATCCCGGGGACAGGGGCGTCAGGAGCGCGACGAGCCCCAGGACGATGAGGACAATCCCAACGGCGTGTTTCACGATCTTCTTCATTCGATCCTTCCCGCGCCACCCGGCCCTCCGGCATACTCACGGCGCGAGTCATCGATTCTGACGACGGACCAGGATCGCCTCGATTTCATCGATCGTGCGATTCATGGCCACCATCGTCAGTTGGAACGGCCCCGGCGTCGTCATGTCGATCCCGGCCTGTTTCAGAATCTCGATGGGATAGTCCGAACCGCCCGCCGAGATGAAATCCAGATACCGCTGTGCCGCCCCTTCGTCGCCGGCGCGAGCCGCTTCGGCCAAAGCGGTCGCGGCGGTGAACGAGGTGGCGTACTGGTACACGTAGAAGTTGTAGTAGAAATGCGGGATGTAGGCCCATTCGACCGTGTAGAGATCATCGACGTGACAGACGCCTGCATCGTGTCCGTAATAGGCCTTGAGAATATCGCCGTAGAGCGCCGTGAACGTATCGCCGGTCAGCGGTTCGCCGCGATCGGCCCTCTCGTGCATCTTCAGCTCGAACTCCGCGAACTGCGTCTGCCGGAACACCGTCCCCTTGATCCCGTCGAGATAATTCATCAGCAGCGACAGGCGGACGTCCTCCTCCTGAATCTCTCGCAGCATCTTATGAATGAGTAAGGTCTCATTGAAGGTCGAGGCCACTTCGGCCACGAACGTCGAGTAGTCCGCCAACGGAAACGGCTGGTTGCGGTTTGCGTAATCGCTGTGCAACGCGTGGCCCATCTCGTGGGCCAGCGTGCTGACATCGTCGTACCGGCCGTTGTAATTCAGCAGAATGTAGGGATGGACATCGTAGGCGCCGCCGTTCGAGTACGCACCGGAACGTTTCCCCGGCGTCGGATACACATCGATCCATCGCTGCGCGAACGCCCTTTCCGCCGCACGGCGATAGTCGAGACCGAGCGGCTGAAGCGCATCGAGATACAGCTCCTTCGCCTCGTCGAACGTGTACGCGAGGTCCAGGCCCTTCACGACCGGAGCGTAGAGATCCGAGTACTTCAGCGCCTCGACGTCGAGCATGCGCTGCTTGAGCCGCAAATACCGATGGAACGTGCCCAGGTTGTCGCGAACGTTGCGGATCAGGCTGTGGTACACGGCGACCGGGATATTGTTGCGATCCAGCGCCCGATGCAGGGATGACTCATAGTTTCTGGTTCGCGCATAGAAGACATGGGTCTGTAAGTGTGCGTAGAGGTCGACGCCGAAGGTCTGCCGAAACTTGTTCGTGGCGGACCAGAAGGCCTGAAAGACGGCCTCGCGGTCTCCGCGGCTCGGCGCGGCGCGATGGAGCGCATAGCCGGCCTTGTTGAGCGTCGCGACCGTCCCGTCGCTCAGGGTGATTTCCGGGTACGGCATCTCCGCATTGCTGAACACGGCGTAGATCGAGCCGGGACCGCTGGCCATCTGCCCGGTGCGGGCCAGGATCTTTTCCTCTTCCATCGAGAGCGTGTGGGGCTTGCTGCGGAGAACATCGAAGAGATACATCCGATAGACCTCGAGATCCGGCTCGGCGGCCATCCACTGCTCGACGGTCCCAGATTCGAGCGTGACGATCTCCGGCTCCATGAACGAGGCCTTCGTATTGTAGTCCGTGATGAGCTGCTCAATCTCCTGCTTCATGGCCAGATAGGCCGCATCGCGCGTATCCTGGTCGGATTTCATGTGTGCGTAACCGTGCAGGCGTCCGAACGTCCTGGAGACGTCGCTGTTGAGCTTCAGACAGGCCAGCAACTGGGCGGCCGAACCTGTCAGCTTGCCTCGGTATTGCAGGATGTCATCGAGCCGGCCAGCCAGTTCGTCCTTCGCGTGCCGCCACGCCTGATCGGACGGGTAGAGGTCTTCGAGCCGCCACTGCTGGGCGGCCGGCACGTCCGAGCGCTGCCGCACCTGGGCGGAAGCATCAGCCGCAAGGAAAGGAGTAAGTATCATCATCAGCGCACCACCTGATATCCACCACTGCTTCATTCAACGTCCCTCTATACAACGTCATGCATGCTCCAGGTTCCGGGTTCATACATCGTATCGGCGTCCGGGTATGGTATGGTTTGACCGGATACGATGCAAGCGTTGTCTCGGCTGCTTTAGAAGCGGTAGACGAGCTTGAGGAAGATGCTGGAGACGTCCTCTTCTTCGGTCTCGTAGTCGTTCCAGAGCAGGTAGACGTCAATGTCTCTTCGTATCGGCCACGAATACAGCGTGGTCAAATTGTGGCGGCCTTCCGAGGTCTGCTCGGCCGTGAACTTGAGCCGGGCGTTCCAGGTGAAGTTGTACTGCGTCACGGAGCGCCAAAGCCACGTGGTCTCATCCTCCCGCCTGTCCGTCCAGTGGCGGTAGTCGCCGCCCAGGGTGGTCACCAATCGGTCGGTAATGCGCTGGGGCTTTTCCAGCGAGTATTCCACGTACGGCTCCGTCTCGTACTCGCCCCGCTCCGCCGTGAAGCTGATTGAATCCCAGATATCGACATCTTCGTTGTATTCGATCCTGAGGCGGTCGGACCAATTCTCATACGGCGCATGATAGCGGTCGGCCCGAAAGTACCACAACTCGATTTCACTTCTCAAGCACAGGCCGACCCACTCGGTGAAATCGCGGAGCGACGTGTTGTGATTGTTGTCCTCGTAGAGGTCGATATCGGAACCGACGCTCAGCCATTTGAGCGGTCCATCGTCCAGGTTTCTACGATACTGCAGAAACGAGCCCGGCCCGCGAATGTCTCGTCGCGGCACGTACCCAAGATCCGGCCGAAAGCCGCGGGAGATGTCCCGGTATTCGAGCCGCCACCAGAACGGCTGCGTCCCGCCGTTTACGGCCGTATATACGGCGTAGCCGCTGTCGTCGATTACGTCATCCGTGTCAATGCCCTCGGAATCCGTCAGCCCGAGAACCTGCGTGGTCAGCGAGGTCGTGCTGTCGAAGAAGACGCGGGAGTCCATGCCGCCCGCGATGTTGCTACCGTCTTCCCGCAGAGACGTCGTCCAGATCGCACCGACGTGGGACAGCTCGCCGAAATTGTGAATGTACCGCCCGACATGATAGTTCCCGCTCTGCATCAAGTCGTCCCGCTCAATCTCGCCCTCGACGTCGATGAGCCCAAGGGCCCAGGAGCGGCCCTGGCCGGTGACTTTTCCGCCGGCATCGATTTCCTGCAGCCGTCGGCTGTAGTAGATGTTGATGGGCGTGTCGAACAGCTCGCTGCCCTCGCGAAAGAAGGTCCGCCGCTCCTCCAGGAACCGCTCGGTGTCCCGCAGCTCGATCGTATCGGGGTCGGCCTCCACCTGGCCGTAGTCGGGGTGCAGAGTCAGGGCACTGGTCAGCTCGGAATTCAGACGCATCGTCATATCGAGGCCCGTGGACAGTTGGTTCTTGCCGCGGTTGATGTCGTACGCGCTGCTCAGATACGTCTCGAACGCCGGACGGTTGGCGAGTTTCACGTCCGCTAAGTCCAAACCGGCGAGAATGCCGAATTCCCGGGGGTATCGCGCCTGGCTGTTGCGGTAGCACCAGTACCCGCTCTCCTGTCTTCCGTGCTCAACGCGGCGAAAGTTGCAGCCCCACGTGACGCCGTCCTTCTTGCTGAACAGCAGGTTTCCAATCGGGATCGCGATTTCAGCAAACCACCGGTCTTCCGTCACGGTGCACGCCGCCGTCCAGTCGCAGCCCCACGACTCATCATAGTTGAAAAGCCCCATGCGGGCGTCGTACCGTGTCCCCAGCGTGTTCACCGCGAAGACGTAGGCACAGCGCAGGTCGTGAAACGTATCGAAACGAATCTCCACCCGATCCTCGTTCCGAATTTCCTGGTCGTACTTTCGCGCAAACGCCACGATCTTCCCAGGCTCCGGTTCGAGGCATTCGAAGCCGACGTAGATATTCTCGTCATCGTACACAATGCGCACCAGCGTTTGCTCGACGGCGGGCCGCTCCGTCCGATAGTCGATGAAATCCGTAGCGACCTCGGCCTCGGCCCAGCAGGACTCATCCAGCACACCGTCGATGACAAGCGGCGTATCGATTCGATGGGCGGCAACGGACTTCGCGTCGCTCCTCGCGCGGACCACGGCCGGGCCAAACAGGGAAGAGAGGATCGGCAGGAGGATTAGGAGTGCTTCAACCGAATGCTTCATGCCGCCGTATCTGTATTCCTACCATGCCGAAGGATCAGCTTTATCCACAGGATTCCACATGCAGGCCGGCCGAGACCCGACGCAGAAGCGGCATTGTAGCGGCCCGTCGCGCCTATGGCAACCTCGCGTGAGGAAATTCATGCGCCGGCCCATCAGGCGTTGGCTGTGGCCGGCACTCGCACGGGGCCTTCGTGCTCATGAAGAAGAACCTCGCCTTCGTGATCGCATCCCGCGTGCGACACAAACAAAAACACCGGGGCCCGTGCGTGTAGGCACGAGCCCCGGGTCATGTCACATTGCGGTGGCGCCGAGCGATGGCTCGGAGCGCCGTTTGGTTCCGCTACGGCGTCGCGTCGGCCGGGCCGATGACGCGAATGTCATCGATGAACAGCAGACCCGTGCCGTCCGGCGTCGGATTGTCCGGATCGCCCACGCCGATATACAGCTTCTTGACTCTGGTCAGATTCGCGTTGGGAATCTGGCTCAGCGGGATCTTCCACTCGGTCCAGTCGGTGAGGTTCACCGCGGTCGGATCCGGATGGGTCACGACCCCGACCTTGTTGCTGGTGTCCTGCACGGCCAGATACAACGGGGCAGGATCGTTGCCGCGAACCACGTCGCCGATATCGGCGATCTTCCACTGCCCGCTGACCGAGCCCGTGACCTTCACGTCGGAGAATTCCGCGTAGCAGACGCCGCCCCGACCGTTGTTGCTGGCCAGCATGAAGCCGATGTAGACGGTGTTCGGCATGATGATCATCTGCGGGTTGGCGGAGGCATCGCCGCCGGTGTTCTCCGTGTCGGGCTGCTGGATCCAGGTCGTGCCGTTCTCCGAGTAGTAGGCGGTGAACTGGCTGCCCTGGCGTTCGACCTTGACCCAGAACGGCAGCGTGACCAGGCCGACGTCACTGTGGGCCGAGACCGCATTGGCCGCCGTGCTCGGACGATTCTGGAAGGCCCTGCGGCCTTCCGGGGTCGGGAACATGAACGCATAGGACGAAGCGGGATCCATGCTCTCACGGATCATCACGCCGCCCTTCGCCCAGGCGGAGGTGTTGTCCACGCTGAGGACCTTGGCGGAAATCGAGCCGTCGCCACTGAGCTGCTTGTACATGAAGCGGCCGTTGTCGGCGGCGCCCCAGACATCACTGCTGTTGGCGCTCATCCGGTACTGGCCGGCGGCCGTCTCAACAGCCGTAACCGGGCTGCCCTGGAACCACAGACTCAAGTCGGTGACGCCGTACAGCGTCCAGTCCTGCGCCGACGTCCATTCCCGTTCGGCCTCAGAATAGTACGGCGAATTGACGTTGTTGTAATCCAGCGGCATGGACTGCGCGCCGCTGTGGACAATCGTCTGCTCGGCAAACGGAGCGTCGAAGTACCCGACGACCGAACCGGTCCCGTTCGTCAGGCCGTCGACCCAGGCCTGCCAGATGGCTTCGCCCGCCTCGTAGTCGTCCGTGTACGTTTCGAATTCATCCACAATGAGATAGTCGGGAATGGTGAATCCCCAGACGCTGCCCCGGTGGATGGTGACGCCGTCGGCCTCGACTTCATCGACGCGCCAGAAGTACGCGCCGCCGCCAAAGTCGACAAGCCCCGCCAGAGAGAGACTCCTGCCGGCCTTGATACTCGGCCGAGCCGGTGTCGGCCGTCTTGATGGCATCTCTGTCGGTGCCGAAGTAAACATCGTGCTGCGCGGCGGTATCGCCCGCCGACCAGCTTAGGTCCGCTGCGTCGCGGATGTCCACGTTGGCGCCTCGCTTGGGCTGCGGGTCCCAGGCAATCAACGGGTCGCCGCGCATAACCTCCTTGATCTCGTCGGGCGTCAGCGCCACGTTGTAGACGCGGACATCGTCGACCATACCATCCCAGAACTCAGCGGCTGAGTTGACCTGCCGCCCGATGTGGGCGAGGCCGGGAACCAGGTCCCAGGTCCTGGCCCCTGAGGCCACTTCGACGCCGTCGGCATACAGCCGGCCGGTGGTCCCATCGTACGTGACGCAAATGTGATGCCAGACGCCGACTTTCCAGAAGCCGTCCACCCATACGTCTATTTCATCGCTACCGTAGC
The DNA here is from genome assembly GCA_965603165.1 of uncultured Phycisphaerae bacterium. Classification (GTDB taxonomy): domain Bacteria; phylum Planctomycetota; class Phycisphaerae; order Sedimentisphaerales; family Anaerobacaceae; genus PLanc-01. The sequence continues at coordinate 71,484 of CBFDBY010000007.1, forward strand.
CGCCGCCATACAGGCGCATGCCGTTCATGCCGATGAACATGGCGGTGCCGGCGCCGGGCGAGCCGAAGGCCGCGATCCAGCGCCACCCCGTAGCCACCGAGTCGGTCTTGGCCCAGCCGCACAGGGACCGCGCCTCTGTGCCCGATGGCCAGGCGGAGGAACCGGCGATGTTCACGAAGTCATCGATCCCATCAAAGTCCAGTGCATCACCGTAATACCCCTCAACCCACTGCGGGCCGCCGCGCAGCTCGCCATAGTAGTCCGAGCCGGAGTAGTCCACGGCCGTTCCCGACTTCTCGTCCTCCAGCTTCCACCAGCCGACCAATGTCGGATCGACCTTCGGAATCAACGGGCGAACCGTAAAGCTCCATACCTCACCGGTCGCCGTGCTGGTCCCGGCGACTTCATCCACACGCCAGTAGTATGTCACGCCCCGGTCCAGCGCCGCCGGCTTGTAGGTGGTGGTGAATTGGCTCCCTTTGGCCGTACCGCCTGTGCCCGCCTCGACGGCGGCACGATCGGTGCCGAAGTAAACGTCGCGTTTCGTGGCATTCATCCCCGGCGACCACTTCAGCGTGGCTCCCGCATCGACGTACCGGGCCCCGTCGGCCGGTTGAGGCGCCCAAGCCGCCTGCGGCGTCGCTGTAAAGCTCCAGGTGTCACCCGTACGCACGGTCCCGTCGGCTTCGACCTCATCGATCCGCCAGTAATACGTCGTGCCCGGCTGCAATCCCATAGGGTGGAAATACATGGCCGACTGAAGCGGCATCCGACTCTTGTAGTCGGCCTGGCCCAGCTCCGGTGTGGTTCCGAAGTAGATGTCGTGCCACAACGCAAAGCTGCCTGCCTCCCACTGCATCAGGGCCATGCTGACCCCCATCGCCCCGTCCGCCGGCGTGGGTTCCGAGGCCTTGAAACCAACGTACTCGGCTACACGGATGACATCCTCGACAGGTGGTTGACCGCTCACATCGCGGAGTCGAACGTATCCCCGGAACGTGTCACCCGCAACGTAGTGTTTTACCCACGCGGCCGCGTTGCCCGAGTTGTCCGTCGCCAAGACGATATCGACATCGCCCACGGCATGCGGTCTGACCGACGGCCAAGTCTGCGTCAAGCCCCACCTCTTTCCGGCCGCCGTGATGGTCACCGTGTTGTTCGTATCCCACACGGCGACCGCACCAAGCCCCAGGATGTCGCTCGCTCCGGCCGCTTGCCAGTTGGTCGTGCCTCCGTCCGCATGTCCCTGGTTCCAGAATGGGATATCCGCGTAGACCACGATCTTGCCGCCGGCGTCGAGGTATTTGCGCAGTGTGCAGTTGGCATCCCTCGTCTCCGTCACGGTGTCCGGCGGGATATCCCGGCAGAACACGACCACGCTGTACTTGCCGTCGGCAATGCGGGCATCCATCCACGTCTTGAGCTGGTCCGCGTTGAGGATCTCGTAGCCGGCCGCCTGCAGGGCATCTCGCATGGACTCGCCCCCTCCAGACCACGCGACTGGATATCGCGCGTCGTAGTACGCGGCGCGGATCCACTCGACGTCCTCAGCGCCGCGCGCCGCCGTACCAAACAAGACCATAAAGAGCATCAGACACAATGCTTTTCTACACATGATCGTCCTCCTTCTAAAGTAGGTGATACCGTATGAAAAGCTGCTTACAGCTTAATGACGCCTTGAATCCCCCCACTCTTTTCCCTGCCCGGAGAGGCTCCCTCGATTCGACAGGTTGTGTAGTGAACCTTCGTAAATGAATGCTGTCCCTCGCACCGCTGTGCCTTTCATACCATCCCGACCCTCCCTAATGTTCCGGCGGGCACTCCTGGCGCCGACCCTCGTCAGACCAGGAGCCCGTACACCCTAGTATAGATAGCATACCACGTTCCGGGCGTGCTTCCAACAGAAAACTTCCGGTCCCATAATCACCGACCCCCGTCTCATGCCCCGCCCGATTGCTCTAAATCGCGTGTCTGCCGGAGATTAGAAAAAGCGGAAGCGTGAAGTTTTCATCGCGGTCGCACGCGAAGCGATTGCCGCCCTGCCCATCCGGCCGCCAGACGACAGACAAACGGGGCCCGCGCTCGTCGGACACAGGCCCCGCATTATACTGTTATCAGCAATTCCATCATACCGCCGGGGGCAGCGCAGCTATTCCTCTGCCGCGGCGGGCTTGGTCAAACGGATGTCGTCGATGAAGATCATCCCTGCACCGCCCGGCTTCGGGTCGGCGGGGGCGCCCACACCCACGAACAGCCTTTGCACGGCCGCAAGGTTCACGCCGGCGTCCATGAAATCGCTGAGCGGAATCTTCCACGCGGTCCACTCCGGCGCCTTGACGATCTCCGGGTCGGGATGAGTCACGACACCGACACGATTGGAGCTGTCGCCGAGGGCCACATACAAGAAGTCGGCCCCGTCCACCGGCGGCTCGGCGAGCAGCGCCGTACCCCACAGACTGGGAGTGTGAGGCGTGCCCGATGGCAGGTGCCAGGACACCTGCGAATCGCGATCGCCTCCGTCGTCATCATCGCCGATCATGACGTCGATCCCGATCAGCTCACCGGCCTCGGCCGACCGGCCGATCATCGTCGACCACGGCAGCTTGATCTCGAATAGATAGCCGGAATCGGTGGTGACGACGGCATACTCCACGCCCGCTAAGCTGGCCGGCGAACGATACCATTCAACCGGTGTTTCCACCTCCCCGTGGTTCCACCGGAAGCAGTATTGGTAGTCATTCACAGTATCCTGAGCATCGTCCTTGCTGTTGTCCCCATCAATGAAGATCTCAATCCGGTCATCCAGCCATCCCTGGGCGGGGTCGGAATCCTGCACCAGAGCCTCGTCATTCACGTCGACCAGCAAGTAGAGATTATCGGTGTCGTACAGCACGCGAAACTCGCCGGACAAATCGGTCGGCCCCGTCGGCTCGGCACCGTCGATCAGGGTCTCAATCACCTGCACTGACGCCTGCAACCAGGCCTCCTCCACCTCACCATCAAGCACCGGTGGCGTGCTGACGCACGGAACGACAAAGTCCCCTACCCTGCCCTGGACGTACAACGTCAACCCATCCGCGCCGTTGGCCGTCCAATCCTGCGACGCGCCGAGATCCAACTCGCCTTCACTGTACCAGGGCGAATCACTGTTGTTGTACTCGAAAGGCATGGATTGCAGGCCGCTACGCACGATCCTCTGCTCGCAGAACGGCGCTTCCCAGTAGCCGACGGTCGAGCCGGTGCTGTTCGTCAGGCCGTCGATCCACGTATCGAAGATCGTCGTGTGCGCCTCGACGTCGTCGTCGTAACTCTCGAAGTCGTCCACGACTGCGTAAGTGACAAAGCTCCAGACGTCACCCGCCTGGACCACGGCCCCAACTTCATCCACACACCAGTAGTATGTCGTCAGCTCCTCCAATGCTTCCGGGACAAACTCACCGTCCGTCAAAAGGCCCTTGTCCGCAGGGGCGGCACGATCGTTGACGTCCGCAAAGCTGTCGCTGAAGTACACGTGATGCTTCGTCGCTCCCATGCCCTCCTGCCACGTCAGCGTCGGGGTCAGTGAGACTTCATTGAACCCATCCGCCGGGTCGGGATCGAAAGCCGTCAGCGGCTGTGCAAGGAAGCTCCAAACGTCCCCGGTATAGACGGTGCCATCGACTCTATCGATCGCATCGACACGCCAATAGTAGGTCGTGCCCGGCACCACCCCGGCGGCACCGAAGTACACGCCGTTGGAATTTTTCGCCTCAACCAGGTGCTCAGGCCCAAGGTCGGGCGTCGTGCCGAGATAAACATCGTGGAAGATCGCCGTCGGTCCCGGCGTCCATCGCAACAGCATCATGACGACATCCGTCGCCCCATCCGCCGGGATGGGGTTGCTTGCCTTCTGCCCCCACGAAACGCCACACACGCCCAGAACCAATGCCACAAGAATCAATTGACTCGCTCTCTTGCCCATGTCAGTCCTCCTTCAAACGAACCTTCATAAGACGTGTCTCAGCCCCGGAGATCTCTGTGAACGCTGTTGGGCCGCAGTGTTGTCGAACAGAAGCACTCACACACACGCCGTAACGCACGCAGAATCGCTGGAGAAGAAGACGCGATCCTGCTCGTCGATCTGCACGGCACATACACATCGCTTCTTACACTGCCAAGAGCGGGGCCTGCATCCGTCGGACGCAGGCCCCAAGTCGTAAACCCGTTTCGATAACTCCCGCTTACGCGGCCGGCCGCACAGCTATTCCTCTGCCGCAGCGGGCTTGGTCACATAGATGTCATCAACGAAGAATATCCCGGCGCCGCCCGGCTTCGGATCGTTCGGGTCACCCACGCCGACGAACAGCTTTCGCACGGCCCCAAGGTTCACGTCAGCGTCCGTGAAGGCGCTGAGCGGGATCTTCCACGCGGTCCACTGCGACGCCTGAATGATCTCCGGGTCGGGATGACTCACGACGCCGACACGGTTGGAGCTGTCCCCAAGACCAACGTACAAGAAGTCGGCCCTGTCCGGCGCGTCCGGCTCGGCAACCAGCGCCGTACCCCAACTGGCGGCCGTCTCCCAGTCACCGCCTGCGGTTGAATGCCACGCAATTTGCGTTTCGCGCGTGTCGGTGCCGTCGTCGTCGTCGTTGTAGAAGCAATCGATCCCGATGAGCTCGCCGACCGGGGCACTCGATCCCATCAGTGACTGCCAGGGGAACCTTATCTCAATACGCCATCCGGTCTCCGTGTCGACCTGGGCGTGCTCGACGTCCGTGATGTTCGTGTTGGTGCCCTGGATGTCGTCTGTCGTCCACCCGAAGGTGTACTGGCGATTGTTGCCCGACAGCGGAGGCGCCGCCTTCGTGTTCCCTCCGTCGAAGTAGACCTCGACGCTGTCATCCTGCCAGGAGTTGGCGGTGTCGTTGATCAGTTCCGAGTCGTTGATGTCGACCACCACGTAGAGGTAGTCGATGTCGTACAGCACGCGAAACTCGCCCGATGCATCGCCCGGCCCGGTCAACTCCGCACCTTGGATATTCCTATTGATGGGCTGCACCGACGCCTGCGACCAGATCTCGTCCACCTCGCCGTCAATGACCGGCGGTGTACTCACGCTCGGAATCACAAAGTCCCGCCCCTTGCCCTGAACGTACAGGGTCAGCGTATCAACGCCGTCCGCCTCCCAATCCTGTGACGCGCCGAAATCCAGCTCGCCTTCACTGTAGTAGGGCAAATCAGCGTTGTTGTACTCGAACGGCATGGATTGCAAGCCGCCATGCACGATCGTCTGCTCGCAGAACGGCGCTTCCCAGTAGCCGACGGTCGAGCCGGTGTTGTTCGTCAGGCCGTCGATCCACGTATCGAAGATCGTCGTGGCGGCCTCGACGTCATCGGTGTAACTCTCAAAGTCATCCACAACCCCGTACGTGGTAAAGCTCCACACCTCGCCCGCCTGAGTCGCGGCCCCAAGCTCATCCACACACCAATAGTAGGTCGTCAACTCCTCCAGTGCTTCCGGCACGAACTCAGTGTCCGTCACGACTCCCTTGTCCGCCGCCGCGGCACGATCATTGACGTCCGCAAAACTGTCGCTCAAGTACACCTGATGCTTCGTCGCTGCCATGCCCTTCTGCCACGTCAGCGTCGGGGTCGGTGAGACTTCATTGAACCCATCCGCCGGGTGGGGATCGAAGGCCGTCAGCGGCTGCGCCAGGAAACTCCAGACGTCTCCCGTATAGATCGTGCCATCAATCTTATCGATCGCATCGACGCGCCAATAATACGTCGTGCCCGCCACCACCCCCATTGCACTGTAGTACACGCCCGTGCCATTGTTCGGGGAAACCAAGTGCTCAGGCCCAAGGTCGGGCGTCGTGCCGAGATAGACATCGTGGAAGATCGCTGTCGGTCCCGGCGTCCACCGCAACAGCATCATCATCACATCCGTCGCCCCGTCCGCCGGGTTCGGGGCGGTCGCCTTCTGCCCCCATGAAGCGCTACACATGCCCAGCACTACCGCCACAAGGATCAAATGAATCGCTCTCTTGCCCATGTCAGTCCTCCTTCAAACCAGACACCATAAGAATTGATTCAGTGCCAGCCCCCCATCACGAACCTCCATCGCCCGCCAGATCCGCCGTCCACACATCGCAAGGGCGCTGCACTATGAACTATGTGCAAATCGTTGGATACTCAAACCTGGTCTCACTTCTCGTACCGCCGCACCTCCTTCCTTCCAGCAACTCCATCAGCCACAGCCGCCCCCTGATCCGCACAGATCCCCGAGCCGACGAAACACATGACAGGTTGCACCGGATCCTCCATGGGGATTCTCACGGCCCCACGCTCCCAGCACACCAATACTCCAACCATACTACTACAGAGCGCTGGTCTTATCGGCATCCAGACTGCCGCATCCTATTGCAGAACCCTGTATCTTCTTTTATACCAGACCGCTCACCACAATTCCAAGAAAAAACTCGCAGGCCCTGCCGTCTTCGCCCCCTGCCTCTATTCCTGCGTAAACCTCCTTCTCTCAAGAACTTGCGCCGTCCCGCCTCCGCCCGAAACCTCTTCCATTTCCCGCAAGAGGGCGTGTTTTCTCGGACTTTCCGGAGCACCCCACCGGTTCTGCCTCGGAACGACGCCATGCACGCGACTTTATATCCGCCAGCCGACTGCCAAGACCGCAAAAAAAATCTCCCCCAATGCCCCATATACCCCAGTTTGCCTAAAGAATCTTCCGCGTGGTCTCCGATACTAATCCAGACAAGAAAAGGGTTGCCTATTTTACCATGGCACACAAGACGAGAAGCTCGCAGCTTGGCGCCAAGCAGCCCAACAAGGCAGAGAACGTGTACGAAGGAGAACTCAATGGTTAAGGAAGACATCCTCGCCCGTTACATCGAAGCCCTTCTTCGGGGAGACAGAAAGGCCTGCCGATCCGTCGTCGAGGAGACGCTACAGAGCGGCGTGCCGGCCAACTCGGTCTACCTCCACCTGATCTGGCCGGTGATGGCCGAGATCGAGCGGCTTCTACGGGCGGATAAGATCACCATCGTGGAGGAACACCTCGCCACCCGAATCAACCGCACGATCGTCGATCAGTTGCAGAACAAACTGCCCCGCCGCCCCGACAAGCACAAGAAAGCGGCGGTCTGCTGCGCCCGAGATGAGCTGCAGGAGCTCGGCGCGCAGATGATCGCCGACTTGTTCGAGAGCGACGGTTGGCAGGTGCGTTTCCTCGGCGGAGGACTCACAAACGATGATGTCTTCGGCTTCATGAACGAATATGCGCCGGACGTGTTGCTCATCTACGGGACTAAGCCCAAGCAGGCACCCGACGTCCGCCGGCTTATCGACAGGATTCGGGCCGTAAATGCCTGGCCGGACATGCGGATCGTCGTCTCCGGCGGACTGTTCAACCGAGCGGAGGGCCTCTGGGAGGAGATCGGCGCCGACGGATTCGCCGCCACCGCCTCCGAGGTCCTTCAGGTGGCCGCCGACGAGTCCCAGGTCGCTCACCCCGACCGCCGGACGGTCAACCGACGCAAACGAAGACGACAGAGTGAGTCGCAGGAGCCAATCCATGCGAGCTGATGCCCCCGCCGAACGCAAACAGGTCCCGGCGGTCCCGTAGGATCTGTTCGCAACCGGATGGAGAGTACACTACGTCGTCTTCTGGAGCTTGTACTCGACGCTGTCGACCAGCGCCAGCCAGCTTGCTTCGATGATGTTCTCCGAGACGCCTACGGTCCCCCATAGCGACTGCTTGTCGCGGGACTCGATGACCACGCGGACGCGGGCCGCTGTGCCCTCCCGAGCGTTCACGACGCGGACCTTGTAGTCGATCAGATGCATCTCCCGGATGTCCGGGTAAAAGATCTCGAGCGATTTTCGCAGGGCGGCGTCCAGCGCATTAACCGGGCCGTCCCCCTCGCCGACAATGTGCTCGACGGCGTCGCCGACCTTGAGCTTGACCGTCGCCTCCGTGACGATCTCGCCCGTCCTGCGTTTCTCGACGTCGACGTGATACTTGATCAACTCGAACGAGGGCTTGAACGTCCCCATGACCTTCTTGACCAGCAGGTCAAAGCTCGCATTGGCCGCCTCGAACTGGTAGCCCTCGTTCTCAAGCTCCTGGACACGCGCGAGGATTCTCTTCGCCAGCGCCGGGTCCTGGGCGAGCTGCGCCTTCTCAAGCTCGGCAAGGATATTCGATTTGCCGCTGAGTTCGGAGATGAGGAACCGGCGTTCGTTGCCGACGAGCTGCGGATCCATGTGCTCGTACGTGCGTTTGCTCTTGCGCAGAGCATCGACGTGCAGCCCGGCCTTGTGGGCAAACGCGCTCTCACCGACATAGGGCAGGTTCATCGCCGGTGTAAGATTGGCCACCTCGAAGACAAACCGCGATGTCTCCGTCAGGAGGCGCATCTTCTCGGGATCGAGGACCTCCAGCCCGATTTTGAGGGCCAGGCCTGGAATGACCGCGCAGAGATTCGCATTGCCGCACCGCTCGCCCAGGCCGTTGATCGTACCCTGCACGTGGCGAGCCCCGGCTCTGACCGCGGCCAGGGAATTGGCCGTGGCACAATCGGAATCGTTGTGCGCATGAATCCCCACCGTCAGGGCGTTAAACGTACGGCAGACCTCTTGCGTGATCTCGAAAATCCGCTCCGGCAGCGATCCGCCGTTCGTATCACAGAGCACCAGAGCATCCGCCCCCGCCTCGGCCGCGGCCGCCAGCACCTTCATCGCATACTCCGGATTCTCCGCATAGCCATCGAAGAAATGCTCGGCATCAAAGAAGACCTCCAGCCCTTTCTGCTTCAGATATTGCACCGACTCGGCACAGAGAATCAAGTTCTCGTCCAGCGAGCAGCCGAGCACCTCCCGAACGTGAAGGTCCCACGTCTTGCCGACGATCGTAGCCGCCGGCGTCTTGCAGGCCAGAATGGAATTCAAAGAGACGTCATCGGAGACGCTGCAATCGGCCCTGCGGGTACTCCCGAACGCTGAAACCTTCGCGTGCGTCAGGCCGAGATGCGCAACCTCCTGGAAAAACTGCATTTCCTTCGCGTTGGAGGCCGCATACCCACCCTCGATATAATCCAGGCCCTGGCCATCGAGCCGCTTGGCAATCGAGAGCTTATCTTCGAGCGAAAAACTGACCCCCTCCGCCTGCATGCCGTCGCGCAATGTCGTATCGTAGAGTGCGATCTTCGTCATATCCGATCCCAATTCTGTCCCACAAGGCGGGTTTCGCAAATGTTGGCCGCAGGCGGTGGCCGCCCGGCCCTGCTGAAAACGGTTTATTCTATAGGTTTACGGCCGCCTGTAAAGGCCAAAAGTCGTCAGTGAACGATGACGTTGCGGGTGCCGTGTTCCCTTCCAAGCCGAAAAGAGCGACAGTTCACACATCGCGGCCGAAATAATCGGATTGAGCCGGGATTAGGGCTTGGCAGGACAATCCGCCGCGAGTATAGTTCCCGTTTTGTGCCGAGACGCTGGGTCCGGCTTTGACTTAGGTCGCTCTGAACATGATTCTGACACAGATACTACAGCCAACGTGTGTGAAGGTTCCACTGGAGAGCCGGGACAAGTATTCGGCCATCACGGAACTGGTGGACCTCCTTAGCGAGCATAAACTGGTCTTTGATCGAGACACGGCCCTGGACGCCGTGTTCACCCGAGAGAAGACACGGAGCACGGGAATCGGCTCGGGGATCGCCATCCCTCACGGCAAGTGTACGGCGGTACGGGAACTGGTCATGGCACTGGGGATCGCCCGCGAGCCGATCGACTTTGAGAGCGTCGACGGCAAGCCCGTGCACATCGTGATCCTGCTGGTCTCGCCGGCAGACCAAACGGGGCCTCACATTCAGGCCCTGGCGCGGATCAGCCGGCTCATGCTCGATGACAGCTTCAAGGAAGCGCTGGAGAAAGCGCCGTCGGGTCAGGCCGCTTACGATCTAATGAGCGAGCGAGAGAACAAGTAGACCGCTTGCACCGCCGCCTCCGGCCGTCTCTCAGCCTTTCTCCCAGAGGACAAGGCCGAGTTCGTACGGATTGCTCTGGTCGGGGTGGCTCGGGAGAACCCTTACGGCCAATCCGTGCTGCCCGGTTTCCCGACACTCCATGTGTCCGCAGAACCAGCGTGCCCCGTCATCTCCGGCCGTTTGTTCGCACATCATGGGCACTGCACAGCCTTCCCGGATATGCCCCCACGAGTCGGTTGGTCCGTGATAGAGCTCCACGGAAATATCCTGGGGCTGGATCCGTCCGAGTTGGATCAATGCCCGCACCGTCAGCTCTGAGCCGACCTTCAGTTGCGGCTGGCGCGGGTTCAACGGCTCGCCGCCGTTGCCATTGCTCACGCTCATCGTCACTTCCTTGACGGTGAACTCGGACCAGACCTGGCGGATCTCGGATTTCCAGTGCGCGAAGGCCTTGGCTTTGGCCATTGTGTCGGCGGTCAGATATTCGTAGCGTGCGGCGGCCGGACAGTAGGACCGCCGCGCGTATTCGGCGAGCATCCGATGCGTGTTGAAGCGAGGCGCGACCCACTTGACGCAGGCCTTCATCCGCTGGATCCACGCTCGCGGCAGATTGTCCGCCGAGCGAGAAAAGAATAACGGCACCACTTCGTTCTCCAGCAGGTTGTACAGGGCCTGGGACTCAATCAGATCCTGGTAATCCGCATTCTCGTAGTCCTCGCCGCCGCCAATGACCCAGCCGCCCTCCGGGATGTAGCCCTCGCACCACCAGCCGTCCAGCGTGCTCATGTTCAGAACGCCGTTGGCCGCCGCCTTCATGCCGCTGGTTCCGCTGGCCTCCATGGGTCTTCGCGGATTGTTGAGCCAGACATCGACGCCCCGTACGAGGAACCGTGCGATGTCGATATCGTAATCCTCGAGGAACACGATACGCCGCCGCACCGTCTCCTCGGAAGCGACGTGAGTGATGTGACGAATGATGTCCTTGCCGCCATTATCACGCGGGTGCGCCTTGCCCGCAAAAAGGATCTGCACGGGACGGTCCGGGTCATTGAGCAGCCGCGCCAGACGCTCCACGTCCCGCAGCAGCAGGTCGCCACGCTTGTACGCCACGAATCGCCGCGCAAAACCGATGGTCAGCGCCTCCGGATCGAGGACCTCCTCGGCCCGCTTCAACTCGCCCTGGCTCGTGCCGCGGCGCTGCATCTGCGCCATCAGCCGCTTCCGAGCAAAGACAATCAACCGGTCCTTGCACCGTTGGTGGGCGCTCCATAGCTCCTCGTCGGGAATCTGATCCACCTGCTCCCAGGCCGACTTGTCGAACACGGTCTGCGACCAGGTTGGGCCGAGGTACCGCTCGTACAGGCCGGCGATCTCATCCGACAGCCAGGTCTTGAGGTGAATCCCGTTTGTAATCGAGACAATCGGCACCTCTCTCGACGGCAGTCCGGGCCAGAGCGAGCCCCACACCTCGCGCGAGATCTGCCCGTGGAGCTTGCTGACGCCGTTGAGATGGCTGCTCAGCTTGATCGCCAGTACCGGCATCTTGAAGGGCTCGCTATCATCATCGGGAAGCATCCGGCCCAAGGCCAGGAACTGCTGGCGATTGATACCGAGATGCGGGAAATATCCGCTGAAGTATTTGTCCATGAGCTCGACCCCGAACTCATCGAGGCCGGCCTTGACAATCGTGTGCGTCGTGAAGATGTTGCCCGACCGCGTGGCCTCGACCGCCTCCTCGAAGGTCATGTTCGTCGTGCTTCGAAGCTGACGGACGCGCTCCAGTGCCATGAAGGCGGCGTGCCCCTCGTTCATGTGGCAGACGGTCGGTGTGATCCCCATCGCCGCCAGGGCTTTGAGCCCCCCGATCCCCAGCAGGATCTCCTGGCGGATGCGCAGCTCACGGTCCCCCCCGTACAGGCTGCTCGTGATCATTCGGTCGCCCGATGAGTTGGCGGGTATGTTCGTGTCGAGCAGGTATAACTTCAGCCGGCCGACAGAGACGCACCAGACTTGCGCCTGCACGGAACGCCCCGGATATTCCACGCTGATGGTCAAAGGCCCGCCGCCGGGCTCGCGCACCAGTTCGGTCGGCATGTTGAACAGATCGTTCTCGACGTAGGCCTCCTGCTGCCAGCCGTCGACGTTCAGGTACTGGCGGAAGTACCCTTTCTGATACATTAGACCGATGCCGATGATTGGGATGCCGAGATCGGACGCGCTCTTAAGATGGTCGCCCGCGAGGATACCCAAGCCGCCGGCATAGATCGGCAGGCACTCGTGGAGCCCGAACTCCGCACTGAAATACGCGATGACCGTGTCGGAGCCGGGGCAGCAGACCTTCTCAAACCACGTCGGCGCCTTCAGGTATTCCTCAAGGGTTTCTGTGGCTCGGCTCAGCTCGTTCAGAAAGCTCTCATTCTGCGACAAGGCCTCCAGCCGCGATTGAGAAACGCTGCCGAGCAGCTTGGCCGGATTATGACCGCATGCGGCCCATAAGGACGGATCGATGCGCCTGAAAAGCTCGATGAACTGCGGATTCCAGGACCAAAACAGGTTCCTGGAAAGAACGTCCAACTCCTTCAATGACTCTGGCAGTGCCGGCAAGACGGTGAAACTACGCACACTCGGCATTTGTACTCCTCACAAAACCAACATCCTCATACGAAAGCAGAACGCGGAGCCCAAGCAAGCCCTGGGCGTGTCATCGGCAATTCCCCGCGGGGGCTTAACTCCAAAAGGACCAGGGATTTGCAGGTTCCGGCGGGCGCATCAGCCCGATAATCCTGGGGCCGCACGCATCAGCAGAGAAACAAAAAAGGCCTGCGCGTACAGGCCTTTTTTGTAATATGCCAGCTCACCTCCACCTGTGCCGTACGACAGGCGATTGAAGGGAACCCATTACTATAAGGTGGGCGATCGTTACTTGCGTCCGAAAGTCCTGACAGGCAGGCGTTTCCGGTCCGACAAGGCCTGATCTCCCCGAGTACGGGTATCGGTTCCTTCAACTACACGCCGTCGATACGTACACCGCAGGGGTCAGCCTGCAACCTACATATAGCAAATCCTCAACCTTGGGTCAAGGAAATAAGACCCGACCAGCCAAACAACCGCCGCCACAGTGGGCCCGTCTTCGCCTTGTTATCGGCAGCTCCGACGGCTTATCTGTAGATAAAATGCCGCCTCATGCGACGAGTTTTGCCGCACCGCGACGCGACTCGCCGAACGATGCGAAAACATGCCGTCGCCCGACAAGACCGGACACACTCAAACCCCCAAACAAAATGTGAACCACGACGCTACGCCGTGCGCAGTTCGGCACCGACGGCATTGTTAAGACTCTCGACGATCGCCGCCTGGTAGCCATCCACCGTCTCGTGCGTGAGCGTTCCATCCTCATCCCGGAAGCGAAGAGACAACGTCGCGCTCTTGTGCCCCGCCGCAATTCCCCTGCCCCGATAGATGTCAACGAACCGGATCTCCTCTAACTCAGCCGGCGCCACGCTCTTGACCGCGCCGGCAATCTGCGCCCACGCCGTCTGCTCCGGCACGACGATGGACAGGTCGCGCTCGACGGCCGGGAAGCGCGGGATCGGGGTGATCTTCACCGGCCCGCCTTTCAATTCCATCAATTCGCCGAAGTCCAGCTCGGCCCCGCAAGGCGTCACGTCCTTGAAATCGAACTTCTCCCGAACGGCGTCCGAGAACACTCCTGCTTCGCCGATGTCGCGACCGTTCACCATCACGCGGGCCCCCACCTGCGCCCACGGCAGTTCGCTGGGAACGAATTCCACCACCGCTGTGCGGTTGATGCTTCTCAGCAATCCCTCCACGGCCCCCCGCAGCTCGCGCAAGTCGCCATCCGTCACAAGCCCCACCCGGGTGCGCTCTCGAGGCAACGCGTCCCTGGCGGCGGTCGGAACGAACGTGTCGGCAATCTCATAGATCCGGCACGGCAGGTTCTTCGCGTTCACATTCGTCTTCAGGACCTCCAACAATGAGCCGAGCAAACTCTGTCGGAGCAGATTGCTCGCGCGTCGCGTGACATCGCGCACGGCAAGATGACTCGCTTCGCCGCCGGCCATGAAAAGATCCGCAACCGCCTGATCCACAAAACCGACGGTCACGGTCTCGTAGAAACCGCACCCGTTGAGGAACGTGCCGACCGCCTCGGCCAGCTTCTGATGTGGGTCGGCGGGGGTCGCCTCGATCTGGATCTGCTTTCGCGTCGGCACCTGATCGTACCCATGCACGCGGGCCACCTCCTCGATCACGTCCACCTCGCGACAAATGTCACTCCGCCACGTGGGCACGGCGCAAACCACAGAAGCATCCTGCAAACGCGGCTCGAAGCATAAAGCCGAGAGGATCCGAAGCACGGCATCCTGCGGCACTTCAATACCCAGCAGCTTGCTCAGACGCGACAATCTCATGGTCACTTCTCGCGGCTGATACCTGCGGGGATAAGCATCCACGACGCCCTTCGCCACCCGTCCACCGGCGACCTGCACGATGAGCTGTGCCGTCCGTCGCGACGCCCAGTCGATGCGCTCGATGTCCACGAAGCGCTCGAAACGGAACGAGGCCTCCGACGGCAACGCGAGTCGGCGCGAAGTCGTCCGGATGCTGACCGGGTCGAAGTATGCGTCTTCCAGAAGAATCGTCGTTGTTGTATCACCCACTTCCGTTGCGAGTCCGCCCATCACGCCGGCGACCGCGACGGGCCGCCTGGCATCGGCAATGACGAGCATCTCCGGCGTCAGGTCGCACTCCGTCCCGTCGATACTGACGATCTGCTCGCCGGGCACCGCTTTGCGAACGATGATTTTGGCGCCCTCAATGGTGGCGTGATCGAACGCGTGGGGCGGCTGGCCGGTCTCCATCATCGCGTAGTTCGTCGCATCAACGACGTTGTTGACGCTCCGCATCCCGACGACCTCAAGCCGCTTGGCCATCCATTCCGGCGACGGCCCGACCTTGACGTCCTCGATAACGCGGCCCGTATACCGGCCGCACATGTCCGGCTCTTCGATCTCCACCTGCACGAACTCCGAGGCCGGCCGCTCCATCTCCTCCAGCTCGACCTGCGGCAGCCGCAGTTCCTTGCCCGTGGCCGCCGCTAACTCGCGGGCGATCCCGATATGGCTCAGGCAGTCGCCCCGGTTGCTCGTCACCTCGACATCCAGCACGGTGTCGCCGTTCAGACGCTCGATCCCCTCGCACGGCAGGCCCAGATCGCTCAGCACTTCCGCGATCTCCTCCGCCTTCAGATCGACCTGCACGTATTCACTCAACCAGTCCAGAGATACTTTCATGACCAATACCCTTACTTCAGACCTATGGCGAGTCAGCACAGTACCACCCCCGCCCAGCGATGTCAACTCTCGCACAGGCCCCGCCCGGCCGACGGTTGATGTACGGCGCCATTCCAATCTTCCATCATTCCACCATTGCCCGACCCCTTCGGCCAGAGGCGAGAACCCACGTATGCGAAACAATGCCAATTCTCCAGCAGCAGAGCCAGAATATCGATGCCCTGAACGCGGATTGTGGAAAACAAAGCCAATTTCGGGAGGGCGGAAAATGGGGGAGCACTACGGAGCAGTCCTTTACAGGCAAGAGTTGATAGGGGAAGATGGGAACACTCGTAGGCTTGGTTCGAAGCCAATGGAAACTGCAACACACTGGGGCCGGCGGTTGGCGTGAGGTGTACGATGAGAGGATGTCGATTCGTCTTAGGATTGATTGTGGTTCTTGGGATTGGATGTAGGAGCATGAGAGCAGAGGTAGGCCCGGCTTCCAGCGATGCTGTCGTTCGGGCGGGGCTGCTTTTCCCGCTGGAGGGTCGGCCGACGCCGGGGTGTCATGCTTCGACCATCGAGCAGACGGCGGATGGGCAAATCGTAGCGGCGTGGTTTGCCGGGAAGGATGAGGGGGAAGATGACGTCGGGATCTGGGTGTCGCGCCTCGAAAACGGCGCGTGGTCGAGGCCCATCGAGGTGGCCAACGGCGTAATGTCGCCCCAGAAGCGCTACCCGTGCTGGAACCCCGTGCTGTTTCAGCCGAAGACCGGCCCGCTGCTGCTGTTCTTCAAGGTCGGGCCGACGCCGGACGGATGGTGGGGCGAGATAATCGTCTCCGAAGACAACGGCAGGACGTGGAAGGACCGCAGAAGGCTGCCTCCGACTGTGATGGGGCCGATTAAGAATAAGCCCGTCCAGTTGGCCGACGGGCGGATCCTGTGCCCGTCGAGCAGCGAGCACGCCGGCTGGCGCGTGCACGTGGAAGTCGCGAGGGGCGCGGACGACTGGGAGGTCATCGGTCCTCTGGACGATCCCGCCAAGATCGGGGTGATTCAACCGACGATTTTGACGTATCCGGATAACCGGCTCCAGATGCTCTGCCGCACCCGGCGTAAGGGCTTCATCGCGCAGAGCTGGTCGACCGACGGCGGCAGGACGTGGAGCGAGATGTCGGCCACGACGCTGCCCAATCCGAACTCCGGGATCGACGCGGTGACCCTTCGCGACGGCCGGCAGTTGCTCGTGTTCAACAACACGCCGAGGGGCCGCACGCCCCTGAACGTGGCCCTTTCCCCCGACGGCAAGGAGTGGAACGTCGCGCTCACCCTCGAGGACAAGCCGGGCGAATACTCCTATCCCGCCGTCATCCAGACCGCCGACGGCCGCGTCCACATCACCTACACCTATCTGCGGAAGAGCATCAAGCACGTCGTCCTGGACCCCGGAAGACTCTAATCCGCAGCGTTCCGCCCGGCGGGTGCCGGGAGGTCACGCCCGTGCCGTGCCTCGGCGGCTGGATACAGGCGATTGGGCACGCAACGACCTCTGAAAAATACGTGGTTTCCCGTATTGATCCGGGCCTCCCGCCGGATATGCTCAGCGGGCAGGAAACCACCAGCTACCGGACGGCAGCTACCAGCGATGCACAGCCCAGCGCAGTCAGTTACCTGACACGACTGACGTCCGGGCCCCTGTACGGCTTGGAATTCATGGGCGGCGGACAACAGCGGAATGAGGATGGTTACACCTTCGACCTGCATATCTTGATTCCGAGTGACTGGAGTGCGATGGGCACGGATACGGGCCAGACCGAGTTTCTGGGCATCGATTCGGTGTGGACCGTGACCGACATGTTCGCGTGCAATTCGATGCTCGACACCACGCTGTTTGGCGCGACGAACGGCTCCTATGTGGACGGCACGTCGCCGAATGCCCTGTTCTTCGAGACCCCAATTTGGTACAATCATGATACTGCAGAAGCCGGGGCAGCGGGGTTAGACGGCTTAGGCAGTCGGCGGACGCCGCCTGGGTGTCCCGGGCCGGGCGAATGGCGCCGGCCACATGCATCCATCTGCAGCCACAGATCGGATATTACAGGAAGGAGTGGAGGTCATGTCGAAGTTCAGGCTTGTTTGGATCTTCGTGATAGTGCTCGTGGTGCTGACTCTCCATGTAGCCCCGGTAGCCGGACAGCCGTTGCCCGTCCACGCCGGCACGCGCATCCTGCGAGGCGGCAGCCTGGTCGTCGAAGTGGGCGATCCGGAATCCCCCGAGGCCCGGTGGAACCAGGGCCTGCGGTTCTCGCCGGTCGCCAGTGTCCTTCGCGCGCAGCTTCACGGCCGGGAATTCCTGTACTCGCCGGTCAATGGAGGCGCCCTGACCTACCTGGGCGGCCTGCCGATGGAATTCGACATCGGACAGGAGGCCTTCCAGCCGGACCCGCCCGGCTACAACGAAGGCAAAAGCGGCGACCCGTTCTTGAAGATCGGCGTCGGCATCCTCCGACGAAACGCCAGCGCCTACAACTTCAGCGCGAATTACCAGGTCGTGGAACTGGCTCACACCACGGTGACATGGCGCCAAGATCGCGCGCACTTCGTCCAGACGCTGGCCGGCAGCGCCAACGGCTACTCCTGCCGCCTGGAGGAGGACGTGATCGTCAAGAACGACCGGATCGTCATGAAGTACCGGCTGCAGAATACCGGGACGAAGACGTTCACGACCGAACAGTATCTCCACAACTTCCTGTGCTTCAGCAACCGGCCGGTGGGCCCGAACGTGAGGCTCTCGTTCCCCTACGATTTCACGACGTCGCCGGCCGTGGCGCTATGGCAACCGCCTGCACGAGTCCGACCCTTCGGGATAGCGGCCTCGCCCACCGTGGTCCGCATCGCAAACATGATCGAGTACGTGGAGGCAGCATCCAGCGTCCCGAAGATCTGGGTGTACAAGCCGGAGGGGTACGCGGGCCCGGAACGCTTCGCCGTCGAACACCTGGACACGCAGCAACGAATGGTCATCGAGACGTCCATCCCGGCCGCCTACGTCGGCATCTGGACGACGAATTACCAGGTCTCGCCGGAACAGTTTGTCCTGATCACACTTGCGCCCGACGAGGAGATCGAGTTCACGCGAACATACACCTTCCAGATTGACGGCTTTGTCCCCCAAGACGGTACGGGAGACGGCACCGTCGATGTGAACGATCTGGCCCGCACGTCGGCCGCGTGGCTCACCGAGCCGGCCGACGCGCGCTGGGAGCCAGCCTGTGACATCTCATCGCCGCCGGACGACAAGATCGATCTTCACGACCTCACAGCTTTGGCAGGCCAGTGGCGACAGGAGAGCGGCCTCCCCGAACCGATCGCCCATTGGAGGTTTGACGAAACGGAGGGGACGACCGCCCGTGACGAGCGCGGGCAGCACTCAGGCGTTTTACGCAATTTCCCGAGCGACAGCTCGCAATGGGTTCCCGGCACGGATGGCGGCGGCCTGCTTTTCGATGGGATTGACGATGCTGTCGAGATCGCCGGTTATCCCGGAATCACCGGCAAGCATCCGCGCACCGTCACGGTCTGGATCAAGCTCAATGAAAAGCCCTCGGAGAACCAGGGAATTCTGGCGTGGGGAGAGCAAGCGCCCGGCCGATCCTGGCTGGTGGAGGTGGACACAAACCGCAAGCTGAGATTCTCCTGCGGCGAGGGCTACGCGGTTGCATCCGACAGACTCGTCGGGGACACGCAATGGCACCATATTGCCGTCGCGCTCGATCCCATGGTGGCCGACGCCCCGTACGTCGGCAACATCCGGCTGTACGTGGACGCCAGGCCCCAGCCGCTTTACGAGATGGCCGAGCACGAAATCGACACGGGCCGCTCCGAAAGTGCACGAATCGGCGTCTCCCTCGACCCGAGCGAACCGGGCCACTTCAACGGCATCATCGACGATGTGCGAGTCTACGAGACCGCTCTCTGCAC
>CBFDBY010000008.1:0-89206 GCA_965603165.1 uncultured Phycisphaerae bacterium
TAGCCCTAAAGCTATTTCGGAGAGAACGAGATATCTCCAGGTTTGATTAGACTTTCACTCCTCCCGACAGCTCATCCCCTAGCTTTTCAACGCTAGTGGGTTCGGTCCTCCAGGGATTTTTACATCCCCTTCAACCTGGCCATCGGTAGATCACCTGGCTTCGCGTCTACCACCTGCGACTGAATCGCCCATTTAAGACTCGCTTTCGCTACGGCTCCGCACCTGAAGTGCTTAACCTTGCCACAGACGGTAACTCGCCGGTTCATTATGCAAAAGGCACGCAGTCACCCGTTATCCGCCCGAAGACGGATCATAGGGCTCCTACCGCTTGTAGGTGTATGGTTTCAGGTCCTTTTAACTCCCCTAATAGGGGTTCTTTTCATCTTTCGCTCGCGCTACTTTCCACTATCGGTCGTCGAGGAGTACTTAGCCTTGGAGGATGGTCCCCCCAGCTTCACACGGAGTTCCACGAGCTCCGTGCTACTCTGGAACGCCAACGCAGAGTTTCAGCTTTCGCATACAGGACTATCACCTTCTATGGTCGGACTTTCCAGACCGTTTTGCTAACGTCCACTCTGCTTATGTCGGCGCCCGCAACCCCAGGGAGCAAGCTCCCTGGTTTGGGCTTTTCCGCTTTCGCTCGCCGCTACTGACGGAGTCTCGGTTGATTTCTTTTCCTGCAGGTACTTAGATGTTTCAGTTCCCTGCGTTCGCCCCATACGGCCTATGCATTCAGCCGCAGGTATCGCCATCTGGTTGCCCAGTGACGATGGGTTGCCCCATTCGGAAATCCCGGGATTAACAGTTGCTCGGCACTTGCCCCGGGCTTATCGCAGCCTGCCACGTCCTTCATCGCCTCTCGACGCCAAGACATCCCCCATACACCCTTAGTAACTTGACCATATCAATCGAGGATTGAACGGTTCTTTAAGTTGCCTAAAGCGCTCATTGTAGTCTTCCCGCCGAGTTCGGCAGAAAAACTTGATGGGAAATGAGATTTTTCCCACGCATCCACATATGGACTTGTCAAAGATCACGATGCAGCCTTCGCTGCTGGAAACCCGCTATTATACGCGTGGCTTCCGTCATTGCAATCAGGATTTTCAAAGAATTCGAAAATTCTTTCCTGATTTTTCGGGACCGACTCACCGCCGTTTCCGACGGGTCCCCGCCCCGATCCTGACCGTCTCCGGCCTGCCCTCGCCGTGGCGAGAGTCAGTGGAGACGACCGGGATCGAACCGGCAACCTCCGGCTTGCAAAGCCGGCGCTCTCCCGATTGAGCTACGTCCCCGAGCCGCATTCGCGGAAACTCGAAATCCGAATATCGAAACTCGAAACAACAGCCGGCTTGCGGCCGCCCATTTCGAATTTCGGGCTTCGTGCTTCGTGCTTCGGATTTCCTTCGGCGAATCGCCGAAGGCAATGGGCCCGGGTAGACTCGAACTACCGACCTCACGCTTATCAGGCGTGCGCTCTAACCAACTGAGCTACGAGCCCTTACATCCAACTTCGGCCTTCCGGCCCAACCGATTGAGCCTCAATTGGTGCGATTGTCGGTATATAGCCATTCACTTGAAAAAGAGCAATAAAAAAAACCGCTGCTTTTGACTGCCAGCGGTCGGGGGCCTTCATGCAGGTTTCCCTGTCGGCAGCTAAAGCAAAAATTTACGGCTTATCAAGATAAGATCCAAAACGCTCACTTACCTTTCATTCGGGCGTTACAAACACGCCTCACCCTAATCCCCAGCGATGTATTCTACGTTCCTATCGACCCACCGTCAACACTATTTCAAATTTTTCCCCACATTTTTCGCCGCTGCCCCGATATACGAATCTCCGGCCAGCCGCGTTCGCCGACAGCACCCCAATAATCAATAATCAGCAATCAACCGAGGGCCCCCCGCCGCCACCCGGTTCTGCCCAGGCGCCGCCCTGCCGGCATGGACGGCCCGCCGGAGGCGGCCAAATCCGAAGCAGGCAGATGATCCTCTCGCAAAGCCGCGAAGAACGCCAAGGGTGCAGGACGGAGGACAGCCATTTGAACCGCGAAATACGCGAAATACGCGAACAAAGATGGAACCGCGGATGAAAGCTGATACACGCGGATCTTGTCATTGCGAGCAACGCGCGGCAATCCACCGATCTACGCAGATCCAATTATCAATAGTCAATCGTCAATAATCAATCCAAAGCCTCCCCGAGCCGATTTGGCGGAGATCGTGGCGGTTTGACCGGACCTGCTGGAGTACCTCAAGGCGGCGATCCGGGCGCTCATCTCCAGCGCAGTGGCAATCCGAGGGAGAAATCAGGCGTGGAGCAAAAGGGCGTTACGGGGATGGGGCTGGAGTGGGGCGTAGATGCCGAGCGGCAAGAAATGTCTACGATGACAAACGAGGCAGGGGATGGTTAACGGTTCGGCTAACCGTTCGCTGGAACGCGAAGCGTGTAAGCGATACGGTTGAGCCGATTGTTAGCCCTGTTCAGTCATCAACATCGTCGAAGATACTCCTCTCCTCTTGACTCATGGGCGACGAACTGGAGCTGTAGTAGTCCTCGTCCTCCTCGTATGGGTTCTCTCGCTCGCTCATCAAGCCATTAACCTCATCATCAATGTTGGACAGAGCCGACTCCAGCACATCTTGAACCTCCTCGTCTTCCTCAAATTGATCACGATATGTTTGAAGAGCATCCTTCAGCGGCTCGAAGTAGCTGTCGGGTTCGTAGGAACTGTCGTAATTGGACCTCCAGTCCGAAATAGTGGAATCTATATCCGGAATAAGCTGCTCCCTCACCAATTCCAGGAGAGACGTCACCTCGCCTTCAGTGAAGACCGCTCGTATGCGCCCGTAACCGATCCAGTCGGAATCGGGCGTATCGATGGCTAGTTCACGTGTGCGATCAACAAAGGCCTTCCTCGCTGCTTCAGGTAGAAGACTCAACTCGTGAAGCCTGGCAATGACCGAGACTTCGCGCACGGATCCCATGAATGAGCCAAAGCTCAAGAGGGATTCGACAAAATCGGGGTGCTTCGCAATGTAGAGTTCCAGAAAAGCTCGGTCGCATCTGTAAGCCAAGAACATGTATCGGGCGTCTTCATTTGCCAGGGCGTCCAGGCTTTCGAGAATTCGGTCATACCGGGAATGTGGGATCACAACGGCGCCTTCCAACCCCGTCTCACCACAAGTAATCTCCCTGATAAGCTTGTCCGGCCTCACCCCTCCAAGATAGATGTCAATAAGCTCCGGGTTGCTGGACAGCAAGCGTGCATAGGCGTCTCCAATCGTGGGGTGTTTGTACGTCCACCTGCTGGGTTCGCTTCGCACCAGTCGCAAGATGTCTCCATCCAAGGCTGAAAGAGCCTTTCGCACTCTTGATTCGCTCGGCCCAAGCAGGTTCAGAGCGGTGGCCTCCTGAATTGAGAGTGACACTGGGTGTCGGATCTGCCCGCCATTCATGAACAGAAGGCCAATAGCGGCCTTTGAATCAGCGTCAAGACTCGAGAGAACATCAGTCAAATAGTCTAGGGGGTTCTCAGTGAACTCAGACACATGTTCTGCCGTGAAGCGGAATTGCCTCGTGAACAACTGCGTGCCCAACCGTCGCGCTATTTCCGGCAGGAAGTAAGGACTAGAACTTACCAGTTCTAGAAACGGCTTGACCTGGGCCTTGAAGCTGGTTGGCTGATCCCCTAACTTCATGTGATTGTACACCATCTGTTGCTTCTCGGAAAGGTGAAGCTCCCGCACGTTGATGATAACTTGGGATTCCTTGAGAAGGGGGAATGCACTTGTCTTGATATCATTCAGCGCTGCTTTGAAGATGTAGTCGCGAGATGTGAAGACAATCCTGATGCCTGCGTGAATCGCTGCAGCCATATGGGGAAAGAGGCGGTTCCACGAGAGTACCATATCGCGTTGGTATTGGGTAGCGCCAAAAGCGTCATCAAACCAGAGAAACTGGCGGGGCTCATTCGGATTCCAGTGAGTTTGGAAGTCTTTCGGTTCAGTCAGCTTCATTGCTTGACAATTCCATACATCGATTGCCCCGAGCGCCAAGGTTGCCGCGATCATGGATTTGCCGGACGCTGGCTCACCAAGCAAAATGACGAACCCATGCGAAAGGATTGCGTTCGCCGCCTTGTTGTGAGCGTCCGTGGTCACGAACTTGCTCAGGTCAGTGCCAAGTGTGTCGAGAATGGCACGCGCCTGATCATAGGCGCGCTCATCCAGGATTTGGCTGAGATCTCCAAGTCCATAGACTCGTGG
Organism: uncultured Phycisphaerae bacterium; assembly: GCA_965603165.1. GTDB lineage: Bacteria > Planctomycetota > Phycisphaerae > Sedimentisphaerales > Anaerobacaceae > PLanc-01. Next base: position 4,267 of record CBFDBY010000008.1, read on the forward strand.
AACTAGCATTCGGAGGCGAGGCGATTCGCGTATTCTTGCGTTGATCCATGTGCGGCCGAAAAGCCCGAACCACTTGATTCCGGGCACGGTTAGGAATGCGTCGCGAATTGCCTCTTCTGAGGTGCCGGACACGCCGTAGTTCGTCATCAACAGGTAGTTGTCAGCGAGCCCGCTTTCTGCGAGACGGTGCGCCTTGTCCAGTTCATCTTCCAGGGCAGAGACGGACAGGTTGTTCGTCGGAACCGAGGTGTGTTTGCATTGAACAGTGTATGAGCCCTTGACTCCACCTGGAGTGACATCGCTCCAGGCACCCAAGAAAGCGCCGTCACGTCCGCCGTCATGTGTGGGCAGGAATTGCTCAACTGTCTGGCCCAAGACTTCGGTCAAAACCGTGGCACACAGGTCTTGAAAGGCCTTCCATCCGAGCGTGTGCAACTCGTAGCTCGGTTCGCTTCCGTGGGCTTTCGCTCGGTTTTTCATTGGGCTAACGCTGCCCCTCAGGAGCGACGCGCCAGCGGCGTCTCACTGCAGGGGCTTGTTATGCTTCTATTTTCGACGAAGACATCTAGCAATCATTCTTAATGCTCGATTAACTCCGTCTGGATCTTTATAGTAAACTTGTCCAACATTATCGCTCAGCGTTTGAGCATTAATTCTGTCGAAATCCGCTACGGCTCTGTCAAATGCTCGTCTTTGTAAGTATCTCATTCTCCGCCTAATAAGTTTGATATCCTGCTTGTTGATTGAGAAGTGATGAGCAGATCCAGCTTTTACTTCGACATCAACGTTAAGAATTAGGCGATCTGCTATCTCATTGAATTCTTTCCGCCGTTCATTGTTCAACGCAAAACGGTAGCCAATGAAGCCTCCGACAAGAATGCTAAAGATTGAAAGTAGAATTTGTTGGATGATTAGGTCCATGGACTTTCATATATATGAGGTTTGTTAATTTCGCTAAGGGATAACATTGAATATGCAGACTGCATAAGACGCCGCAGCCGGCGAAACTGCCGTATAACATCCATAGTAGAAGATAGGTCAATGTCGCTAACGCCTTGTATATCAAGCCTTTATCGCCAGTGGTCGATTTCGCTGAGGATGTTATACAGTCTGCATAACAACCCCTGTACACTCGACGTCTATGATCTATGATCTAATAGGGACGCACCTGCTCTGTATAGAACATGGATTTCATGGGGACGCACCCTATTTTCCCGGTTCTCCTTTTCGACTGTCTGACCCTCTCGGCTGTCAATAATAGGGTACGCCCTATTCGTCCTCTATTGTTCCTTCTTCGCTTGCAGCGGCCTTTACAAAGATCGCTTTTGCTCTACGTCCAATCAACCTTGCTTCATCGACCTTGAATCCGCAACCGCTCAATATCGTCTTCGTTCCTTGCACTGTCAGTTTGTGTGCCGTAGGTGGAGGCTTTCCGAACGTTTTCAAATAACGATATATCAATCCCAGTTTGCTGAATACGCTCATCCCTTCAGTAGTGAAGCTGACGATTATCAGCCTGCCATTTCGCTTCAGTACTTTCTTACACTCCTGAACCGCCTTTTCCGGTTCAGGAACAACATGTAACAGATTCGCCATGACGACCGTATCGAAGCTGAACTCAGGATAAGACAGACTAAAGCAATTGGCCTTTTCAACAGTAACGTTTTCCACACTCTCAAATCGCTGTTTTGAGAAGGCAACCATTTCATCAGAATAGTCGGTGGCGGTAAGGTGGCGGGCTTCACGTGCCAACACCTCGGAATAGGTTCCACTCCCACAGCCAAGTTCAAGCGTGTTGCCCAAATCTGTTTGTTCTGCCAACACTGCCTTCATCAGCTCTATGTGATCGTTACCGACAACGTAACTGGTTCGTTCTTCAAAATCCGCGGCAAATCTGGACCAATACGTTTCCTTTTCCGTCATGTTTATACTCTCCTGGATCTACTAGGGACGCATCCTATTTTCCCCAATGTCTCTTTTTATAACAGTGGTCCCACACTCATCACAATACCAGGCTGGGGGATTCACAGTCTCATCTATTTTTCCAGAACGATAATCATTCTTGTTGTGGACGATGACATGTTCTTTACCTGATCCACTGGGCTTAAACCAGCAATGCTGAGCAGAGAATCCAAAGAAGAGAAATCCGAGTGCTGTACTGCGAATGTAGGCTTTGCCTTCTTCCATTTTCGATGAGCATTCAGGACAGTTCATTGTTAATGTCTCCCATTACGCTGGCATTTAACTACTGATTATATGGTTTCCGCATAAGAACCCGCAGCCGCCTCACTGTCCGCATAACACGCATTTTTCCTCAACGTGTAAGCGCCTTTCATAAAGACACTTGCGCCAATCTGCTTTCTTACCTGGCGCCTTATGTGGTTTCCATATAACACCCGAAGTCGTTTGCGGCTCAAAGCGAGTCTGGCGGGCGTGCGAACCCCGGCGGGCCCTTGGCTCAGAACGGGCGTGTATGCCATATCGGCCCAGACTCCGTCCCTGTCAGCGTCATGCAGGCCCAACAGGGCGGCGTACGCTCTCTCCGGCGAAACTACAAATCAAGCATCCACTTTATCCATGCTATGCTGAAACAGCCGGATTTCAAGAAAAAAACGAGGTTGTGCGACGAAATACTGCCGCGGGCGGCAGCCTGGCGACCGCCCCACGGACAGGCCGTTCGGGCGCGCCCCTGGCATTGACAGCCGATGGCTGATTATTGCTGATCTTCTCTGCGTCTTTGCGCCTCTGCGAGAGACCCGTTGGATTGATTATCGATGATTGGCTATTGATAATTGAATCGGCGCAGATCGGTGGATTGCCGCGCGGTGCTCGCAATGACAAGATCTGCGGCTGCGGCAGACAAGACGGTGGGCATGGCCCACCCTACCGCTGTCGCCCATCCTTTGCCCCTCTTCCTATCCAAGTGCCCTCTGCGCCTCCGTGGTGAAGAAGAACCCGCTTGGTTCTCACACAGAGCCACAAAGGTGGGAAACCATTTCTGCCCCGCTCTTGTTCGTGATCTTCGTGCCTTTGTGTGATTACATTCTCTGGTTGCGGCCGAAGGCCGCACTGTGTAATTCGTGCCCTTCGTGGTGAAGCCGTAACGGGGACTGGCCACACGCCACACTCCCAAAGGCCGGCGGCTCAGGTTATTCACGCATAGCAGTGGGCCGGGCCGATGACGGAGGGGTAAAGACCCTTGCCGAGAAAGAACTGACGGATATGCGTGCACAGATGGCATTTGCCGGCGTAGGCAGGCAACTCCTTGTAGCCGTGTGATTCTGCCTCCTCAAGCAGGCCCATGGGGCCTTTTTCACACAGGACCCCGATAAACTCCTCTTCCCGGGGCTGGAAGGTCCTCCAGATATGGTCGAGGGGTGTCTCGCGGATGTTGCCGAGGATGATGCCGCTGCACGTGCCGCTGAAGACGTTGCCGTAAGGATCGATGTGCACGCCCTTGGCGCCCAAGAACGCGCCCATGCAATTCACGCCTGCGAACGCCTCAGCCGGTTTGGACGCGAGCAACTCCGCGACGTGGCCCGCGGCCCGGCCGGTAAAGCGAAACGGGTGGTCGCGATACGCTTCGACGTATGCCTGGTCCCGTGGCGAGGGCGTCTCGCCCTTGTACATGGCGAGGGCATCTTGCCCTTGCTCTTCCGTGGCGAGGCCATCTTGGCCTTGCTCTTTTGCGGCGAGGGCATCTTGCTCTCGCATCGCGGGCGAGACGCCCTCGCCACGAAGGTACTTCTCCCAACGGACCAGCACGCGGTCCGGGCCGAACGCTTTGAGGGCAAGCCGGGCCAGCCGCTGCACGGGCTCGATCTCCACATATTCCTGGTGGAACGGATCGACGCTGATCTTCAGTCGGCGCACACCGAGCGCGATCAGCGCACCGAGACGTTCCTGCACGAATGGCTCGTCGGTGGCCCAGAAGCCGTTGGTCTCGACCAGGTCCACGGGGCCGAGACCCTCTCTCTTGCCGGCTTCAAGGATTTCGACCAGATGCTCCCAATAGAGAAACGGCTCGCCGCCGGTCAGATGGATCTTCGCCGCATCGCCGGCCAGTGTCTTCAGCGAGCGCCAGGCGGCGAGGCAGGTCTCGACCGGCATCAGGCCGCCCTTCTGCGGTGAGCAATGATAGTAGCAAAACTCGCACGCCGCGTTGCACTTGTACGTGAGCAGCAGCCCGGCTGACCGCCACAGCTTGAACTTCGCCGCACTGCGGGGCAAATTGCGGTTGTAGATGTTCTCGGACAACTCGAGCATTACGTCACGCTGTGTTCTCGTCGGCGGTGCGTCGGTCGGCGCCGAAGTGTTTCTTCAGATGAATCTGAATGACGGTGACATCGGCCGGGGTGATGCCGCTGATGCGCGAGGCGTGGCCAAGCGTTGCCGGCTGGAGCGCCGCAAGTCTCTCGCGGGCTTCGATCCGCAGGTGATCGATCGTCGCGTAGTTCAGGCCCGGCGGGATCCTCTTGCTGTCGAGGCTTCGCTGCAAGGCGATAAGCCGTTCCTGCTTGGCCAGATAGCCCTCATATTTCGCATCGGTGATAACGGCGTCGAGAATGTCACGCCCATATCCGGCGGCTTTGACTTCGGGTAACTCCGACAGCTTCCCGGGCAGATCGCTATCGGGCCGCCGTAATAGGTCCCACAGGCTCACGCCTTCCGGACGCGTGCTCCGGAGGGTCTTCTTCAGGCTCTCGACGGCCCCGAGCTTGCCCCGGAACCGGTCCCAGCGATCCGGATCGACGAGGCCGACAGTCCGGCCGATCGGCGTCAATCTCCGGTCCGCATTGTCCGAGCGGAGAGCCAGGCGGTATTCGGCCCGGGAGGTGAACATGCGATACGGCTCGTCGATCCCTTTGGTGAGCAGGTCGTCGATCATGACGCCGATGTAGGCCTGGTCGCGGCCCAGGACCAGCGGCTCTCGGCTCTGGAGCTTCCTCGCGGCGTTGATCCCGGCGAGGATGCCCTGCCCGGCGGCTTCCTCATAGCCGCTGGTGCCGTTGATCTGCCCCGCTAAGAACAGACCGTTCACTCTCCTGGTCTCCAGGCTCGGCTGCAGTTGCACCGGAGGGCAGTAGTCGTATTCGATGGCGTAGGCGTAGTGGACGATACGAGCGTTCTCCGTGCCCGGCATGAGGCGCAGCATTTGTTCCTGCACGTCGCGCGGCAGCGACGTGCTGATCCCGTTGCAGTAGATCGTCGTCCGGGCCTCATCCTCAGGTTCCAGGAAGACCTGGTGCCGGTCCTTGTCGGCGAAGCGGACGATCTTCGTCTCAATGCTGGGACAATAGCGTGGACCGATGGACTTGATCTGCCCCGTGTACAGCGGCGCCCGGTCCAGGTTCTCGCGGATGAGTCGATGCATCGACTCATTCGTATAGGTGATCCAGCACGGAGTCTGTGGACGGTCGATGCGGTCGGTCAGAAAGGAAAACGGATACGGCTCGGCATCCCCATGCTGAATCTCCAGCTTGTCGAGGTCGACAGTCGTGGCGTCGAGGCGGACCGGCGTGCCGGTCTTCAGCCGCTGCAGTTCCAGGCCCAGCCGCATCAGGCTTTCCGACAGCTCATTCGCCGCCGGCTCGCCCAGTCGCCCGCCGGGGAACTGCTCGTCGCCGATGTGCATCAAGCCGCAAAGAAATGTCCCGGTGGTCAGGATGACGGTCGGCGCCGAAAACGTCGCGCCGTCGCCGCATCGAACGCCGCAGACCCGCTCGCCATCCGTCAAGATCTCCGATGCCATCGCCTCGACGACGGTCAGGTTCGGCGTCTCCTCCAGTCGGGCGCGCATGAAGTCCTGGTACCTGTATTTGTCCGCCTGGGCGCGCGGCGATTGCACGGCCGGACCCTTCGAGCGGTTGAGCAGGCGGAATTGGATCCCGGTGGCGTCGATGGCCTGCCCCATCAGCCCACCGAGCGCATCGACCTCGCGGGCCATCTGCCCCTTCCCCAGCCCGCCAATCGCCGGGTTGCAACTCATCTTCGCTATCGTGGCTTGGCTGAGCGTGATCAGGCAGGTTCGAGCGCCGATCCGGGCGGCGGCATGAGCCGCCTCAATCCCCGCGTGCCCCGCCCCGATCACGATGCAGTCAAAGTCGTTGGTCTTCATCGGAGTGAGCCAAGGCGACGGCCGAGGCAATCGCGAAACTGGCGGTATGGGTAATGCTGATACTCACGTGCTTGATGTTCATTCGTTCGGCGATCTCTTTCACGTCGCCCGACAGGGTGACTTCAGGCCGCCCGGCGGGGTTGTTTATCACCTCAATGTCGGTCCAGGCGATCTTGCCCCGCCAGCCGGTGCCGATGAGCTTGAGGATCGCCTCCTTGGCGGCAAAGCGACCGGCGTACGTCTCGGCCGAATTCTTGCGACGGCGGGCATACGCCTGCTCGGCGGCCGTGAAGACGCGATCGACGAACCGCTCCCCGTGCCGCTCGATCATCTTCTCGATGCGAGGAAAGTCCACCAAGTCTATGCCGTGCGCGATAATCTCCATCGCCTCATCCTGCAACAATGTGTCCTGCCCCGCTATGGGGCGGGCGCCGGCTCATTCGCCAGACGGTAGAGCCTTTCCAGGCAGTAGTCCACGAATTCACTTGTATCCACCAAGTCCACCTGCCGCCCGATCTCGGCCTCAAGCCCCTGGCGTGCCTCCTGCCACCGCTTCTCCTGAATCGCCTTCCTGACCTCTCCCTGTACCTCGCTCAACGACTGATATCCGGCTTCCTGCTTCTCCTCCAGCTTCACGACAAAGAAATGCCCCGGCGCCTCGATGGGACCGGCAATCTGGTCCGGCTCCATCTCCTGCGCCTTTTTAGCGAGTTCGTCGTACGGCGTGGCCAAAGCCTCCGGATCTCTCGGCCTCCACAGGCCGCCCATCTCACGCCGGTGACCGTGTGAATACTGCTTCGCCAGCTCCCCGAAATCCTCGCCGGCCTCGATTCTCCGGCGCAGTTCCTCGGCCCGATCTCGCGCCTTGCGAACCGGGTCTTCGTTCGGATCGTCCAGCTCGATCTTGTCAACCTGGAGATCGATGAGCCGGAACTGCAGAACGCCTTCCTGGGCAAAACGCTCATCCTTGATCCGGTCGTACTCCGCCATCAGCTCGCGACGTGTGATCGGCAGGTCCGGGACGTAGCGCGACGAGACCACGTACTGGATGAGCGCCTGTTTCTTCACCCAGTCCTCATAGGTGGCTCGGTTCATTCCCATCTTCCGCAGGGCTTCATCGGCCTGGGCCTCATTACCCCCATGGCTTTCGAGAACGAACCTGCGCCATTGCTGTTTGGCCACAGTCTCCAGGCTCTCGTCGTTTACCTTGTCCCCGAGTTCCCGTCGAGCCTGCTTGTAGAGCACGACGCCTGCGATGCTGCCGTTGAGTCCCTGAAGCCTCCGCTGGATCTGCGGCCGGGCCAGTTCCATGAACTGCTCCTGGGTCGTCTGCCTGGCCAGCTCCATGAGTTTCTCCCGCGGAAGCGAAGCGGCCACACTCTCGTCGGGCGTGGAGGCCATGATATCGTCGCACGTGATCGATTCCCCACTGACGGTCAACTGATCCGGCCGGCTCGGTTTCGGCGCGTACGTCAGACGTGCGATCTCCGCTTCCGTCAAAGTCGATTTCTTGTTCCCCTCACAGCCCACGCAGAGGACTGCAAGAATCAGATGGCAGACCAGCAAAGGAGTGACACCCCACCTGGTGACGATTTGCCTTGCCCCGGCCTTCGGATACTTCACGCACACTCCTTTATGCTCCTGAGAACCCACTTCACGCATCACTCGCCGCTTCGCCCTTGAGCCCGATCTCTTCCGCCACTTCACGCATGCCCATGATGGCATCCTCAATCAGTTGGCTGAGCTCAGCCCCGAGCATCGCGGCCCCCTTTTGGATGACCTCGCGATTGACGCCGGCCGCAAACGACTTCTCTTTCCATTTCTTCTTTACGGACTTGGGCTTCATATCGAGGACGCTCTTGCTGGGTCGAACCAGGGCCGTGGCCGCAATCAACCCCGTCAGCTCATCCATCGCGTAGAGGGTCTTTTCCAGGTCCGTCTGCGGCTCCACGTCGGTGCAGATCCCCCAGCCGTGGGATAGCGCGGCGCGGATGTACTCCGGCGGCCAATTCTGCGCCTGCAGAATCTCCTCGGTCTTATGACAGTGCTCGTCCGGGAACTGCTCGTAGTCGAGGTCGTGGATCAGCCCGACGACGCCCCACTCGTCCTCATCCTCGCCCCGTTTGCGCGCGCTATACCGCATCACCGCCTCGACAGCCAGGGCGTGCTTGATCAGGGCCTCATGGGCGTTGTACTGCTTCAGCAGCGCCAGGGCCTCTTCCCGTGTCGGTTTGTCTTGCGCCATCTCTCAAATCCTGCCTATTTACAGGATGGGCGTCCGGGCCGCCCATGCGGATTCTGTCGGGATTCGTCCCAACACCGGGATGACACTTTAACCTCAAAACCCGCGAGTTGCAATTGTGATTCGGCTATCTGCGAAGTGGCCCCGTGCCGCGAGGTCCGCTACCGGAACGAAACCGACGCGGTCTGGTCGGACCGTTTCAGACTGACTACCGCTTCTTCGTCGCCGGCGATGACGCGGTGTTGGCCGTAGAACGCGCGGACCTCGCACCTGCCCTGGGCATCGGTCCGCCCGCGCCACGTCGTCCACCACTGCTTGAACACGAGGTCGCGGTAGGCGTCGGCGGCCGGCGTAGGCGTCCAATCCCGGCGGTACAGGGACGACACGGGAATCCAGTTCGCCCTCTCCCAGAACCCCCACATCAGAATCCCACGCACCGCCGGCTGCGCGAAGCAGATGCGATAGTAGTCCGTCAAAGCCCTGGCCTTGGCCTGTTCCTCCTCGTCGGAAAGGCGCTCGCCGCGCTGGCGGTAGTGCTTGGATCGCTGGCCGGGGAAATTGAACTCGGTGATGCAGATGGGCAGCTTGAACTCGGCAAGCCGGGCCAGTGCCTTCTGCAAAGCGGCCGGGTCGAACGAATCTCCGTGCAGGTGCCCCTGCACCCCGATGCCGCCGATAGGCACGCCCTGATCGAGAAACCGCCGGATATGGGCCATGTAGTCGTCCAGGCGTCTGCCGGTGAGGATATCGTAGTCATTCAGAAAGAGCACGGCGTTGGGGTCTTCCTGCCGCACCCAATTCGCCATGTCCCGCGTGATCAGGGGGCCCAGACGCTCCTCGTAATAGTTCGCGTGGAGCATCTCGTTATTGAGATCGTATTCGGCGAACCGGCCGCGGTAGCGACGGCCCACGTCCAGCGCACGGGCTTTGAGGGTCTCGCGCAGCGTGGCGTCGTCCATGGCCTTCTGCCAGGGCTGAACGCGGTTGGGGATTCCCCAGAATATGTTGTGACCGCGCAGGGGAATGTCATGCTCGTCGGTCCACTGGAGAATCGCGTTGACGATGGAATAGTCCACCTGCCCCTGACGCCGCTCCATGGCGTGCCACTTGAGGGCGTTCTCCGTCACGGCGGCGTTGAAATTCTCCAGGAAGACCTTCTTGTACTGGGCCGCATCCTCGGCGTTCATCCGCCCGCCGAACATCTGGCTGGCCAGGGCGGCCCCAAACCAGAACTCGTGGCGCAGTTGCTCCACACGAACCTCGACGCCCGGCGCCGCCTCGACCACCAGCGTGCCCATGCGGACCTTGCGAATGGCCTCGTCCAGGTCGGAGCCTGCCGCGCGTGGCAGGCCGGGAAAACAGCAGCACATAATCACGACGAGAATCACGCCCTGGAAGATTCTGGTGCTGGAATTCATAGGGATTTGTCCTCCTAAGGTTTGCCGGATGCTTTCGCCTGTTCGTAGGCGACGAGGTCCAGGATGAGCAGGCCGCGGCCGACGCCGGCGGGATCGCCGATCCGGGCGAATTGGAAGGCGATGAACTTGCCGTCGTCGCTGACCACGGGGTTGGAGGCCTTGTAGCCCGGGTAGTCGCAGAAACGCGTGATGCGCTCGATGTCGCCCGAGCCATCGAGAGCCAGCTTATAGAGATCGACGTACTGGCTGCCCTTGCGATTGTGCTTGTCGCACTCGACGAGCGCGTGCCTGCCGTCGGGGAAAATGCCTTCGGGCTCGTCGTATTGATCGGGAGCATCGGAGTAGTTGGTGACTTTGCCGGTCTTGAGGTTCAGTCCCATCACGTCCGTGCCCTGGTAGCCGTAGGCGCTGAAGATCAGCTCGTTCTCTTCGGGCGGGCGGAAGCTCTGCGTCTCCAGGCCGCAATCGAACGGCAGGTCCTTACGATCGAGGATCTTCTTTCTGTTTGCCAGCTTCGGCACGCCGGCCTCATAGACAATATCCGCCATGTAGAAGGCCCCGCCCTGCGTCCAGGCAATGCGCATGTTCCGGCGTGAGACGGCCGGGCCCTCGGAGCACTTCTCGCCTAACGGCGCGGGCGGGCCGGAGAGGTCCTTCTTGAGCACCCAGAGCTCGGCCTTCTTCTCGCTGCGGCTCGGCCAGGGATCGTTCGCATCGAACGTCCGGGAGCCCGACAGCAGGATGTCACCATTGCTCAGGTACAGGGCCCGCGTGTAACCCTCATGGAAGTACCGATGCGTCATCGGCCGGATGATCCCGGTCGCCAGTTCGACCTCGTAAACGTCGCCAAACGTCTTCTCGATGAACAGCAGGTGCTTGCCGTCGTGCGACCAGTCCGCCCGCTGCCCGAAGTGCGTCACCCTCTTGATATAAGGCGGCAATTCATCTAACGGGGACTTCCCCTGCTGTGCCTGTGCGACGACCGCGCTCGCGCCGAGAACAAACAACGCCATCAATGCGATCCTACCGCTTACGAATCCCGTGCGCACGACAAGTCTCCTTTATGACGGGTCGAGAACCAATCGCAAACAATGGCCCTACTTATACGTCCGGCCGAGGTATTCGACAATGGCCTTCTTCACCTCCAGCGCATCGATCATGCCGACGTGGCGGTAGAGGATCTCGCCGCCCGGCTTGACCAGGAGCGTGTACGGAATGGGCCCGGGCCATTTCGGATCGACCGCCTCGATGAAGGCGTAGACGTCCTGCCCGTCGTAAACGTAGTTGGTGAACGACGCCTGGTTCCTCTTCAGGAACGATTGCACCCGGTCTCGCGCGCCGAGGCCCTGGACGTTAACGCCGACCATCTCGAATTCGCGCCTGCGATACATCCGGTTGATCTCGACAAGCTCCGGGAACTCGGCCACGCACGGGCCGCAGTACGTGGCCCACATGTTGATCAGGCGCAGCTTGTTCGTGTCGTTCTTGACCAGTTTCCGGGCATCCTCGATGTTGAGCGTGTGCAGCGCGACGGGTTCCTGCGCCCATCTCTCGAAGGCCTGCTTGACCGCGTCTCGCTTGTCGGACCACTTGATGGAGCAGCCGACGGTCTTGGTCTTCTCGACGGGGACCGGCTTGCCGGCCAACAGCGCCTCGATCGCGTTGCGGGTATCGTGTGATTTGACCTGCTGCGGATTGCGTTCGTTGTCGTCGATGCGGCCGACGTAGCGGAGCTTGCGCTCAGCATCGAAGACAAACACATGCGGCGTGGACATCGGGCCGTACGCCTTGGAGACCGTCTGCTTGTCGCCGTCGTAGAGGTACGGGAAGGTAAAGCCCTTGTCCCGGGCCCGCAGCTTCATGTCGCGGAACGAATCGCTGACGTCGGTGTACCCCAGCTCATCGAGCCGGACCGCCTTGGGATCGTTCGGCGAAATCGCCAGCAGGGCCACGCCCCGGTCCTTGAAGTCCGCCGCCAGCTTCTGGATCCGGTCCTCGTAGGCCTGCGCCGTCGGGCAATGATTGCACGTGAAGATAATGACGAGCACCTTGGCCCTTCGGTAATTGGCCAGGCGGTGCATCTTGCCGTCCACACCCAGAAGGGCAAAATCCGGGGCCTGCGCCCCAATCTCCAGCGTCTTGATTTCCGTCGGCGCCGCAGCGGCGGCGACCGCAAGGAACGAGCCAACAGCAATTACAATGAGGGCTTTCAGGATCGATCTGTGCATCCGTATTCTCCTACCAATCGAGTGACATTACGTGTCCTCACTATACGTCCCCACGGAGCAACAGTTTACGCCTTTTTCACTTTTCCCGCCAGCCCGTGGCCTCGATCCGCCGGAATTCCGCCTGGATATCGTCGCCCTCATAGAACGACAGCCAGCCGTGGAGAACGTGCTTCTGCCCCATCTCCAGATCGGGGAACTTCGGGTCCGAGTGGAAGCACGGGCAATCCTCGTTGCCCCAGGGCCGGTCGCAACCTTCCCAGGCCGTGATGATCCAGCGTTGGCCGTCCTCGGACCGGCAGGCGACATAGGGATTCGCAAAGACCTTGTTCTCGTTCGTCTGCTGTGCGAACCCCGCCGCCATCTTCGTCATGACGCAATTCTGAACGCGCAGGTCCCAGAGAGATCCGGTCGTCCCATTCTCGATCCACATCTCCATGCGGACGGCTTCCTGCGTGGGCAGGACATTCACGCCGAACGCAAGGCCGTTGGGCAAGGTCCGCTCGATGTCGAGGCTCCCATCCGGCCGGCGATTCCATTCGAGCTTGGGCAGCTCGATTCCCTGCTTCGTCCAGATCGTGTCGATGTGCGTGTGCGCCAGGTACGTCAGCCCGAGGTTCGACCAGATTGCCTCCGGCACATCGACCACGACGTAGCTGTTCGGGTCCCACGGCGTAAACACGCTGAACTTCGTCTCCCGCTGCGGATCGATCGCCCCCTCCAGGAACCCAATCCGAGGATGCCGCCCTCCCGGATACGGCAGGACCAGCAACGGCGCATCGGCTGGACGCATGGGCCGATTGCCTGGGCGAATGCCGAACTTTTCCCGCGCTGCCCTGATCTCCTCAGTGTTCAGACCTGTCGCGGAACGGACTTCCCCTATGGAGAAGGCGTGGTACCCGATCATGTTCGTCAACCAGTAACGAAGTTCGGAATCATCTACTGGACGTCGTGCCCCTTGACCACCTTGGTCCGCAGCGTATAGGCAGTTTGAGCCCACCACGGTCAGGAAGACAGCGAGCGATCCTGCCAATAACCTGTTTCTCACTCCCAGAGGTGGACTCTCAACAAATCCTGCAACCATTCATTTTCTCCAGCCGGTCATCTCCTGAGGATCACGAGCCGTTCAGAACTGCGCACATGCCTCTCTCACAAACGCACCTCAGACTCCACGATATGGAACGTCCGGAACTTGTATGCGGACATGCTCATACCCTTTTTCCCGCAACATTATCTCACAAGCAAGCTTCGCCTCTTCTCTGCGTGCCATGGGCCCGATCAAGATTTCCGTTATTGGAAGCAAGTCGCGCCCCGCCGCGTCTTCCTCTTCCAGTCTACGGCGTTTCAGTTGAACAGGCGTTTCTCGTCGTACTTCCTCGCACCAGTTGGCTTGCATCTCTGAAGACGGAACGAAGAATTTCACGTAAGGAACAGGTATCTTGTAGGCGGGATGATCTCGAAAGTGTATTGGCGGCTCTTTGGCAAACATACCGGGACTGCTGGAGTAGGGCTTCCACGTGTGATTAGATATTGCTGCAAGGCGAAGCTCCTTCTCACCCTCGTAATATCGACTCTTATACTTCGTCGAAGCTACAGCCAGCAATTCACCCGCAGCCATGAATTTCTGCCGGTCTTCAAGGGAATGACCGTCCCATTCACCAAGACCCGATTTGTGAAGTATCCATTCACGGATACCATGTCTTGTGTAGACGCACTTGTGCCACCTGAAACCCTTACGGGCCATCTTGGTCACATCGAACCCGATGCAGAATCCCCCGTAGGCACGCCATTGTTCCAGGGAGTCCCCCTTCTCGCTAAATGACGCAATGTAAAGGGTAGGGGTGTTGCCTCCGTCAGATGCATCCGCGTGTGAACGCAGGCGGGAATCCCAGCGTTTCCATACAAACTCATTTCTCAGATCATCCTCAGCGAACAAATCCGTGAGTTCCCACAAGGCGCGGCATTCTGTTGTATCGTTCACGAACGCAGTGTTGGTCAACCACAGTTCTCCCCGCTCGATAATCCCGCTAAACCCTTCAGCAGATGTGTAGTGATAGACCGTTCTGCCCTCCTCAAGGTCATCGTGAAACGCATCCACAAGTGCTTTGAATTGCTTGATTTTGTCTTCACGTGACAAGGTCAACTCCTTTGGAAGTAGCCAGCTATGCAGATATGTTAGATGCCTCTTTCATTTCGTCAACCTAGTTCGCTCATCTTTCTTCTCGCAAAAGTCTCCGCAAGAACGTGACCAGCGTCCCCGGTTCGAAGTAGTTTTCGCCGAGGCGGAGGCGGACGGTTTGGGGGTCGGGGATGCGGATTTCACCTCGGATGTTGGCGAAGAGCGCGTTCACTCTTGTGGCGAGGGCATCTTGCCCTTGTGCCTTTCCCTCAAGAGATTGAAGCAAGGGCGGGACGCCCTCGCCACGCTGCCTGATGGAGAAGACCACGTCGCCAGTTTTGCCGGGAGCGGGCGGGGAGGCGATGATGCTTCGGATATCGTGCTTCGCCGCAGCGATTCGCACGCCGCCGATATCGAGGAGCAGTCTCACCTCGTCGGGCAGCGGGCCGTAAACGTCGGCCAGCTCCGCCTCGATCTGCTCCAGGTCGGCCGGCGTTCGGGCGACGGCGATCTTGCGGTAGGTGTCCATGCGGTGGCGGTCGATGGGGATGTAGTTCTTCGGGATATACGTCGCGAAGCCCAGGTCGATGTTCACGGCCGGGATCGGCTCGACCTTTTCATCCCGCATCTCGCGGACGGCGTTGGCCAGCATCTCGCAGTACATCTGGTAGCCGACCAACTGGATATGGCCGGACTGCTCGGGACCGAGGATGTTGCCGGCCCCGCGGATTTCCAGGTCGCGCAGGGCGATGCGAAAGCCCGCGCCGAGGTGCGAGTATTCCTCGATGGCCTTGAGCCGCTTGGCGGCGACCGGCGAGACGGGCCGCGTGTTCGGCATCAGCATGTACGCGTAGGCCCGGTGCTTGTACCGCCCCACCCGGCCACGAAGCTGGTGCATCTCGGCTAAGCCGAAGCGGTCGGCGTCGTTGATGAAGATCGTGTTCGCATTCGGGATATCGAGACCCGATTCGATGATCGTCGTGCAGACCAGCACGTCCGTCGCGCCGAGCACGAAGTTGATCATCGCGTCCTCGAGCTCGCGCTTGCCCATCTGGCCGTGCGCGATACCTACACGAGCGTCCTTGGCCAGCTTCTGGATTTCCCAGGCCTTTTTCGCAATCGACTGGACGCGGTTGTGCAGGAAGAAGACCTGGCCCTGGCGGTTCAGCTCGCGGTAGATCGCCTTGCGGATCAGGTCGGGATTGTAGGTCGTGACGCTGGTTACGATGCTGCGCCGGTCCAGCGGCGGGGTGGCTAACGAGCTGATGTCACGCAGGCCCAGCAGCGCCATGTGCAGCGTGCGCGGGATGGGCGTGGCAGTCATCGTGAGGATGTCCACGTTGACGCGCATGCGTTTGAGCCGCTCCTTATGCTCGACGCCGAACCGCTGCTCCTCGTCGATGATGAGCAGGCCCAGGTCCTTGAAGGCGACGTCGCCGCTGAGCAGACGGTGCGTGCCGATGAGGACGTCCACCTTGCCGGCCCTGGCTCGCGCGACAATGTCCTTGGCCTGCTTGCCCGTCTTGAAGCGGTTGAGCACCTCCACGACCACGGGGAAATCGGCGAAGCGCTCTCGGAGGGTCCGCTCGTGCTGAACGGACAGGACCGTCGTCGGAACGAGCACGGCGACTTGCCGGCCGTTCTCAACCGTCTTGAACGCCGCTCGCATGGCCAGCTCCGTCTTACCGTAGCCGACGTCGCCGCAGAGCAGCCGGTCCATCGCGACGGCCTCCTGCATGTCCGCCTTGATCTCGCGAATGGCATTGATCTGGTCCGGCGTCTCCTGGTAGGGGAACGACTCCTCGAACTCCATCTGCCAATTGGAATCCTCCTCGCAGGTGATGCCGCCCACCGCTTGCCGTTTCGCCTGGACGTTCAGCAGCTCGGCGGCTAAGTCGCGAACGGACCGAGCGACCTTCTCCTTCTGCTTCTGCCAGCGTTTCGAGCCGACCTTGCTGAGCGTCGGCCGCTTGGGGCTCGTGCCGATGTACTTCTGCACGAGCGCGATATTCTGGACCGCCACCTGGATCTTCACACGGTCGGCGTATTCGATCGTGAGGTACTCCGCCTTGCCACCCTTCTCTTCGATGGTCTCGGTGCCGAGGAACTTGCCGATGCCGTAGGAGGCGTGCACGACGTACTCGCCGGCCTGGAGGTCGGCTAACGAATCGACGGGCATCGTGGCGCGGGCCGGCCGCTCGCGTCGGCGAAGGGCGTACTGTCCGAACAGCTCGTGATGGCTGACGATGATGGTTTTAAGCGATTCGACGACGAACCCCTGGTGGACGTAGCCCAACGGGAGTTGGAAATTGTGGGGCACGTCACCGTTGATCTCTTTAATGATCTCGGTGACCCGCTGAATCTCCGCCGGACTCTCGCAGTACAAAAGGACGCGGTTGTGGTCCTTCGCCCGCTCGATCAGCTCTTCGAGGGCGGCCTTATGTCCGGCCCAGAGCGAGGTGGCTTTGCGCTCGAACTGCTGAATGCTCCGGACGTCGAGCTTGTGCCACCCGTCGCCCTGGCCGGCGGCGAACCGGCAGACGTACAACTGCATGAGCCGGACCAACGACTGGTGAATATCCGTCCAGGAGTACAGACGGTCTGCCTTCTCGACCCGCGCCAGAAAGACGCCCGCCACCTCCTGCACATCGCTCGGCTCCTCGAAGACAACGATCGTGTCACTCGGGAGGATGTTCGGAAAGAGCTCGCGCTGCTCGACGACCGTTGCGGAAGCGGCGGCGACGATACCGATGCTCTCGATCTCCTGCGTCGAGCGCTGCGTGTCGAGGTCGATCTCGCGGATGCTCTCGACCGTATCGCCGAAGAACTCGATGCGAATCGCCTGCGACCGGTCCGAAGGCGAACCGTTGTCGCCGGCGCCGCGCAGCACAGCGCCGCTGGTCAGAGGCGCGTAGATGTCAATGATGCCGCCGCGACGGGCGAACTGACCCGGCAGATCCACCGCGTCGACCCGCTCGAAGTTGTTCCCGACGAGCCATTCGACCACTCGCTCCGGATCGACCGTTTGCTCGACGCGCAGAGCAAGCGCACTGGCACGCAAGGCCGAAGGCTTCGGAACAGGCTGACACAAGGCCTGCACGGGGGCGACCATCACGAAATCCTTGGGCGGACCAGCCTCGGGGTCGGATAACAGCGAGACGATCCGCAGCCGTTCCGCCCGCGTCTCGTCCGTCGCGTCGGCTAACTCCTCCTCGCCCTCCCAGGCGGGCAGCAATTCGACTCGCTCGGCCCCGAAGGTCCTGAGGTCGTCGAACGCGCGATCCGCATCGTCGATATGGGGGCAAACATGAAGAATGGGCCGATGCAGCGTCTTGGCGATGTGGCCGGTCAGCAGGCGCGCAAAGGATCCCCACGTCCCTTCGACTTTCACCGGCCCTTCCGCCGCGTCGCCGAGTCGGGAAATCACCTGCGCAACCGTCTTGTCTTGTCCCAAATCCATAGGACGCCGTACCACAACCACAGTATACCGGTTATCGGCAGGCTCGTCCCACAGGATTTGCGCGGAATGAAAGAACCTTGGGCCTTCCGCAGTCGGCTCAGGAGGCGTGACGCCGCCGGACGCCCTCGGCGAGAGCCCGAAAGAAGGCCGCCGAGCCGCGTTTGAGATTGCGGAGGTTGTAGCCGCCCTCCTGGACGACCAGCAGCGGGACATTCAGCTCCGCCAGGCGCTTGCCGACGGCCCGCAGGGCCTCCACCGAAAGCAGGAACGTCCCCGTCGGGTCGCCCTTGAGCACGTCGAGCCCGAGACTGACGACGAGCAGGTCCGGCCGGAACCGCTCGATCCGCCCGATAGCCCTCTCGAACGTCTTTAGATACGCCTCGTCGGACGTATTCGGCGCCAAGGGAAAGTTCTGATTGAATCCGAGCCCCGGGCCCTCGCCTGTCTCACCGGCAAAGCCGCTGAAGTATGGAAAGGAATGGTCCGGATGCCCGTGGATCGAGACGGTCAGCACGTCGGGCCGGGCATAGAAAATGTCCTGCGTGCCGTTGCCGTGATGGAAGTCGATGTCGAACAGGGCCGTCCGTCCGTGCAGGGAGAACTGATGGGCGGCAATGGCGGCGTTGTTGAAGTAGCAGAATCCGCCGTAGACTTTGCGCTCGGCGTGATGTCCCGGTGGCCGGCACAGCGCGTAGGCCGCGGGCACACCCGCAAGCACCTCCTCCGCAGCGGTCATCACCACGTCGACGGACCCTTTGGCCGCCACGAACGCATTGCGATCCAGCGGCGTGCAAGAGTCGATACAGTAATAGCCGGCCTGAACGGGCAGGTTCCGTGGACGCCGATCCGCCCGGCGGATGGGAAACGTATCCGGATAGACGGGCCGCGGCGTCAGTTTCGTGCAGACAACCTTCAGATAATCGACGAAGTGCCGGTCGTGAACGGCCAGAATGACCTTCTCGCTGAAGTGCCGGGCGGGAACTTCCGTGAAGAGGTTCAGCGGCTCAATCGCGTCGAGCACCGCGCCGACGCGGGCGGGCCGCTCGAAGTACCCGCGGCTGTGCACGTGGTGAATGGCGTGCTGCCGGCTCGCCACCAAGCTGAAGAGCTTCGGAATACGTCCCGTGGTCACTTCCCGGGCGCGGTCCGCGGACGGCACATACCGCGGCGGCCGCAAGCGGACGGGATCATCGACGAATGATTCGACGACGTGGCGGATGTAGTCTTCGGTCACGACGTGCCCGAAGCGATACGTCAGGATCGTGCGAATGGCCGTCCGCACTTCGGCCTGCGAAAGAGCGCACGTCCGGTTCAAGGGGTCGAACAGCACGTACGCCGTCGTAGGCGGATCGCCCACGGGGGTATGGTAGGCGTTGTTGATGATCGGGCGCACGCCGTAGCTCTCGTAGAAACGCATACGCTTGCGGCTCTGCGCGAACTCGGCCGCCTCCGGCGTCAGAGCCGGGTCGTCCGGCTGGACCTCGATGTACAACCCACGCGACGACAGGCCCTGGCAATACTCGCGCACGGCCTCGTACAGGGCGCTGCCCAGTCCCCCGCCCCACCGCTCTTGCCGCACCGCGAGGAAATCCAGAAAGGAAATCTCGATCCGCGGAAAGTGCATCAAAAGCGCGAACCCCGTCGCCTTGCCGAGGCTCGTCTCCGAGACCATCAGGACCGTCTGGTAGTCGTGACGAAACGGGTCCGCCAACAGGTCCGGGATCCGGTCGGTATAGCCGGCTAACTTCGGGAAATTCTCGCGGAAGATCTCTTTGACCTGCTCGATTCGGTCGCGAGCGATGGGCAAGGCAGGGCTGGTAATCGTACGGATGCGAATCATACCGACTGAAGCTCCTCAAACATACCGACAACCCCTATCCGCCGGCTTTTCATCCGGCCCGACCGTGAGCCAACCTGCCACGCCCTTTCCTGGGGCGCCGGCTCCACGCAACGAGTATACAGCATGGCGTGACCTCTGTTCATCCCGTCTCGCCTACTCCCAGCGGAGGCGATGTAACTCCTCCTCGGTACGGATAAACTTGACGCTGCCGTCGTTGAAGAGAACGCACCCACCTCTCGGATCGTGGTTTTCGAAGGTAAAAAGTTCCGGCCCGCCATGCTGGTTCCAGCCCGCCTTCGTCTCAAACAGCAGCACGGTATCCGGCGGCGAATTCGGCTCGCAATTCGGATTCATGGCGTAGTGGCATCTGCCTTCTGGTGCGCTGGGACACACAAGAGCGTCCGCCGGTCGGCTATCAGGGCGGTTCAGAATTCGAAGGGCTTGCATAACGGTATCGCACCATTCGGATGGCACCGGATACTCGCCTTCCTTTCCGGGCAAACCGTGCAGTCTTTGCCACAGCGAGC
This sequence comes from uncultured Phycisphaerae bacterium, assembly GCA_965603165.1. Classification (GTDB taxonomy): domain Bacteria; phylum Planctomycetota; class Phycisphaerae; order Sedimentisphaerales; family Anaerobacaceae; genus PLanc-01. Next base: position 24,216 of record CBFDBY010000008.1, read on the forward strand.
ATAACCTGAGTGCGCAAACCAGCCGCCATTCAAATGGGTGGACCTCAGGTCTCAGCTGATATAGGCTCCTGGATGGATGACCGCCTGGAAACTCGAAAGAGTGTCCATCCTCGGTCTCCACACGCCTACCGTACGACGTGATGATGAAGGACGTTGATAGCTGCGAATCCCGGTAGCAGGCGACACGCACGAAGTATCTCGGCTGGAGCTGCGCACGGGGAACAGGGCCCTCGTACCATCCGAGCGACAGATCATGCGCCAACGCTTTGATATCTTCGGGATCCTCGGTGACAAAAGACCGCAGAGATCCCAGATACTGCTCCTCATCGGCGGTCAGGAGGCTCTTTTGGTCAGCGCCTCCGAAGCAATACTCCAGGATGGATGGTTCGTACTGAATCTCAATCCGCGTGCATTGGCTGAGATCCGGTGGAGCCGGCTCCGACGGTTTTCCGCGGAGGGTCTGGTACAGGCTAATCGTGCCGGGAATCCCCACAACGGCCACAAGAAGGCACAGTAGAGGAATCCACCCAAACAGCCATTCTACTACCCTCCTCTCCTTGTAGGCGCTGTCTCCCTTCACGTTACACCTCGCGTAGCCCCACCTTTACTCTATACCCGGTTCTGCTGGCTTATGCCGAGGAGGCGGGCGGCGATCTCGGCGGCGGCGCCGGGACGGGCGACCTGCCTGCACACCTCGGACATCTCATGCCGTTTCGCATCGTCCGTCATCAGATCCTGCAGCTCCTCCCAGAGCCATTCGGCACGGTCGTTCGCATCGGGAACGTCGTCGACGATCACGGCGGCGCCGACCTCGACCAGCTTGGCGGCGTTCAAGTACTGGTGCCTGTCCTTGTGGTGTGGGTACGGCATACAGATGCTCGGGACGCCGGCGGCCGCGTACTCGGCGACGCTGACAGCACCGCTGCGCCCCACGACCAGGTCGGTCGCCGCAAACAGGTCCGGCATGTGATCGTAATAATCCAGCACCTTGTGGCTGATGCGAGCCCCCTCATATCTCTCCTGCACGGTCCGGTAGTTCTCCAGACCGGTCAGGTGCACGATCTGCCAGTTGTCGGTGAAGCGTTCCAGTTTCGGCAGCAGCCGGCAGACGGCGTCATTGATGCTCGCCGAACCGCTGGACGCCCCCGTGATCAGCAGGACGTTCTTGCCCGCCTCGAGGCCCAGCTCCTCGATGGCTTTGTCCGGGTCCGGATTCAGGAACCCACTTCGCAGCGGGCAGCCGACGATGTTCACCGCCGCCCGGCCGCGTCGGAGGTGCTCGGCGCTTTCCTCGAATTGCACGAACACTTCGTCCGCCCAGCGGGCGCTGAGCCGGTTCGCCCGGCCCGGCAGAAGATCCACGTTGAGCAGCACGACCGGAGCGCCCAGCTTGTGGCCCGCCCGGCAGACGGGCGCCGCCACGAACCCTCCCGCGCCGATCACGACCGGATTGACGCTCTCGGCCATGACTCGTCGGGCCGTCTGGTAGCTCTGCTGAAAGGTGCGACAGAAGCGAAGGAATTTCATCGGCTGCGCGGATAGGCCGCAAGCCGGCAACGGCGTCCGTTCGAAATGGATCTTGTCAAACACCCGCTCGTCGACCGCTCTGGTGCTGTGGAAGAAGTGCACGCCGGCGTCCGGCTGCCGCGCCAGCAACTGCTCGGCGACGGCCAGAAGCGGATAGATGTGCCCGCCCGTACCGCCGCCGGCCAGGAAGAACGATACATTACTCACGCTCGACCTCCATGTCTGTCCCTTGCGTGCTACCGGTTCCGGGCGCCATGCTTACGCCGGCGCAAGCATGCGTTCCCATCGGCCCCAGCATGGCTACGCAAGCGCAGCCATGGCACCCGGTCATCCTACTCGCTGGAGAGCCGCTCTGCACGCGATTTTCGCCCGCCGGCAGGAGCCTACCTCGGCGATACACCGAAGGCCTTGCCCCCACAGCACCATTGGCGGGCCAGTAGCGTGAAATCCGCTGTCGCCGTGCGGCCGTCGCGGCTCAAGTCTGTTTCGTACCTTGGGCCAGGTCGCATCCAAACGGCGGTCATGTGCGCCAGGTCCAGCCAGTCCACGGCGTCATCGTTGTTCATATCCGCGAGCAGCGCCCAGCCGGAGGAAGCCAGGCTCGCTTCGGCCGTGCCGCCGTAGGCCCCCATGTTGATCCGCGGGTTCACCGCCGCCGCATGGTCCGGATCGTCCGGCACCGTCGCCGGCTCGTCGCCCAACGGCCAGCCCGGATTGCCCGCGTCGATACAGGGGCTCGTCACGGCATCGTAAGTCCAGCGATTGAGGAGGCGGTCCCACCGCCAGGCTTGGCTCTTGAGATGAAAGTCCCCGCCGTCTGAATCGACAAACAGGGGGTCGCAGCCAAGGTTGCCGAATCCATCGAGCGCTCCGCTCCAACCCTGCACGCAACAGTACCGGATATCGACGCCGCCGCTTACGACGATCTGCGCCGACTCGGCTTGTCCGCCGCTGTCGCCACCGGTGTTGCCCCAGAGAATGCAGTTGGCCAGCCGCACGTCGCTGCCACCCGTGCTGCGGATGCCGCCGCAGGATCGCTCGGCGTGATTGCCGCTGATCGTACAGTTGGCCAGCACGACCTCGGAGGCAGAGTCCGTTATCGCCCCGCCGTCCCTGTCTGCCACGTTGCCGCTGAAGACGCAGTTGACGAAGGCAGCCTCGCCCCCGTTTCTGTTTGCCACCGCCCCGCCGGAGCCCTTCGCCCGGTTCTTGGTGAAGACGCACCGTTCAAACGTCGGACGGCTGTCGTCCCAGTTGCCGATCGCGCCGCCGCTATCCTCACTGGAGTTGCCGGTGAAGGTGCAGCCGGTGACACGCGGGCTGCTGCCGTCGAAATTACCGAGGCCGCCGGCGCTGTACCATGCCGAGTTGCTGATGAACGTGCAATCGGTAACGACGGGACCGCTGCCGTGCCGGTTGGCCATGCCTCCGCCCCGACCGGACGAGCGGAACGATGCACACGAGTTCTCCTGGAACGTGCAATTGGTAATGGCCGGGTGGCTCCCGTAGCAGTTGCACAGCCCGCCGCCGTATTGACTGGCGGAGTTCTTGATCACGATGCAGTTCCTGATCGTCGGACTGCTGCCGACGCAGCGAATGCCGCCGCCATAGTCCACGTTGCCGCCATTGCTGATGGTGAAACCGTCGAGAACGCTCGCTGCGGTCTCGCCGCTGTGGAAATGAAAGGCCCGACCGCGTCCCTCGCAATCGATGATGCACGACGCCGGCCCGTTCTCGCTGCGCACCGTGATCGCCTTGCCGAAGAAATCGACTTCCAGGTTTCCCTCGCCCGAATACGTACCGTCGGCGACCCAGATCGTCTCGCCGTCTCCGGCCTCGTCGATGGCCGCCTGAAGCGTTGGATACGCCTCGGGGACGCGGAAGCCGCGGAAACTACCCTCGGCGACAAGGGAGTAGCCTTGGCCCCCATCATCTGCAATCGCTTCGTTGCCCGCTGCATCGGTGAGCGACACGATAAAGCAGTATCGCATCTGAGGGATCAGACGGCGCAATTCAATCTCGTGCCGGTCGGTCAGACCGGAGCCCTTCACAACGAGATCGTAGGGGCCGCCACAGATTGTGCCGTACCGAATCTCGGCAACCGTCGGCTCGCTGGTCACCACCTGAATGGTCGCCCCCGCCCGCTGCGTCTCAATCTTCAGATCGGACACCACCGGCGGCTCATAGTCAGCGGGCGCAACCGCCTGCCGCCATCGATCTTCCTGGCCCGAACCATCATCGCCATCCACGTAACGAGCGTAGATGTTCTCGCCGTGTTGCACTTGTAGGACGCCGTCATCCGGCCTGACCGCTGCCGATGTGCTCGCAATCATGCCCCGGAAAACACCGAGCGAGACCTCGGTCTCGGTCAAGATCAGCGTTTCGATGTCGCCGCCGGCGCTTTCCATCAGCACGGGCTGCCGGCCAGCGCCTCTCAGGTCCCAGTCGGCCAGGAGAACACCAATGTCAACACTCTCGGCGTAATGGGCCCGATCCAGCCGAATGGTCCCCTCCGGGGGGATAGCCGCCCGCAAAGCCTTATACACGTTCAACCGGCCATTTGAGGCGCAGATGCCGGCCGCAATGGGATCGGCCGTCGATAACAGCAATTGCTCAACTTCGTCACGCGTGAGCAATGGGTTCGCCGAAAGCAGCAGCGCACATGCACCGGAGACATGCGGCGCGGCCATCGACGTGCCTGACGTTCTCCCGGTGAATTCCTCTTCGTCGCTGTCCGCGGATTGCACCTCCGGCCGAATCGACAGGATGTTGCGTCCCGGCGCCGCGATATCCACCCAGTCGCCATAGTTCGAGAGGTACCAGCGCCGGTCGTCGGACTCCGTAGCGGCAACGGCAAGAACCGACGAGTAGGCGGCCGGATAGAATGGCGTGTCCGACCCCTCATTGCCCGCGGCGGCCACCACGATCACACCTTCACGATGGGCATACTCAATGGCTTCCTTGATCGCCTCCGAGGGATCCTCGCCGCCCCAACTTCCTGAGATGATATCGGCGCCGTTCGCCACGGCGTAGTAGATCGCCGGGACTGCATCGGCGGCACTGCCGTCGCCGTCGGATCCAAGGATCTTCAGCGACATGATGCGGGCTGTCCAGCATACGCCCGTGATGTCGAGGCTATTGTCTCCCGCCGCCGCAATGATGCCGGCACACTTCGTTCCGTGACCGTGATCGTCCGCCGGATCGTTGTTGTTGTAGGCGAAATTGTATCCGTAGATGTCGTCGACGTAACCGTTGTCGTCATCATCCAGCTCGGGCTCGCCGGTCGCTTCCGCCTCGTTGATCCACACGTTGCCCCGAAGATCTCGGTGATCGTAATCGACGCCCGTATCGATGACCGCGACGACAATGTCATGGCCACCCCGGCAGGTTTCCCATGCCTCAGCGGCCTGGATCTTGCTGAGCGCCCACTGCTGTGCATACAACGGGTCGCTGGGCGTAGCACAGATCGCGATGGTCGGGTTCCGTTCGGCATACTCGACGTCCGGGCAACTTCGATACGCGGCGAGCACTTCCTCCAGGCTCTGCCCGGCTTCGAGATCCAGCCTCACCCGATAGATCCTGCCGAGGTCCGGTTCTCTGCCGGTGTCCAACAAACGCTTGTCGCGCGACAGGTATCTCTGTTTCCGCATCCACCGCAACTCATCATGAGCCCGCACCGTCTCCAGCCTTGCCTGCTGCCGATCGAAGTCCCTCAGCAGGGGCGTCATCTGGCGCACACGATAGCGATCCCGCAGGTTCCGTAAGCCATGGCCCAGAGGCAGTTCGTCGCTCTTCGCCAGTTCGGTGAGCCGGCCGCTGCAGTCCGCCACCGACGGGCGGAACTTCACGATGATCTCATCCGGGACCGCACGGACGTGCCCGAAGCGCGTGGCAGTGGCCGATGGAGCCCCAGCCCACACAACACAGACAACAGCCACGAAAAGACACGGCCTAATCGGATCACCCTTTCTCAAAGGCTACACAGCGCCCCCCATACCCTCACCGACCTGCGGGCGCAGTCACAGACCCGCACGACGTTCTATTGTAGCAAAAAGTGGTGGAAAAATCACGCGCAAAGCCGCACGGCGTCATCGCAGGAAGGCACTTGAGGTCCGATATACTCTAAGCTTCGTCTGTACCGGCGGTTCCGGCGAGACTGCGCGGCGGTGTCCGGGCGGCGACACTCAGCAGGACCCCCACCGCCGCAGACGACAGCAGCATGCTCGTCCCACCGGCACTGAGAAACGGCAGCGGAATGCCCTTTGTGGGCAGCACAACGGTCACGACGCCGATATTGAGGGCGGCCTGGGTCCCGATGGTCAGCACGATCCCCGCCGCCAGCAGCCGGCCGAACCGGTCCGGGCATCGCAGCACCACGGCTGACCCCAAGAGAACGAAGAGGATGAAGAGCACGAGGATTCCGACGGTTCCAACCAGACCCAGCTCTTCGCCTACGATGGCGAAGATGAAATCGGTCGTATCCTCCGGCAAATGGCCATACTTGCAGACGCCGCGGCCAAGCCCCTTGCCCCAAAGACCGCCGGATCCGATCGCAATCAGGGACTGGTTGGCCTGGTACGCCACCGATTCGCTCCAGCGGTCGGGATCTACGAATGCGGCCAGACGGACCAGGCGGTGGGGCGAGTGGAATAGAGCGGCTACAAACCCCGCAATGCCGAAGGGCAACAGCGTCAGCACGTGCCACCACTTGACCCCGGCAACGACCAGCATCACAAAGCTGACCAGCGCGATGAACGCGGCCGTTCCGAAATCTTCAATCACGACCAATCCGCAGACAAGCCCAATCAGTATGCACAACGGCAGAAACCGCTTCCAGTACAACCGTATATCCGGCCCAGCCTTGGCGCACGTGCCGGCCAGGAAGAAGACCATCATCCACTTCGCCAGTTCGGAAGGCTGAAAGCTGATGCTGACCGGCCCGAGCGGGATGCGAAGCCAGCGCCGGGCTTGGTTGATCTCCGTGCCGAGCGCAGGAATCAGCACCAAGATGAGCAGGCCGATCGCAAGGAGCACCCCCCATACCGTCGGGCACTTGTACCAGCGCGAGCGGAAACTCCAGACCCGATAGTCCGGCATCGACGCCGCGAACAGCACGACGACCGCGATCGGGAAGAACATGATCTGGCGCAGGCCCGGGAAATCGTAGAAACGCCGCAAGTCGAACTCGTGCCCGAGATTCGCACCGGCGGAAAAGACCATCACCGCTCCGGTTGCCATCAGGAACAGAATAACTGTGGCAATCGCGTCGGCCAGCCGGCTCCGTGTTTCGTTCATAATGTCATGTTCGACAAGCATTTACCTTAAGACGTCACCCTCGGCAAGGTCCGGAAACGCGATCCCTTCATTATCTTTTCGGCAAATCTGCATTTTCCTCTGCAAAAATAGTCAACACAGCACGCGCCGTGACGCCCCCCATTTAGAAGACAAGAACCGGGAGCATAGCTGTGAATTGACTTGTGGTCGGCAACCGGCATGCGAACTCTTGGCAGCCCACAAGCGGTCTGCCAGAAGGGATTAGTGAGGAATGCGAAAGGCCTGTGGAAAGGACACGAGGAAGCTCGGTTCGCATGCCGCGTTGGTCCGACCGGAAGGTATATGCCCCTGAGGACCGAATGACCTCAGAAACACGCGTTCAAGCCACGATGCGGCAACGGAGACGACATGGGTGGCAAAAGGCTTCTCCCAGTTCTTGCCGTGAGTTCTGCCCTTTGCAGTCTGATGCTTGTTTATCGTCGCTCTCTCCCACGGCACGTCCGCGCCATGCGCGGACGTGACAGGGCCTGCCGCTCGCGTCGCGGCCGGCCAGGACCAGCAGCAATGCTGCCGACCGCGACGCACTTTTGAGGGCTGAGCTTGCCACGGCCGATCCAGGCGATCACGGATGATCCGGCCTGCCCTTTGCGTCGCGGCCCACACAGGCCTACACGGACGTTCCTGCCGCGACGCTTTTTTGGTTTTCCTGCTCCTCGCCGGCGCAAGGCCATGCCCGGGCGACGGGCAAACGCCGTCCCACGGCGACCCTACATACCTGCCTCTTGCGTCGCGGCCTATTCCGCCCAACATCCAACCGCCCCGGCCGCGACGCTGCTCTTTCACCGCGCCGAAACACCAACACTATGTCTCGGATACTCTCACCCGGCCCCTGGCGGTCCCGTCGTTGACATCGCAAGCCCGGCATCGGAAACCGCAATGGGCAATCACTTGTCTCGACAGCGATCGCGCCACTCAACACGGCAAGCGACGAAAGGCTCAGGCGCAATCGGCACTATTCGACCTCGGCCGTCACAGGCGCATCTTCATAGGCGCCCATGTCGGCGGCGACACCACACGGACGGGGATGGCCGTCCCGATCGGTCTCCGGGGCCTGGGTCGTGTCGGCCGTATCGATGGCAGGCGAGCCGGGGAGAAGGTGAAAATCGAGGGTGTCCGGGTCGACGAACAGCGGATCGGCATCGATGTTGCCTTCACCCCAGGCAACGGTGGAATGCTGGCCGGAGATGGAGATGCCGTCGCGACCGCCCTCGATATCGCTGTATAGGACCGTAATATGGGAGCCGCGGTCGGCGATCTCAGTGTTCGAGCTGTCCGCGAGAGTGATCGGCGTGCCGCAGTCCCAGATGATGCAGTTGACGACGGTGGCGGTCCCGCCGCCGGGATTGAGTCGGTACGGCGGGCCCCAGCGGCCGAGATCGAACAGCCGCAGACCGCGCCCGCAGCCGACGATCGTGTTGTTGATCAGCGTCGCCGTACACGAGTTCTCGATCGCGATGCCGCCGTTGGCACAGTCGATCACCACGTTGTTGATTAGAATCGGCGAGCCCACATCACGCAGGACGATCCCGTGGTCGTCGGTGCCGGCGATGAGGTTGCCCACGATAATGGGCGAGCAGCGGGTGGGGTTGATCGCATCGTCATGCTCCGGATCGAGGAAGATGTTGTTCCGGATCATCGGCGGCGGCGTGCTCTCGCCCCAGAGATCGACGTCGTCGTTGTCCCCTCGCTTGCCGGTGAAAAAGCAGTCCTCAACCACGACATGGGAGAACCGCGTGTGGATGCCCTGCCCGATCCCCAGGAAGTCACAGCCGGTGATACGGGCCGTCGCCTCGCCCGGATAGTTCGGGTCGTCGGAGATGATCGCGATGGCGTCGCCCTCGGCGCCGCCGCTGTCGTCCGGGAGCCTTTGAAAAGTGCAGTTGTTGACGTCGACGTGACAGGCGAGGGCCACTACGGCCTCATGGTAGTCTCTCGGACCGGGCTCATAGTAGTCCTGGTGGGCCCCCTCACTGTCGGCGTACTCGATGATGCAGTGATTCAGCCGGCTTTCGACCGCCTGGACAAACAGGATCTGCTTCCACGTCGTGCCATCGCCGTAATGGGTGAAGCGGATCGGTTGGTCCTCCGTGCCGTCGACCAGGAGCTGGCCCGCCACGACCAGCGAGGCGCCCTGCTCCATCAAAACGACGGCGCCCGGCTCGACCTTGAGGACCTTGCCCTGCGGGACGGTGACCGTGCCGGCCACGATGTACGCATCGGCCAGCGTGATATCCTCCTCCAATTCGCCCGCGAGACGATTCGACGGCGGCACATAGAGAATCTCGATCGACCCGGAATCCAGTGCCCCGCCTCTGGGGGGATCCCCGCCGAAGGCCTCCGCCGTAATGGCGTTCAGGCCGGCAGACAGTGGAACCTCGGCGCGCCACGTCCCGTCGACCAGATTGCAGTCGACCTTCACGTCCTGAACCTCAACCCACCATAACCCCGTCGCGCCCGCCTTTCCGGCCAAGATGTCCGTGCGTCCTGTCAGAATGACCGTGTCTGTCGTCACGATGTACATATCGCCGTTTCGGACGGTGTCGCCGGCGGTTCGAAGGGCCGGAATCAGGGAAAAGTCACTGCTGGTGAGCGAAATGTTGTGGCCCTCGATCGCCAGGAGGTTGTCGCCGGCTTTGAGCAGGTCTCCCGCCTTGCCCAGGACGATGATCTCCGGCGTCCCCGCCTCGTGAGACGAGGCGGGCGTCGTGTGCGTTGCAGGGCCCGCGGGCATGGATCGCCGCGCGACCTCCCGGCCGTTCAGGTAGGCGATGAACCCGTCATCGTAATCGATTGCCAGCTCCAACACGGCCTCGGGGGCTACAGAGGCAACGGAAAACTCCTTGCGGATGTAAACCGTGAGGTAGCTGCCCCGCATATCGTCGAGAACGGTGGCGTCGTCGTCGTCCCCGAAGCCGAAGCCGGCCGGCCCGGTCTCCCAACCGGAGTCATCGAAATCGATCTGTCTCCAGGCATCGTCCGGTTCGCTGGCCGCTGCCGTACCCCGGTAAAACTTCCATGCCTCACCCGCGGGGATGAAGTCCGCGCCCTCGGACCCAAGATGCACAGTCATCGCACTGACGCCGCCACTGGCGGTCATGACCACAACGACAACCGTGAACAGGAATTCGCCACAAGCCCGTTTCATGGAAGGTCCTCCGAAACCCCGAATCAGTGTACCAGGCAATCGCCGTTATTATACCACAAACACGAGGAAAACGTCGCCCGAAAACCGATGGACCGGGCAGATCATAACGATGGCATTGCGAAGGCATGAAGGACGTCAGCAGACCGCCACGTCCTGGAACCGGGCGCCGAAGTGCGTGCCGCCTTCGACAACGGTGTGAATCGCGGCGATCAGCTCGTCGAAGTCACAATCCTTCAACAAGTAGGCGCGGGCGCCGGCTTTGTACATCTCCCGGGCGTACCGCCGAGACGCATGCATGGACAGCCCGATGATTCTGATGCCAGGATTCTCACTGTGGATCTGCCGGGTGGCCTCAATGCCATTGAGCCCCGGCATGCTGATATCCATGATCACGACATGTGGGGCCAGCTCCCGCGCCAGTTCCAGCGCTTCGCAGCCGGCTTTCGCCTGGCCCACAACCTCCATATCCTCCTGCTCGTGGAGAAACCTGCTCAGACCCTGAAGCACAATCGTGTGGTCGTCCGCCACAAGGATGCGAATACTCATCGGACTTAGACCTCCTTGTCTGCTTTTGAGTTCCTCGATCCGGCTCACCGCCGAAGTCCGGAGGCGCCATTGGCGTCCCTTCCGTGCTCCAGTCCTCGACGAGTCAAGCGTAAGACGCCCTCCTCTGCGTGTCAAGCCCTCCTGCATGGGGAAAATCCTTAAGCCGCTCTCATCCATATTCCCCGTCAAGTGCAGGCATCGCCCGGTGTGCCATGACATTCTACCTGCCTTGGTTCCCCATTTTCGGCGGGATCTCCCTGCTGTCAATCAACAATTCCCACGACACGATATAGATTTATCGCCTTGAATTGATGGCGGGATGAGAAGAGATTCAGCATGCCCCGTGCATGCCCGAGATCCCAGGTGCGCACCCTCAGGTCTGGGCCATACATGATCCCGATGCACGTCATGAATAGGGACATCCGCCGCTACATGTTCGGATCATTTCCCCTCGCGTTGGGATCATTCGCACTCGTGTTGGGATCTGCATGTGGATTAGCGGTACCCTGCCCTGCCGACAGTGCGAGGACCGGCGCTGGCTCGAAGGCATCCGAAGTGTATAGATCGACACCGCCTGCGTACAGGTACGAGGCAGCGGCGATGAGTCTGCCACAGGCGTCCAAGTCGCTGGAGTCAATAGCGGCCTGCCTATCTTCCCTCTCGTCGACGCATGGACACTCCCAGACACCTCGCCCATCACACCGCCTGTTGTCACATCCAGCAATAATGCCGTCACCGCGACATCTCGGGCAGTTTACACTAGAGGTGTCCGAGGTCGGGGGGCGATTTCCGCGAGATCCCGAGCGTACCAAGGGCCATAACCTGCCGCGGCCGCCACAGTTGGGGCAGATCATCATGCCCAGGCCCCGACAGGTGTCACAGCAAACGAACCCGGTGTTGCCACAGTCTCGACAACTGGGCGGCTGTCCCTGGGCTCGGCACTCCCTCCGGATTCGGCTGGGCATATTGGCGTCCCCGACAACCATTTCCGCCAGTTCCCGGACATACGCAGACCCTGCCGGCTCCCTGAGCAGCGTGGCGGCTTCTGCAAATTGGCCCTTCACGCACTGATCCAAGCCCCTGACAAGCTCATTGAGCAAGTCGCGATGCTCTTGCCTCACCTGGTCTCTACGCTCCTCCAGCTCCAGGATTTTCCCCGTGTTGTTAGGATGCAGGCAGTTGGGGTCACTCAGAATCTCGTTGGCCAGGGCCTGGAACTGCTCCAGAAGATTCGGGTCCGAAGCAGGCGTGGATGACCCACCGAGAAGGCGGGTCGAGCACACGACGACCAAAAGGCAAAACAGGCGATTCCTATTTGCAGTTGATTCGCAGACTCTCAATGTACTTACCTCCCCGGCGAGTTAGGGGACAGAACTCGCCATACGCAGCCCCAGAAACCGGTCCCAAAGCACGAAGTAATAGTAGCAACTATCTCGAAACTGCTCCATCACGCTCCCGGCATCGCGTACGGCCTCCGTCCGCTCGTGCAGAATGTCCTGAACGTCCGTTTGCACGGCGGCCCCTGCAAAAGAGTAGTCAATAAAAAGACCAAGAAGATCTGCAATGACATCCATCTCGACCACGATCTCCTGCAGGGTTGTAGTGGAAGCATTCCTGCGGATCTCTCCTCGTTGCACTGCTGCGCTGGCCTCGGTATCGTTTGGCTTCATCTCCAGGATTCGGGCCCTCAACCTCTCCCGCACATCATTCTGCAAGGACGAGAGCAGGTCCCCTGCAACCGTGCCTGGCTCCGTCAACTCGATCTGTGGCGAACCCCGGAGTTTTTCTAAGAGAGCCTCCACATCGTTCACATCATCCTGGGCAAGCACTGCCCCCATCTGTTTCGCAAAGTACCCCATCACGGCCAGGAGCTTGACGAAGTCCGGATCGGGTTGCCATGCCGGCGCGGATGGAATCCTCTGGGGCGAACGAGGGCGCGTTAGTCTTGCTCCTCTCCGTGATCCGCCCCAACTCGGAATGTGGTCGTCCCACCACTCGGCGCATATCTTACGTTCCCAGCCATAACTCTCCGGCGTCAGCCTCCCTCGGTTCTCCACGCGGCCCACCCGCTTGCTGATGAGAGCCTGTACGATCAAATAGGCCGTGGCCGAACCGCTGTCCTCGATCATCTCGACAAGCTTCTCGGGAATACCAGGGTCATGCATTTGGGTGAGCGCGTGGACAAAACGTGCCGCCTGCTTCGTCTGCGTGACCCTTCCACGCGTGCCCGCAGTGATCCTTACCGCACTAAGTCTATTGAGCAGTTCCTGCGCCGCCTCCGGGGTATCCAGCTCGACGAGCTCGATGATGCTGAAATCCGAGGGCTTCTTCGATTCTTCTTCCGGACTCATGCCCGGGACATTCGCCGTCCAATCTCCGAGGTTGACGTTCGCCGTCAGCGTGGTCCGTCGTTCCGTGGGCGTGAGTGTGAGCGCCCACCCAAACTGGACATCGGATGGAGGGCATTCGGCAAGGAACTGAATGGCCCGGACGCAGCAGAGGGACATCGTGAGCGCCACATCCGCGAGAATCTCCTCATCCATGAACGTCCGGGTGAAGCTCGCTTTCAGCTCGGTCGGCGTAATGACTACGACTGGCGTATTGGGCTCGTTGGGCTCCAGGCCTGTCGCCACCTGTGGCCCGCCGGGCTGAATGTCACCCTGTGAGGGATCGTTCGGCTCCGGCGCAGGGCTTCTCGGGCCGGGAGCCCCGGCCTGGAGCCTGGGCTGATCATCCGGTGGTGGCGTCACCGCCGCGGGCAGCTTGGAACGCCAACAAAACAGCCAAACCAGAAGGGCGAAAAACCCGATCGCGACAATGGGGACTACGACAAGAACAATCCTGGGCAACGAGCCAAGCCTTGACACGACAGTGAGGTCGTCATCCGAAGCGGAGACGTCCGACCAGGAGTCATCCGGGAGGGGTTCGGCCAAATGGGCAGACTCCGGCTCCTCAATGGGCTCCGCCAGTTTGTAGGGCCCCGAATCGTCGCCCTCTTGGGGCTCGGGCGGCGCGGGTCGGCCTCTCTTTTCGAGGATGCGGTCGAAGATCTTGTCGGCCTGGGAGGTGGAGATGCTGAGCGTGTGGGCCATCCCCATGGTCCATTCTCTGGCGTCCGCGGTGGTCGCGTGCCCCCGGATCGCAAGATCCACAAATTTGGCGAAGTACTTGATGACTTCCTCTGAGGGCCTCGATGTGGGCTTGGCCGGCGCAGGAATCTTATCCAGGAACTCTTTGACCTCCTCGTCCTTCACTCCGAGCCCCTGGAGAGCGGCCGCAAGAAGCGGCCGGTTGGTGTCACTCAACGTCTTGTCCGGGTTGAGGTGTTTGTCCACAGTCTCACGGATCTTCTGCACCAGTGCACGACGGGCCTTCTCCTTCTTCTCCTGACGTTTCTGCACTTCGGCTTTCTGCGCCAGGTGCTGGTCATACTTCCTCTTCCTGGCGGGATCGCGCAGCACGGCGGCCGCATGATCCAGCTTATGCTTCTCGAACCGCAGAATCATCGGGATGAATTCGGGACTGGGAATGCTCTGCCTCAACCGAATTCTCTGCTGGTTGCGGTGCTCGTCGACAAGCTCAGGAGTGCAGGACTCCGGATCGAGGTCAAGCAACTGATAGTAGGTCGGCTTGATCGCGTCGTCCGGAACACCCAGCGCCCTGTAGAAAAATGTCCACTCAATCATACCTCTACCCCGAAATCATGAGCTGCCACCCGGATTCGCCTTCGCGCATTCGTTCTCCAGGGCCTCGAACTTCGAGGTCCACTGCCCCAGGTCCATCCCTTCGGACTCCAATCGAAAATAGGCCATGCGTTTGCCCGCCTGTTCGCTCTGTCCCACCCGAAGCTGGCACAGGATGCAATGGTAGCTGGCCTCCAGCCATCCCGGCGTCCTCGTCGTCATTCGCGCATACAATGTCTGCCACCAGGGCAGAGCCACGTCATACTTGCCGTTGCGCTCGTGGGCCATGGCCAAGCCGCGCATGGCCGTCCCGGCGTGTTCGGGCGAATTGTCGATGACATGGGTATAGTGTTCAGCCGCCTCCTCATAACGTCCGAGTCGCACGAAAGTGTCCGCCAGATGAAGACGAAGGACGACACTTCTCTGGCTCTGACCGGCCTGGCCCAGCAGCGACTCGAACACCCTGGCGATCTGCCGGTTGATGCGCTCGGCCTCTGCGTTCTCGCCCTGCCCCGCCAGGTCGATGGCTTGTTCTTCAAGCACGTCGGCAATCCTGAGACACGCCTCGGCTACGTGTTTTGCCGCCAACTGCTCCGGCGAGAGCGAGGCAATCAGCGTCACGACAGTCTCCACGTCTCCCGCCCGCATCCTGGCCTCAAGGCGCAGGGCCAGCAACCGGCCCTCGCCATCTGTAATCTGCGGAATGGCTCGGATCACATCAAGGAGCCGAATGGCAAGATCAGGGTCCGACGGGTCGAGCTTCAGCAACTCCGCCGCCACAGCGGCCGTGAGATTCGTGATGTCGGCAGGTGATCGGGCCCCCTCCTCGGACAGACTGGCTGCAGCGCCATTGGCAAAGCGTATCAAGGCGGCGGCGCTTTCCGCCAGCCATTCCCTCTTGCGGCCGCTCCCGGACACTCCGATATCCATGCCCTGCTTGCAGAGAACGCCGGCTAAGTAGTATTGAGCCACATAGTAAGTTGGAGAATCCGAAGAGATGCTGCGTAGGATCTTCTCCGCATCACGGAGCTGCCCCTTTCCGATCAATACTTCCGCTGCGCGGCGCCGCGCCTCCGGCACATCGGCGGCGGCAGGGAACTGCTTCTCTGCAAAACCCAGATTCTCGAGGAATTGCGGTGCCGTGATCGACGGATCGGAAACGAGAGCATCGATCCCGCCGCGAACCGCCCTGCCGCATACCTCCTCAGCGCGGGGGTCACCGGGGTACTGCTTGAGAAACTCGATGCCCGCTAAGTGTGCATCTCGCCAGCGGTTCAGGTTCCAGAGCGCGGCGAACCTGACGTAATGAAGTTCTGCACGCGTATCCTCTGCGATTGTTACGTCGGGTGGGGCTTTCAACCCGGCCTGCGCTTCCGCTACCGCTGTCTCATAGTCCTTTGCGGCAAAGGATTCCCTCGCCTTGTGCAGGCGCCCGGCACCGGTGCTCAACCTGGAACGGCCTAACGCTCTGGCAAGTCTGCTGCGCCACGGCTCGCCGGCAGCTTGCACGAGTTCGCAGGCCCGCGTGAAAGAAGCGGGTGCGGACTGTCGGCCCTGTCCCTGGTCAAGACTCGCCGTGATGTCCGCCAGGCTGACCGCCCACGCAATCGCCATCTCAAGCTCCACGTCGTCGAGCGATTCCTTGTCACGGAGGTCTCCAAAGTACTCAAAGGCCAAGGTATTCGTCGCGTATGGGTCCGAACTTGCCAGACTCGCACGGATAAGCAGCAGCGTGATCTGCTTGTATAGATTCGGGAATGCCTCGCGGACCTTGTCCACATCCAGATGGGAGATCAGCCTGTTGAAGTCGTCGTACGCCGCCAACCGGTACAAACAGAGCCCATGTCCATAGAACGCCTCGGCGACCGTGGGATGCGCACGATAGCCCGGCGACGTTAGATCGTGGAACTTCTCGGCCGCGCTTTTCAAAAACTCACGTCTCTCCGAGTCGCTGTCCGTGGCAATGGCCAGGTAGTACTGAGTCCACGCCATCTCATAACGGACCCTGCCCATGTTGATGTTGAGCGCTTTGTACTGGGGGCTATTCCTGCGTTGTCGATTGTTGAGATCCTCCGCCATCCTCTGAGCCTGCGCGTCCCACCGACGGTACAGTCCGTCATAGCGACTCAAGAGTCCCTGAAGGATCCTGTACGCCTCATCGCGCAAGGCGCTCTGTCGTCTGTCTCTCTGCCAGAACTTCAGGCAAATCGCCGCCCGCTCCCGGTCGACTCGTCCCGCCAGGAAGTGGCGTTCGTTTTCCTTCATGCTCTGTTGTCTTTGCAGAAGGCTCTGGGCCCGATCGATTCTCTCATCCGCGTCGGCCTTCGTTGTCGCCATCTGGGCCTCGGACAGGAGCTTGTCGACTTGCACCTGTATGGTCGCCCCAAGAGCCCTTTGGGCCACGGTGAGCACCAGCAGCACAGAGACAAGAAGCCGTAGTGATCCGAAAGCAGACTTCACGGGCTGACCTCTCTCGGTGAAAAAGCGACGCGCCGCACGCCGGCACGATGACATGCATCCAGCGCCGCAACCATATAACGGAAAGCGACCCCCGCCTGACCCTCGATTACCACGCGCCGGTCATCCAATTCGACCCTCTTCTTCAATTCCTCCTCCAGCGACGAGAAACTGCGGATCGTCTTTCCGCTACACCTGATCTGGACTCCGCCCGTCACGGCGAGAACGTGTATTCGCACGACGGACTCCGGCTCCGTCCCTTGGCCCCTGCCCTTCCCCAAACGTGACAGTTGACTCGATATGTCGTTCTCCAGCGGATTCAGAGACGACGTGCACATGAAGAAGATGAGCAGGAGAAACACCACGTCCACCATGGACGCCATGTTCAACTGCGGAACCGCCAGAACACTCTTCTGTCTTGTCAGTCGCATGACGTCCGGTCCTTAGAGATCAGATGGCCCTTGCCCCGGCTCAATCACCGCCACATCGACCTGGCCGATGCCGCAGTCCGTGCAAACGTTCATCAGCTCGCGGATCTTCTCCCACGGCGCCTCCCGATCCCCGCGGATCAATATGGATATCGGTCCTGAGTCCTCACGACCGGTCTCCTCGACGAGAAGCCGCCGAATCGAAGTGAGCGAGTGTGTCTCCCCGGCGATCGCGACGCGGCCATTCTTGTGAACGTTCACAATCAGCCGGCCGCCCGCCAACGGATCGGCCTTCTTGCCTTCCCGGGCCTCCGGCAGCTCCAACGGTTCGACCTGGACCCGCGCAATATGAGACACGGTCAGAAAGAAGATAATCAGCAGGAATACGACATCGATTAAAGGCGCGATGTTGATCTCGCATCCATATGTACGTTTGGCCTTGTGTAACTGCACGATGTTCCTTTCGTTGGCGCGCCTGTCTACGCGGCCTTGCGGAATCGGCCCATCAGTTTCTCCACGACGGTCTCCGCCTCGGCCACCAGGCTGTCGATCCGCCGACGGAAGAAAGCCACGAAGAACATCGTTGGAATCGCAACCACCAGCCCCAGGCACGTGGTCACCAGGGCCTCCGAGATCCCTCCGGCCAATTGCGATGGTCTGGCCGCTCCTTCCGTCCGCGCAATCTCGTTGAATGACCTGATCATCCCGGTGACGGTACCCAGCAGCCCAAGCATCGGCGACGTCGATGCAATGAACGCGAGGTACTCCAGCTTGCGGTGCAGCTTCGAGATCTCGCGCTCACTAACCTCCTGCATCGCATTCCGCATGTCGTAGAAGCCGAACATAGCGCCGACCTGGCCCAACCCGGCTCCGACCACTGCGCCAAGGAAGGAGTCATTCTCCGCACAGGCCTGCCGGGCCTCCACGTACCTCTTGCCCTCAATGTGTCCAGCGAGCTCGTGCGCCAGATCGCCCGGTACAATGCGGCTTCGGCGGACAAGAAGAAAGTTCTGCACGATCAGTGCCACCGCCACGAGCGACACCAGAATAATCAGGTAGCCGATGATTCCCCCTTTGGCAATCGTGCTCCAAAGAGAGATCGACTGTGGCTCGGCCGTCACAGCGGGCTGCCCCTCTGCCGACTGGGCAACGGCGGAGCACGTCCAGAGTCCCCAGAACAAAAGCAGTACGATCAGGAAGAACACCCACTTGCCAACCACACTTGCATTCGATCTGTCAAGCATTGTCCTGACTCCACATGGAAACTGTTCGGCGTCCGATCCGTGCCGGAGGCTGCTACACAGTGCTACCTCCTCGACAACCGGTTACAGGATCTATAGGTTCCATCGTTTTCCCGGGCGATTCTCGTGAGCACGGACTCGATGATCCTCCTTATCTCTGCCGGTAAACCGTCAACGTGAAAACCGATGGTATTGATAGAGGTCTGAAGCACGTTGGCGGCCTTGGGATTTGCGAGACGTATGGCGTCGCACACCTCCTCTTCCGAGATGAGCGTATACGGACGAGGTGTGAATGCACCGTCGGTGAGCAGATAAATGACATCGGGCTTGAACGACAAGGCCTTTCGCAGGGCCGGGATGGGATTGGTCCATCCTGTCGGTTGAATTTCGTTCCGAGCCCACGCAAGGTAACGGTCCTTGTTGCCCGGTGTCGCTGTCACCAACCCGTCGGCGTGCATGGGAGTGGCATCTGTACTGTAGAAAATGATGTAGAACTTCTGATGGGGCGCCAGCCGACGAACCGATTCCTGCAACTCCCACTTGGCATCGTCTAATCGGCCGCCCTGACGCATGCTCTCTGAACGGTCGATCACGTACACAACCGCCTCGCCCGTATCCGAAATTCCGCCGAACAACAATCCGTCTTCTGCCCCCCCGCTGCCGCCAGGCAGAAACACATCCATGTCCGAGCCCGTTGCACCGCCTCCGCCGGAAGGCACGTCAAGTGTCATGTCGTCATCGGAGTTTCCTGACGGCTCTCCGCCCCCCAAGTCGGCGATTGGATCGTACGCAGTGGGCTCCGCGGCATCAGGTAGCGAAGGTCGGTAGGAGGCCAGATCCGGGGCCTCGAGGCTCGTGTCGCTGAATTCGATCGCGCCCACGTCGTCCAGCAGCAACCCCACTTCCCGGGCGTGACTGCCCGAACCCAACCCGGGCCACCATGTGATCCCGGCGAAACCGATCAGCAGCAAGGCATGGAGCACAACGGAGGAACCCCATCCGACCACGGAAGCGACCCAGTCCATCCGCCTGGGCTCGCCCGTCGGCATCTCCGCAACATCCACCAACAACAGAGGATTGTGACATTTCGGGCAGGGAACGGTCTTGCCGGAATGTTGAGCCTTGAATCGGATCCTCCGTCCACATCCGGGGCACAGGCAAATGGCACGGACTGCCCCGTCCCCATTGGCTCTCGCATGGGAACCCCGACCGGACTTCATGTCCTGGGCACACACGATCCGCGCTCTCTTTCTCCCCCCGAGAACCGGAACAACAACTCCCGTGGCGGCCGGATGGGCTACTGCCGGCCCCATCAAAGTATTCGGCCGATTTGCCTCACACCGGTTCCCCGGAAACCGCCGTGCAGGGACATGTCAACGTTTACCGCACGCAAGCCCCTTCCACCATTGCGACTCCCGAGGGTGCAGAATTGGCAGTGTCTCTTGTGATCCAAGAAGAGCTGCTACAAACCTTCTGAACGCCCGTTGCAGGACCCGAAACCATTTCTGCCACAGATTTAGGATACTCATGCCAACTCCCGGTGTCAAGGCTATTGACATCATTCTCATACAGCGCCCGATATTGAATGAACGGCGCCGTGACGTGAGGGTGCGCGAACATGAAAAGCGACCTGCCGGTTGCATGCCCGAAACTCCCGATAAGGGCGGGTTTCCGGCTCGGCCGCAGTTCAGATGCTCCGCCCGCCGCCTGCGAGTTGCTCGGCCGCTCGCGAGTAGACCTCGTCCAGCGTGATGTGTTCGATGGCGTGCGCGGGGTCGCGGCTCTTGATGGCGAGGCCTCGGCTCGATGCGTCCCGCGCGACAACACACTCCGGACGACCGTAGGGGCCGACCCGGAGCGGATTCGACCAACTGAACATCATGACGAGCGGCCTGCCAAGGGCAGCGGCGATGTGGCCGGGCCCCGTGTCGTTGCACACCACGAGACTTGCACGTCGAAGCACCTCCGTCAACTCGGGCAGCGAGGTCCGGCCCGCAAGATTCGCAATGGGATGCCGCGTCAGGCTTTGTATCCGCTCGATCATCGCGCCTTCGGACTTGCTGCCGGTGGCCGCGACGGCCAGGCCGTAGTCCGAGACAAGGCGGTCGGCCAGCGCGGCGAACCGGTCGGCGGGCCAGCATTTGCTGACCTGGGCCGAGCCCGGAACAATCACGGCGTAACGCTCAACATCGACGTTGTGACAGGTCAGCAGGTCACGTGCCGCAGCGACGGCTTCAGGCTTCTCAGGCAAAACGAATTCCACGCTGAGATCGGACGCACCGATCGTTTCGACGAGCGTGAGATAGTAGTCGACGACATGGACCCACTCCATCCGCGCCGGGACCGTCGTCGCGTAGAAATGGTGGGCAAACTCACGCCCCCAAACCGGCCCGACGCGGTGCTTGCAGCCGGAAAGCCACGCCAGCGAGGCCGTGCGGAAGAGCCCTTGCACGTCGATCACAGCGTCGAATCGACCGTCACGCAGCCGGAAGATCAGAGACAACAGCTCTCGAAACGCGCCCGGATGCCACCATGCTCTGCCAAGGGACTTGCGGTCGAAGAGAATGATCTCATCGAGGTGCGGATGGCCCTCGATCAACGACGCAAAGGCCGGGCGGATCAGCCAGCTTATCCGTGCCTGCGGAAAACTCCTGCGCAGCGCCGACAACGCCGGCAGCGCCAGCACGATATCTCCCAGGGAACTGGGCTTGATCAGCAGGATATTCTCGTAGAGTCCAATCATAAAGACGGGATTCTACGCGAGCGAAATCATTTCAGCAACGTGTTTCGGCGAATTGAGTATCCCAGGTCCGGTTGGTAAGATGATAGCGTCATGACAAGACGCCGGCCACAGAATGTTCAGCCCGGCTGCCTATCCGGGTATGCCGCCGGGCGTACGACGCTTCTCCTGCTCGTACTCCTGCCGTTGCTCTGCCGTGCGGACGCCGTCACGCGCGAGGATGCGACGGCGGCCCTCTGCAAGGCGGCTCGGTTCTTCCACCTGGACGTATCCAGCCACGGCGGTTACCTGTGGCGATACAGCGGTGATCTAACGCTGCGGGAGGCGGAAGGGCAAGCCGGTGGGGATACGGTATGGGTGCAACCGCCTGGGACGCCGGCCGTGGGTGGGGCCTTTCTCGACGCATACGAGGCCACAAGGGACCAGCGGTGTATCGAGGCGGCAAGGAAAGCCGCAGATGCCCTGCGCCTGGGCCAGTTGCATTCCGGCGGCTGGCCCTACCGCATCGAGTTCGATCCGGGCGAGCGAGCTAAAGTGAACTACCGGTACGATCTGCAGTGGAACCGAACTCCCTGTCCGGTTTCGACCGAGGACCGGGAAGTCATGCCGGGTTGGCATGTCTGGAAGAGACGCAAATACAAGGGCAACATCACCATTCTCGACGACGATACGACGCAGGCGGCGCTGCGCTTTCTCATGCGCCTCGACCAGGCGCTCGAATTCAAGGACGTGCGTCTCCATGAGGCCGTCACGTATGGCCTGAACTCCATGCTCAACGCCCAGTATCCCAACGGTGCATGGTCGCACAACTACGACCGCTTCGGCGCCCATCCGCCGCAGGTGGAACGCTATCCGGTCACCAGAGCGTCCTATCCCGCCTCCTGGCCTGCGAAATGGCCCAAGGAATTCGCGGGCTGCTACAGCATCAACGACGCCATCACGCCCCGAGCGATTGAGACCATGCTGCTCGCCTGGGAAACCTATGGCGAGCGGCGCTACCTGCAATCCGCTCTCGAGGGAGGCGACTTCCTCCTGCTGGCGCAGATGCCCGCGCCGCAGCCCGCCTGGGCGCAGCAGTACGATCCGAACATGCATCCGGTCTGGGACCGGGCCTTCGAGCCGCCGGCCATCAGTGGGCGCGAATCGCAGACGGTGCTGGAAACGCTGCTGCTGCTTGGCCGTGTAACAGGCCAAGAGAAGTACGTCGAGCCGGTGCCGCGAGCCCTCGAATACCTGCGCCGCTCGGCGCTGTCCGACGGACGGCTGGCGAGGCTCTACGAGCTTCGGACAAATCGACCGATCTACTTCACGCGAGACGCCGAGGGACGCCATCAGTTGACTTATGAGCAAAAGCGACTGGCGACAAACTACGTGTTTGTAGTGGATTCAAGGTTGGACGCCATCGAGGCTGAATACCGGCGCATCAGACGGGATGCGACAGTCGGGGCCGGCGGCGGACAAGGCACAGCCCGAGCGTCCCCGTCGGCAAGCCTTGCGGCGCGGGTCGCGGCGGTCATCAAGAGCATCGACGCCCGTGGGGCCTGGGTGGAGAAGGGGCGTCTGAGGCACCACAAGGTTGAACCGGAATCCGGCATCATTGACAGCCGGACATTCATCGACAACGTCAAGGTGTTGTGTGCGTTCCTGCGAGTGACAGATGAGCGATAGGGGAAAGTACGTTTACGAGTGGCCGCGACCGATGGTTACAGTCGATGCGGCGGTCTTCGCGTTCTTCGACGGCAAGCCGAGGCTGTTGCTGATTCAGCGCAAGCACGAGCCTTACAGGGGCCGCTGGGCCCTTCCCGGCGGATTCGTCAACATGGATGAAGACCTGCCGGAGGCGGCGGCCCGGGAGCTCGCGGAAGAAACCGGACTAACGAACGTCGCTCTGGAGCAACTGCGCGCGTTCGGCCGGCCCGGACGCGATCCGCGCGGCCGGGCCATTACGGTCGCCTATTTTGGGATCGCCAAGACCAACCGAGACCGGGTGAAAGCGGCCGATGACGCCGCCCAGGTGCAATGGTGCGACATTGACAACCTGCCGGCAATGGCATTTGACCACGACGAGATCGCTCGCCAAGCTATAGAAAGACTGAAGCAAACGGATGCCTATCGAGAGCAGGCGCGCACGTAGGATATGTCCATGCACCCGTTGGGGTCGAGACGCCGGTGCGGTAGGCGTCGATGGGCGTCAGCCGGCCCAGGAACTGGATTCCCTCACCTCGTGGTTGAAGGTCTTCAACTGTCTGTCAATGGCGCTGAGGGCCCAATCGATGTAGTGGAGCTTGTGGGCAGGCCGAAAATGCCGTTCGTTCAGAAGCCCGCTTCGGACCGTATCGACGAACCGTGAGATCGTTCGGCCGCCAATCTCCGTCGGATGGACCGCCCACTCCTTCAAGTGCTGATATTGACGGGCGAGGTGAGGCTCGCGCTGCATCTGCTCGGCCGTGAGATACTCGCCCGGGTTGTAGGCCAACTGCAACCCCTTCAGGCACAGAATCAGCGGCTCATAGTTGGTGCGCTTCGCCAGACGGATGAACTTGTACTGCTGTATGTGCGTCGTGGCCTGCACGGGCGGCTTATCGGCGATCTCCCCGCCGCCGGCTCCCATGTACCAGTTCCGCCGGCTGGTTCGGGCGAAGACGAACTCCTCGCCGTAGGTGTATTGCGTGATCTCATCCTGTCCGATGCGCGAGATCCACATGCCCCCGGGCTTTCGCACCGGTCCCCCACCGAGGGCCAGCAGGCACTTGACGAACCCCAACGGCAGAGTGCGCTGTCGGCCAATCTGACTCTTGCGCAACTGAAAGGACAGATGCAGGCTGTGCGGACCGATCTGGTAGAAGGCTACCAGCTCGTTGATAAGTTGATTCAGGAGCCAGGGGTCGGCGGTCGCCGGCCGGGAGAGCTCACCGGCAATGCTGAGCCGGCCCGGGGCGATCTCGAAGAATCCGAGCCGACGAGGGCGGTCCGTGTAGCCGCTGTGGTCGTCGACGTAGCCGCCGAGCTTCCAGCACAAAACGTCCAGGCGGAAATCATAAAAGTACTTGAACCCGTTGTAGACGGCATCGAACGCATGGCTGGCGCTTCGTTTCGGCTCGACCGCCGCGGCGCCCACGTTGCTCAACTCTAGTTCACATCCGAGGGGCATCAGCCCAGGCTGCAGGTTGGACCGAATCCGGTTGAGGTGGGCCTCAGCCACTCGCGAATCAAAGATGCTCTTCGAGGCTCGCACCGCGTACTTGACGTAATCGATCAGATCGTTCTGCTGGCAGGGCATGGCATCCAGGCCCCTCTGGATAAGCGGCTCAACGATATCCCGATTGGCATTGATCATCTGCAGAGAGGCCAGCAGGCTCACGGAACGGGTGAAGTACCGCTCGCTGGTCCGCATGTGCTCCAGTTCGAAACGGAAGCGATTCTGCATCCGCTCCTCGAACTGGTTCAACAAGACCTGCCGGATCGCAAGGGCCAGGTAATTCCGGAGATACGGGCGGGCTTCGGCGTCATTGCACAGGTGCCTGATGCTGGGCCGAGGCCGGTCCAACTCATGTTCCAGGTAATAGTCGCTGACGGCGTCTCGCTGGTAATGACTCATCACGAGATCGCGCTCCGTGGTCGCCAGCAACTCCCGATCGGCCTGGCGCTCCATCTCGGCATCGACGGTTCGTTCCCCCGGACGGGTGTGCTTCTTCAGGAATCGGTCGATTCGCTTGCGCAGCCACAGCTCATGAATGAGGTTGACGTGGAAGCGATCGCCGAAGTGTTTCCGCATGGATTCGGCCGTGACGAGATACGCCTGCGCCTCCACCGCGCCGTGGGCGGTACGGACCCGAACGGTTTCCCTCTGGTACCGTTTGCCCTCGTAGCGGTCGATCTCGGCCATGGCGGCGGGCGCAACGTCGTGGATCACAAGCCCCTCGATCCTCGATGCCTGGGCGGGGACCGCGTAGAAGTAGACGTTGTCGGGACTGACCCGGCGGTGACGGGGCAGGAACGCCGGCTCGGCAAAGAGGGTCTTATCGTCAATCCTGGACGGTCTGCGTGTAAAGGCGAAGCCGCTGACCGACTGGAAAATCCTGCTGTCCCGCAGTGATCCGTAGATGAAAAGGTTCGCCTTTTGGTTCTGCATAGCCGCTCTGTTGTGCGGACAACCCCCACCGAGAGAATGTCACGAGTCGGCCAGGATGCGCCGCCGGAGCTTCAGGAGTTCCTTGAACGCGCGAAGCACGACCCGCACGTTGGCGCCCGTCTGCCGGCCGGCCGTCCGCGGATAATGGTGCACTCCTCTCTGCGTAATCGTATACCCTTTTCTGGCGGCACGGGCCAGAATCTCCGTGTCGATCAAGGCCCCCGTACTCTCCATCTTGATAGTGTCGAAGATCGCTCTCTTATAGAGCTTAAACGCACAATCGATATCGCGCAGGTTCAGCGAGAACACAAACCCGGTGACCCGCGTCCAGAGCCACCCGCTGATCTTGCGGACGGCGTTGTCCTGCCGGTTCACGCGATAGCAACTGATGATATCATATTCCCGGATCAAGGGCAAGAGCGGGGGCATTTCCGTCAGATCGAATTGTCCGTCGCCGTCCGTGTAGAAGACGAGTTCCTTCGTGGCCGCCCGAAAGCCAGACTGCAGAGCCGCCCCGTAGCCGAGGTTGTGCGGATGATGGATGACCCGTACCCGCTTGCGCTTCGCAGCAATCCGGTCGGCGATTCGACCGGTATCGTCCGAGCTGCCGTCATTCACAATGATGACCTCGTAATCCGCTCCCAGGCCCTCCAGGACTTGGATCGCCTGCTCCACCACCCGCCCTATGTTGCCCTGCTCGTTATAGCAGGGAAAAAAGACGCTGATGGAAACGGGCGACTTCACACCGACCTGCAGGTCCTGGGGCCCCTCGGGCTCGGCCATGGCTCACCACCTTTTCGTCAGGGCAATCCCGTTCCGCTCGGCCTCGTAGCGGTTGATCCGCTGGCGGTGCGCCTCGGCCGACTTCGCGTCGCCGTTCGCCCGGGCCACCTGCTCCAGTCGGATCAGGGCGAGACGCGCCGCCTCCAGGCGGAGATTGTAACCATCCTCGTTCGCGTAGGTGGCCTTTTTTTCCTCAAAATCCAGCACGTATTGTCCACACACCTCATCGACGCGTGGTCGAAGGTCGGCGAACTGTGCCGCAATCAGCAGCATCTCCAGTACGGGCGCGGGAGACGGCTGGATGTTGAAGGCGCTGATGACCAATTCGAGGCCGTTCTTCTTTCGGGCCGGATCCACAAACAGCAGAAGGTTGTGACCGAGGGACAGATTGGCCGAATACTCGTTCGGATACGTGAGCTTGCCTGCGAGCATATCCCGATAGATCTTGCCACCCTTGGGGGAGTTTACATCAACGAAGATCTTCTGCTTGTCGTTCAGGAAAATGATACGCCAATCCGTGCTGTATTCCAGGCCGTTGGTCAGGGGCGAGTTGAACTGGTTGTTCGGCATCATCGCGACCCAGACGTCGTATTGCCGGAGTTGCTCACTAACCCAGTTGCCGACCTGAACGTAATCCTTGGCCGTCAGCTTGCTGCGGGTCGCCCGCCGGGCGCTCACGATCGGACCGCCGGACATGATATCGGTCCACCGGTCGAAAGCCGCCACGTCGTAGGCGGCTTGAGCCCGCCCGTCCATGAACAACTGCAACGGCGTCTTGCCCGTTTCCGGGTCGGGACGCTGGCCCCAGGCAATGAAGCCGCCCTCCGTCCAGTAGTTGAACATCTTGCCGCTGAGTTCGTTGCTGCGGATGAAATCACAGGCGTAGAACGGCTTGGCGTCCGAAGCGGTCATCCGCATGAACACGCTTGTCAGCTTGGGATCCGCCGGCCAATAATCCAGGTAGACGTACTTGAACTTCAGGCCCCACCAGACGCCGAAGATCGTCACGGCAGCCGCCCCGGCGAGGATGAATCCGGATTGCAGTTTCGCCGGCATCGGGGGCACCTCGAACTTGCCGGCCCGCGAAAATTGCACGGTCGCGGCGAGGAGGCGTACCGCCTGATCGACCAGCAACGCCACGATGGGACAGGCGGCAAATGCGGCAATCGGGATAAATCGGCGGGATCGAATCGCCATGTAGATCGTCATTGCGGCGATAGCCAGCAGCGCCAGGTCGATTCTAGGCCACGTGTAATGCGCGGCCGTTTTGGCTTTCTTCTTGACGGGGCGATCCACGACCCGCGAGGTCCGCACGAAAACGACCGCCCATACCAGCAGTGCGAGCCACGCGAGAATGTACATGAACAGAAACGGCTTGGCCGTGCCGACCGGATTGGACCAGTCGAACGCCCGATGCCACTCATGCACGTCGCGCCATCGCTCAGCGTTCTTGGAAAGGCTGATGATGAACGTGTGCGTCAGGTTGGTCAGGTGGAAGGGGTTGAAGACCACCATCGCGATGAACGCCACCACCGTGGCACCCACCGTGTGGAGGGTCCCCCACCACTCCATCGTCCGCACCACTTTCTCTTTCAGGAACACGACGACCGTGCCGAGGACCATGGCGAACGAAAAGATGCCGAGATAGGCGAGACGCGAGCCGGCGACATACACTTCCAGCGCGCTGCGCTCCAACCGGTTCAATCCGACCGGTACGGCCGGGAAAAACCGAGGCAGAATCAGCAAGAACAGCACGCAGGAGCTGGCAACTTGGTGAGCGACAATAGTGCCTTCCTTCATTCGACGGTTCAATGCCGCCCCGATGCTGGCCGCGATATCGCACACCACCCAGGCGAACAACCAGTCGAGCAGAACGCCAGTCGACGTCAGATGCTCGTGACTGAGGAAGCGGTTGGCCATGCCATAGAGGATGAGCTTCGTCAGGATGCCATACGTGACGATGGCCCACCGCCGTGATAGATTCATGATCAGGTGCCACACGACGAAGGGAACCAGAACGATGAAGGCGTAGACATAGCCGCCGTGGACGTTCGACCAGAAGACGATCAGCGGCACGATCAGCCAGACGTACAGCGCGTTCTTGTGGCTTGCCAGGGCCAGCACAAGAATCAGGACCGCCACGAGCAGATTGGAGAAGCCCGCGGGCCGGACATCGAAGAAGGATCGGCCGATGAACAGCGCAAACGAGACGAAGACCGCCGCCAGAGCGGGATTCACGCCGTAGACTCTCGCCGTGTAGTACAGAGCGACAGCAGCCAGGATATAGATGGCGAATTTCCACAGGACCAATGCGTCATAATACGGCTCGGACTCCGAGCCGAGAGCCGTGCTCAATCGATAGAAGATCACGTGGGTGAGCCAGTTCTGGTTGACCCAGCCCGTGGGATGCCAGTATCGGACGGTGTCGAGGCCGACTTTGCCCGTGATCCATCGGGCCCAGCCCGGCCACCGCTCGACCTCTTCCGCCGTCGGTCCGGCCTTGTGCGAGTTGGCGCTGAAGGGCTCGACCGTATCGACGCCGTGATTGACGAAGTGCCGCCCGCACGCCATTGCCACCCAGGTATCCCCGGCGGCGACCATGTGGGTGCAGGCGTGGAAGGCGAAAATCAGCATCGCCGCCCAACCGAAGATCATCGGCCAGCCGGAGAATGCCTCGCGTGTTCTGCCGTCCAGCAACTGGCCCGGGCGTTCAGTATCGTCTGCGCTCATTCGAAGACTTTCAAGCTATTGAGCAAATCACTACGGGAACATACGACTTTCCCTCTCTATCGTCAAGAACCTGTTCGGTGTTCGCATCTTCGCCCGCAAGGTCCGATAGCACACTCTCTCGGCACGCATCTCAATTGACTGAGCGGTGCGTCCACGTTCGGCGTCGCACCCAGTGCTTCACGCACTGCGCGAGAGATGAGCCATCGGCGATCACGATTTGCTTCTGCGCGTGAAGAGATCGTAGAGGATGGGGATCAAAACAAGCGTGAGAATGCCGGAGACGAGAATGCCACCGGCAGCGGCGATCCCCACGCCGTTCCTCATCTCGGCGCCGATGCCTCGGCCCAGTGCCAACGGGAGCATTCCCAGCACGGCGGCCAGGGTGATCATGACAACCGGACGAAACTGCTCGCAGGAGGCCGTGATCATCGCTTTGTGCCGCGGGATACCCTGCCGAACGTGCACGTTGAACTGATCCATGATCAGGATCGCGTTGTTCACGACGATGCCGATCATCATGACCATGCCCATCAGCACGAACATCGAGAGGCTCTCCCCGGTCAGGGTCAGTGCCCACATGACTCCGATCACGGCCAGTGGGACCGTCGCCAGGATGAGCCAGGGCTGCTTGAACGATTCGAGGATCGCCGCCAGGGTCAGGATCACCAGGACGATCGCGACGAGCCCCGCTTCGCCAAAGGCCGCATTCGCCTCGGACATCCTCTCGTACATGCCGGCGAACCGATGATCGTATCCGGGCGGGAACCGACCTTCGGAGACGATCTGCCCGGCAATCAGATCGACGGCCGTCCCCAACGGCAGATCCGGGGCCAAGTTGGCGAAGACCTTCTGGACGCGGCGCTTATCCTCCCGCGTGAGTTGAATGGGCGCCACACGCTCCTCAACCTGGGCCAGGCCAGACAAGAGGATCGGTTTGCCCGGTGCCCCCTGAAAGAGGAACTGCTCTACCTGATCTCGCCCCTGTTCATCGGCCAGTTCGACGACAAGGTCGTAGTTGCGATCGCCTCGCTTGAAGGTGCCGGCCTTGAGCCCTTCCAGGTTGGCCCGCAAGGCAAGCCCCAGGCCCACCGCCGGTATGTTAAGGTCCGCCAGGACGGCGCGTCTGGGGATCACGGCCAGCTCGGGCTTGCCGGCTCGCACGGTCGTATCGGTATCCGTGATTCCCTCGATCCGTCCGGTCCGGTCCTGCGTCTCCGCGGCCAGCCGTTCGAGCGTGGCCAGATCTTCGCCCGCGATTTGCAGCTCCACGTCCTGGACCTGCCCGCCCACGATGACCGGCTGCGTCACCGTGACGATACACTCAGGGTACCCGGCGAGCCGCCTTCTGATCTCGGCCTGGATCTCGTCGATCGAGATCTTCCGCTCATCGCGCTCGGAAAAGGTCAGGAGCAGTTGGGCTAAGTAGACCCCCTGCGTGGACTGCCCGATGACGCCTTCGACCTTCCCGATGGAACTGAGCACATGCATAAGCTCGGGCACATCCCTGAGCCGTTCTTCGATGATCCGCACGCGCCCCACCGTTCGGTCCAGATCGTACGACGTGGGGTACTCCAGCTTAACGAAGACCTGGGCCTGGTCCGTATCAGGGGCGAAGCTGAACCCCACCCTGCCGGCCAAGGACAGCGCATGCACCAGCAGCGACGCCGTCACGAACAGGGTGGCCAACGCCGCGACGCGGTGCCTCTCGTTGAACGAGAGGATTCGTCGATACCCGCCGAGCAGCCGGTCGAGCCACCGGTTGAAGCCCGTCTCCATCCGGTTGAGGAGTCCTCTCTGCTGGGCCCGGGCGGGCTTGAGCAGGACCGAGCACAGGATCGGCGTCAGGGTAAAGGAGATGAACAGGGACACGGCGGTCATGATCAGCATGGTCCAGGCCAGGGGCCTCATGAACAGCCCGATCAGGCTGCCCATCATCGCAATCGGAAACAGCACGACGATGTTGGTTCCGGCGCTGGCCACCACAGCGAGAGCAACGTCCCCGGCCCCTAAGCGCGCCGCCTCCTTCGGGTCCCCGGTCTCCTTAAGCCGGGAGACAATGGACTCCAGAACCACGATGGAGTTGGTCACCAGGATGCCGACCGAAAGCCCTATCGAAATCAGGGTGGAGGTATTGAGCGTGTAGCCGGCAAGCTGCATGAAGAACAGACCGATGATGATGGTCAAGGGCATCGTGATCGCGATCACCAGCGTGGATCGGATGTTGTACAGGAAGAAGAAGAGGATCGCGGCCGTCAGCAGGATCCCCTGCGCGACATTGGTCCAGGCGCTCCGGACGGAGGCCTCGATGAACCGGCCGTCGTCGCTGACCCAGACCATCGTCATCCCGCCGGGCAATTGCCTGTTGAGTTGCTCCATCGCCGCCTTGACGCGGTTGACCACTTCCACCGCGTTGGCCTCGGCCTTCTTGACAACCTTGATGTACACGCAGGGCCGGCCGTCGATGGCCGCCTTCTGTCGCAATTCCTCGGTCGTCATGACGACGCGACCGATATCGCGTATGTAGCAGCGCTGCCCCCCTTCGCCGGCGACCTCCAACATGCCGATATCGGAAATCTCCTCGCACTCGGCATCGAACTTCACGGAATACTCGCGCCCGCCGTCCTTCACACGTCCGCTGGGGACGGTCCGCACCGCCTGTTGAAGGGCCTCAACTACGTTCAGGCTCGACAAGCCCTTGGCCGCCAAGCGATCCCTGTCCAGCAGGACGTGCACCTCGCGATTGGCCCCGCCGACCAGCTCGACGTTCGCCACCCCGGAGATCACCGTGATCCGGTCCCGCAACGTGTTGTCCGCAAAGTCATATAGCTCGTCGAGGGGAACGTCTCCCGTCAACGCCAGGTTGATGATCGGCTTGGCGTTGATATCGAACTTCAGGATCTTCGGATCCTCCACATCCTGCGGGAACTCGGCCCGAATCAGGCCGAGCTTCTCGCTCACGTCCGTCGCGGCGATATCTACGTCCACGCCGAACTCGAATTCGAGCAGGGTCTGGCAGACGTTCTCCATGCACGCGGAACTGACGTGCTTGAGGCCGTCGATCGTGACGACCTGATCTTCGATGCGCTTGGCCACGTCCGTCTCGATCTGCTCGGGACTGGCGCCCGGATAGATCGTGGTCACCGTGATGTAGGGCACGTCCATTTTCGGCATCAGCTCCACGCCCATCTTGCGGTAGGCGTTGAGTCCGAGCAGGGTCAGGGCGATGATCAGGCAGCTCATGGCCACCGGCCGCCGCAATGAGGCATTGGATAAAAGCATGGTCCTACTCCTCCTGCACCGAAACGGGCGTGCCTTCCGCCACCGAATACTGCCCCATGGTGACCACGGGGGTTCCGGTATCGATCGCTCCGTCGACCGCTTCGGTCCAGCCGGCCGTCTCGAGCCCGGCCTTGATCGCGACCTGCCGGGCGATGCCGTCCCTGACGGAGAAGACGACGCTCTGTCCGCCCCGGGTCTGAATGGCCCGGGTCGGCACGCCTGTGCCCTGCCTTTTCTCGAGGACCACGGCGATGTCCGCCATGGCCCCGGGCACGATCCCTTCCGGCGGGTCCTCAAGGAGGGACTTGATCTCAAACGTCCGAAGCCGCGGATCGATCGTGGGGCTCTTATACCGGATCGGCTGCTCTCGGAATGCGGCGCCGGCCACATGAACGGTCATCAAGGTGCGGTCGCAGACGACCTCGGCGTAGTACTGTGCGGGCAAATACGCACAGACCTCGACGATGGCCGTATCGTCGATCCGCACGATGGCATTCCCGGGACTGCCCATCTCGCCCGGCTCATGGAGTCGCTCGCTGATCCTGCCCGAGATCGGCGCGTAGACGACCGCATCGGCCAGGTTCTTCCCGGCGACCTCCAGAGCCACCTCCGCCTGCGACTCCTGGGCCTTGGATAGTTCCACCAGCGTCCGGGCATGCTTGAGCATCGCCTGAAGCTGCTGATATCGGGACCGTTGCTGCTCGAACGCATCCTGCGTCACAGCCTGTTTCTCGACGAGCCGTTTGAATCGGCCGTAATCCAGCTCCGCCTTGGCGAAGTCGGCCTGGACGCGCTCCAGGTTCGCCTGTTTCTCCTCCGTGGCGAAGCGAGCCACCGCCAGGGCCTGCTCGCTGATCTGCACCGCCCTTTCGAGATTCGCCTGATCTATGGCGAAGAGCTTCGTCTGCCCCGCCACCACGCTGTCACCCTCGTCGACGAAGATGGCCTCGATCGTACCGCCGATGCGAGGCGAGACCATCGCGAGATTCTTCGCCTCGACGTTGCCCTGTACGACAACGCTCCGCTCGAACTGTCGCATCGCCGCCAGCGTGACCACAACGGTGACCGCGGGTTTCGTGCCGACCTCCGCGGGCCGCTCGCCGGCCGGCTGCCCGTGCAACACCCGACCTACGGCAGCCAGCACGGCAACCAGGGCCAGGCCCATCACACATATCAACGTACGCATGAGCCGGCTCCTGCCGGCGGTGCGCTCATGATTGACCTTCATGCTCGTGTTCCTCGATGTCTGTCTCGGTTTTGCCCATCGCGTTCAGGAGCGTGGCCGCCGCGACCTGGTGCTGGAATCGTGCGGCCAGGACCTGCATCTGTGCCTTGGCTCGTTCGGCCGCCCCCTGGAGAATTTCCACGGAGTCGACCAAGCCTTCCTTCCATTTCTCCTGCGTCTCGGCGTACCGCCGGGACGCGACGTCCATCGCCCGCTCCGCCAGATCCAACTGGTCCTGCGCCGTCTCGACGTTCTGCTGCGCCCGAATGACCGCCAGCATCAGGGCCAGCGTGGCCTGCTCCCGTTCGATGAACGCCTGCTCCTGCCGCTCCCTCGCGGCCTTGTATTCGTTGATGTTTGCGAAACCATCAAAGAGCGTCAGCGTGCCGGCCAGCCCGTAAATCCACTGATTCGACGGCAGCAGCGACGTTCCCAGTGCGTCCGGGCGATAGGCGAACGCACCCAGCACGGGCAGGAAGTCCGCGATCGCCAGCTTGACCTTTTCCTCCTCGATTGCAATCCGACGATCCGCAATGTGCAGTGAGGGATGACACAACATGGCCTCCAGAATCAACTCTTCCAGCGATCCGGCCGGCGCCTCAATGGGCGTCTCACTCGCCAGTGTGACATCCGCCAGCGGCGACAATCCCATCGCCGCCAGAAGGGCGGATTTCGCCTGCTGGTAAAGTCGCTGTGTCCGTGCCATTTCCGCTCGCTGCGCCTGTGCGTAAACGGCCGCCTGATCCGCCTGCCAGCCGCTCACCAAGCCCTCCTGATGGAGGGCTGCAACCTCGCTGCGAAGGGCTTCGGCCGCTTCTTCTTCGGCGGCAAGCGACCGCTCCACCTGTTCGAGCGTCAAGCACTGGAAGTACAGCACCGTCACCTGCTGCGCTGTCATCTGCCGCGTGTACCGGACGACCCACTCCGCGATCTCCTCACCCCGCTCGTGCATGCCATAGAGGAACCACGTCGCCGGGCTGAAAACTGAGACGCTTGCACTCCACAGAAGCGCACGCGCCTTGTCCATATTCATGGGCTCAGTTTCCGACAGGGGCAGCGAGATCGCCGGATCGAACTCATAGTGCGAGTAGCTCAGGCTCACGGCGGGCAGAAAGTTCGCGAAGGCGATCTTCCGCCCCAACTTGGCGATTCGCTCTTGAAGCGCGGCGCTCTGCGTCTCAAGGTTATTCGCCATCGCGATGCGGATACAGTCCTCCAGCCCCAGTGTGTCTTGCTGCGACAAGACCCCTTCGGTCTCGTCGCGGAGAGCCGGCGGATACTCGGCGGCGTGCTCCCGCCGGAGCTTGGCGCCATGGTAGGAATGGCATCCGCCCATCAGCACGAATATCAATAGTGGCAGCGGCAGACACCGCCCGATACTATGCGTCACGTTTGCCTCCCGAAGTTTTCAGAAGTCCCCTGAAGAACAGGGCTTCCACCTTCTGCAGATCGCCCTTCAGGTCCCCCGTCGCCAGATCGTTGTCGGCCAGGACCATCGACTCCAACGTCGCCAGAAGGCACTTGGTCGCGATCAGCGGGTCGATGTCGTTGAAGAGCCCCTTGCGAACGCCGGCCGCAATGACCTCCGTAAGTTGCGAAGTCACTCGCTCGTCGAACTCCTTCTTTTTCGCCTCCACCCTGCCCCCGGGCACGTACCGCCCGTGGCTTTCCAGGAGGTATAGCCGGACCATGTCGGACTGCTCGCGCGCCACCCGCTCGTGTATTTGAATGAAACAAGCCAGTTTGCTTTGCTCGTTATTCGGACCTTCCAGCGTGGGCAGGATCATCCCGAACGCCTCCTCCGCACAGGCCACCAGCACCTCGAAGAACAGGTCCTCTTTGCTCGCGAAGAAATTGTACAGCGTCCCCGTCGAGAACTCGGCGACCGCCGCAATCTCCTGCATCGAGACGCTGTGAAAGCCCTTCTCTGCGAAGAGCCGCAGCGCCCCCGACAGAATCTCCTGCCGGTGCCCCAGCCGTTCCCGCTCCTTTCGCGACAGCTTCGTTCTAGACTTCATAGCACTGTCCTCACGACCACGAATGGAGAATATACGTTCAATTGTGAATTCGTACTTCATATTATGAACCACAGTTCAGATAATGCAACATC
Organism: uncultured Phycisphaerae bacterium; assembly: GCA_965603165.1. GTDB lineage: Bacteria > Planctomycetota > Phycisphaerae > Sedimentisphaerales > Anaerobacaceae > PLanc-01. Next base: position 59,576 of record CBFDBY010000008.1, read on the forward strand.
TTTTTGGGGGAAATGATGTGAATTGCGAAATGGTCGAACTGTGCGCTCTGTGGTCCGCTTCAAGACCGCGACGCGGGGTGCGAAGGTTTCACGGCAGGCTGTTCATATCGCAGGTATTGACATCACGCGGGCGAAGAGCATTGTGATCGGCTGTCATCACTGCGGCGCTCCGGCCGCCGCTGGCGGCCACCCCTGTCCCGGATGGCTCGGACGGTCTGCCAAACCAGGCAATGAGGCACGCCAGGCAAACCACGGCGGCCGCCGCACTGGCCCACCCAACGGCCCTCCAGAACCGGCCGCCGAACTCTGTCGACTCGTGTACGGGCAAGTACGCCAGGCGGGCCACAAGCTTCTCTCGCAGCCCTGCCGGCGGCTGGACCTCCGAGAGGGCCTTCAGCCGGTCTTCCAGCCATTCCATGGGAACGCCGTCATGCTCGTGTCTCGAACCGCCGTTCATGGTCCCACCTTTCCAGCGAATCGTTGCCGCAATTTCTTCAAGGCCCGATTGATCATCCACTTCAGCGTGCCATCGGGCCGGCCAAGCACCTGGGCCATCTCGCGATACGTCAGCCCTTCCACATAGTGGAGCACGAGCATGGTCCGCTCATCCGGGTCCAGATGGCCTAACGCCCGATAAACCCGCGACAGGTGCTCATCGGCCATGATCCCCGCCAGCGGGTTGTCGGCCATCCCGAGCGGTCGCTCGCTCAGCGTAGCGACCAGCTTTTTCTCCCGCTCCCGGCGACGTCGGGTGTCGAGAAAGGCGTTGTACGCGATCCGGTGCAGCCACGTCCGGATCGACGCATCCCCCCGGAACTCATGGATCGCGGCCCACGCCGAGGCGAACACATCCTGCGTGAGATCCTCGGCCAGGCTCCTATCTCGCGTCAGGAACAGCAGCAGTCGATAGACCGACCCATAATGCGCGTCGATAACCTCTTCATACGCCTCGCGCCGCCGCTCACGAAGGGCCTTGAGAGTCCGTCGTTCGGATCGATCGCGCACGTACTACTCCACGCTGAAGACCGCCAGACCGTAGAGGCGGCCCCGTTTATTGGTTTGGACGCCCGAAACCCCGGGCCGTTGGCGCGTTCCGCAGAAAAACGCTACCGGGGAGCCGAGGTTATTGTTTCAGCCACTTCTCCAGGCGGTCGAGGCCCTTGGTGATCTGCTCCATGGAACAGGCGAAGCTGAGCCGGACGTTGTTGTCGCATCCGAAAGGCAGGCCCGGCACGACGCCGACGTTGGCCTGCTCCAGCAGGGCCTTGGCGAAATCCATGCTGCCGCCGATCTTGGCGCCGCCGATGGTCCGGCCGTAGTTACCCGAGACATCGGGGAAACAATAGAACGCCCCAGTTGGCTCTGTACACTCGACGCCGGGCATGTTCCGCAGACGCTCGGCCATGTACTTGCCGCGCTTCTCGAACTCGACCCGCATCTTCTCGATGGCCTCGTCCGCATCCGGCCCCATGGCGGCGATGGCGGCATACTGCGCGAACGTCACCGGGTTGGAGGTCATGTGGTCCTGAAGGCGATTCATGGCCTTGATGACTTCGAGCGGCCCGGCCGTATAGCCTAAGCGCCACCCGGTCATCGAGAACGCCTTGCTGAAACCGTTGAGCGTCAGAGTCCGGCCGAACGCATCTTCGCTCAGCGCCGCGAAACTGACGAACTTCGTATCACCGTAGATGAGCTTCTCGTAGATCTCGTCCGACATCACCATGACGGCCGTACCTTCGAGCACCTTCGCCAGGGCCCGCAGCTCGTCGGGTGTATAGCTGAAACCGCCGGGATTGCTGGGGGAGTTCAGGACCAGCAAGGCGGTCTTAGGGGTGATCGCCTCCTTTAACTGCTTCGGCGTGATCTTGTAGCTGTTGCTCTTGTCCGTTTCGAGGACCTTGACCACGCCCCCGGCCAATCCGGCCGCCTCCGGATACGTCACCCAGTACGGTGCGGGCAGGAGCACTTCGTCGCCCGGGTCGAGCACGGCCTGCATCGCCTCGTAAACGGAGTGCTTGCCGCCCAGATTCACGATGACCTGCTCCGGGGCGTACTTGAGCCCGTTTTCCCTCTCGAGCTTCTTCGCGATGGTCGCCCGCAGCGCGGGAATACCGGCCGCCGGCGTGTACTTCGTCTGCCCTTCTTTCAGGGCCTTGATGGCCGCCTGCTTGATATACTCCGGCGTATCGAAATCGGGCTCGCCAGCCCCGAATCCCACCACGTCCACGCCCTGGGCCTTCAACTCCTTGGCACGGGCCGTTACGGCAATCGTCGCCGACGGCGCAACCGCTTTGGCTCTCTGGCTTACTTTCATCTGGCGCATACCTTTCCAAGAGGGTTCTTCTGGCGATTTCCGGGCACTACTTACGTCAAACGCCTGCCCCGGTCAAGAGAAATCGCGAGCCGCACGCCCAAGCCGAATTCCGCGCGGCCCGGCGTGCCGAGGGCTTATCCAGAATTCTTACTCCGCCTTTCTGCATTCGTGCGGCAGAAACGGGCCTGCATGCGGAAGGTGAAAAAAATTTCACTATCTACGGTTTTTGCCGTTGACAACCTACTGGTTAAGCCGTAGGTTGTAACGGGTGTTGGCAAGTGAGTCATCTTGTTCGAGTTGATTGGGAGGTATTCTGATGGCAAGACCACGTCACGAAAATCCGACGCCGGCGGAGCTGGAGGTGCTGCAAGTCATCTGGGAGCGAGGCCCGAGCACCGTGCGGGAGGTGATGAACGCCCTGAATCACGACAGGCCGCGAGCCTATACCTCGGTAATGAGCCTGATGAACGTGATGGCCGAAAAGGGTCTGCTCAGCCAGAAGCCCAAAGGCCGGGCGTTTGTCTATTCCGCCAAGATCTCCCAGGCCCGGACGCAGTCTGAGATCGTGCAGGACCTCCTCGGTCGTGTCTTCGACGGTTCGGCTTCTGCGCTGGTAACGCACCTGCTCGAGCAGGCCAAGCCGGACAGCGAAGAGTTGGACGAAATGCGAAGAACCATCTCCGAGTTCGCTCGGAAGAAGGGAGGTGCATGATGTCCGTTGTGGAATTTTTCTCGCAACCTGTATGGTATCGTCTGAGCCTCACACTGGTGCATTTTCTATGGCAGGGTCTGGCGGTGGCCGTGATCGCCTACGCGGCCGTTCGCGTTCTGCGCCTGAAGCGCGGCAATCCTCGCTATGCGGCCTATCTGATCGCCTTCGCCCTCATGGCGATCTGTCCACTGATCACTTTCGCCGTCCTCGGCGGGCCCACAAGACCAGCAGCCATCGGACCGGCGCCAACACCAGAGGTTGCATCACCAGGGCCCGCCCCACGTTCCGTCGGGCCCGAGCCTCCACAACCACTCAACGAAGACCCCGTGACCGTCAGCCCGACACACCGCGCGCCTCTGCGAGAGAGGCTCGACGGCATGGCGCAGGCAGCGCTGCCTTGGGCACTGGCGTGCTGGATGGGCGGGGTGGTTGTCCTGAGTGTTCGTCTGCTGCTCGGATTCATCGGCGTACGCCGGTGGCGTCGCGGCCTGGAGCCTCTGCCGAGGGAACTCGCCGCGCGGGTCCACATACTGAGCGAACGGCTGGGCCTGCCGGGCTTCTCCCGCGTGTTTCTCTCCTGCCGGGCGATGGAAGCGGTGGCGTTGGGCTATTTGCGCCCCACGGTCCTGCTGCCCGCTGCCATAGTGACTCACATGCCGCCGGAAATGCTGGAGGCCGTCATCGCGCATGAGCTGGCCCACATCCGTCGTTTCGATTTGTGGGTCAACCTGGCCCAGCGGGTCATCGAGACACTGCTGTTCTACCATCCAGCCGTTTGGTGGCTCTCCAACCGCCTGCGCGCCGAGCGAGAACTGTGCTGTGACGAACTGGCTGTGAGAGCTACGGGAGAACGCCTGACGTATGCGTCGGCGCTGGAAAGCGCGGGCCGAGTGCGACTTGGGATTCGCCAACCGGCTCTCGCGGTAGCACTCGGACAAGATAGAAAGTCCACGCTCAGCCGTGTCCGCCACATCCTCGGCCTGCCGCCGGCCCCCTCGGATTCTCGCTTCTGGCTGGCGGGTGTCATCGCGGTTATACTCCTGGCCCTTCTTGCCATGCCTGCTGTTCCGGCCCTCACAGCCAGCGCGGCGACACAAACCGCATCCGAGAGCCGCCAGGCACCCGAGCCCGCCAAATCAATCCACCAGGCGGCCGCTGACGGTGACATTGATGAGGTCAAGAGGCTCATTGCCGCCGGCGCCGATGTCAATGCAAGGGACGCATGGGATGACACGCCCCTGCATCGCGCTGCGGCGGCCGGCCAGAAGGAATCGGTGGAGTTGCTTCTGGCCAGAGGGGCCAAGGTCAATGCAGAGGGTGAGTCGGGCAAGACCCCCCTTCACGATGCGGCCAGGAAGGGGCATGAGGAGGTTGTTGGCGTACTCATAGCCGGCGGCGCGGACCTCAACGCCAGGGATGGCTCCGGCCGCCAGACACCCCTTATCCAAGCCGTCCAAAAGGACCACCGGAAGGTTGTCGAACTCCTGGTTACGAAAGGTGCCGATGTCAATGCGATGGACAAGTACGGGCTGGGACCCTTGCGCTATGCAGAGCGACAAGGCCGCGCTGAAATCGTCGATCTCCTGCGTAAATATGGAGCAACTCAATACTTGCACTATGCTTTACTTGCCGGTGATATCGAGAAAGTAGAAGAACTCATTGCACAGCACGCCAGTGTCAATCTGAGGGACGTATACGGTCGGACACCACTGCACGTGGCAGTCCAAATAGGCCGCAGTGATATGGCGGAGCTACTGATAAGCAAAGGGGCCGATATCAACGCAAAGGCAGAGTCCAGTCAAACCCCTCTACATTATGCATGTGGAAGCGACAATAAGGACATGGTGGAACTCCTGCTGTCCAGAGGAGCCGATGTTCACGCCAGGGATCGCTATGGTCGGACACTACTGCACATAGCAGCCCAAATGGGCCACAGGGATGTGGCGGAGCTACTGATCAACAAAGGGACCGATATCAACGCAAAGGCAGAGTCCAATCAAACCCCTCTACATTACGCATGTGGAAGCGACAATAAGGACATGGTGGAACTCCTGCTGTCCAGAGGAGCCGATGTTCACGCCAGGACGCAGTACGACTCTGCGCCAATACACTATGCAGCGGGTCTCGGCAGCAGTGATGTGGTCGAACGCCTGCTTGCGGCGGGCGCGGACCTGAATGCCACCACAGGGGGTAGAACGCCGCTATACGTAGCGATCTGTGCAAACCGGAGCAAGACCGTTGAACTGCTCACTGCCAAGGGAGCGAAAATCTCACCCATTCACCTGGCCGCCTTCTTGGGGAACGCGGCCACGGTGAAGACCTTGATTGAAGGGGGCGCCGATGCCAACGCAAGAGATGGTGCAGGTTTTACGCCACTGCATAATGCCGTTTGTGGAGACCGCAAGGATGTAGTCACGCTGCTCATTGAGCACGGGGCGGACATCAATGCAACAGGCTGGCGCCAATGGACTCCTCTGCATCATGCCAGTGATATCGGGCCTACGGACATGGTTGAATTGCTTATCAACCATGGGGCGAAAGTGGATCTAAGAGGCGAGAATGGAAATACGCCCCTGCTTCTCGCAGCCGGCGGAGGCCATGTTGATGTCATTCGACGTCTTCTGGCTGAAGGCGCTGACGTGAACACAAGAGGAGACCGGGAATCAACCCCGGGATCTACACCCCTGCACATTGCCAGCGGAAAGGGGCACAAAGCTGTCGTGGAACTCCTTCTGACGAACGGTGCCGATATCAATGCCAAGACCGACGAAGGCCATACACCATTATCGGTGGCGAGAGACAAAGGCCGTGCGGAAATCGTGGAACTCCTCCGCCGGCACGGGGCGAAGGAATAGACATCCTCGCTGACGGTCGGCGAGAGCCGACATGCACGAAGCCGGGCCCAGCGAGGTCAACGGAGGCCTCGCCGGTTTTCTGTGGCTCTCTACATCCGTTTGTATCGGGGTCCGCCGCCGCCTTCGGGGGCGGTCCAGCGGATGTTGTCGAACGGACACTTGCGCTGACAGGTCTTGCAGTGGAGGCAGTTCGACGGGTTGGCCGGCTTGACCTCGTCGTGGATCGTCTCATAGACGCCCGCCGGACAGAAGGTGATGCACGGGGCGTTGAAGATCGGCGCGCACTTCGTTTCGCAGATCGTCGGATCGAGGATCTGCAGGTGCGAGGGCTGCTCCTCGCGGTGCTCGGTGGCCGCGACGGCGGTGAAGGTGTCCTTGTCGAAGTTCTGGTTCGGCTTGAGGCGATACGGGGCCGCCGTCATCGCCTCGTAGTCCTTCTCGACCTTGTACGCGGGCAGCCAGCCGTTGAGGACCGACAGCGGCATACCCTGCAGCGGCCCGAACTTCGCGACCGTCTGGCGGAAGTTCTTCGCGGACTTCATCTCTTTGGCGATATTCGACTGCTCGACGTTCTCGGTATATTTCTGCGCCGCGGCGTCCGGCGTGTCGAACGTTGCGACGATGGCCTTCGCGGCCTGGATGCCGGAATCGAGAGCGTTGTGCAACCCCTTGATCTTGAGCATGTTCACGAAACCGGCGCTGTCGCCGAGGATCATGACGTTGCCCTTGCCGATGCTCTTGGTTTCCGGATCGCGCGGGACGGCGCGCCAGCCGCCCTCGGGGATCATCTTCGCGCCGGCCTCGACGACCGTGCCGCCCTCGATGAAGGGCTTGACGAACTTGTGCTCTTTGAACCGTACGAGCGCGTCCTGGGCATTGAAATTGTGGTACTTCCAGTCGAGCCCTACGATCATGCCGACGGCCAGGTGCTCGGGCTCGCCGGCGTAGACGATCCCGCCGCCGAACATGCCGGGGCCGACAACCGGGGTCCAGATCGGATAGCCCATCGCGTGCACGACGCGCCCGCGGGTGAACTTCTCATACTGCTCCGGCGTGACCTTGATCAGCTCCTTGACACCGAGCGAATAGAGCTGGTGCGACTCGCGTTTGAGCCCCGCCTGCTCGACGAAACGCTCGGTGACGAGCCCGTCGCAGCCTTCGGCCAGCACGACGAATCTCGCCTCGATCGTGTCGCCTTCGACGTAGTTCGCCTGCTTGTGCCCTTCCTTGTCGATGCCCTGATCGACGAGCTTGACGCCGGCCGCGACGGTGTCGCCGTTGAGAACCACATGGTCGGCGGCGAAACCAGTCAGGACCTCCACGCCCAAGCTCTTGGCGATGTCACCCAGCCACTTCGTGAGCCGGCTGATGGACAGGGAGTAGTCCCCGTGATGGATCATCTGGCCGAAGCCCAGGCCGAGCTTCTTGGCAATCTTCATCATCCAGAAGAGGGGGAATCTGCCGCTCCTGCCGAGCAGGAACAGGATGTCGTCCTTGTCGATCACGTTGGCGAGGACCTGCTTGGCCTCGTCGCTGTCGCGCCAGTCGGGCTTGGCGGCGTCGAGCAGCGAGTGCAGCGGCTCGGCTTCGAGCACGGCGCCCGAGAGGTTGTGGTTGCCCAGATCGAGCGCCTTGTCGATCACACAAACATCCAGCTCGGATTGGAGGACCTTCAGTTGAATCGCCGTCGCCAGGCCGGCCGGACCGGCGCCCACGACGAGAACCGACGTCTTGTTATATTCGTTGGAGTTCGGCACGTTCTATCCCTCGACAGAGTTCTGTATCGCAATACCAGGAATCTTCACGCAAGTCTACGCCTCGTGCAGCGCCTCGATCAGGTTCGGGATGACGTCCTCGACGGTCCCGACGATATAGTAGTCGCACTGCTTGAAGATCGGGGCATTCGGGTCGCTGTTGACGGCCACGATCGTCTCGGTGTTGGCGACGCCGATCATGTGCTGGATGGCGCCGGAGATGCCGAGCGCGACGTAGAGTTTCGGACCGACGGAGGTCCCCGTCTGGCCGACCTGGTGGATGCGCTCGATGAAGCCCTGCTCGACGGCCGCACGCGAAGCGCCGCGCTCGACCTGCGTATCGAGGCTCTTGCTCAGGGCGCTGGTCAGCCGGCCGATGAGTTTGTCGTAGTTGTCGCGGCTCTGCATGCCCTTGCCGCCGGAGACGATGGCATCGGCGGCCAGGTTGACATCGCCGCTTCCGAGTTCGGTCTTGATGATATCGAGACTGACATCGTCGTCGGTCAGTTCGACCTTGTGCTTGACGATCTTGCCTTTGCGGTTTGGGTCGGCCGGGATGCGTTTCATCACGCCGGGCCGGGCCGTCGCCATCTGCGCCTTGGAGTTCTTCGTGCGAATCGTCGCCATGACGTTGCCGCCCAGGGCCGGACGGGTCTGCAGCAGCAGGCCGACCTCGCCCTTGCGGGACGTGTCGCGAATATCGAGCCCGGTGCAGTCGGCGGTCAGGCCGCAACCCGTGCGATACGACACCATCGGGGCCAGCATGCGCCCCTGCGGCGTCGCGGCGTACAGCACAATCTGCGGCACGTACTTGTCGATCGCATCGGCAATCGCCTTGCGATACGCGGTCGGGTCGAACACGTTGAGCAGCTTATGCTCGATGGCATAGACGTTGTCGGCGCCGGCGGCGATCAACTCCTCCGCCATGTGCTCGACGTTCTCGCCCGCGATGCACACACCCACTTTCGTCTCCAACGAGTCCGCCAGCTCATGCGCCTTGCCGGTCAGCTCGAACGTCGCCGGGTGCAGAACGCCGTCGCAGTGCTCGGCCACGACCCAGACCTCGCCCTGAAAGGCGGGCTTGGCCAGCTTGAAGCCTTCAAGCATGTCCTCGAGGGCCTTCTTGTGGAAGTGGTTGCCGGCTGCTTCGAGGATCTTCTCCCGAGCGGCATCGTCGATCTTGCCCGCGTCACTGATGCCCAGGTCCGCCAGGATCTTGCAGAGCAGATCGTAATCCTCCTGCTCCTTGATCGTCGCCTCGAACTTGCGTTCGAGCAGGTTGGCCCGGCGTTTCGGCAGGACGTATCCGCCGTCCTCGCTCTGGCCCGCTGCGGCCGCCTCGCCGTTGCCACCCTTGTAACTCTCGACGATGATTCGGGCCAGATCCTTCGCATCCTTCACTTCCTGACATTTTCGGGTGCTCTTGCCGGGCGGAAAGACGCGGATCACGGCTGTCTTGGAGCCTTTGGCCCCGATGTAGGTCGCGTTGATGTCGTCGGCGCCCCACCGAATCAGCGGCGCCTTGGCCGCCCAGCGAGCGCCGCCGAACGTGGCGAACAACGGATACTCGTACTTGGCCACCGTGATGACGGCCGGCAGCTTCCTGGCCGCCACGGTTTGACTACCGCCGCTGATGATGCGGGTAAACTCGAAGCGCTTCTTCTTATACTCCGCGCCCGTGACATAGGCGATGCAGGGCAGTCCCAACTCCTCGGCAAGCTGCGCCGGCACCTGGGCGGTATCGCCGTCGACGGACTGCATACCGGCAACCACGAGGTAGTCGTCGCCGCATTTCAGCACTTCCTTGACGATCCGGCGGATCGAGAAGGCCAGCGGATTCGCGGTGGCCCACGTGTCGGCCCCGCCGAGCGCCCGGTCCGTCAGCAGCACGACCTGGTCGGCCGCCCGGGCCAGACTGTACCGCAGCACCTCTTCGGCCATCGGCGGCCCCATCGTCAACGCGACGATCCGGGCCTTGGCATCGCCGCTGATCGTCTTCATGTAGTTCGCAAACGCCAGCGCCTGCGCGTCCAGCTCATTGATCACGTTGGCCAGCCGCGACCGGACGAGCGTGCCCGTTTCCGGGTCGAACGCATTGTCCGTGATCTGCGAGACGTCCGGGACCTGCTTGACCAGAACAACGTAGTCACTCATAGGCAAATTTCCCTAAACAGAAATACCCCCACCTCTCGGGGTTCTCCGAGTATCCATGGGACCTACGCCCTCCCCCGCCCCATCTTGCTTGACCTACATCCTGCATATCTGCGATGATCGTTCGTCCAATCCTACAAGACCACCAAGTGTGCCCAGGTAGTAAATTGCGCATGATAGGCCGGTGTTACAGCCCTGTCAACTCCTTTCGGCCAAAGCCCAGGGATATCTTCCCGATTCGGATCCATCCTCCGCCAGGTCGTTTCACAGGAATCCGCACGCCGACACACGGAATTGAAGGGATCGCGTCCCCCCTCGACCCCGTCAGCCCTTCTGGACCACCAGCACTTGCATGACGTGCTTCCGCAGGCGTATGGGGGTATCGCTGGAGACGACCTTATGCCGCCCGGTCATGGGGTCCAGAAGCATCCATCGGCCTCGAACGGACACGTTCAGACCGAACTCCACGTCCTCGCTGCCTTCGTTGAATAACAGGTAATATTCCGTCTGCGCCTTGCGGACGTGTCGCACGCGCAGGTCAGGCGTCTTCGGGGACACTCGTACGTCCGGCTCAGCCAACCTGTCGACCAACTCGATGAGCTCGGCATCCGGCATCGACTCACTCCAGCGAATCAGCCGCCCCGCCTTCGTCAGCTTCTCGACGGCCGCCGCGGCCTTGGCCGGGGGGGCTTCTTCCAGGACCAGTGCCCGATAGTGCATCCCGGCGACGCGAATCCCGTCACGATCCACCCGGGCATCCTCCCACAGGTGCCGTGCTTCGAGATAGTTGAAATCCCGCTGATGTTGAAAGCAGACCTTCGCGGCGCGCCAGGGCAGATGATCGTTCAGCCCCAGGATGGCCAGCTCGCAAACGTGCGTGCTGTCGGTGTTGAGCCAGCAGAGGCGCGACGTCGCCCGCGCGAAGGGCTCGTACTGCGGCCACCAGGTGTTGTTAGGCCCGACGTCCGGCGGGCGCTCGTCGATGCGCGGGCCGCGAATGGAATAGTAGAACGCGTGCGGCACGAGCAGGTTGCAGCCGCGAATCAGCAGCCAGTTCGCCAGCCACTGCATTTCCTCGAAGGTAAAGTTGTGCCCGTAGGCGCCGCAGAACTCGTTCATGTTGCGACGTCGGCCTAAGTGGATCATGGCCGACGACGCGCACTTGCCCTGCGTGGACTGCGCGCCTTCGAGCGCGCTCGGTTTGCCCGGCTCGATGTAGCGCCAGACGATGTCCTGGCCCGGGATGTGGAAATGCCGCAGGTGGCCGATGTCGTCCGGGCCCATCGGGTGGCCGGTCAGACAGATGCCATGAGATTCGCACCACTGAGAGATCGGACGGTAGAACGTCTGTTCGAGCCGGGCCTGAAGCGCACGATTGTAGTTGCGTCGATGCAGGGCGGCCTCGGGCTCATCCTCATACCACAACGCCGGCAGGTGCTCGGTGAAATCATAGCCCAGGAAGTCGCTGACATGCTTGAGTATGCCGGTCGTCCCCGCGACCATGCCGCGCTCCGCCCCCCTCGCCAGCAGCGACGGCTCATCCGTGAAAATCGCCTTGACCGTCTTGCCAAAATGCGGGCCGAATTCGTCGTGGAACCGCTGGTAGACCAGCCGGATGAAGCAGGCGACCGCCGCCGGATTGAGGATATCGGCCCCCGGCGGCTGGTTCTCGCGCACCTCCCTGCGATTCGACCGTCGCGGCGGATCATCGTCAACGAAGTGCAATCCGCGAATGACCGAGCGTCCGTCGCGAGCCGGCCGGTCGATCACGGCGATGCGATGCCCATTGCTCTTGCGGGCAACGACGGCGACAAGATTCTGGCCCGGCGCCAAGTCCGGCTCGCCGTCGGGGCCGATCCGCACCCCCCGCACTTCGGACTGCGGCTTCGCTTCATCCAGGTCGATGCACACGAGCCCGCGGGTGCGAAAGGCCGGATTCTCCGCCACCACCTGTCCGCTCGACGAGCCGCTCGGATACATCCCCTCATCATACAGAATCACCCACATGTCACGCTCGGCGGCCCGCTCGATGGCGAACCGCATGAAACCGAGCATCCGCTCGCTCATCCATCCGATGCTCCTGGGCAGCCCGGCCCGCGGGTGGATCACAAATCCGTGCACGCCGTGTGCCCGGAAATCCTCCATCTGCCGAAGCAGTTCCTGCTCCGACAGGTCATCATTCCAAAACCAGAACGGCGCCTGCGAAAACTCGTGCGGCGGATCGAGCCATTCCTCGTAGAGTGCCGGGGCCTTCTCTCCCGGTGCTGCTTGCGCGATGGGCCATCTTGCCGAGGGCAGAACGAAGACGGCGGCCCCGAGGCCGACCGTCTTCAGGAAACGACGCCGATTGAGTCCATCGATCATGAACGTGTCCTCCAGATATCACGGCATTGATTTGTCACGGCTCCTGTTCTTTAGCCGCTGGCCCGCTCGCTGTCAACACCTGTCGCCGTACTGATCGACGACGGAGAGCACACGAATTCCTATAGCCGGTAGTAGTAAATGTAACCATGCGTCTTCGTTCCTCTCAGGAAGGAAAGCTGGTTATCGTAGAACTCTCTATCCTTGAGGAAGCCGTACTTCTCATAGAACTTCCAGTTGCTGACCATATTCGTGTACAGGTACAGGGTCCGCTTGTTCGCTTTTCTCAGATGTTCGACGAAATGATCGACCAGAGACCGCCCGATTCCCTGTCCTCGATAGGCCGCATCAACCACGAACGATTCCACCTCGCTGTCAAACCGAAGGCAAAGCCATTCAACTTTGAGCAGAGTCAGAACGAAGCTCGCGAAGAATCTCAAGCGGCGCTCGGACAGGCCGTACTTGCCGGCAACGAATCCCCAAAACAGGCGGCCGATCTCAAAACGCGCCTTCAAGTCCGGAAGTCTCTTGTGGGTCAGGCCAAGAAGAAAGCCAATGACCTTACCGTTTGCACAGCACATCTCCGTATGATCTGAAAACAGCAAGCTGAACTTCACGTACGCTTTCATCAACGAATGAGCGTTCTGGGAGACGGCGGAAACGATGGGCCATGCCTCGACCGCAAGTGCAGCGCAGCGATCAAGGTCGCCGTCAGCGTAGGGACGATAGTGAATATCCATAGTGCTGCTGCCCCTTTTCACAGCCGACTGCCTCGTGGGACACGATTGAGTATATCTCAATCGCCAGAATACCGGAAGCGCCACTTCACGGTCTTTCCGTCTCTGCCCCCGGATGGACCACCCGGCGATAGATGGGTCGGCGCGTGGCCCTTCGCCGACGACACAGTGCCGGATGACCTCACCGGTGAGCAGGGCTACCCCGGGTATCCGCACGGCCAGGGATATTTCATGGGCCGATTCTGCCTCGACCGCCACAAAATGGCCGTGAATCTGGGATTCGTGGACAGTCGCGTCGAACGGGTGCCGTTAAAGGAATTGTGGACCCAGAAATGGCACCGGCGCTTCATTGCCAATCCGGAAATATCCATCCAGTGAACCTGTCGGCGCCGGGGGAGCGGCCAACTCCGCCTCGCAAGGACGATTGCAAAACCGCTACAGCGCGCGTCGCAGGTCCTGTCCGCGCTGCTGCAGTTGGCGCAGACGGTCGGGATAGACCCTTCCGCAGTAACGGAGGTCGGCGTATTCGAGATACCAGTCGGCGATGCGACACCATGGTCCATCAGCCGACGCGCCGGTGCGCACGCGGCTGGAGAAGGCGTGCAGCGTCTCGTCGAGATTGCGGCGCAGGCCCGCCGCTTTGACCTTGCGATCCATCGCGCGCAACATCCTGTGCAGGGCCAGGAACTCCGGGGCCTGCACGGCCTTAGGTCCAACTCCGCGGCGCGACCTGCGGTATCGACGAAACAGCACCAGCGCTGCGGCGGCGACGAGGAACGCCAGGGATATGGACACGCCCGTAACCAGGCTGTAGAACGCGACGAACCACGCCAGCACTCCGAACAGGCCGTAGTCGTACAGGGCCCTGAGAAACTGGGCGAGGAACATCCGACCGCCGCCGTCCTCGTTGGCCAACTCCGAGGCCAGAGAGGTATCGCCCAGGTTCTCCTGCACCGTGGCCTCGACAATGGCCCACTCGTTCCGCTGCTCATCCCAGGCCTCGACCCACGCGTGCGCATCCATGTTTCGGGCAATCCACGAACCCGGCTGCTCACCCCGCTCCGTGGCGAGAAAGCCGGTCACATATCGCGTCGGAACGCCCGCCAGACGCAACAGAATCGCGGCGCCGGAGGCGAAGTACTCGCAGTAGCCCGTGGACCCTTCCAACAGGAAATACGTCAGTTTGTCCTGGCCGGGCGGAACCTCCACGCCGAGCGAGTAGGCGTAATTCGTATGGAAGTAGTCGACGACCGCTTCGATCTTCTCGGCCGTGGTGTTGCAGCCGGCGAAGACCCTGTTCGCAAGCTGACGGATGCGTGGGTCCAGGTGAAGCGGGATCTTCAGCATCTGCCGGCCCCGTGCTCCCCTCGGTGGATTTCGGCTCGCCGTGGGCGCATACGCGACCCGGTAGCTCAAATTCCCACGCGCCTCGGGAGGAGGAGCGACCACGTCATCCGCGTCACGCATCAGCCGGACCAACGGCGCCTCGACAGAATTCGTCCCGAGAGGGGTGAACATGGCATCGGCAATCGTAAGTTCATGGCGAACCACCACGTCTCTTGATGCGGCTCCCTCGCGGACGCGAAAGAGGTTCATGCGACCCATGAGGTATATGCCGAACGGCGTGCTCTGCTCGGGTGAGATGGCTTCCAAGCCGACCAGATCGCTCCACTCGGATTGGGATTGAACGTAGGCCTCATAGGCGCGCGCCCGCAGATAGACCGGATTCCTTTCGCCCGTGATCGTCAGCACGGGCGCAAGATCCTGATCCTCCTTCATCACTCGAATGGACGAGAGCGTCCCGCTCGTGGTAAATCCGACGTGCGCGACCCCGCCGGACATCCCCCCCAAGCTGACACTGTCGCGATAGAGCCACGCCGGCAGGATGTTGAGAGACTCGACGTTACGATATAACAGGGAACCCACCATCCAACCGACGTTGATGGTGAGCAGGAGAAGCACCGGACGTAAAACCGGAAGACTGAAGCGTGAAGATCGTCTTGCCAAGCCGGCGTCAGAGCCTTTGCGGCCTTCCGTCGCCGCGTACAGCACAGCCAGGGTGACGCTGAGTAACTCTGCAAGCCGAAACGCGATGTATCGGTCGTCGAGCAGAAGGACCTGCCCGGCGGCCATCGCCGTGGCCAGATGGAACAGCCCCAGCGACGGCGGCAGCCGCTCCGGCGACCGCAAAAACAAGACGAGAACCATCGACGCAAGAAAATAGCGCGCGATGGTCTGCCAGGCAAAGGCCGCGGCCTGGTCGCCGCGCACGTGGGCGTACCGGCAGTGCAAGGCGAAGAGGACGGCTAACAACAGCAGCAACAGCGGTGTGATGAATCGCCTCTCCGGCCGGATGTCCCATGCGAATCGCCGCTGCGTGCCCAGCAGACCGAGCATGCACAGAATCGCCGGAAAAGCGATATCCCCGGACGCAAATGCGGTCAGCACCGAGCCTCCAAGGATCATAATCACGGCAATGGTTCTTTGCGTCTTCACAGCAATTCCATCCGCCCCGCCAGAATCTCATCCGCCGGCACAAACCGAATATCGCCGGTCCAGTCCATGCCCTCCTGCTCCGCCATTCGTTTCGGCTCACCCACGACGATCGCCGTACAGTGACAACCGGCCCGCTCCGCCGACTCCACCAGTCGCCGATTCGTTCCATCCCAAGACAGCAGGATGAAGATGACTTCGCAGACCTCGTGGAGTCGCTCGTCCAGCAGCGGTCCGAGTTGCTCCGGCTGCCAGCCTTTTGATGGTTCCACACCCGCCAGAATCTCATGGGTCCGGTCGAGCCGTACGGTCTTGGGCACGGATGTGAACTCGTACAGGTCCGCCCCGGCCGCCAGTACCTCGATCAGACAATCCCTTTGGATCGTGTAGGCCACCGACGCGCAAAGACTGACGGCGGCTTCGAGCTCCTTGATTTCCTTCTTCGATTTCAGCCGGTTCTCCGGCACCCGGGTATCGAGCACCAAAGCCGCGTAGTTGTCGAGGTCATCGTCATACTCCTTCGTGGCCGGCACAGACAGGCGGGCCCACGCGCGTACGTCGATGCGACGAGGCGAATCGCCCGGCAGAAACGGCCGATTCCCCACGTATTCGGGCGAGGTCCCCGCTCGACCGGCGGGCCGGAGGCTGCTTGCATTCACATGGCGGCTCAGGTACGGCAGGGACAATTGCAGCAGCGAGAACGCGGGCAGCACGATCAGGGTCTCCCGCTCATCATGGGACGTACCGAAATAGAGCAGGTTGAAAGGAAAACTGGATTCGCAGATCGGCTGGCCGATCTGGTAGATGCCACGCCGCTTCGGACGAAGGACCACCGTCTGTTCCGCCGTTTCGCCGGGCCCAAGGCGGGCAACCATATCCGCCTTCGCCACCTGCTCGACCGATTCGGCCAATCCGTGAAAACGCATGCGGAGATTGTAGGCCGGCAAACGCCCGACATTCGTGACCGTATACGTCAGGTGCGCCGTCTGCCCGGCGATCACGCGGTCCGGCGGACGACCGGTCACGCGAATCCGCGGCCGCAGCAAGAAACCAAACACCAGGGCCATGAGCATCACGGCGACCAAAACCGAGAGCACACCGAACGCCGGAATGACCAGAGCCGCCAGAACGACAAAGCCGGTCCCACGCAGCATGACCCTGCCGGCACCCGTCAAGCCGAAATGCAGTTTGCCCCGGGTCGTCGCCATAGCGTTCGCTGTCTCCTCAGACCGGCACTTTGATACGGCCGATAATATCGAGGACGATCTGTTTGGTTGTGGTGCCACTGTAGCGTGTCTTCGCGTTCAGGAGAATCCGGTGCGGCAGCACGTGCGGGGCGCACCACAACACATCATCCGGAATCACGTACTGGCGGTTCTCGAAATAGGCGTGGGCCTGTGCCGCTCGTGAGAGCATCAGTGTGCCGCGCGTGCTGATGCCTAATTGAAGCCGGTTGTCGTGCCGCGTGGCATGCACGATCTCGACGATGTATTCGAGGATGCTATCCTCCACGTGGATCCCGGTCACCTTCTGCTGGACCTGCCGAACCTGCTCGAGATCGAGCACCGGCTCGATCTTTTCCAGCGGCTCGGCGCGGGCGTGTGACTTGACGATGTCCACTTCGACTTCGGCGGCCGGATAGCCGATAGCCAGCCGGATCAGGAAGCGATCCATCTGCGCCTCCGGCAGCGGGTACGTCCCGTGGAACTCGATCGGGTTTTCCGTGGCGATCACCATGAACGGCCGCGGCAGCGGACGCCGCTGGCCCTCGATCGTCGCCTGGTTCTCGTTCATCGCCTCCAGCAGGGCCGACTGCGTCCGGGGCGAAGCTCGGTTGATCTCGTCGGCCAGAAGAATATTGCAGAAGATCGGACCCGGGTCGAATTTGAAATCGCCGCTGACCGGGTTGTAGATGGAGGAGCCGAGGATATCCGCAGGCAGCAGGTCCGGCGTGAACTGGATCCGATTGAACTTCGCGTCGATGCTCTTGGCCAGCGCCTTGGCCAGCGTGGTCTTGCCCACGCCCGGAACATCCTCAATCAGAACGGAGCCCCCGGCCAGCAGGGCGACGATCATCACATCGATGCACTCGCTCTTGCCGTAGATGACGTTCTGCAAATTCTCCTTCAACGGCGCCAATCGCAGGTTTTCCGTGCCGACGGTCGTCAATTCCGGTCTCCTGACATGCGGTTCCATTCAAGCCCGGCTCAGCCGGACTCCACAAAAAAGTACGTTTCTATCGCCAACCGGGTTCTGAGAATAATCCTGGTCCACGGGGCAATGACCCTTCCCGGCCATCCTGTCACGGCTGCCAGACAGGCGTTATCCCGGCGAATAGTATACCCGCTCGTGTATGGTTGTGGCAAGGCCATTCACCGTACAATCGCATCGATGGACGGGCCGGCCTGTGCTCCCCTATTCTCCGGCCAGCTCCTGCTCATACATCCTGTAAGCCGTCATGGTCATGCCGATCTGACGGTAGGCGTGCTGGGCCACATGGTTGGACTGCTCAACATAGAGGCGCAAGCCGCAGATCTCCGGCCTCTGCGACGCCTCCGTCTTGACGAATTCGTGAAGCTGCCGCAAGACGCCTCGACGGCGAAACGGAGGCCGGACGTACAGGCTCTGAATCCACCAGAACACGCCGCACCGCCAGTCGCTCCACTCGAACGTAATCAGAAGGCACCCGACGACCTCTCCGTCGCTCTCGGCCACGATGTAGAAACCGTGGTCCGCGTGGTCGAACACGGCCCGGACGCCCCGCACCAACGTCGATCGACAAAGATGCTTGTCCTCCGTCTCAGCCGCCATAGCCAAGTTCAGCTCGGCAATCGCCTCGACATCTTTCGGCTCCGCAATCCTGATCCGTACTCCAGATTCCATCTCTCAGTCCTTCAAGAGTCCTGGCCCTCGTTCTCCGAAAATCTTCAGCGCGTTTGTTCGATAGACCTTTTCGAGCACGTCGTCGCCCAGGGCCAGGCCGTACAACGGCCAGTGGTAGCTGAAATGGCTCCACGCGTAGAAATGCTCGTCGGCGGACTCCAGGATGCGAAACGTGATCCGGTACGTATCGAGGCTGCAGTGCATGTCGGTCCCGTAAACGAGCCGGTCCGCATACTTCTCGCAGAATCGCCCGGCCGACCGCGGGATGGCGGCAACCTCGGCGAAGCGCGCCGAGATATCCGCGTACAGGTTCGGGTACCGATCGAACATCCGCCCGAGCCGGTTCAGGTCGTAGCAGCAGTTGGCGAAGTGACACGCGACGAACGTCGTCTTCGGGTGCCGCTTGACGGCCCGTTCGAGAATGTCCATCATCCCCTCGTGACCGACGATGCCCGGCTGATTGTCCAGCCTCCACCGGTAGGCGTTCATCAGGCCGTCGTTCTTCGCATCCATCGGCAGGTACATCCAATAGGGATCGGCCACGTGGATGTTCACCGGCATCCGCAGCTCGGCGCATTTTTCCAGCAACGGGTCCATGCGGGGATCGTCAAGGTGCATGCCCAACGCCGGCGGTTTGCAGTAGAAAAGACCCTTGCCCTTGTCGCCTAACTCCCCGACGCCGCGAGCCCCCATTTTGTAGCAACGCTCCAATTCCTTCACGGCGGCCGGCCCGAATCCCGGCTGATCGTAGCCGGTATAGTCGAAGCCGCACCACAGCTCGAACCGGTCGGGGTGGCCCGCATAAAGCGAGCAGACATCATCGAATGCCTTGCCCGTCATGCCGGTCAGGACGACAGCTTTCTCGACGCCGGCCTCGTCCATGAGGCGAACCCATCTGTCGATTTGTTCGGCCGTCCTGGCATACACGTGCGCGTGCATATCAATGGCGCGATACTTGGCCTTCGGCACGACGGTCTGAGGCGTCCGATAGATCGACTCGGGGCGGAACTCCTTGAGCAGAAGCGCGTCCGGCTGTGACTGCTCCGTCGCGGAAAGCCCCGTTGCCGAAAGCAGCAACAGCATGACAACAACACTGACACGTGAATGGCTCGCTCGGTCCGGCATCATCACTCCCATAGCGGTTCTCCTTTCTCATGGCGGTCATCGGCCGTCACCATGACGGCTTCCTACCATAGCATGACCCTCGACCTCGCGGCAACAGTCCTATCGCGGGATGTGGCGGCTGCGTGTGGCGGAGGATGAACAAAACCGCCCCGGCGCGCCGCAAAAGCTTGCCGTGGCTGGAAATCAAGGTATGGTGGAGCGTCATTGGACCGCCCGGGGGCTTCCCGGGCCCCCTCCACCGAATCGAAGAAAGGACGCGACGATGGATGAAAAGCTGGTTGCGAGAGTGCTGTCGTTCCGCTGGCTGGTGTTCGCGGTGCTCGCATTGGCATACTGTCTGGTGTACTTCCACCGCGTCTCGCTCTCGGTGGTGGCGAACGATCTGGTGAAAGACTTCAATGTGAGCGCCAGCGTGATCGGCCTGCTCGGCTCGGTGTACTTCTATTGCTACGCGGCGATGCAGATCCCGTCGGGCCTGCTGAGCGATTCCGTCGGGCCGCGCAAGACGGTGACATTCTCGCTCCTCATCGCTGCGGTGGGCAGCCTTCTGTTCGGCCTGGCGCCGAATGTCACGGTGGCCGTACTGGCGCGGGCCATGGTCGGGCTCGGGGTCTCGATGGTGTTCATTCCCACGATGAAGATCCTCGCCCAGTGGTTCCGGGCTCGGGAGTTCGCCCCCATGTCCGGCTTCATGCAGGCGGCCGGCGGCGTCGGCGTCCTCGCCGGCACGTGGCTTCTCGGCCTGCTCGCAATGCACGTCGGATGGCGGGCGTCCTTCCAGATCATTGCAGGGTGCACGTTGGCGATCATCGCGGCGGCCTGGCTCATCGTGCGGGACCGCCCCACCGACAAGGGATGGCCCTCCGTCGCCGAAATCGAAGGCCATGAGAATCAGACCACAGCGACGGCGGGCAGCCGCATCGGGCTCCGCCAGGCCATGCGCATGGTGCTCTCGGAGCGGTACTTCTGGCCGGTGGGGATATGGTTCTTCTTCGATTGCGGCATCTTCTTCGGCTTCGGGAGCCTCTGGAGCGGGCCGTACCTGATGCACACCTACGGCTTGACCAAGGCCCAGGCCGGAGCCATTCTCAGCACCATCGCCTGGGGCATGGTCATCGGCGGGCCCTTCCTCGGATGGCTCTCGCAGAAGGTGCTGCACAGCCGCAAGAAGGCGATCATGCTTTGCATGACCGTTCTGGCCGCCCTGCTGCTACTCGCCACGATCTTCCCCGCGAGCCTGTCCCGCCCGATGCTGGTGGCCTGGTTCTTCGTGTTCTCCGTCTGCTCGTCCGCGGTCGTCGTCGTGGGCTTTACGACCGCCAAGGAGCTGTTTCCCGTCGAGATTGCGGGGACCTCGGTGGGCATGGTCAACTTCTTCCCCTTCTTCGGCGGCGCGGTGTTCATGCCACTGCTGGGCCGCGTGCTCGATGTCTACGAGAAGAGCCCCGCCGGTCAATACCCCGTCGCGGCCTATCGCGTGATCATGCTCGTGCTGCTGTTCACGGCCGTCGCCGCCCTGACCTGCACATTCCTGATGAAAGAAACCTACCGCAAGTAACGCTTCACGCTTCCCGCAGGACGCGTGACGTAAGAAACACCTGCCGTTCTTCGTTGCCTTTCCCGCGGCTTCGCCCCGCAATATGGCTATTGGATTCGCAGGCCATTCGAGATAGGTATGCTGTCCCCGGAATTCCTGGTATTGCGATCGCGGGCTTGAGTTGAGTATGGTGTCCCTCGATGACGAAGCTTGGCATCGGCATTAAGAGCTACCCACGTCCAAACATCGCCATAGCCGAATTCGCCCTGATGCTCTGCCGGCACGTTCTATTGCTTGGCGTAGCAGAATGACCAAATCTCATCGACTTGGAGCCGCTTGCATGGCAGATCCACCATGACTTCATCGTGGTATCGCTCGCAGGCTTGGCCGATGTCTCGCAAGAGCTTGACCACTGTGTTCTTGGCAACACCCGTCATGCGGACCGTTGCTCGGATGGAATTGCCCTCGACAAGGGCCGCTATGACACGCACTCGTTTTTCTCTGGTCAGCACATTCATACTGACCAGTATACTTGAGCGGTCAAGGAAAGTCAAGACGAAAAATCAACATATTTCTACATTGTGTGAAAGTCTTTTTGTTGTTGCTTTCGGCTTTTGTTGTGGATTTGGCAGACACGCATCTTCAGTCCGTGTTTCCCATTGCGGGGGTTCGTCTATTACTAACGGGGAGGGTTTTGGCGCGTACGGCTCGATTCGTCGCAGAAGATCCCGTAAGGACCGTCGCGCGCGTGTTCTTTTTTTTGTATTAGTTTTCATCTTGCACCCATGCTGCACTTAAGGATGAGCTGCTTGACTCAATAATCTTAGAGCATCGACCAGACACTACCCAGTCTGCTCTGACGTATAGTTCCCATATCCAGTTCCATAGTTCAGATTGAAGCGCGATCGTGTTAATATTCAAGCCACACTTCTTAGCTTCTTTCACTGTAATCATACGACCATGAGATCGCATTTGTTTTTGCACCAAAAACGCTCTAATGCGCCTCTTAATTTCCGCCTCTGATCGCTTTGCCATCATCCCAGATTTGAGCAATTTCACAGATATGCTCGCCGCCAAGGCTTGCCATGATCTGAGTTGTTCTATGTATCGCGCATCGTAGCGCATTAACTGCTGCATTATTGGCTCCAGGCGCTTGGCTTTGCCTGAAGTAGCCTTACTCATCAACTGTTCATAGGATCGCACATATTCCTCGGCGGATATCGGAAATGGCCTTCCCGTTTCTCCACTGAGATACTTTACTTGAGGGTCAACGGGGCCAAGTTCCGCAGTGGGGCTCATATGAATTCGAGACGCGCCGAAACATATCAGTGTTGCAGCCGATTTTGCCATATGCGGCACAATCACTTCAAAGTCTCCGCCAGAGTAGGCACGGCATACATGCACAATGCGTTCTGCGGCCAAGCCAATTCCTCCAGGAGAACTTAGAATGAGTAAAAGTCTCCCTCCTGGATGTTCATTCGACAAGATGTTCTCGATCATTTCAGCATCTTTGTCATGTATCATTGCCGCTTCACTGTAGAAGGATGTGAAGTAAACAAGTGCCTTCCCTCCAAGTTGCCGTTCAATGCTTTCTATCAAGGGTCTTCGCAATTCCCATCCCTGCGTGATCTCCTGGTTTACGCGCACCCACGGACTGCGCCGCTCACCAGAAGGTTGGGAGCGGCTCCCACTTTTACCCTTGCGCACAGATCGCTTCGCCATTGTCTCCCATCCTATCGCTCTTACACTTTACTCGCCCTGTTGCCAACGGGCTTGGGCTGCTTTCTTCGCAATTTCGCTACGCTGTTTTGCAGATAGTCTTGCCGCCCTCGCCTTGCCGCCCTTCAGTCCACCAAGCCGTCCCAAGAGCACGGCAGCAGGGTTCTTGCCTTCCTCAATGGCCTTCTGCTGCAATTCCTCATCCGTGACGGCTTGATCGACTATTGACTTGGCAAGGCGGTTCACGTCCAACCGTTTCTTTCTTGACCGCTTTGACATAGGTTCATTATAAATATCGACTTACGGTGACTGCAACCTTAATTCTTCTTTTTTGACCGCTCAAGCATATACGGCCAGCAAGCCAAGGTAGTGCGGGATTATTCACTTGTCAATGAGCAAATTTGCCTTGCCAACTCCTATTGGCATGAGTATGATTTGGGCTACGTGGCACGCACCTTTGACTGACTCCATTGAGAAGCCGGGTAATTTTTCAACTTTTTTGGCAGGGAGAATATCATGCCAAAAGCAAGCCCGTGGCATTCGATCAAGCAGGACGTACACCACGACAACACGGCCTGCACGGAAGGAAACAATATCGAGCCTCAGTATCGCAGGTCAGGCACGGGCGGCAAGCCGCTTTGTCAGCACTGTGCACGATTGGGCAGGGAAGGAAAGTAGTCATACTCCTGCCTTAGTAAAGACAATCTCCCAAGTTGGGCCAACAGGCTCAGTGTTCTGTATATGCCACACCCTGCGCAGATAAGCCACTGGAAGGTTGTGTTGAAGAGCTACTGCCAGCGCGCGGAATCCTTCTGCACGTCCTCCGTGGAATCGGATGGTTGGTTCAGGATATGCGTGTCCAGAACCACCCTCGCAGGACTCGTACGTCTCAATCCCAGATGCTACCAGAATCTCGACGCATTTTCGTATCCCCTCGTCAAGTGGACTGTCAAACTAACCCATTACCAGATCTTCGTTCGAAATATCGATTTTCGATATCTGGCGACATCGTCCTCAATTCAGGACCAAAACGAGTAAGGTGTGCGTCGTTTGGGCCCACCGGGGTCTTCCTTAGCTCATCGCCTCCAACGGGGGCTTCAGGACGCGCTCGGGAGGGCTTTCCTAATGCCACGCCCTCTGGGCGTGGTCGATTACTTCGGCATGCGCGATGAGACGCGTTGGCGCGCCGTACTCGGACGGCCGTTGCGCTCCCGCTTTCTAAGCGGCGGTCTTGAGGCCGGAGGGCGGAGAAATCTTCGCGTTCTCGTGCCCTTCGTAGTGAAGGAGCCTGGATCCCCGTCCGTTCGACTGCGCTCAGGACAGGCCCTGCGCGGGAATGACAGAGTCGGTATCCGCGGTGGCGGCGGCTGAGACCTTCTTCCGGCCCTCCGAGGGGATTTTCTTGGCAGAATGTCATTAGTCCTTGCGAGGCGGGGGTTTAGCAAACATGCAATCGGGCCATTTTGTTGATATTCTTGTTGACAGGGCCGTATGGTGGATTTACCATAGAGATAGCGTCGCGAGAAGCGATCCGACGGACTGTCAGTGAAGTGAAAGAGGAGATCATGAAGACGCGGAAAGGACAGAGAAAGCAGCAGAGGGATGAGCAAAGGAGGGCGCAAGAGAGGATGCGTGCGCAGGCTCGGCGTGCCAGGAGGCGACGGTCCCGGGTTCCGCCGCCGGACAGCGAGGCATGGCCGATCTGGTGCCGGGGGAAGCTATGGGACTGGAGGATCGCGCGGTTTTTCGCGGGCCGCTGCCAGTTGTGCGCGCACAGTTTTGAGCCGCCTCCATCGCGGCAGCGGAAGGACAAGATGGTGTGTCTGGCCTCCATGTTGCTGTGCACGAACCACCCGGACAGCCCCGGCGCGTTGCGGGAGGTCATGCCGATGGAGACGTGCCGGCATTTTCAGCCGAAGCGGTGCCGGCTGCCGCAGGACCCGCCCCGCGCCGCGGCGCCGCCCGAGTCCGACGAAGAAGTCCGCCGCATCCCGCTGACGCAGGGCCTGTTCGCCCTCGTCGATGCCGCCGACTATGAACGGCTCATCCAGTATAAATGGTGTGCGGTCCGCAGGGGCAAGAACGTCTATGCCTATGCTTGTGTCAATGGGAAACAGGTGTCGATGCACCGCTATATCATGAAGGCGCCCAAGGGCTGGGTGGTGGACCATATCCGGCACAACGGTGTGGACAACCGGCGGAGCAATCTGCGCCTGTGCACGGAGGAGCAGAATCATGCGAACCGGGGTCCGCGCGGCGGGTCCTCCCGGTTCGTGGGCGTGTACCGTCGCGGGAAGAAATGGGCGGCGGAGATCAGTTGGCGCGCGGAGAACTACTATCTCGGCACCTTTGACGACGAAATCGAGGCGGCCCAAGCCCGCGACCGCAAGGCTCGTGAGCTCCACGGCAAGCATGCCTACCTCAACTTCCCGGAGGACTTTGCCCATTGATTACCCGCGAGCAATCTCGCGGGTTTGGTGAGATGAGAGATCAACGCATGAAGTTCTCTGGCGTGCTCTTCTGCACCTGCGGGAAAGGGAGGGCGCCGGACCGGGCGTGGAAATACGTGTATCTAACGCGTGGTGACAAGGCCTCGGGCACAAATGAGCAAGCGATGGCGAATAGGCCCATTCTGATACCATCCCCGTAGTGAGTAACAGACCGAGCGTAGTGGCCCATTTGCTCGATAGCAGGGACTCCGTCGTGTGTGTGGAGACGGGGCGGCTGGGCTACTACTATGTCCGGCGCGTACGGCGCTGCTGGATGGCCAGGAGAACCACATAGAGCGCGGCGGCGGCGACGAGCAGGGTGATGCAGAGGTCTTTGACCTGGTCGCGTGTGACGTGGCGGTAAGTAATCCGCCAGAGGGCGAACGCGCGCGAGGGCCAGAAGAGATGGACGTCCGGGTGGTAGGTGGCGTCGATGAGAACGTGGGCCCAGGCGCCGAAGACGCCGGAGATCACCATCTTACGCAAGCCCGATTCGTACGGCAGGCGGAGCAGGTTCATGACACGGGCGAACAGCGGGCGGAGCGGGTATGCGGCGAGGCCCCAGATGGCCCCCGCCACGGCCCCGAACAACAGCGTGTGGGCGTAGCGGTGCGTCGGATAGCCCAAGTGCAGGCCGGCGATGAGCAGGACCTCAAGATCGACGGCGACGTTGGCCAGGAGGAAGACGGGCAGATCGAGCCGGCGCTTGAACAGCAGGCCGACGAGGCCGCTGGGACCAAAATGGTATGGCGTAAAGGGCATAGAGCTACTCCAGGAGGGCGGATCGTAACGAGGCTGGGAGGAAAAATCAAAAGACATAGAGCAAAATTGTGGCTTCGGCGTGCGGCGGAGGCTCGTCTGAGGAGACGCGAGCGCCATCCTCCGGGCCTGAGACGCACGCCACGGGCCGCAACTTCACCATTCTACCGACGGAGCGTTTTGGGTTTTGCGTTGTCACTTTGATCTTCGGGGTTTGATCTTGCTTTCTTCCCCGTCGACGCCCGTCCGTCTCCAGCGTGTCGCGAGGAGGGTGGACGTCCGAGAATAACGAGTATCGGTTGATGTCAGTGGTTGATTGCGGGTGGAATCGCCCCAGGCGCGAGACGCCTGCAGGCATGAGATGGGACGGGTCGCAGTGGGCTCAGCAAAGGGCCAGGTAACTAGCGATCGCCAGGACGAGAATGCGTCGCTTCGTCATCGTAAACGGCAGCCAAATTTGATAATAAAACCGAGCCATCAGCATTTTTCTGTCCCCCCCGGAACCCTTACTTCTAATTCACCTTTGTGATGGTTGTATTATACCGCCAATGGGGGTGGCCATGCAAGAAAAAAAACGCCTCCGTTCTCTGTAAATCATGCCTGTTGAGGCGTTTATATTCGGACCTTGCGCCAACGAGCGAATCGCCACGGTGGCCGGAACGCCGATTGCTTGCGGGCCGTAATATTTCCTTGACGGGATGCCGCCGCGACCGTATAGTGCCTGCTTGACGTGTCGTTGTGAGGGCGTCGGGCAGACGCTAAGCAGCGGGGGCCACGAAATCCCGGTTGAACCAAGCAGTAAGCGCATAGCGTTTCGAGACGCAGCCGCCTCATAAGGAGAGCATAATGGAATCGATGCAGCACGTATTGGCGTTCATCACAATGCCCGGTCACACGGAATGGCTCATCATCCTGGTGATCGCGCTGCTGATTTTCGGCCGCCGGTTGCCCGAGATCGCCCGCAGCGTCGGCCGAAGTCTGACCGAGTTCAAGAAGGGCATCAACGAGGCGAAGGAGTCTACCGACGAGGTGGTGGACGACGTCAAGAAGATCAAAGATGACGTGGTCACCGACGTGAAGCAAGCCTCCGGCGTGAATGACGCGGACAAGACCCAGTAGCCCCTCGACGCACCCACCCCTTTCGTCCCGTCCGCAGAGATGGCCAGAACCAACAAGAGCCGCGATCCGTTGCACTGCACGATGAGCCTCGGCGATCATCTGGAGGAGCTGCGCGCCCGGCTGATCCTCGCCATTCTCGGGCTGGTTATCGGAGCGGTTGTCAGCCTGATCTTCGGCAAGCACATCCTCCGCTTCATGGAGAAGCCGTACAACAGTGCGATACGCCACCGGCTCCAGAAGATCGAGGCCCCGCGCGTGGAGTCGGAGATGCTCGCCTTCGTCGAGCTGTTCTTCGAGAACCTCGCGAATGGACTGGATGCGGACCCGAACGCCCCTGACCTCGACCCGAATCAGGTTGCCTTCTTCCACCAGGTATCGGCGGACACCGTCGCGGCGTGGACGCACAAAATGCGGGCCGCGACGGAAGCGGCTCCACTGCCGCTGAACGCCCGCCTGCAGACACTGGCCCCGGCCGAAGCTTTCGTCGCCTACATGAAGATCGCCTTGATCGCCGGGTTGATTCTGACCTGCCCGTGGGTCTTCTACCAAATCTGGATGTTTATCGCTGCCGGCCTCTACACACACGAGCGTCATTATGTCCGCACGGCCGTCCCCTTCTCCGCTGGCCTGTTCGTCGTCGGCGCGCTGTTTTTCCTCTTCATCATCGCGCCGTTGTCGCTCAAGTTCTTCCTCATGTTCGGTGACATCGTCGGCATCGCCAACAACTGGACGCTCCAGCGCTACATCTCCTTCATCACGATCCTGATGCTCGTTTTCGGCATCGCCTTCCAAACGCCGATCGCCATCTTCATCCTGGTCCGCACGGGCCTGGTCGGGCTTCCGACGCTTCGCCGCGGCCGCAAGTACGTCCTGCTCGGCATCTTCGTCATCGCCGCGGTGGCCACCCCGCCCGACATCATCAGCCAGGTCTCGCTGGCAATCCCCCTCTACGGCCTGTACGAGATTGGCATGGTCCTCGCCCACATCGCCGAGAAGAAAGCCAAAGAAGCCGAGAAGCAATCCTCATAATCGCCCTTCGCAGAGGCGCGACAGGGGCCTTTATGATGTTGAACATACGGCCCAGGTCGCGTTGACAACAAACCGGGTCGGTGCTAAGGTATTGCCTATGGTTCGTTTCCTGTGCGTTGCAGTTTTGATCTTCTGCCTTCTGACGGCGGCCGGCTGTGAGACCCCGCCGGCGGAGGAAGAGCAAATCTGGAAGGATATCAAGCTGGCCGAGATCGCCGCGCCCCCGGGCGGCCGACTTGACCCACCCAAGTTCCACGGGACGGTCAATATGGAGGTCCAGGTCATGGAACTGCCGGCGGACCGCGTGGACCAGCTTGAAGACCTCTGGCGGGTCCTGTCGGCAAAGCCCATCCGGATGACCAGCTACAACGCCTTCTCGTACAACTCGTTCCGCGTCCGGGCCGGGCGCACCGAGATCTGGAAGCGCATTGAGGAAGTCCTTATGGAGGCGGACACGCAGAAGGTGTCCACCATGTCCCTGGGTGTACCGGATAATGACACGGTCGATTTCCCCGTCGCCAATCTGCCGGTTGGGCAGCAGATTGCCTTCATCGGGTCCAACTTGATGAGGCAAACGGTCAATGTCGGGCCGGGGATGCTGACGCTGCGTCTGCGAGCCGAGCCGATTCCCTGGGCTCGCGGGGTCCGCAAGATCATCGCCTACCCCGTCCACACACTGCCCCTCACCAGCACGATCCCACAATTCCAGGACCAGACCCGTCAGCGTGAGTTCTACTTCGCCCCGGCCGCCTTCGCCCTGCAGATGGGGCCGGGCGATCTGGTCGTTCTCGGGCCCGACCAGTACAGCGGCGAGCGCGCGACGCTCAGCGGGATCTTCTTCAACCAGCCGGAAGGAAGACTGTTCTTCAACCCCGGCAAACGCACACCGCCCGAACACAAGCCCGCCGTCCGCCTCTATATCCTCGTGTGCACAGGGGTCAGTGGCTGAAGACATGGGATCCGCCAACGTCGCCCTTATTCGATGTGAGGACTACGAACCCGCCCGGGTCAGCAACGCCATCCGACGGCAGTTCGAGCTCCTCGGCGGCGTGGACGCGTTCGTCAAACGAGGCGACAGGGTCCTGCTCAAACCGAACTTCATCGCGCCGCGCTCGCATCATCGCAGTGCCGCCCAGACCCACCCGGCCGTCATCCTCGAGGTCGCACGACTGCTGAAGGACTACGGCGCCAGGCCGTTCGTCGCGGATTCGCCCGCATGGACCAACACGGCGAACTGCGCCCGCGTGCTGGAATTGACCGAGCCGCTCGGAAAACTCGGCGTCCCCATCCGCCAACTGGATACGCCGAGAAAGGTAAGGCTCGGGCCGGGACTGCCGAGAGTGGGCATCAGCTCGGTGGCGCTCGATGCCGATGTCATCATCAATCTTCCCAAGTTCAAGGCCCATCAGCAATTGGGCGCCACGTTCGCCGTCAAGAACATGTTCGGCTGCGTCAGCGGCAAGCACAAGGCCCTCTGGCACTTCCGCAAAGGCGACACAGCGGAAGAGTTCAGCGAGCTGCTCCTCGGCATCTGTCAATACCTCCACCCCGCGCTGACGATCATCGACGGCATCGTCGCGATGGAGGGCCAGGG
>CBFDBY010000009.1:0-84146 GCA_965603165.1 uncultured Phycisphaerae bacterium
CTCGAACTGCCGCCGGTCGAGGGGGAAGTACAGGTTGTAGCCCATGCCGATGTGGCCCGAAGTCATCGTGACGGCCAGTGAGAATGTGCCGTCGCTGGGCATGCCCGCGTACACGAGCGAGATACTCGTCATGAATCCGCGTTTGATCCGAACCGACTCGCCGATCTTGAGGTCATGACACCTGCCATCCAACATTCTTCTGCTCCTCATGCGTTTCTGATGTCTTCCCGCTGCTGTCGCCGGTTGCGGCGGACTGGACCGCGAAGCCGGCGGGCCCGGGCATTCTATCCCTAAAGACGCATGAGAGGCACGCCTATTCGCTGATTCCGCCGCAATTCTGGCGGCGGCGGATTGTTGGAATCTCATCTTGACCAAAGGCCTCCGGGCCGGTAGTTTTCTGGGACATCGGCGGCGCTCGCCACCGGCGAAACCAACGGATAGATGGATGTGTTTGGAGGATTCGACATCATGAAGGGAAACGAGAAGATCATCGAACACCTGAACGCCCGGCTGGCCGACGAGCTGACGGCCATCAACCAGTACATGGTCCACGGCGAGATGTGCGACGACTGGGGCTACAAGCGCCTGCACGAGGCGATCGAGAAGCGGGCCATCGCCGAGATGAAGCACGCCGAGAAGCTCATCGCCCGCATCCTCTTCCTGGAGGGCAAGCCGACGGTCAGCAATCTCAACAAGATCAACATCGGCGCCGACGTCGAGAAGATGCACAAGAACGACTGTAAGGCCGAAGAGGCGGCGATCAAGGATTACAATGCCGATATCCGCCTGGCCGCCGAGCTCGGTGACAACGGCACGCGCGACCTGCTCCAGTCGATCCTCACGGATGAGGAGGACCACATCGACTGGCTCGAAACCCAGCTCGGCCAGATCGAGCAAATGGGGATCCAGATCTACCTCACCGAGCAGACCGAGTAACGCCCGGTAGTGAGGGGGGCCGAATGCCAATGGAATCGTTCACTCGCCTGCGGCGGCGAGGGCGTCCTTCAGCGTGAGGGTGCCTTCGTAGAGGCTGCGGCCGGCGATGACGCCGGCGACGCCGATGGGTTTGAGCTTGCGGATGTCGTCGGCCTCTTTGACGCCGCCGGAGGCGACGACGGGAGTCTCGACCGCCTCGACGAGCGACCTGGTCCGCTCGATGTTCGGGCCGCAGAGCATGCCGTCCTTGCTGATGTCCGTGTAGATGATGGCGGCCAAAGGCAGCTTGTCGGCCTGGGCGGCGAATTCCAGCATCGTCTGTGCGCTGCTCTCGATCCACCCGTGCGTTGCCACGGCCGAGCCGCGGGCGTCGAGGCCGAGCACGAGCCGGCCCTCGGACTTCCGAGCCATCTCGCTGAACCACTCGAAGTCGCTGACGGCCTTCGTGCCGACGATGACCCGGGTCACGCCCATATCGAGCAGCTCCCGAATCGAATCTTCCGAGCGGATGCCGCCACCGACCTCGATCTTCAGCAGGCCGAGTGCGGCGATGGCGGCAATCGTCTCCGTGTTGACGGGCTTGCCCACCTTCGCACCGTCCAGATCGACGATGTGCAGCCAGCGAGCCCCGTCGGCATGGAACTGCCGGGCCTGCTCGACGGGATCGTCTCTGTAGGTGATCTGGCGGTGGTATTCGCCCTGGATCAGCCTGACGCACTTGCCATCTCGTAGGTCAATGGCGGGAATCACATCCATCCGTCAACTCCTCGGAACACAGTCATCGGCATACAGCGGCCATCGTTAGCCGGGGTATTATCCTCGCCCGGCGCGTTTTGTCAAACTTGTGTTTCATATCGGTTATCGGATGGCCATTCCTTCAGCCACGACCTTCCGTAGCAGCGAAAAAGCTTGTTTTCGCAGAGCCCTGCGTTAGACTGTAACCCGTTGTTTTTCGGCAAGGACTTTGGAAGAATGGAGGCCGATTATGAGCAGACCATCTCTTTATGCCGCGGGCGTCGTGCTGTCGGTGCTTCTGGCCGTACCTCTGTCCGCCAAGCCCCGCGCGGTGATCTTCGACACGGATATCTGCGACGATATCGACGATACCTGGGCCCTGGCGGCCCTGCTGCAATCGCCCGAGCTCGACTGCAAGCTGATTACGACCGCCGTCGGCAACACGGAGGCGAAGGCGAAGGTCGTGGCGAAGTTCCTGGAACGCGTGGCCCGGACGGAGATTCCAATTGGCGTCGGCGTCAAGCAGCATGACGGCTCGCACCGGCAAACCGCTTGGGCGCAGGAATACGATCTCTCCTCCTATCCGGGAAAGGTGCACAAAGACGGCGTGCAGGCGCTCATCGATACGATCATGAAGTCGCAGACGCGCATCACGGTGATTGCGGTCGGGCCGCTGCCGAATATTGGTGAGGCCCTCAAGCGGGAGCCTCGAATCGCCGCGAGGGCGGATTTCATCGGTATGCACGGCAGTGTCTACAAGGGGTATGGGGGCAGTGATACGCCGCACGCCGAGTACAATGTCAAGGCGGATGTGGGCGCCGCGAAGCGGACCTTTACGGCCCGGTGGCCGATGACCATCACGCCGCTGGACACGTGCGGCCTCGTCGTCGTGGACGGCGAGAAGTACCAGAGGCTGCTCAAGAAGGAAAGTCCGCTTGTGAAGAGCCTGCTCGAGAACTACCGCGTGTGGTATGAGAACGGCCTGCGCGGAGAGAAGAAATTTGACGAGGACGAAATCCGGCGCCGCACGGACGACAAGCTCAACAGCAGCAGCTCGACGCTCTTCGATACGGTCGCCATTTACCTCGCTTTGACCAGAGAGCTCACGGAGATGGAGCGGCTGCCGATCCGCGTTACCGACGACGGCTTCACGCGAATCGACGAAGGCGCGAAGAAAATCGATTGCGCCGTCAAGTGGAAGGACCTGGACGCCTATGAGAGCTGGCTGGTGGACCGACTCACAAAGTAGTCGATGGAGAGCCCAAAATCGCTGATGAACGTCTGAAAGTCGTGGTGGTGGGCAGTTCCAACATGGACCTGGTCGTGAAGTCCCCCCGGATTCCGGTTCCGGGCGAGACGATCCTCGGGGGCGATTTTCTCATGGTTCCAGGCGGCAAAGGGGCGAACCAGGCCGTCGCCGCGGCCCGGCTCGGCGCGGACGTGTGCTTTGTGGCCCGGGTAGGGAACGATGTCTTCGGCCGCAAGTCGCTTGAGAATTTCCAGAGGGAAGGGCTGAACATCCGGCATGTGACGTTGACTTCGGATGCGCCGTCCGGCGTGGCGCTGATCACCGTCGATGGGGCCGGCGACAATGCGATCGTGGTGGCCCCCGGTGCGAATGCGAGGCTCTCTCCCGAAGACGTTTATCAAGCTCAATCCGAAGTTAGTTCTGCCGACGCGGTGGTTGTGCAGCTTGAAGTGCCTATGGCGACCGTGCAATGTGCTGCGGAGCTGGCGCATCGTGCCGGCGTGCCGCTGATTCTGAATCCTGCTCCCGCACAGACGCTCTCTGCGGAACTGCTTGCGATGGTCGGCGTGTTGACGCCGAATGAAACCGAAGCGCAGATTCTGACGGGAGTCGAGGCGGTGGACATTGAATCGTCTCGGAAGGCAGCTCGCAAACTTTTGGAGATGGGCGTCAAGGCGGTTGTCCTGACGATGGGTACCAGAGGTTTGCTGTTGGCCGACGAGACGAGCATGGAGATGATTGCGGCCGAGAAGGTCAAGGCGGTGGACACGACGGCCGCCGGCGATGCCTTCACCGGCAGTCTGGCCGTCGGCCTGGGGCAGGGGCACAGCCTGCGCGACTCGGCGATCTTCGCCAATCGGGTCGCTGCTTTGTCCGTGACGAAGATGGGCGCGCAGCCGTCGATGCCCACGATGCAGGAAGTATGCGATTTCGTTCCGTCCAACGCCTGATTCGAGGAGAAACGAATGAAGAACCGTGAGACGTGTGCAGGCCGAGTGTTTGTCGCGGTGATGATTTTGGCCCTAATCCCGGTCGGCGGCTGTCGGGAGAAAGAGGATAAGCCGACCGTCGCTCTGGTCATGAAGTCTCTGGCCAACGAGTTCTTCAAGACGATGGAAGAGGGCGCCAAGGCCCACTACGAGCAGCACCGCGATGAATATGAGCTCAAGGTCGTGGGCATCAAGAACGAGACCGACGTCACGCAGCAGATCGAGTATGTCGAGCTGATGATGGCGCAGGGCGTCGATGCGATTGTGATCGCGCCGGCGGACTCGAAGGCCCTCGTGCCCGTCTGCAAGCGCGCCATGGATGCCGGCATCATCGTGGTCAACATCGACAACAAGTTCGACGAGGCGGTGCTTCAGGATAAGGGCGTCGCGATTCCTTTCGTCGGTCCGGACAACCGCAAGGGCGCGAAACTGGCCGGGGTGTATTTGGCCGCGAGGTTGCAGGCGGGTGACAAGGTCGCCATCATCGAAGGGGCGCCGAACGCCTACAACGGCATTCAGCGGAAGCTCGGTTTCGAGGACGCCATGCTCGGCAGCGGGATGGACATCGTCAGCTCGCAGACCGGCTACTGGGAGACGGACAAGGCCCAGCCCATCGCCTCGGCGCTCATCAACGAGCACAGCGATCTCAAAGCGATTCTCTGTGCGAATGACAGCATGGCGCTCGGTGCCTTCGCCGCCCTGCGAGAGGCGGGCAAACTGGAGAGTATCCACATCGTGGGATTTGACAACATCGCGGCGGTCCAGCGCTTGCTCAGGGAGGGCAAGATCCTCTGCACCGTGGATCAGCACGCGGACAAGCTGGCGCTGTACGGCATCCAATACGCCCTGGAGATGCTCAGGACAAACGCCCAGCCCGCCGATCGGGAAACGCCCGTTGATCTCATCACGGCGGAAATGCTCTGAGCATGGACTGCGACGACAGACTTCTCATTGCCGCCAGTATCGATAAGA
The DNA here is from genome assembly GCA_965603165.1 of uncultured Phycisphaerae bacterium. Lineage (GTDB taxonomy): Bacteria > Planctomycetota > Phycisphaerae > Sedimentisphaerales > Anaerobacaceae > PLanc-01. The sequence goes on from CBFDBY010000009.1 coordinate 4,882, forward strand.
GCTTTCCGGGCGTCCGGGCGCTGGCACAGGTCGATTTCGAGCTTCGCGCGGGCGAGGTCCACGCATTGGTAGGGGAGAACGGGGCCGGCAAGAGCACGCTCACGCGGATTCTCGCAGGCGTGGAGAGGCCGGACAGCGGACACATACTCCTGGCCGGTCGGCCGTACGAGCCGAGGTCCCGGGCGGATGCCGAGGCCCAGGGCGTTCGCATGGTCATGCAGGAGCTGAATCTGGTCGGAAACCTAAGCGTCGCCGAGAACATCTTCATCGAGCGGTTGCCCAGCCGGTTCGGTTTCATCCGCTACGCGAGCCTGCACGGGGCCGCGCGAGAAGTCATGGAGAGGGTGGGGCTTGAAGACGTGGAGCCGTCCACGCCGGTGCGAATGCTCGGCGTCGGCCGCCAGCAGATGGTGGAGATTGCCGCCGGGCTGTCACGCCGGTGCCGTGTTCTGGCCCTTGACGAGCCCACAGCTTCTTTGACCGACAGCGAAGTGGAACTCCTCTTCACCCAGATCCGCCGGCTCAAAGCCCAAGGCGTCGGGATCATCTACATCTCACATCGCATCGAGGAGGTGCTGAGCATCGCGGATCGTGTCACCGTTCTTCGCGATGGCCAGGTCGTGGGGACACACGCGACCGAGGACCTCGACTCCGATGCAGTGATTCGCATGATGGTCGGTCGCGACCTGGGGCGTGAATGCCTCGCGCCGAGCGGAGAACGTGGGCCTTTGGCTCTGCGCGTCGCGCACTTGACGCGGGGCGACCGGGTTCGCGACGTTTCTTTTGAGGCGTATCGCGGCGAGATTCTGGGCGTCGCCGGTCTCATGGGTTCCGGACGCACGGAAGCGATGCGCGCCATCTTCGGGGCCGATTCCGCCGAATCCGGCGCGATATACCTGCATGGCTCCGACCGGCCCGTGCGTATCCGCAAGCCGCGGGATGCCGTGCGCCGCGGGATTGCCCTATTGACGGAAGACCGCAAGGAACAGGGGCTGTTTCTCTCGCTTCCCGTCCGGCCGAATATCACCATCACGCGGTTGAGCAGTCTGAGTCGGTTGGGCTGGATCCTGTCGTCACATGAGCAGCAGGTGGCCCGCCGCCATGTCGATGCACTGGGCATCCGGTGCTGGTCCGTCGAACAAATCGCCGGTCAGCTCAGCGGGGGCAATCAACAGAAGCTGGTCATTGCGAAGTGGCTGTACAGGGATTGCGATGTGCTCATCTTCGACGAGCCGACGCGCGGGATCGACGTCGGGGCCAAATTCGAAATCTATCGGATGCTGAGCGACCTGGCGCAGAGGGGCAAAGCGATCCTCTTCGTCTCCTCGGACCTCAAGGAGCTCATGGCGTTGTGCAACCGGATCCTGGTCCTTTCGGCCGGACGCGTGGCAGGGACGTTCGAGCGGGACCACTGGAGCGAAGAAGCGATCATGACCGCCGCATTCAGCGAGTACGTCAAAAGGTGACGAGGGCAGGGGACATGGCTGACGATCTCAAGAGAACAAGGGTGGTGAGGATTGTCACCGACTATGTGGGCATGGCCGTTGCGCTGCTCCTGCTGCTGGGCATCTTCGGCATCGCCGCCGATCACTTCTTCACGCTGACCACCTTTCGGACGATCGCCAACCAGATCCCCGACACGACCATCGCTGCCGTGGGAATGACGTTTGTGCTCATCATTGCAGGCATCGACTTGTCCGTGGGCTCCGTGGTGGCGTTAGCCGGGGCGGTCCTCGGAGTGGCCCTCGTGAACTGGGGTCTGCCTCTTGGACCTGCGGTTCTCGCGTGTCTGCTCGTCGGTCTTGGCTGCGGCGCCACCAACGGCTTCGTGACTGTCCGCTGGCGGCTGCCGTCGTTCATCGTCACGCTGGGCATGCTTGAGGCGGCGCGTGGCGCCGCCTACCTTGTGACGGGATCCCGCACGATCTACGTCGGCGGTCCCATCGAGGTTGTCACTGAGACGGCGGTATTTGGTTTGTCACTTCCCTTTCTGATCGCGATTGCGATTGTCGTGGTCGGTCAGTTGGTCCTGTCACGCACGGTATTCGGCCGCTACTTGATCGCCATCGGCACCAATGAGGAGGCCGTTCGATTGTCGGGCATCGACCCGCGCCCCTACAAGCTGGCGGTCTTCGCGCTGGCGGGCCTGCTTGCCGGCCTGGCCGCCGTGATCCAGACGGCCCGCATGTCCTCGGCCAATCCGAACACCGCCATCGGCTTCGAGCTGCAGGTGATTGCCGCCGTGGTCATCGGGGGCACGAGCCTCATGGGCGGCCGGGGCTCGGTGGTCAGCTCCTTCTTCGGGGTCCTGATCATCGCCGTTCTCGGGGCCGGTCTCGCCCAGGTGGGCGCCCAGGAATACACCAAAAGGCTCATCACCGGCTGTGTCATCGTGGCCGCCGTGATCCTCGACCAGTACCGCCACCGCCTTGGCAGGACGCCGCACGGGCAATGATGCCGGACACGCACGAGGATCGTGTCGGAATTGTCTGGATTTACCCGCACAGTCCTGTAGACGCCCGTTCACGCTCCCGGAATCTCCGGATTGCGTCCTTGACAGACGCGCGCAGGGACGTCATAATGGAATCGCCAATCGGAACCCGGAAGTGGAGGTACGGACGATGCGTCTAGTACTCAAACAGAAGGATGGGGACACGAAGGAGTTCCAGTTCGCTCAGGGGCCCATCCAGATCGGCAGGGCGGCGGATAGTCACGTCTTTTTGCCCGACCGAACCGTCTCCAAGAAACACGCCGTGATTGCCTGCGACGGGGACGGCAAATGGCACGTGCAGGATGCGGGCTCAGCCAACAGGACCTACCTCAACGGCGAGGCCATCCAGACGGCGGAGATCAAGACCGGAGACTCCATTCGGATCACGGATTTCACCATCGAGGTGAACCTCGGTGAGGCGGCCCAGGCGGCCGATGGTGCGGAGTTTGAGGATACGCTCAATCTGGAAGCCGGTCTGGCGACGCCGGTCCATGAGACGGTCGTGAGGAAGCCGGACGCCGGTCACGCCCCGGCGATGCGGCTGCCCGCCAAGCGGCTGTCCGACTTCTCTCATGCGTGCGATGTCATCTGCAAGTCGAAGAACCTCGAAGATCTGCTCGTCACGCTGTTGGGCGTCAGCCTGAAACAGTTTGGCGCCTTCCATACGTGGTGTGCCCTGCGGGAGCAGCCCACCGGTCCCATGACCTACCACGCGGGCAAGCGGCGGGACGGCCAGGCCGTGGACCTGGGTGAACTGACGCTGGCGGACAAGATTAATCAGGCCGTCGAGCGGGGCCAGTCGCTGGTCCTGCCGCGGGTGGCCGCCGACGTGGAGACGAAGGCCCGAATCCGCTCGGCGCTGATCGCGGCGATTGTCGGTCCGGCCGGCTGCTACGGCGTCATCTACGTCGACAACGCCATGGTCCACGATCATTACACGCTCGGCGACCTCGACTATCTCATGCTCGTCGCCGCCCACACCGCCGCCGTCCTGAACAGGTTCCTGACGTAATCGCCGGCGTCGTGCCGCGACTGTCCCCGTCGAGACCATCGCCGGCGCATGTCACACCGCCAGCAGGCCAGGCCGAGACGGTGCATTCTACCGTGCCGGCATCTCTCGTCATGCTATGAGCCATGCTTGGCCTTGAGCCACCGGTATTCCAGCACGGCGAAGAGCCACAGCGCTGTGAGTACGATGCAGGCCGCACTGACCACGACAATGGGCATCCAATCCCGTACGCGCGGCAGGCCGATCTCGACGTTCGGAAGGTTCGGGGACACCGACTCAATCAACTCTGTCACCCATTCTCTCATGGTTCTGCCCTTCCTTATGCTTTCGGCCGTACGTGCAATCGGCTGGTTCTCAAGAACAATGTCGGCGTTGTCCCTATCGGGAAACCCGCGCGACCGCCGTCGGTAGAAAGTTCTCCATCACCCACAGTTCCGATATCCTCGCGCCGCTGAAGAAGGCCATATGCCGGCCATCGGGATGAATCCGCGGGGCGATAATGGGTCCGTTCCATTCCAGCAGCTTGCGCGGTTCTCCTCCTTCAGCAGAGACCGCCCAGAGTCCTGTTTGGTGCCGCGTGATCAGCAGCCCGCAACCATCCGTTGTCCATGCGACCTGGTTTGCCCCTTCGTCAACGATAGTCGTACACTTGCCCGATTCGACGGACATGACTTTGAGGGCCATCGGATTATCCGCACTGCCTTCCCGCATGCACAGCGCCACCTTGGCTCCATCCGGCGAAAGGGCCCATCCGTTCGCGAAGCCGAGATGAGTGGCCCCCATGGCCTCGGTGCGTAATAATTCTCTCTCTTGCCCCGTGTCGAGATTTCTGATTACCAGCCGATTTAGATTTCCTCTGCCGCGTATCCGGTAGGCCAGCGTCCTACCGTCCATAGAGAGTTCCGCTTGTCTGATTCTGCCGCCAGTGTCTTCCTGGTCTTTCTGAATCAGCGAGTTGCATCGGCCGGTATCGACATCCAGCTTATAGACAGCGGACTGACCGGCGACATCCGTCAGCAGCAGGTGCCGACTGTCCGGACACCAGCGGAGCCACTGACAATGCGGGAGATCCGGCGTGATTTCGCGCTCGCGGTCTGTTCCCCGCGTTCGGATGCGGATCGTCGGAGGCTTGTCGCGATCGGGCTGAGACATATAGGCAAGATGCCGCCCATCGGGCGACCAGTCGGGAAACCCGTCCTTGCCGACCTGGCGCACCGGCTCCGGTCCCTCCACGAGTTCGGAATGATCTTCGCCAAGCACGCCGGTGTAGACATTCCAGCCGCTGTGTTTGTATTCGTAGAAAAAGGCTCCGTCTCGTGTAAATCCGACGGGCGTCACGTCGCCCATGCCGGCCTTGATCATCTCGGGCAGGCCGTGCGGCGTGCCGTCATCCACCTGCAAGAGCCATGCGTCCCACGTGCCGTTACGGTCGCTGGCGAAGAAGATGTGCCTTCCGTCCGGCGTCCAGCCGAGCAGCTTGTCGTTGGCCGGATGGGTGACCACCGGCGTCTCACGATTCCCCTCAAGATCAAGAACGAGAATGTCGCGATTCGAGGCCTCACTGTCGGCGACGTCGTATGCGAGATAGCGCCCATCGGGCGAGGTGTCAACCGTAAACAACCGCGTCCGATCGAATGCCTTGACAACGTTTCTGCAGCCGTCCTTTGCCGAGACCCGTATAAGTCGGACGGGCTCATCCTCGCCCAGGAACTCGCCGAAAATGTGCTTTCCATCGGGTGCCCACACCCTCATGTTGAAAGACCGCGCTCCGTCCTCGGCCGCCCATAGAAGCCGGTCATTCGAGCCGTCCAATCCGACCACACGCAGGTCGAAGTCCTCGGTCTTGGCGTTGAACCAGTAGTAGGCCACCCTCGCGCTGTCGGGCGATATCAGGGACCCATGGGCGAAGTCCTTGGACTCGGGACCTTTCTCCGTCAGCTTCCACTGTTTGCCGGTGGCCGGTTCGCGCAGGATGAGGTCGCCTGCGTCGTCCACGCCCGACAGGTACTTGCCGTCGGGGGAGGGCCGACTGTGGACGCGTCCCGGCGTCCTTACTTCGATCCGATGCAGCGCCGGCTCAGGCTTGACGGCTATCGCCTGGGACGCCGCCTCTTCCCCTGCGGCTTGCCTCAGGAACGCATCAACGTTAGCTTCCCAAAGAACACCCTCCGGCTGTTTCCTGATCCATCCTTCGGAGTTGTAGGCAACCCATTTGCCGTCGGGCGACCACACGAAGTAATAGTTGGTCCCTGCTTCGCCGGCCAGTTCTGTCCATTTGCCTCCCGGGATGGTCACCGTGAACAGACGGGTGCCGCCGGAGATGTCCCTTCCGTCACGTGTCGAATTCGGCTTGGCCTCCAGAACCAGGCCGAGCATCTTTCCATCCGGCGACCAACGCATATCAAAGACGCGTCCCCATATTGGATTCGGCAGGCTAGCGACCTGCTGCCGCTGCCCATTGGCCGGATCGAAGAGCAGGAGTTCCTGGCCACAAACGAGGGCAAGCTGATCGTCTTGAGGATGCCATGCGAAATTGAATGCGGCGTGGTAATCATACGGTGCCTCAATGAGCCGTGTGGGTTCTCCGCCGGCGGCCGGAACAACGTACAGTTCCCGGGTAGTGTCTGATTCGTTCGCATAGAACTCATAGGCGATCCACGTTCCGTCCGGTGACCAGGGGTGCCGTATGAATTTCGGGGTACTGGCGATCTCCCGTGACTGATCCCCAGACAACGAACGAATCCGCAGCGCCGATTGTCCTGTGTTCGGATCGTGGCTGATCCAGGAGATCGCGCTGCCATCCGGTGACCACGCACGGCGCACGACATCACGATCGGCGGTCGCGGTGAATTTCACCGGCTGGCTTCCATCGGTATGGGCGACCCACAGATCGCCTCCATACAGGAGCGCGATCTTTGACTCGTCCGGACTCCAGCAGGCATCTCGTTTGAACGGGCCCTTATCGAAAACCTTCACGGCTGGTCCCGTAGAGGCACCGCGCCGCGCGGAAATCGGCACCACCCAGTTTTCAATATTCCCTGATTCCGTATGGGCTGTAAAAAGGAGCTTTTCCTTGCTGGGCGACAGAGACTCCTGTGCGTATGGCGTCATTCCAGGCACATAACCATAGGGTCTATCCAGCAACAGCGGATAAGGCTCGGCGGCCCCGGCCCCAAACGGAGTGACCCAATACAGATACCTGTCCTGGTAGTCGCCCCACGTAAAGATAAATCGGCCGTCAGGTGTCCACTTTGGTCTTCCTGTTGACAATGCATCAGGTGCAATCGGCTGACCGCCGGAGACGGAGATGATTCGGAGGGAATCCTGCCATCCATAGGACGGCTTGTAGAACAGCATCTTCTTGTTGTCGGGAGACCAGGAAAAGAACGCACCGACTCCTCTCGGCACGTCTACGTTCACGATCATGCCATCAGAGAACCGGATGAACCGAAGGTCATGATTCCACTGACAGACGACCCACTGACCGTCGGGAGTCCAATGGGGAATCCCACGGCCGGCCACATCGGCGAGTTTGCGCGATTGCCCGCCTTCAGAAGGGACCACCCAGATGCTGTTATCCTCCTGGTTGTAGGCGATCCACTTCCCATCTGGCGACCAGCCGCCCTGGATCTTCCGCAAGGCATTTCCCGTGGTGATCTGTGAGGTCGTCCCGTCTCGAACGGAAACGACATGCAGATTGTCATGACCGGGGCCCCGGTAAACGAGTTTCTCGGAGTCGGGCGACCATTGGACGGAGAACTGATACCAGTACTCTCCGTCGACGAGTCTCTTGGCCGGCCCCGTCGTTTCTCCAGTTTCTTGGGAGATTGGCATCACCCAGATACCGCCGTCAGAATAGAACGCGATCATCGTTCCATCTGGAGACCAGCGTACGCGGCCGACCCTTAAGTCCCCATTTGTCAACTCCCTGAGGTCTCCCTCTGCCAGGGGGATAATGTGGCCCCCACACAGAAGGAATCGCCCATTAGGTGACATGTCCATATGCGTACCGTGGTAGGTCATGTCAATCACGTCTTTGCTGCCGGTGATCCCGCAGACCTTTCGAAACTCCAGTCGCGTGTTGGGATCTACGATGACGTCCTGCAGGAACATCGAGTTCCCCCGGTTGCCCGCCGAGGTTGGACTCGTACCCGGTTGTTGCGCCTTCATCAAGGATACGCACGCTAGGGCCACAATCAGGACGATAGAGGTAGGTGACCAGCGGTATCGGTTGTTTTCAAATCTCGCGATCATGGTGATCCTCCTTCTCAATTGGGATTTGCTTTCGAGGATTCCGGCCATGGCCGGCAGGGGGCGCGAGCGCGAGAAGCGGCCCAACAGGCCGACCATCGTGCGGCCGTAGTCGTGCGATTCGTCCGCCTCCGTGCGCGTCAGGACCAGGGCGTCGCAGGCCAGTTCGCGGTCGCTCCGCATCCGGTAGAAGGCCAGCCAGACCAGCGGATTGAACCAGTGCAGGACCTGCAAAATGCTCGTGAGCCAGCCGAGGTAAATGTCGTGGCGCTTGAGGTGGGCCAGTTCGTGCAGGAAGATGTAGCGTAATTCGTCCGGGCTGGCCGTATCGACCATCTCGCGCGGCAGGAGCAAGCGCGGCCGGACGAAGCCGAACAGGGCGGCCGCCTTGACCTCGTCGCTCGGGACCAGGGCTACGATGGTCACGACGCCCATCTGCGACTTGCACTGCTCGAAAAGCTCCAGAATGGGCTGCTCGACGAGCGGATGCTCCCGCTTGATGATCCGCCACAGTGCGAAATTGCTCGCGACAAGGTATCCGCCGAGGAGGATCGCGCCGCCAAGCCAGAACACAGGCAGCATCCGCCGAATGGCCGTGAGCAGGGGGGCCGGAGGGCTGGTGGCCCTCACGATCTCCTGGGGCCGGGGTTTGGCCGGTTCGGCCGCGGATTCGGTGGGTGCTGGTTCTGCGACGCTCGTCCCTTCCATTGTCCCGGCGCTGTCGGCGGGGCGGAACGCATTCTCGGGCGGGATGCTGCTCGTGGTCTGGCGCGCGGCGTCGCGCTGGAGCGACGCCGGGATCAGGTTGAACAGGCTGACCGGGCTCGGCGGCGTCCAGGGCAGGACCATCCGCAGAAGCAACACCAGCCAGAGCGCATGAGACCAGCGCGGGCCCAGCCGACGGCCCAGCAGCTTCTGCAAGATCAGGATCAGGCCGATCACCACACTGGCAACGAGGGTCGTCTCCAGGAGCCACGCTAAGAACGGCTGAAGGGTATTTCCGAAGGATTCCATGGTCATTCCTTCCTCTTCTGTTCGAGGACCTTCTGCAACTCCTCGATTTCCTGCGGTGAAAGCTCGACGTCTTCGAGAAAGGCCGCCAAGGCGGGCTTCATCGCCCCCTGGTAGACGCGGCGAACGAACGACCGCGTCTCCGAGCGGATGCACTCATCCTCTCGGACCGCCGCCGAGTACCGGTACCGGTTGCCTTCCTCCTCGAACCGGACGGCCCCTTTCTGGACCAGCCGGCCGATCAGGGTCTTCACCGTCCGCGGCTTCCATTTTTCCTGGCCGTCGAGCCGTTGGACCACGTCGTTGGCCGTCTGCGGCCCACGCTCCCACAGCACCTGCATCACTCGCCATTCCGACTCGGATATTCTCGGGAGTTTCTTTGTCATGACGGATCTCCTAAATGATTACACGTGTAGTCTACCTCAAGCATATTACAGTTGTAGTCATCTCGTCAAGGGGGAAATCGGATTTTTTCGCGAATTTTTCCTCTTCTGCACCAAAACCCCAATTTTCAGGCCCCCGCGAGGTTTTTCCCCCGCTCGAAATCTATGTCTTTCCTGCCGGACGGCGACTCGCGGTCGCAGGTCTTTCGCCTTGACATAGAGCCGGCGAAAGGCTACAATACACTCCTCAAGGAGGGAAAACCGGGGAAGGTTCCTCAGATGGTCCTTTGCACACGAATCAGACGCGTCTGGAAGGGGTCTTTTTTTGTTTTGTGCGATGGAGGGTATTCGACATGAGCCGCTGGACACGATTCGCCACACTGTCTCTCGCCGTACTCTTGCTGTCTGTGCCGGGATTCGCCGCCGATGAAGTCATTGATCTCGGGCTCGAGGAGTTCGTGCAGGCCGATGGCAACGACATCGTCGTGCCGGGCTATTCCGTGCCGTCGTTCGAGGACTGGAACAACGACCTGCTCAAGGACCTGATTGTTGGCGAGGGCGGGGGCGCGATCCCGGGCAAGGTCCGCGTCTACCTCAACGTGGGAACGGAAGCGGACCCATGCTTCACGGACTACTTCTACGTGCAGGCGAACGGTGGGGATTTGGCCGTTCCGGCCCAGGGCTGCCTCGGCAGTTTTCCCCGCGTCGTGTACTGGGATGCCGACGACCGCAAGGACCTGCTGGTCGGTCTGGCGGATGGAACGGCACAGATCTTTTTGAACGTTGCGGACGACAACGACCCGGCGTTCGACGCCGGCGCGAACGTCAAAGTCGGCAGTAATGATGCCTGGGACCTCGACGTCGGCGTGCGTGCGACGCCCGTTTTCGTCCACTGGAATGACGACGGCATGCTGGATATCGTGGCGGGGGGCTTCGATGGCCTGATCCACATCTACTACAACTGCGGCTGTGGCACGGCCATCCCGCCGCACTTCTACTACTCCCCCCCGGATGGTTCCTACGCCCAGGCGGATACGCACGACCTGATGGTGCCGGGCGGGCGGTCGAGCCCCGTGGTCGTGGACCTCGACGGCGACGGCATGAAAGACCTGCTCGTCGGCAACACCGACGGCCTGATCCTGTTCTATAAGAACACCGGCGTCGAGTCGCTGCCCATGTTCTCCGGGTATTCGCTCGTGCAATCAGACGGCCAGCCGATCGACCTGCCGGGCGCGCCGCGCTCGCGTCCGTTCGTCTGCTATTGGACCGGCGACGGCCACTTCGGCCCAATAGACGGCTACTGGGATCTGCTCGTCGGCGCCGGCGACGGCAAAGTCCGTCTCTATCGCGGCCTGCCGAAACTCGGCGACTTCGACGCCGACGGCGCGCTCGACGCCGACGACTTCACATTCATCGCGCTGGCCCTCGACCTGCCGGTCCCGCCGGAGGGAACGCCCGCCGACCTCAACGGCGACGGCGTCGTCGACGGTCTCGACCTGCGTCTCTTCGCCGACCTGTGGCTCGCCGACCGCGACCTGACCCCTGCGCCGAAGCCGGAGCCCGAGCCGAAGCCCGAGCCGGAGCCGAAACCAGAACCGGAGCCCAAGCCGGAATAGGCCGGGTAGAGGCACGAAGGCGTGACCTTGCCATTCCCGCGCGGGCGGCAATCCAGTTCCGCACGCTTGGCAGGACGCAGAGACCCGAAGGAGCGAGCGTAGAAGATGGCTCTATAGCAGCCGCGTCTGCGCTTATGCTGGCGATGTCTTTGGCCGACTTCGAGCTCGGGACTGCCAATGGTTCGTCACTGGGGGGCACCAATCGCTGAGCGAATCCGAACTTCCAGCGATGGAGGTGTCACCGTCCTGATTCACTCCCCGCTCCTTCTAAGGCCTGCCCAACTGCCGGCCGTCTCCATCGCCTCCCCGCCAATTCTGATTATCCTCGTTACTTTTGCGATTCTCAATGCCTTGTATTGTATAATGGTGGCGGACCCATAGGTCGTTGACAGGAGGCAACTGCGAGTGAGTGCGGACAGGCTATTGTGTGTCGTGACGGCTGCCGTCCTTCTTGTCGGCGGGTGCGGCAGGAAGAGCAAGCAGTCAGCCGAAGAGTCCCTGCGCGGGGCCGCCTTCATGGGACACTACAAGCGTGCGCAGAGGCTGCTTGCGAGCGGTACGGATGTCAACGCGAAAGATCGAGGAGGTAATACGCCTCTGCACTGCGCGGCTTCTCGCGGACAGGCGGCTCTTGCAGGGCTGCTGATTGCCCATGGCGCGGATATCCATGCGACCGACAAGTCCGGCAGGACACCCTTGTACGAAGCGGCAGGAGGCGGCCACAAGGACGTGGCGGAACTGCTTCTTGCCCGAGGCGCCGATGTCAATGGACGGGGGCGCCGTCGGAGTGCGACCTGTACGCCGCTTCACATGGCGGCATATTCAAGTGTGGAGATGACGGAGCTGCTTGTCTCCCGTGGAGCCGAGATTGATGCGAGAGATGCCCGTGGCGATACCCCTCTGCATATGGCTGCTTGTTTAGGACGCACGGCTATTGTCCAGTCTCTTCTCGATCATGGCGCTGACCCGAACTGCGTCAATAATCGCGGGTATACCCCGGCACTTTGCGCCCTCAGCTACCGACACCGCGAAACGACGGACCTGCTGATTCGTGCCGGCACGGACCTTTCTATCTTTCTCGCCGTATTTGCGGGTGACTGCGAGAAGGTGGACAGCCTTCTTCGCGAGGGAGCGGATGTGAGCCAGACTCTCGAGGGCGGCCAAACGCTTCTGCGCGTTGCGGCTCAAGAGGATCACCCAAATGTCGTAGAGGTTCTGATTGCCCACGGGGCCGATGTGAACGCCCGGGCCGGCAAGGAAAGCACGCCACTCCATATCGCCGCTCGTGAGGGGCATGAAGCTATCGTGCAGATGATTCTCGATCATGGCGGCGATGTGAACGCGCGGGATCCCGGTGACAGCACTCCTCTGCATGAAGCAGCCAGACACGGCCATGCAGGAATTGCCTTTCTCCTTGTGGCCCAAGGGGCCGCTGTCAATGCCGAGACCAGCTATGGTGAGAGCCCCTTGTACTGTGCGGTTTCCGCTGGATGCCTCGATATGGTTCAGATGCTGATGTCGCATGGCGCCAAGATGGGTGAGGGCTATTTTTGCAGAGAAACGGTGCTCCACCTGGCCGCCCGGCGCGGGCACAAGGAGATCGTGGAGTTCCTCATCGCGGATGGGGCTGATATTGACGAGGGGAGTGGTCACGACTCGACAGCACTGCACGCCGCCTTCTTGCGACGCTCGGTGCATGTGGAGCCTATTGAATGCAACTCGCCCAGCAATGAGGATCTCTTCCCGGCTCAGAAAGAAGAATTAGTAGAGTCGCTGGTGTTCGAGATGGTGGAGCTTCTGCTGAGTCATGGTGCTGAGATAAATGTCAAAGATGATGCCGATCAGACGCCCCTGCACATGGCGGCATCTGGCGGTTGGGTCCGTGCAAGCCGCCTGCTGCTTGCTGCGGGCGCCAGCGTGAATGCGGTCGACAAGGAGGGGAGAACGCCGCTCCACAACGCGGCGGCGAATGGCCGGACAACCATGGCTGGGTTGCTCCTGGCAAACGGAGCCGGTGTAAATGTGCAAACTCGGGGCGGTGACACACCGCTGCACATCGCGGCTTGGTCCGGGCGCCAGGAGATCGTCGAGTTGCTCCTCTCGCACGATGCCGATGCGACCCTCCGGAACGGTCGAGGCTGGACTCCGTCGGATGGAGCGGTTCGTCGCGGATTCAGTGATATCGTTCGACTGCTTAAGGCCGAAACTGCTGAAGAATGACTCAGATTCCAGATGGCCTCGGGGCGAGAATAGGTAATGAGGCGGGCACGCCGCATTTGTGATCGGCAGGCGTGCGCGAGGCGCACGGCGGCGGGATCTGGGCGCGGGGCTTTTCTCTGGCGGAGGTGGGGCGGGTCTTGTATCATTCTTGGGGTGGTTGCCGTTCGGTGACGCAGGATGGGCAACGGATTTCATGGAGGTCTCAGGATGACGGGGCGATGCACATCACGTCGGGCGTTCTTGAAATCGGCGGCGGGGCTGGGAGTGGTTGGGCTTTCGCCGCTCGGGTCGCGGTTGTCGGTTGGCGCTTCACGGGCGTCGGGGGCGAGGCCGAATATCATCTTTCTGCTTACCGACGATCAGCGTTGGGATACGATGGGGTGCATGGGCAACCGGATCATCCGGACGCCGAATATGGATGCGATGGCGGTCGACGGCGTGCGGTTCGTCAATGCGTTCGTGACTACGTCGATCTGCGCGACGAGCCGGGCCAGTATCTTCTCGGGCCAATACGCACGGCGGCACGGGATCCATGACTTCGCCACGGGCTTCTCGGATGAGGCGTGGGAGCAGACCTATCCGGCCCGGCTCAAGCAGGCGGGCTATCGGCTGGGGCTGATCGGCAAGTTCGGCGTCGGCCGGGACAAGGACTTTCACAAGGACACGTTCGACTACTGGAAGGGCATCCCGGGCCAGCCGAAATACGAGCAGAAGGACGAGAACGGCAACTATAAGCATCTGACGCAGATTCTCGGCGAGCAGTCGATTGAGTTTCTGCAGGGCTGCTCGAAGGGCCAGCCGTTCTGCTTGTCGGTGAGCTTCAAGGCCCCGCACGTACAGGATGCGGACCCGCGGCAGTTCATCTACGATCCGGCGTATGCGGAGTTCTACAAGGACGTGCAGATCCCCGTGCCCGAGACGGCCTCTGAGAGCCACTTCAGGACGCTGCCGGAGTTTCTGCGGAACGACGAGACCACGGCGCGGGTGCGCTGGAAGGTGCGGTTCGCCACGCCGGAGCAATACCAGGAATCGGTGAAGGGCTATTACCGGCTCATCACCGGCGTCGATGTCGTCATCGGGAGAATTCGGCGGGAGCTGGGTCGGCTGGGCCTCGCGGACAATACCGTTTTGATCCTGATCGGCGACAACGGCTTCTTCCTCGCCGAGCACGGTTTCGCCGGCAAGTGGTACGGGTACGAGGAGAGCATCCGCGTGCCGTTGGTTATCTGCGACCCGCGGCTGCCCGCGAGCGCGCGCGGCCAGGTTTGCCAGGAGATGGTGTTAAACATCGATCTGGCGCCGACGATGCTGTCGCTGGCGCGTGTGGCGGTCCCGGCGGTCATGCAGGGCGCGGACCTCACGCCTCTGATCGGCGGCCGGACGATCCCGTGGCGCACCGATTTCCTCTACGAACACCTGTTCGAGAATCGCCCCCGGAATGCCTCGCAGAACTTGATCCCCAAGACCGAAGGCGTTGTCTCCGAGCGCTACAAGTACCTGCGATACAGCGAGCAGGACCCGCCGTACGAGCAGCTCTTCGACCGCCGAAACGATCCGCACGAGAAGCAGAACCTCGTCGGCCATACGGACCACGAGCGCACGCTCGAAGCCTTCCGGGTCCGCCTGCACCAACTGACGCTTACCTGCCGGTAGGTTTCGTCGCGTGCGGCGCGTATGCTTTGCGGCCGCACGTTGACAGTCTGCGGGTGCGCCGGTATGATGCCGCCCTGTGCCCGATCATGCATGACGATTCAAGGAGACACCCAATGGCGCAAGACAAGATCACGGTGGTAGGGGCGGGCAACGTCGGAGCCACCACCGCTCATATCGCCGCGACGAGGCGTCTGGGCGAGATTGTTCTGGTGGATATCGTTCGCGGCTTAGCCGAGGGCAAGGCGCTCGACATGGCCGAGGCCAGTCCGATCCAGTTGTCGCAGCAGAATATTCTCGGCACGACCGATTGGAGCGCGACGGCCGATAGCGATATTGTGATTGTCACGAGCGGCGTGCCGCGAAAGCCGGGGATGAGCCGCGATGACCTGCTGGCCACGAACGCCGGGATCGTCAGAGACGTCAGCCGCAAGATCGTCGAGTTCTCGCCGGAAGCGGTTGTGATTATCGTCTGCAATCCGCTCGACGCGATGGTCCACGTTGCAGCGAAGGTCACCGGTTTTCCGAAGCACCGCGTGATGGGCATGGCCGGCGCGCTCGATTCGGCCCGGTACAGTTACTTCCTCGCCGCCGAGATCGGTGTGAACGTCGAGGATGTGAAGTGCGTCCTCATGGGTGGGCACGGCGACGACATGGTCCCCTTGCCCCGTTTCACCACCGTCAGCGGGATTCCGATTGCCCAGCTCCTGAGCCAGGACCGGATCGACGCGATCATCGAGCGCACGCGCAAGGGCGGCATTGAGATCGTCAATCTCCTCGGGTACAGCGCGTACTACGCCCCGGCGGCCGGAGCGGTCAAGATGGCCGAGGCCATTCTGCACGATACCCGGAATATCGTGTCCTGCTGTGCGCGCTGCGAGACGGAATATGACGCCGGCGGCCAGTTCGTCGGTGTGCCCGCCATCCTGGGCCGACGAGGCATCGAGAAGATCGTAGAGCTTGACCTCAATGACGAGGAACGAGCCCAGTTCCGCGGATCGCTCGGCCACGTCAAGGAGCTGGTGGCTCTGACGGAACGCCTGTTGTAGCGCGGCAGGAGGGGTCGCCAGCCACATTTGTAGCCGACGTTCTTTGACGCTCGTTCAGTGCGGCTGGAGTCTTATTGCCCTCCGATGGTCAAGTCCGGCCGGATGACTCGTGATTTTCCTTGCCATCGATTCCGCGATGCTATAGACTTCGCCATTTCGCAGTGGCTGCATGAAAAGGGGCATGGTCGCACATGGAACTGATAAAGAAAATCAAACAAGCCGAGGTGGAAGCACAGGAGACGATCGAGAAGGCCAAGGCCGATGCGGCGGCCCTCGTCGATCAGGGACGCCAGAAACGGCGGCGCCGGCAGGAAGAGGCCGAGACGAAAAGGCGCAAGAGCATTGATGCTGCCGTCGAGAAGGCCGGGGCCCAGGCCGACGACGAAGTGAAGGGGTTGAACGCCCAGGCCGAGCAGCAGCGTCAGCAATTGCGGCAGGGCGTACAGGACAAGATCCCGGCGGCGGTCACGAAGGTCGTGGATTACCTGAGGAAAGGCTGACCATGGCTATCATTCCCATGGCAAAAGTCATGATTGTTTGCCATCGCTCGCAGGTCTCCGAGTTATTGGAGGTGCTGCAGGAGGAGGGGATTTGCCAGATTCTCAATGCCGATGAAGCCATGATCGGCAAAGACACGCCGGAACTCGCCGCCGTGCGGGAGCGTCCGAAAGATGTTGAAGAGCTGGTGTCTCGTCTGGCGAGAAGCAGTGCTTTCCTAAAGGAGTACGCCCCAAGAGAGAAAGGCTTGGCGAGCGCTCTGGCTCCGCGCAAAGTCGTGAATCGGCAGTCCTATGAGGAAATTACCACGGATGCTCAGGTCCTGAAGATTGTCGATCAGACCGAGCACGTTCAAACGGCCATGGAAAAGACCCGGGCCGAGATCGAACATTACCGGACCACTCTGGAGATGCTGCAACCCTGGGCGCCTCTGGAGACGCCGGTGGAGGAGATCCGTCAGCTTCACACGGGCGTCTGCTGGGCGGGCCTCGTCCCGACGCAGCACTTCGAGGAGTTCCGGGAGCAGTTGACGGAGGCGGGAGGCGCGATCCAGGTCGTGGGCACGGCCGGCACGAGGGAGGCGGTCCTGGCCGTCACGCTGCGGGAGAACGCCGAGCAGGTCCAGAAGCTGCTCCGTTCGTACGAATTTGAGATCGTCAGTTTCGAGCCGATGACGGGCACGGTCGCCGAGCTGATTCGCGAGTACGAGGAGAAGCTGGGCGAGGCGCAAAGGCAGTTGGAGGAGCATGAGGAAGGGGCGGTGACACTGGCCCGGAATCTGCTGAAGCTGCAGATCCTGCACGACCACTACCGGAACGCGCTGGCGCGGGAGAAGACGCGCGACAATGTCCCCGCCACCGAGCAGACAATGATCCTCGAAGGTTGGTGCCGGAAGCACGATTACGATCGCCTGAAAGGGCTTGTGGGACGTTTCAGTGCCGCCAGCGTGGGCAAAGTGAAACCGGCAGCGGACGAGGAGGTTCCCGTCGATATCGAGAACCCGCAGATTGTCAAGCCGTTCGAGGTTGTGACGCGTCTGTACGGGATGCCGCATCACATCAGCGTGGATCCGACGCCCTATCTGGCGCCGTTTTTCGCGATCTTCTTCGGCATGTGCATCGCCGACGCCGGATACGGACTCCTCATGCTCGGCATCCTGGCCCTGTTCATCAAGAAGATGCAGGGGGACAAGAAGCTGCTCCTCATGCTCGCCCTGTGTGCCGTGGCTACCGTTGTGGTCGGCGCACTGACGGGCGGCTGGTTCGGAGACGCCATCCAGAAGTTCGTCCTCCGCAGGGATGCCAGCCTGGCTCTGGCGTTCGATCCATTCAAGTTCCCGTTGATCTTCTTCGGCGCAGCGATCGGGCTGGGATACATCCAGCTCATCAGCGGGCTGATTATCGCACTCGTGCACAACATGCGTCGCAAGGATTACATGGCGGCGGCATTCGACCAGTTGGATTGGCTTGTGCTTCTCAACTCTCTCGTTTTACTTGGGTTGGGTGTGGCAGGCGTTATTCCCGCGGTTGTCGGCAAGGTCTTCGGTTATCTGGCTCTCTTGGCCGCGATCGCGATCTTTGCCCTCAGTCATCGCGAGGGCGGGATCGGCGCCCGGCTCGGGATGGGATTCTACAACGTCTTCAGCAGCGTGTTCTATCTGGGCGACGTGCTCAGCTATCTGCGTCTGATGGCGCTGGGCATGGTCGGCGCCGGCCTGGCGATGGCGATCAACGTGATGGCCCAGGTCTCGGCGGATATCCCCTGGATCGGCCCGCTCATCGCTGTGTTGATCTTCATCGGAGGGCACGTGTTTAATCTCGTGCTCGCGATCCTCAGTGCGTTCGTCCACACCCTGCGGTTACAGTACGTGGAGTTCTTCCCGAAATTCCTCGCGTCGGGCGGCAGGGAGTTTACGCCTTTGGCGAAAGAATTTGAGCATATCTATATCGAGAAGGCAGCAAAATAAGTTCTCAGAAAGGTAGGCTGACAGAATGACTCTTGGAATGGCATTGGCGTTGTTGGGTGCGGGATTGGCGGCTTTCCTGGGCGGTATCGGCTCGGCGTACGGGATCAGCATCGCCGCGCGGGCGGCCACCGGCGTGCTGAGTGAGAAGCCGGAACGGTACGGGCAGATGTTCATCATGGTCGTGCTGCCGGGAACGCAGGGCTTCTACGGCTTCCTCGGGGCCTTTATCGTCATGCTGCAGTTGAACATCTTCACCGGGGGGCTGTCGGAGGATATCAACACATGGCTCGGCCTGCAGGTGCTGGCCGCCTGTCTGCCCGTTGGAATTGCGGGTCTGTTCAGCGCCGTTCAGCAGGGCAAGACCTCGGCCGGCGGTATCCTCATGGCGGCCAAGAGGCCGGAGATGGCCTTCAAAGCCGGCGTCGTGTACGCGGTCATGGTGGAAATCTACGCCATTCTGGGTCTGCTCGTCACGCTGTTCCTTCTCTGGTTCGCCATCAAGTTCCCCGAGGTGGTGGCTGCCGCTGTATAAGGCTTGAGGCCGATGAAACGCAGATCCTTTATGACGGGATGGTGCAGATGCAAGCGGAACAGGTAATCGACAAGATCTCGTCCGACGCCGGGGCGGAGGCCGACAAGATTCTCAAGCAGGCCAAGGAGCGCGAGGCCGCCGAGCAGGCCAAGCTCGATGAAGAGATGGCACGCTTCAAGGAGCAGACTCAGGAGATGGCGACCCAGGCCGGCGAAACGGAGAAATCGCAGCGGCTGGCCGTGGCGCGCATGGCGGCGGCGAAGGAGTACCTGGCCGGCAAAGCCGCGATTCTCGATGAAGTGTTCGCCCAGGCACGCGACAAACTCCGAGAGCTGCCGGACAACGAGTACCGCGAGCTTATGGCCAGGCTTATGCTGGCTGCGGCCGAGAGCGGTGACGAGCAGGTGATTGCGGATAAGAAGGACCCTCGCGTGGACCAGAAGCTCATCGACGAGGTGAACGGAAAGCTGAAGGATGGCCGCAAGGGCGAGCTGGCGCTGGCCGAGAAGAAGCAGGACTTCGGCGGCGGCTTCCTCCTGCAGCGCGGGAAGATCCGAACGAATGTCTCGATCGACGTCCTGGTGGAGCAGGCGCGCAAGGATTTGGAGATCGAGTTGGCCAAAGACCTCTTTGGAAAGGGCGCCGACGCCGGTCGGTCGTGATGACGGAAGATGCCGCAAGCACAAGCAGAAAAAGCCAGGCCGGATTTCTTCGACTACTATGACTATCCGTCGGTAGGGCGGGACGACTGGCGCTATATGTTCCAGAGCGCCCGGGTGCGAAGCCTCGAGACGCTGATGCTCACGCACGGAATCCTCGCGGATATGGCGAACGCCGAGGATTTCGCCTCGGCGATGGCCTCGCTTGGCGGTACGGAATATGCGCTGCCGCAGGGCGGCGCAAGCGTCGATTTTGAGGTGGCTCTCCAGGAGCAGCGGGCCGAGGTCCGCGAGCTTTTCCAGAGCTTGATGCTGGACGAACGCATCACGGCGGTATTCAAGAGCCAGGACGACTTCGCCAATCTGCGTCTGATTCTGCGGCGCGCGCTCACCGACAGGTCGATAGGAACCGACTACAGTCCCGAAGGGAACGTTCCGCCCGAGGTCCT
Organism: uncultured Phycisphaerae bacterium; assembly: GCA_965603165.1. Classification (GTDB taxonomy): domain Bacteria; phylum Planctomycetota; class Phycisphaerae; order Sedimentisphaerales; family Anaerobacaceae; genus PLanc-01. The sequence continues at coordinate 24,666 of CBFDBY010000009.1, forward strand.
GGTGCAGGCATTCGAAGAGGAGAACTACGTCGCACTGCCCGCGTACCTGCGGCAGGCCGCCGACGAGGGGACTCTGGCGTATTATGAGAACAAAGATATCCGCGCGATCGATCACGCGGTCGATCGCGTGCAGGCCGATTACAAGCTGAGTACCGCCGGGGAGGTTGGCGGCGTGTTTCTGCCGAACCTGTTCCGAATCCAGATCGATCTGACGAACATCCGCACGATGCTGCGTTTGAAACTCCTTGACGCCGAGCAGCGCGACGTCTTCTTGACGGGTGGGTTCGTCAAACTGGAGCGATTCCGCCAGGGTCTCGATCTTGGCTACGAGGCGCTGGGACCGCTGTTCTTTGGGACGCCGTACCATGCGGTCGTGGATGCGGGTGCGGGTTACGTCGCCGCCAACGGTTCGTTCCTGAAGATCGAGCAGCAGTGTGATGACTACCTGATGGGCTACTTGAGGTCCGCCGGTCAGATCACGGCCGGCCCGCAGCCGATCATCGCCTACTTGCTGAGGAAGGAGCAGGAGGTGCGGACGGTGCGCCTGATCCTGACGGCGAAGAGAAATCATTTGGACAGGCAATTCATCCTGGATCGTATCGCGTAGGTGCGCACAAAATGGAAGGTAAAGTTGCAGTTTTAGGGGATGCGGACTTCGTGATGCCGTTTTCTGCGCTGGGCGTGGACACCTACGCCGTGGGGCACGAGCGTGAGCAGATCGCCGCCGCGGCCGAGCAGATTGTCGACGCGAAGTACGCGCTGCTTGTCGTTTCGGAGAACGTCGCCGCCGCGGCGGACGAGGTTCTGGCCGCGACCGAAAGCAAGCCAACCCCATGCGTTGTCGTGGTCCCGTTCACACAGGAATCCGAGGGCTTTGCCACGGAAGCGTTGGGCAAAGTCCTGAAACTCGCGACGGGTATCGATATCCTGAAAGGCAGATGAGAAGGTTTCCATAATGGCAGAGAAGAGACAAGGTCGTGTGGTGAAGGTGGCCGGTCCCGTCGTCGTCGCGGAAGGCATGGCGGGGGCGCGAATGTATGACGTCGTTCGCGTCGGGTCGCTGAACCTCATCGGGGAGATCGTCGAGTTCCGGGGCGATCGGGCTTCCATCCAGGTCTACGAGGAGACGACCGGGATCGGCCCGGGCGAGCCGGTGGTCGATACCGAGGCGCCGCTGAGCGTGGAGCTTGGCCCCGGACTGATTGAGAGTATCTACGACGGGATCCAGAGGCCGCTGGACGACCTGGTCGAGGCTGAGGGCGACTTCATGAGCCGCGGCAGCGACATGCCCGGGTTGGCCAGGGACAAGAAGTGGTCTTTCAAGCCGACGATTTCTGAGGGGGCGAAGGTCGGCCCCGGCGATATCATCGGCGAGGTCAAAGAGAGCACGCTCGTCCTCCACAAGATCATGGTGCCGCCGAAAATTGGTGGGGCCATCAAGAGCATCGCGGCAGGGGAGTATACGGTCGAGGAGACGGTGGCGGTGTGCGAGGCCGAGGACGGCACGAAGCACGAGCTCAAGCTCATGCAGAAGTGGCCGGTGCGAAACCCACGTCCGCTCGCAAAGCGGCTGGCTCCCATCAACGTGCTCGTCAGCGGGCAGCGCGTGATCGACACGTTCTTCCCGATCAGCAAAGGCGGCACGGCGTGCGTGCCGGGGCCTTTCGGGACGGGCAAGACCGTCGTGCAACATCAGCTTGCCAAATGGGTGGATGCCGACATCGTGGTCTACGTCGGCTGCGGCGAGCGCGGCAACGAGATGACCGATGTGCTGACCGAGTTCCCCGAGCTGAAGGATCCTCACAGCGGCGAGCCTCTGATGCGGCGTTCCGTGCTGATTGCGAATACGTCGAACATGCCGGTGGCCGCCCGGGAGGCGTCGGTGTACACGGGCATCACGATCGCTGAGTACTTCCGCGACATGGGCTACACCGTCGCCCTGATGGCCGACAGCACGAGCCGATGGGCGGAGGCGATGCGTGAGATCTCGACCCGTCTGGAGGAAATGCCGGCCGAGGAAGGCTACCCGGCCTACTTAGCGGCGCGGATCGCGGCGTTCTACGAGCGAGCCGGGCGCGTCACGTGTCTCGGCGCGCCGGAGCGCGAAGGCGGCCTGTCCGTCATCGGGGCCGTCAGCCCGCCCGGCGGCGACCTCTCCGACCCCGTCGTCCAGGCGACGCTGCATGTCGTCAAGGTCTTCTGGTCGCTCAAGGGCGAGCTCGCCTACCAGCGGCACTTCCCGGCCATCGACTGGCTCACCTCGTACAGCTTCTACAAACAGTACCTCAGGGGCGTGTTCAAGGATCGGGACAAAGGCGACGAGATGGAGCGCATGACGGTCGAGGCGATGAGCCTGCTGGAGCAGGAGTCCGAGCTGCGCGAAATCGTCCGCCTGGTCGGCGCCGAGGCCCTCTCGCCGCGTGACCGGCTGTCCCTGGAGACGTCGCGCTCGATCCGCGAGGACTACCTGCACCAAAACGCATTCCATGAGGTCGATACATATACCTCGATGGACAAGCAGTACGAGATGCTCAAGACCGTGCTGCATTTCCATCATCAGGCCCTGGAAGCTATCGACGCCGGCGTGGAAACCGAGGCGATCTTCAAGCTGGCCGTGCGCGAGGAGATCGCCCGGGCGAAGTACATTCCCGAAGCCGGCCCACAGGCCCAGGCGAAGATGGAGAAGGGGCAAACGCCGGATGAAAAGCCGGACCAGCCAAAAGAGAAGCAGAGCAAGTTGGCTGCCTCGATCGCCGCGATACGAGAGACCATCGAGCAGCAAATGAAGCAGCTTCAGACGGGAGGCGCCGGTGGCGGGAAGACCAAGCCTGCTGCGTCCCGCAAGGACCAGAAGCGTTCGAAGAAGCCGGAGCCCGCAGCCATCTCGGCCGACTCGGAGAAGGCAGAGGCCGACGCAAAGGATAACGCCGCCAACGAAACCAAAGAAAACTGAGTCCCTCGCTGGAAGAACTCGGAGAGCCAGATGCTATCGGTGAAAGAATACCAGACAGTCTCAAATATTCAGGGCCCGCTGATGCTGGTCGAAATGGTGGATGAGGCCAAGTACGGCCACATCGTCGATATCGAGCTGGGCGACGGGACCATCCGTCGCGGTCAGATCCTCCAGGTCGAGAACGACAAGGTCCTCCTTCAGGTCTTTGAGGGCACCAGCGGCGTCGACGTCGAACGCAGCACGGTCCGCTTCCTGGCCCGTCCGCTCGAGTTAGGCGTCTCCCCCGACCTGCTGGGCCGCGTCTTCAGCGGCCTGGGCGTTCCCAAGGACGGCGGACCGCCGATTATCCCGGACGAACGTCGCGACATCAACGGCGCGCCGATCAACCCGTTCGCCCGCGACTATCCGAACGAGTTCATTCAGACGGGCATCTCGACGATCGACGGTCTTAACCCCCTCGTTCGTGGGCAGAAGCTGCCCATCTTCTCCGGCTCCGGCCTGCCCCACGACGACCTCACCGCCCAGTTCGCCCGCCAGGCCACCGTGCTTGGCAAGGGCGAGGCGTTTGCGGTGGTCTTCGCCGCGATGGGCATCACGTTCGAGGCGGCTCAGTTCTTCATCGACGACCTGCACAACACCGGTGCGATCGAGCGGGCCGTCATGTTCATAAACCTGGCCAACGACCCGGCCATCGAGCGAATCGCCACGCCGCGGTTCGCCCTGACCGCTGCTGAGTACCTGGCCTTCGAGCGTGACATGCACGTCCTTGTCATCCTGAACGATATGACGAACTACTGCGAAGCGCTGCGTGAGATCAGCGCCGCCCGCAAGGAAGTACCGGGCCGTCGCGGCTATCCCGGCTACCTCTACACGGACCTGGCCAGCGTCTACGAACGCGCGGGTCGCATCAAGGGCAAGAAGGGCTCCATCACGATGGTCCCGGTCCTGACGATGCCGGAGGACGACAAGACGCACCCGGTGCCGGACCTGACGGGCTACATTACCGAGGGCCAGGTGATTCTCTCTCGTGCGCTGCACCGCCAGGGCGTTGCGCCGCCGGTGGACGTGCTGCCGAGCCTGTCACGTTTGAAGGACAAGGGCATTGGCGCGGAAAAGACACGCGAGGACCACGCGGATCTGTACAACCAGCTCTACGCCGCCTATGCCCGCGGCAAGGAAATGCAGGAGCTCGCGACCATCATGGGCGAGGCGGCTCTTTCCGAGGAGGACCGCAAGTACATGGAGTTCGCCAACAAGTTCGAGGCCCGCTACATCTCGCAGGATTACTACGAGAACCGCACGGTCTTCGAGACCCTCGATCTGGGCTGGGAACTGCTCAGCATGTTCGAGAACGTCGAGCTCAAGCGGATCGACGTCAAGCTCATTGAGAAGTACATGCCGAAGTTCCGAGAGAACGGCAAAGGGGCTGAGGGAAAGGCCGATTCCGTCAAGAAGGAGGAAGCTGAGTAATGCTGGCGAACGTCAACGCCACACGAATGGAGCTCCTGCGGCTTCGCAAGCGGATCGCGCTGGCGACGCGGGGTCACCACCTGCTCAGTGAGAAGCGCGACGAGATTTCGCGCCAGTTGATCCAGATCGCGCGCGACATCCAGCCGCTGCGTCAGAAGGTGGAATCGGAGCTGCTGCAAACTTTTCGTCGGTTCATGCTCGCCCGCGCGACGATGGAGCCGGAGGATGTCAAGGCTGCGCTGGCCGTGCCGACCAAGCGGTTCAACATGGCCATCGAATTCGCCTCCGTCATGAACGTCAGGGTCCCCAACCTGCTCAAGAATATCGAGGGCGACATTATCTGTTACGGCTACGCCGCCACCTCCGGCGAGCTCGACGTCGCCTTGCTCTCGCTCGAACGCGCCCTCGACAGTTTGATCGAGCTGGCCCAGAAGGAAAAGCAGGCCCGCCTGCTCGCCGCCGAGCTGCAAATGACGCGGCGCCGCGTCAATGTCCTCGAGTACGTCGTCATTCCCGAAATCCACGAAACCATCAAATTCATCTACGACAAGCTCTCCGAGGTCGAACGCGACAACATCTCGCGACTGATGAAGATCACCGACATCATCAGAGCGTAGCTCGTGAAGCGTGACGGCGCATCTCGGATGGGGTGGGTTCTTCATGGGCCGCCCGGATTGCGCCTTGCCGGCAGTGCTTCGGTTGCGGACGTGTCTTTCGGGTGCTTGATTTGAGGTCGTCTGTCCGCCAGTCTGCATGGCGCGCAGGTCGCCAGCCAGGAGTCGACTGTGCCGGAACTGCCGGAAGTTGAGAATATTGCGTTGGGCCTGCGTCAGATCATCGTGGGCAAACGGGTCGAGCGCGTTTGGGTCGGTACTCCCACCATCCTCCGCGGTCCGCATCGACGACGCTGGCGCCGATTCCTGACGGAGCTGACCGGTCGGCGCATTGCGTGCGTCACCCGGCGCGCCAAACGGCTCATCCTGACCATGAACGGAGGTCCGGCGTTGGTCTTTCAGCTTGGCATGACCGGCAAGTTCCTGGTCCCGAATCCGGAGGACAGTAGGGCGGCGGCAGCGCCGAAGCACACGCGGCTGATTATCTCCTTTCGCGACGCAACGGAACTCCTTTTCGTGGACACGCGGCGGTTCGGACGCTGCTGGTGTCTGCACGCCCTTGATGCGGCCCATCCGGACGGCGTGATGGAGGCGGCCGGCCTGGCGCCGTTGGGCCCGGAGGCGTTGACCATGAGGCCGGAGACTTTTACCGAGATGCTTACTGCCTCGCGGCCCATTAAGTCGCTCCTGCTGGATCAGGGCTGGATCGCGGGGTTGGGCAATATCTACGTCGACGAATCTCTCTGGGCGGCGGCCATCCATCCGGCCCGGGCCTGCGCCTCTCTGACCGGCGAAGAAGCTGCCGTGTTGCTGCGTCACATCAAGAACGTGCTCAGGCGAGCCATCCGTGCCGGCGGCACGACCTTTAGCGACTTTCGCAACGTCTATGGTGACATGGGTCGCTTTCGCAGCCGACTAAAGGTCTATGGACGGCAGGGGCAACCCTGTCGACGCTGTGGCGCCGCAATCGAGCGTCTGGTTCTCGTCGGCCGCGGCACGCACATCTGTCCCCGGTGCCAGGTGAGGTGACGGCGGTTCGCGCGGCCTTCGGCCCCGTGTCCCGTCGAGCACGTGGAAGGAGAAAAGGTCTGGGTCCAGAAGGCCTGGGACGGCGGCAGTGCCGGCATGCGGTTCATCTTCGTACGCTACCCCCCAACCGACGCCGACTGCCTCAGCCCTGAACAGTGCGGGACTCTCCTATGATCCGTCGGGACCTTCGCTCTGGAGCACCCATCGGCGAAGGAGATGCACTCCTCTGTCGCGATTGTCCAGTTCGGCGAGGAATCGGCGGAACCCATCCTTTCGGTCGTACCGGGCGATGCTGTGGAGACGGTTGGCGTCGCTGGGCAGGCCATATTTCTCTGGCCTGACGTCTGATAACGCGGCTCTGTGGATCAGCCAATCCTCAAGTCTCGGACAGACGATGATGAGCCTCTGCCCGCTACTGCCCTGACGAGCGAGCAAGCGCAGCCCTTCGCCGGTCTCTATCTCTCGGTAGCTGCTCAGGTCGCGCGGCTGGCCACTGCCGGGGTCCTCATCCACCATGCCCGTCGCGCCGGGTAGGTTCCTCAGCCGGTTGAACACATTGCCCTTGCTCCGTTCATGGAGCACTCGCTTCCTGGGGACGCCCAGGAAACGAAGAATCGCCTCGTCCGGAAAGCACTCGACCAGGACCTTCACTATCCCTCCTCAATAAAACGATCCAGGCTGAAGAACGGGTCCGCCTCCATGAGCTCCCCCATGTCATCAGAAGACAACGGCTTGACGTGAGTTTCATAGTCCCTGAAGTAGGTGACGAAGACCTGGACATTCTCTTGGCTGGTCTTTTCGATGATGGCCGAGAGCAGATACGGATTGTGCGTCGCGATGAAGAACTGGTTCGTCTCATCCAGCGCGATCCGCTCACCCAGGTACTTCGTGTAGTAGGGGAACGCGTTCGATTCCGGCTCCTCAAATACCAGGGCCGAGTCTTTGTTCGAGGCGATGGCGACGGTGTAGAAGATGATCCTCTGAAGTGTGTCCGACGTTAAGCCGTAGGGATAGCTGAAAACCAGATCATCTGCCTGCTTTTGGACTTCAAAAACGCGCTCGTGTGGCTTCATTACGAGCTTCAGCCCGTACCTGCCGAAGAACTCCACCATGATCTCCCGAAGGGCCTTTGAGGCGAGGACTGTAGAAAAGAGATTAGTTCCATTCGGCGGTCGAAGTCCCCCCGATTCATTGCTGTCGTATTTCGCCAGTTTCTTGAAACGAAAGAACTTGATTCTTGCCATCTTGCCAGATATGGGTATCATCATGGTTTCATCGAGCTTGCCTTCGTAAGTTATTGCCCTGAAAGGCTTACCCTTCACCATGAATCGAAACTTGGAGCCATCATGTTTCAGGGCTACCTGAAGCCCGGGATCTGATGGTTCAGAAGTCGACACCTTCACTTCAATTTCCTGATCCAACAGTTGGTCATAGAAGAGGTTGGGGATGATCTGAAGACGAACAGTGTCACGAAGAGGGACATCGCGAGGCTGGCCCAGCCAACCAAGAAGGCCCAACGACTCCAGGATGTTGGACTTGCCGGTGTTGGGCTCGCCGATGAAGAGGTTGACCTTCTTGCATTCGATGTCCAATCGCCGAACCGACTTGAAGTTCGCTATGCCCAGCTTTGTGATCATGGCCGCATCTCCTGCACGATGTGCATGGGAGGTCATTCTTGTGTTTCACACTGAGTAGTTCATTCTATCCACTTCCAGCCATGGCTGACAAGCCCAAAGACTTGACTGTTGCCAAGTCGGATTGGCAAGAGACTTCAGCGGTTTCAGGGATTCAGCAGGGCGATGGCTTTTTCCAGGACGGTGTCTCGGCCGGCGCGGATGTCATCGATGGTTGGCGTGACGAGATGATGCGGCTCGATGCCGTGCAGGGGGGAGGGGACCTTGCCGTGCAGCGGGAACGTCAGCGCACAGCGCAGTGTGACTCCGCCGGGTAAATCGATGCCCTTCGACCAGCCGCAGGCGCCTGTCGTTGGCGTGCCGACGAGAAGGGCGCCGGCCTCGTACATGCCTGATACGAAGTGCTCGCACGCACTGGCGCAGCCGGCGTTGGTCAGGACCGCCACCTTGCCCTCGTAGCACCAGGGCCCTCGCGGCTCCGCGATCATGATGCTCTTCTCATACAGATTCGTCCCGGACCGCCGCTGGAAGCTGATACTGCAGACCACGTCCTGTTTGATGAAGCGGCCGATGACTGTCTCGGCCAGCTCGTCCGAGCCGCCGCCGTTGTCGCGCACGTCCAGGATGAGACAGGGCTTGTCCCGCAGCGGCTCCAGGTGCTTGTCGAATTCCTCGGGTGAAAAACGACCCCATCCACGGATTCTGATGTATCCAAAATCGTCATTGATGACCCGGCTGGAGAGCACGGAGCCATTGCGGTATGGGAGACTGTAGGCGCCTCGCTTCGCATCGACCTCATAGCTCTCGCCTTGTTCGTTGCGCAGCTTCAGCTTGACCTGCGAGCCGGGCTCTCCCTCGACGATGGCCATGCAGGCGGACCCGGCCCTGGCGTACTCCGTGGCGCCGAACGCGTTCGGGAACTCGCGGTCGAAGCACTCCTTCGCGTTGACGCCGTCGATCTCAAGCAGGATGTCGCCGCGGGCCATGCCAAGTTCCTCGGCGCATTCGATCACCACGATCTGGTCTTCGATCAGATCGAGCCGCACGGCCGGCCCGATCAGATGCTGTTGTCCGCCCCAGGACAGGCCCGTATGATAGTCGTTCAGCCGCCGGACGAGCATCCTGTCCATGATGGACAAGGCCTCGTCCAGAGTGGCCATGTCTCTGATCCGGACCCGGCACGCTTCATGCCAGCTCTCATCGAAGGCGCCGGCGTATTCCATCATCGGGTAGTTCTCTTTGAGCGAATCCCACAGGATATCCAGGAACCCAAGGGGCGTCCCGGCGGGGGGCGTCTCGACGTTGGGATCGGCGCCTTTCGCCAGCAGCCACTTCTCCACTTGGTCATGGCCTTTCATGCGGGCCAGGTGCAGCGGGGTGAATCCATACTTGTCCTTCGCATTCACCTCGGCGCCGTGCGACAGGCACAATCGCACAACGGGCAGATCCCCGTCGTTCACGGCGGCCACCAGCTTCTCGCCGAGTGTCTTGGCGTTCATGAGCCGGCACGCGAATCCCCAAGGCCCGCGGCCGTTCTGCACCTTGATCAGCAGCGCATTCTTGCCCGCCTGAAACTTCACGGGAACGAGGTCATCATCCGGGCGAATCGATCGGCTGGTCCAACTCTCGTGAATCAGCTCTCCGTTGAGCCAGGCCTTCACCGCGTCGTCACTGCCGATGCCGAGCAGGCCCGGTCCCGCTTCGTCCATCTCGATTTCCGCCCAGGCATAGGCAATCACGAATTCCTTCGGCCCGTAGAGCTCGCCAAGACTGATGGCGTCCTCTTGGGCGGCCAGCAGTTGCCATGCGTACTCCTGCCCGTCTCTCTGATGGACCATTTTCGCAGTCGGCTTGATCTCCTTTTCGCCGCCATGTTGGGTGAGGAAATCCCGCCCGAACGCTTGAATCAGTTCCCCTTGGCCCGACGGTTCATCCCTTCCCTCAGAGGCGGGGAACGGGCCGCAGACCAGCCATCGTGTCATGAACACCCCGGGTTCCAATCCCCGGTAGGAGGCCCCTTCCTCCGGCGGCAACGCCTCCGCAGACGAAGTATTCACGGACGACACGCAGATAACCATGAGGCTTGCCAGAATTCCCAGAGAAATTCGCATGACATACTCCTTGAATGAGTGACAGGGAGCCATATTTCCGCCGACAGTGATAATTATAGCAGGGGAGAATTCACGCCTCCACGGAAATCACAGGTCACCAGAGACAGGCCAAGTCCCTTATCCTGTCGGCCGATCCCCGCGGCGCATCCGCCGGCTGTCTTGTAGCAAGACGCACTTGAAGCCCGTTCTGTTTGGCTTTTGTCTGCCTGCTACTGCTTTTGTTCGAGCCAGGTCTTGAGATCCCCCTCTTCAAGTCCGGCAAGGATCTTCTCGCGATCGCCCCAGATGGCCTTGCCCGTGATGTCCATGCCTGCCTCTTCACAGATTCGCATCGCCTGGGCTGTCTCGGGTTCGCGGATTTGGCGTGTTCCGCCGAAAGGCTGGAATGCCGGGCGGCTGATCAGGATGCCCAGATCGCCGTAATCCGCATTATCCGTCACGATCCATACGGCTGCCTGGCGGACGGCGTAGGATGCTCGGGCCTTCTCGAGAACGGGCATGAGCCTGGCCAGCTCTTCCTGGTGTGCGGACCTGCGAACGGTGAAACTGTCATCATCGCCCGGTATGTCCCGGGAGCGATTCGCGCAGGCGGCGGGCGGAGACGTGGAGAGCCAGTCATCGTTGCGCAGAGTCAGCTTCTTCTCGGCTGTTGTCACCATGTTTTGCGACGATGGACTCTGCGAGACGAAGTACGTTCCAACCGGTATGGTTACCGTGATAGGATGCGGCACCAGCCGCCGGACTTTGAGCCGTATGTTCTGAATGCCGCTTCCACTCGTTTCGATTTCGATCTTCTTCTCACTCAAGAGGTCGACGATGTTGCGGCCTTCGAGGTCCTGAAGAGCCGCACGGGCGTCCGCCTCGCGCTGATGTCCGGGGAACTCGGAAAGAAACGTTGTCCACGCCTCCTTCGTCCCTTGCTCTTGCGCCGCGAGAAACGGCGCATCATCATGGAGCGGATCGACCTGCGTGGACTCTGTCTCCTGGGGTTCTGAAGAGAGCGTCTCAAAGTGCAGCGAGCTCTCTCCGAGTTCCCGTTCGCTTGCCTCTTCCTCGGAGAGCTCCCGCACGCGAAACTCTCCGTCCACCCATCTCACGTTGAACGGTCGTCCTGAGACGGTGAGGTTCGATCCCACGCCCCATTGTGCGTTGCGTTCGGTGAGAATGACGCCGTCGAGTTCAAAGGCGAAGTTTCTCATGACATCGGAATCCGGGCCCCACCTGATGTGGGCGAGAGCCCATCCAAGCGCCTTTTCTCTTTCTGTGGCAACCGCCTCGGGCAGCGGAGTGGTGGGTTCGAGCACAGCGACCGAAGAGCGGTGTTCTCCACAGAGCATTCCCCAGTTGCTGCCGGAAGCGGTCAAGGCCAGCACAAGCTGGTCATACCCCTCGATGGATTCGTCAGCGATGGCGAATTTCGCCCAGCGCGGCTTGTATTGCTTCGCGTCGATGGTGAATGAGTCTTTCACGAGGGTCTTGTCTTGCTTGTTCTCGCCCTTCAGGGTGAGGCTGACGGTCAATTCTGTCGTTCCCAGACTGGCAAGGAGCAACTTGCATATGCCGTCTTTTGTCAATCGCTCACCTCTCAACGGGTACGCCCACTCTTGTGTCGTCGGCCCGCCATAAAGGTAGTATTTTACTGAGAAAGAGTGGTCAACCGTCTGGGACAACTGACCCTTCTCAGCCACATAAAGACTGAGTCGAAACGGCGGTAGTCCGTCATCAGCGACAGGTTCCGGCTGTCTGGATACGACTTCCTCTGCGGGCTTTTCCTCCAGCGGTGGCGTCGGTTGGTCTTCGGCTGCTGTCGCCTTGATCAATTGCACGATCTCGTCGTTGCCCGCCTCGAGGGCCGCCGCTAATGCGGTGCCGCCGTCGTTCTTCGCAATGCTCGCGTCGGCACCGGCGGCCAGGAGGATTCGCACGATTTCTGTGTGTCCTTTGTACGCCGCTCCCATCAGAGCGGTCTGCCCGTCTTTCTCTTTGGCATCAGCGTCGGCGCCTGCGGCCAACAGGGCTTGTACGATCTGGGTATTGCCCTTGTATGCGGCCCCGATCAGGGCTGTGGTGCCGCGCTCGGTGCTCAGGTTTGGGTCGGCACCATGCGCCAGCAAGACGTGTGCTACCTCGGCGCGTCCATCAATTGCAGCCGATATCAGGGCCGTCTGTCCATCGACTCGTTGTGCATTGACGTTGGCCCCCGCGGCCAGCAGGGCCTCCAGACCCTCCATGTGGCTCTTCGATGCAGCCGCCATCAAGGGAGTTTGGGCGTTACGGTCTCGCGTGTCGACGTCGGCGCCGACATCCAGAAGAGCCTTCACGATGAAGGTATCGCCGGCCAACGCCGCCTTCAGCAGGCTGGCATCGGATTCGATTGCCTCTCGCCCGTCCGGCCTGGAGGGAACAACGACGCCGTCAATTACGCTGGCATTGAGCTTGCTGTCCGTACTTACAGTGACGCTCGTTTGCGTTGGATCGGGCGGGATTCTGAGTCCGAGCCTCTCACCCCGTTCAATCTCGTCGCCGCGCGTTTTGACCTCGGTCTCTGAAAATGCGAAAGTGAAGGTCGAAGAGCCCCCCGGTTTTCCCTGGGGCACTTCGAACAAGACGCTCCCTTCCTCATCGGTCGTCCTGTTTTCTATCACCCATCTCCGGGCATCTTCATCGTAATAGCTCAGCCATATCTCTTTGCCCGCGATAGGGTTGTCTCCTTCGACACAGACCAGGTTCACTTGCCTGGCTGTCGTGGGCTTCGTGGCGGGAGGTGGAATCGACGGAACAACGGCCGTCGGTACCTGTTCTTCCGTAGTCTCGGCGGGCTCGGCCACGGGAGTCTGAATCTCTTGCTGAGCCACCTCGGCTTGTGTTTCGAGGGCCACATCCAGGACTACCTTGGAGCCGGCCAGAACGCGCAATTCCCGACGGTAGGGGATGTAGCCCGCTTTCCTCACTTCGATCACGTGGGTGCCTTCGTCCAGCTTGAGGTCCGCCGGGGCATTACCCACGAAGCTCCCGTCCACGTACAATTCGGCACCCTCCTGGCCCGTATTGACCATGATGTCGCCAGTTACCTCTGGCGGGGCCTCTGGGCGCGGCGGGACTGGAACGGATGGCTCCGGCTTCCGAGCGGGGCCATCGACCGGCTCCAATACGAAATGGGCAGACCCGCCCAGGGCACTCAGGGTCTGTTCCTGCTCTTTGTAGCCTTGCTTGCGCACAATGAAGACGGCGTCACGCCTTCGCTGGTTGCGATAGGACACGGTGCGAGGGGTTACTCCATAGGGATGTCGATTCACGTAGATCATCGCCCCAGGCGGATCCGATGTGACCGTATACGTGGTCCTGGCGCATCCGCCGACCACAAGGGCTCCCAAGAGACACACGACGATCGGTATTAGCTTTCCGGCGTTCATAGGTCACCTCTATACGATTGTGCTGACGAATCTGATATTCTGTGCCGGAACGACTCGGGCATGACACGCAAAACCTGATGGGCGAGAGTCCATGACACCTACTTCGGCCTCCACATCTGAAGGTTGCCGTCGAGCACCTTTATGTTGAGTTCTGGATCGGTTCCTAACGTGAGGCTCGTTTGGGCCGGATCGGACGGAATTCTGAATCCTAATCTCTTGCCGTTTCTGATTTGGTCGGCGCGGTCATTGACGGCTGTCTTGGAAAGGGCAAATGTGAAGGTGAAAGACGCGCCGGATTCCTCGCAGGGAATCTCAAACATGGCTACCCCGTCCCGGGCGGTTGTCCCGTTCCTGGTGACCCACGTTTTGACCGTTGCGATGTAATAACTCAGCCATATCTCTTTTGCGGCGACCGGACGATCTTCCTCAGTGTAAACGAGCTTCAACTGCTTGGCTGCTTTGGGTCCCGGGGGCGTGGTCGTTGGCGCAGGGGCGGTCAATTCTGTCGGAGCTTCGGGTGCAGCACGTACGGATATGGTGCTCGGTTCTGTTTCTTCCACGGTCTCAATCGATTCGGTACTGGAGATCTCTGTTTCCCGTTTGGCCTGCGGCGGTTCGGCGATCGCCCTTTCCATTCTCCCGGGTGCAGTGCTCTCGTCAGATGCCACTGCAAGAGAAGGGGCCTCCTTTTGCGGAGATTCCTCCTCGCCCAGACTCGCCAATTTCTCCTTGGACCGGAAAGCGTATTCGGAAGTCGGATAGTTTTGCACGATGTATTTGTAGCCACCCACGGCCTCCTCCATTTGCCCCTTTCCCTCCAGGCACTGTGACCTGAGGAAGACGATCTCCGCATGCAGTTCAGGCGATGGTTTCGTGTAGCTCTCTGCCTCTGATAACTCGCCCAGGGCTTTGTCAAAATCACCGCGAGCATAGGCGTCATACGCAAAACTCAGGGCCCCTTGCTGGGCCATCCCACACCCTGATGCCGACATCAGAATGAAACCCGCGCACACCGCTCCAATCAGAACAACGATCGATGAGTCACTATTGCTCACAATTGCGCCTCCTGAATATCTGTAATTTGTACTTGCCATGTGACGTTGTAGGCAGTGCTCTCCGTGTAGGGTTCTTGGCATATGAAAGATAGCTCTATCAACACGATTCCTTGTTGTCTCTGGCACGCGAGCGACACGTGCCGACGTGCCATACAGGGCGGTGGCCGTGCCCACAGGAGAATGCAATTCCTTCAGCGAGGGCGAACCATCGCCGACCCGACTCCCCACTGAATTTCTTGCCCTGCCGCTTCATAATACCCTCAAATGAGGAATATCTCCGGTCGTTGTCAAGGGAAAAACTTGATTTCCGCGGTGGCCGGTGGCGGAATACGGGGCCGGTGTGGAGGGGGGCATGCAGAGTGAGAGAACCGGTGGGGCAGGGGGCTGCCCCACCGTTCGTTGGGTGCCCGGAAGGTCGTGGACCGGGTGGGCCTATCCGTTGAGGGTCCAGCCTTCGCGGTATTGGCGCTTGAGCAGATCGTTGGCCTCGCTGCTGTTGGTGACGCGTCCGGCGGCGGGGTCGTAGTCGAGCTTCTTGCCGACGCGGTAGGCGACGAGGCCGAGGAGCATCAGCTCGATCATCGTGCCGCCGTACTCGAAGTCGCAGGAGGTTTTCAGGTCGCCCTTGCAGGCGTTGGTCCATTCCTTCTGGAAGTGGCCGACGTCCGGGAGCATCTTATCCTTCGGCCGGCGGTCGTAGTAGGTCATGTCCGCATCGTCGCCGAAGGGGATGACCAGGCGGGAGCCGAAATCGGCGATAATGTAGCCCTTGGAGCCCTTGAACATCGCGCCGTGTCCGATCTTGTTCAGATCGACCCACTTCCTCGGCGAGCGCGGCATGGCGCCGCCCTGGTACCAGTGTACGCCAATAGCAGGCCGCCAGTCGTTGGCCGGAAGACTGAAGTGGCTCTCGAGCTCGACCGGCGTCACTTCCGGATTGAATGGATCGCCCTTGCCCTCGGCGGAGGTCGGCACGCCCACGCCGACCGCGTCCCAGACGATGTCCATCGTATGGCTACCCATGTCGCCGATTTGGCCGCTGCCGAAATCCCAGTACATGTTCCACTGCAGACAGTTCGCGCCGGGGCCGCCGGAGAAGTAGCCCGGATTGTACGGATGCCATGGTGACGGCCCGATCCAAAGGTCGTAGTGCAGGGTCGCCGGCGGCTCGCCCTGGGCGGGTAGGTACCCCGGCCGACGGATCTGCCGATTGCCCCAGGCGTACGCGTCCTGCAACTCGCCGATGGCGCCGTCGCGGATCAATTCCTGCACGCGGTTGAAGTTCGGGTTCGCGTGCCGCTGCATCCCGACCTGGGTGGCGAGCTTGCTGCGGTTCTTGAGGTAGTTCGCGCGGACCACGCGGGCCTCCTCCACGCTGTTGGCCAGCGGCTTCTCGCAGTAGACGTGCAGTCCGCGATTCAGCGCCCAGTTCGCCACAAACGCGTGCGTGTGGTCCGTCGTGCAGCAGATAACCGCGTCGAGGCCCTTCTGGTCGAGGCACTTGCGCCAATCGACATAGTGCTTGGCCTTCGGGAACCGCTTGGCGGCCGAGGCGATGTGCTTCTCGTTCACGTCGCACAGGGCCACGACGTTTTCGCTCGAGATCGCATCGAAATGCGCGAGGGCCCGGCCCCAGGTCCCGATCATCGCGACGTTGAGCTTATTGCTGGGCGCGTTGGCGCCGGAGAGCACGCCGCTGGGGAGGATGAGCCATCCGGCTCCGGTCGCGGCGGCGGATTGGAGGAATTGACGTCGTTTCATGCGGTCTTCTCCTTTCGGTTGTGGCGTTCTCATTGCATACGAGGGCCTTGGCCCGCCCATCCTACCGGCGAACGTCCCGGCCATCAAGCCCGCCGGCAAGAATCGAGTTTCCCGGCGACGCGACAAACGCAGTCCATCGATGCTCCGAAAGGCAGAAACGACACGAGACACGAGCTACGGTCTCTTGGACCACGGAATATGCGAAATACGCGACCGGAGAATCGTCTCGCGCGGGGACGCCGAAGCGCGGAGGAAAGCATCAACCATCATCGTTTGTGTGTAACCAATGCCATTTTTGTCTTGCTGTCTGCGTTCTTTGTCGTGTAGATTTCTTGTAGCGAACATATTTTGACGGATTGCTTCTCCAATAGGCGCGATAGGCGGCCCACGTCTCGGTGCCCCACCGACGCGGGCGGAGTCCGGGCCGATGACCAAGGCGATCTACACGCACGTGTTGAATCGCGGAGCTACCGGAGTCAAGAGTCCGGCCGACGAGCTCTGAGCCGTGGGGCTTGGGTGTGTTATGCGGAAGCCATATATCATAGTTGGGCACAACAAGAAAGGAGAACGAAAGAATGAACATCGCAAAGAGAGCCCTTGGAGTGGTAGTCGTTGTGGTCGTGCTCTTGTCGATCGGGGCAGTCACCGCGCAGGTTAGCACGAGCAGCTCGCTGAAGAAGGAGCAACTCCAACGCCTATATACCGAGTACCTCACAGCGGAGGGATACAAGCCCGAAGTGGACAGTGACGGGGATGTGCGCTTCAAGCGCGAGGGTAGAACATATTTTATAGACGTCTCGGAAAAGGACCCGGAGTTCTTTCATGTAGTCCTGGCCAATATCTGGCCGATCGAAAGCGAAAAGGAGCGTCTGCAGGTTCTCGCAGCGGCTGACTACTCGAACGCGAAATCGAAGGTGTCAAAGGTCCACACGGTTCGGGACGATGTTTGGGTATCCATCGAGCTATTCGTCGCCTCTCCAGACGATTTCAAGGGGGTTTTCAATCGCGTCATGTCAGCGTTCGACAATGGAGTCGCCAACTTCGTCAAGAAGATGCGCGAATAGACTTGCCCAACAACCAGCTGCAAGCGACGCGGACAAGCCGCGCGCCTGAGCCGGCGTCTTAGGCTTCTGGATGCCATGCAATGAATGAATCGGTGCCAGATAACAACATCTCGCGAGTGATGCTTGTCACCGATGCTCCATCCTTGGATCGGGGCTTCCTGAAAGAATTGGCCCTGCATTTTCCTCGGCGGATGTCACCGGAAAGGCCCTCGTATTCGCCTGATTTCGAGACATCGCGTTTGGGTGGAGAGTTGGCTACCCAGCGAATTCCATTTGGGCAACAGCCTGTTAAATCGGTTTCTTGCCTCTCTGAGAGTGCTCGGAGAGCCAACTATTGGGGCCAAGGCGCGTCCGGAACACGGCGACTGTCACCGGGAAACCGAGGCCGACCCCGGAAAAAGGAGAGATACGATGGATATCGTGACCGTTCGAGCGTTCTTTCTGTGGTGCACGGTGATCAACGGAGTTTTGCTGGTCCTTTCGTTTCTGATCTGTGCCTTCGCCGGTGATTGGGTCTACCGAATGCACAGCCGGTGGTTCCCGATCTCCCGGGAATCGTTCAACGTGGCCATCTACGGCTTCCTCGGGTTGTTCAAGATGTTCGTTCTGGGGTTCAATCTCGTCCCTTACGTCGCCCTCGCGATCGTCGGCTGAGAAGGGCCATTCAACGAATCCCGATCACTCTTCCAGATTCGCATTACTCGCTCGCTCCGTGCTGGCGGAGCCATTCGGCGGCCTGGGGTTGCTTGTATTGTCTCGCATCCATCAGAGGGGTGTACCCGTCGGCGCTTCGGGCGTCGATCCTGGCGCCGTGGGCGATCAGTTGTTCCATCACATCCGTGCGACCCCGCCTGGCAGCTTTGTGCAGGGCTGTTTGGCCGTCGTCGTCCCGGGCGAGGACGTCGGCCCCGGCGTCAATCAGGCGTGCGGCTACGTGCGTGTCGCTCGCGTCGTGGAGCGGCGTCGCGCCGGAACGGTCCGTTGCCTCGCTGTCAGCGTCATGGGCGACGAGCAGACCCACAATTTCGGCATGGCCCTCGCCGGCCGCTGCATGCAGCGGCGTTTCGGCCCGCCACGTGTTGTGTGTATTGATGAGCGCGCCACCCGCGATCAGCAACTCGACAACCTCTCGATGGCCTTTTGCCACAGCATAGTAAAGCGGCCGTCCGCCCTCCCGGTCCTTCGTATTGACGTTGGCGCCCTGGGATAGGAGCGATTGGATGCGCTGGATGTCGCCCGCTGCGGCCGCGTCGTGGAGCGGGGTCGAGCCGGTCGTCAGGAGGCTTTCGACGACGACATCGAGCTTCGCGCCGTTTGCCATCAACAATTCGACGACCGGCCCGTGCCGTCGGCGCGCGGCTTCGTGCATGGGGGAATCGCCGTCGCGGTCTTGGGCATGGATGTCGGCGCCGCCGGCGATGAGCAACTCCACCACGTCCCGGCGACCTTCGTACGCCGCCAGATGCAGGGGGGTGGCTTCGTCAGTGTCCCTGGCATTGACGTTCGCTCCGCTGCTCACGAGCAATCCCGCGACATCCGTGGCGCCGCCCGCGACGGCACGGTGCAGGGGGGCCCGGTTGTCGGCGTCTCTTGCGTTGACATCGGCGCCGGCGGCAATCAGGGTCTGTGCCACGTCTTTGAAGCGGCCTTTCGGTGCGTTCCGGCGCCCTCTGGCGACCGCCTCGTGCAGCGGCGTGATGCCGTACATGTCGGCCGCGTTGACCGCAGCGCCGTTTGCCACCAGCAGTTCCACCACCTCTTGATGTCCGCTCGAAGCGGCCTTGTGCAGGGCGGTCTGCCCCGCCCAATCTGTGGTCCAGCGATCTCTTGTGCCCCGTCGGATTCTGGCGTTGACGTCCGCCCCCTTTGCGAGCAGAAGCGCGACCAGGTCTCTGTGACCTCCCGCGGCCGTCGGGTGCAGTGCTGTCAACCCTGCGGTGGTCTCGGCGTTTACCTGGGCACCATGGGCGGCGAGAAAAGCGGCAGTCTCCGCGTGTCCACGGGAGATCCCCAACAGTAGGGGCGTCATGCCATCCGGGGCCGGCGCGTTCACATCGGCGCCATGGGACACGAGCCGTTCCACCACGGCTTGGTTGCCCAGGGAGGCCGCCTGGTGCAGAGGCGTGGCGTCGTTATGGTCCCTGGCGCTTACATCGGCACCGGCGGCCACCAGCAGAGCGACTGTCTCGGCGTACGGGGCTGCGATCAGATCACCATTCTCGGCGTCGGCGGCACGATGCAGGGCCGTGCGGCCCATCCGGTCTCTGGCGTTCACGTCGGCACCGCGGGCGATGAGCAACTTGATGACCTCGGCATGCCGCGCAGCGGCTGCATGGTGAAGGGCCGTTGTGCCGTCGTCATCTTTTACCGTGAGGTCGGCGCCCTTGTTGATGAGCAACTCGGCTGTCTCCTTGTTGGCGCTTCGTACCGCCAGCAGCAGCGGTACTCCCCCGGAATTGTCCCGGCCATTCGCATCCACACCTTCGGTCACCAGGATCTCCACAATCCGCGTGTAGCCCTGCCTGACGGCGTGGCATAGCAGATCCTGGGGGGACCTGTCACCGGTGGCATGAATGTCGCCGCCCTGGGCGATCAGCAGTTCGACGAGCTGCACGTGTCCCTGTGTGATTGCGTATGACAGAGCGGAACGCCCGCTGTTGTCTTTCACGTTCACATCGGCACCATGGGCGATCAGGCGCCGCGAGATATCCACCTCCCCGCGGGTAACCGCATAGTGCAGCGGGGTACGCCCCAATACATTCTTTACCGTGACATCAGCGCCTTCCGTGATGAGCGTCGCGGCAAGGCTCCTGTGCTTGCGGGCAATGGCACAGTGCAACGGCGTCACACCCCTTCGGTTCCTTGCGCTCACCTTCGCGCCGTGGGCCAGCAGCAGTTGAGCGATCTGCTGTCGACCGTACGAGGCGGCCACATGCAGCGGCACGTCGTGGTTCGTCGTCTCGGCGTTGACATCGGCGCCCTTGGCGATGAACAGTTCCACCAGTTCCCGGTGGCCCCTTCCGGCGGCGATGTACAGTGGGATCCTGCCGAGCGTATCCTTCTTGTTGACGTCGGCCCCCCGGCGGATCAGCGATCGAGCTCGTTTGGCATCGCCATCCTTGGCCGCTTGGTGCAGCGGCGGGACAGACCCGCTCGGCTTTCTACTGCATCCAATGCCTGCAAGCATCAAGACCAGGATCAGCAATGTGCAACGTACGGTCATCAGGCCAATTGTACAGACAGCGGGATGAGAAAGGCAAAGGCAAAAACGGCAGGCGTGCTGACGGTGCGCGTGAGCCTTCCCACAGTGGTGGAACATTGGGGAAGGCCGACGTGCTACATCACCGCTCCGACCTCCCCTCGCATCTTGCCGGATTCGGCTGCCTCACAAGAGCCGGAACCTTTGTTTTGCGGACACTCCAGCCGTTTACTGAATCATCCGTGCCGCTCTCTTCACGAGCCACTGCTCATCACAGTCGACGGCGGTGCACCCATACCAGATGTAGGTGCAGCCGTCTTCCGTAGTGCGGTCTGTCTCGACCATGAGCGTGTCGCACCGGGGGCACAAAGGCCCTGCATCGTATTGTTGTACTGAGGCTCTTTCGCTGTGCAGATATGTCGTGCTCATCCCTGGCCTCTCACCTAATGCTACTTTGTGTGATGCCATCCGTGGCCACAGCCGCGGGTTGCACTTTCTGTCCACATTATATAGGACATTGGCCTTCCGTGCAATATAGGGGAAATGCTTAATTTTCGCGGACTCGATCCACGCGCGTTGCACCACAATTGGTGGTGGCACGGCTTGCCAAACACGGCTTTTCAGGTTAAAATGCGCGGTTTGCCGAGGAATGACACCAACGAAAGGATCTTGGAAATGGTCAAGACGGAGCAGATACAGGTGAACACGAGAGGCAACTGCCACGTGGTGAATATCACGGATGACGTGGGCAGGGCCGTGGCTGGCTCGGGCCTGAGCGCGGGAGTGGTTACCCTGTTCCATATCGGCTCCACAGCCGGGATCACGACCACCGAATACGAGCCCGGACTGGTTGACCACGATATCGAGGCCGCATTCGAGCGGATCGCCCCGGAGGCGGGCTCATACGAGCATGAGAACACCTGGCATGATGATAACGGCCACTCCCACGTGCGGGCCTCGCTGCTCGGACCCTCGTTGAGCGTGCCATTTACCGATGGCCGGCTGACGCTCGGCACGTGGCAGCAGATTATTCTGGTGGACTTCGACACACGGTCCCGCCACCGGACAGTCGTCTGCCAGGTCATCGGAGAGTAACCGGCGCAGGCCCCATAGCTGATGAGCCCCATTTTTGCGGACCTTGGGTCGAACCGGTTCGGCACCGGCTTGCGGACCGGCATCAGGCGTGAGTCGGAGTTGAAACGGGCTTGACGACAGTCCCATAACGACGTAAAATTGCGGTAAGTTTCTATCATCTGAATCCTGTCATTAGGGCGATATCCGGTAGTATGCGAAGCTTTTGGTGGAGAGCGTTGTCTCTGGTAAGCCTGTCGGTGGCGTTGATGGCGGCATGGGGGTGTGCGGAGAAGAAAGCCGTCGAGTTGGCGCGCTCGGCCGACTTAGGACCCACAATTGGGTCATTTGCAGACGTGCCGAAACCCGAGCCGGTGGCGGTGGAGGGCTACGGGCTTGTCGGCGGTCTGGCGGGCACGGGTTCAGCATATTGCCCACCCCACGTCCGGGCCTATCTGAGGCAGTACGTCCTGGCGCAGTTGTCCCACGAGCGGATCAGCGTGGATGAGCTGATCGACGGCAAGGATACAGCCGTCGTTCGATTGGAAGGGTGGCTCCCGGCGACCGCGTCGAAGGAGGAGCATTTTGACGTCCGCGCCTCCGTGATTCCGGGTTCGGAGGTCGTGTCAATCGGTGGCGGCTGGCTGTACAAGGCGGATCTGGTGACCCGTGGCACGTTCGGTGTGGATACGAAGCCTCTGGCTACGGTCGATGGGCCGATCTTTGTCAATCCGATAGGAACTCGCGATTCTGACTCCGGGAGCGGCTACGTTCTCGGGGGCGGCAGGGCGGCCTACGATTTTGCGATCAACCTGACGCTTCGCAGGCCCAACTATCGGGTGGTCAGCATGATCCGCGACCGGTTGAACGAGCGATACGGGCCGAACATCGCCAGGGCCCTTTCTCCCAGCAATATCGAGGTGCGGGTGCCCGAGGAATACCGTCGCAAAAAAGGGCGATTCGTCGCGATGGTCCCGGTGACGTTCGTGGAGGTAGCGCCGGAATTGGTTGCGGCCAGGGTCATTACATTGGTCCATCAGTTGGCCGTGTCGGACAACAAGGACCGCGCGGAGATCGCCCTTGAGGCAGTAGGGCGGGAGGGTCTCGGCAGGCTCCGGGTGCTCCTGGATGCCTCAGATGCGGAGGTTCGACTTCGGGCGGCACGATGCATGCTGAACCTCGGCGACGATCGCGCCTTGGCGACCCTTCGCGCGCTGGCAGCGGATAAGGATTCACCGCACCGGCTTGATGCCCTGGACGCGATTATGGTCTCGGCCAGACGGAACGACGCTCTGGCGCTGGCCCAGCGACTGCTGCGGGATCGTGACGCGGCGGTCGTTCTGGCCGCGTACGAGCATCTGCGTCAGATGGAGGCTCCCGTCGTGATCGGCGAGCTCGTAGGGCGGAGTTTCCTGTTGGAGCGGGTCGTGCCGACCGACCGGCGAGCAATCTTCGTGTCGCGCCGCGGCGACCCGCGCATCGTTCTGTTCGGCGCGCCTCTGACCTGTCGTGACAATATGTTCGTCGAATCGCCGAGCAAAGCGATCGTCGTCGATTCGCGGGCGGGCCAGGAGTACGTTTCGGTGATCCGCAAGCACCCGACGCGACGTGGGGTCATCGGGCCCGTGAAGAGCGGGAGGGACCTGACCGATCTCATCCGGATTCTTGGAACCGAGCCCGCCACCACAGCAGAGGGACAGCTCCGGGGTTTGGGCGTATCCTACGCCGAAACGATTGCACTGCTCGAGCAGTTGTCGGCCAAGGGGGCGGTGGACGCCGAGTTTTGGGCCGGGCCACTGGCGAAAATCGATGTTCCAGTCAAGAAACGACCGACGTTAGGCCGATAAAAGATTGACGCACTGTTCCGGAGCGGCTGCTTGAGGGACGGGTATCCTTTTAGGAGATTGTGACATTCAGGTAGGCTATGCGACTTGAGAAGATTATACTCGACGGATTCAAGAGTTTTGCCGATAGGACGGAGTTCGTTTTCGATGCTTCCATCATTGGTATTGTCGGACCTAACGGGTGCGGCAAGAGCAATGTGGTCGACGCGGTCAAGTGGGTGCTCGGCGAGCAGAAGCTCAAGAGCCTGCGGAGCGACCAGATGGCCGATGTGATCTTCGGCGGCAGCAGCAGCCGAAAGCCGCTGGGCTCGGCCGAAGTGACACTCGTGCTCTCGAACCCGGAAGGCGGCACCGGCCGATTGCCCATCGAAACCGAGCAGGTGCAGGTCTCACGGAGGATCTACCGCAGCGGTGAGAGCGAGTACCGGATCAACGGAAAGCTGTGCCGACTGAAGGACATTCGCGAGCTGTTCATGGACACCGGCGTCGCGACCCGGGCCTATTCCATTATCGAGCAGGGGCAGGTCGAGCAGTTGGTCAGCGCCTCCAAGGCGGACCGGCGACTCGTGTTCGAGGAGGCGGCCGGCATCAGCAAGTACAAAGCGCACAAGAAAGAGGCGATTCGAAAACTCGAGCGCACCGAGCAGAATCTGCTGCGCTTGGCCGATATCCTCGAGGAGGTCGGCAAGCGGCTCCGCAGCGTCAAGCTGCAGGCGGGCAAGGCGCGGAACTACCTGGAATACAGCCGGCGGCTCAAAGAGCTACAGGTGAATTACTCCCTCGTCGAGTACGGGCGGAACAAGGAGCAGCTCGACGAGAAATCCGCGCTGCTTCGCCAGACGGACGAGTTGTTCTCCACGGCGGTGGCGGAAGAGGCCGGCGCCGAGGCGGACGCGAGCCGACTGGGAAACGAGATTATCGATAAGGATCACAAGCTCAGCGAGACAGGCAACTCGCTGGTGGCCATACAGAGCAAGATCGATCAAAAGCTCCAGCGGGTCGATTTCCTGCGTTCGCGCACGGTCGAGCTCGAGCAGCGGCGGGACGGTGCGTCGCAGGAGATCGAGAATTTGCGCGAGCAAGGCGAAGCGCTCAGGGCGGACCTGGCGCATCACCGCAACGAACTGGCCGGTTGTGACCGGACGGTGGCCGAACGGACGGAGGCGATCGAGGAGATCCAGAAGGTCGCTTGTGAGGTCGATCTTCAGCTCAGTTCCCTGGAAGCGGAGCTTGATGACGAGAAATCCGGCATCATCGACATCGTGCGGCGTACGGCCCAGCTTCACAACGAGATCCAGAGCCTCTCGAGCTATCGCGACAACCTATCGAACCAGAGGGAACGGCTCGCGGGCCGGGCTCGCACGGCCAAGGCCGAACTGGAGGGCCTGCTGACCGAAAAGGCCCAGCACAACGCCCGTCTCGGTGACATCACGAAGGTCCTGGAGGAGCTGGAGCGGAATCTGGAGTCGAAGCAGCAGAAGATCAAAGAGGCGGAAAGCCAGGTTGTCGACGACGGGAGACGATTGGGCAGCAGCAAGGAGGCACGCAGCGCGCTGAGCAGCGAATTGGCCGTGTTGACCGATATGGAATGCCGTTACGAGGGCCTCGGCAACGCCGTCAAGAATATCCTGAAGGCGCAGAGGGACGAGAGCACCAGACTCGATTACATCGATGGCATTCTCGCCGAGAAGATCGGCACGGATGTGGAGTATGCGGGCGCCGTGGAGGCCGCGCTCGAAGGTCTCACGGATGTGCTGCTGATCAACGATATGGATAAGCTGCTGGAGGACCGGGAAACGCGGTCGAATCTCGAAGGACGCGTCCATTTCCGTTGCCTGGATCAGGTGGAGCCTTTCACAGACGATGCCGATTTCTCGAAGCACCCGTTCGTCAAGGGACGGCTGGTGGAATTTGTCACATGCGAGAGTCGGTATGCCGCGTTGGCCTGGAGCCTGTTGGGCAGAACGGTCGTCGTGGATTCGCTGGACGCGGCCGCCCGACTGACCGACTACCTGCGGGCCGGATACAGTTTTGTCACCCTCGGCGGGGAATGCCTGAGCGCCGACGGACTGCTGCGGCTGGGGCCGTTGGGCAGGGCAACCGGCCTGATCTCTCGCCGGAGCCGAATCCATCAGTTGGAGGAGACCATCGCCGGGATCAACGCCGAGGTCGCCCAGTTGGAGGGCCAGATTCAGAAGAACATCCAGACCAAGGCACACCTCGAAAAGCTCTGCAAGGACTTGCGCACGGCGATCTACGAGGCCAACACGGAAAAGACACAGATCAACTCCAAGCTGGCCGTTTACGAGCGGGACATCGACCGGTTGAAGGAGGAAGAGCCGCTGATTGGCAAGGAGCTGGATTCTCTCGAGGGCGAGATCTCGCAATCGGTGCAGCGGGAATACGATTCGAAGCAGCGGCTCGGCGAATTGGAGGCGGTCAACAACGAGCGTGCCGCCCACATCCGCGACCTGGAGGTTCGATACGATGAGTTGAAGGATCAGCAGCAGGACCGGATGCAGGAGTTGACGGATCTGAAGGTCCGGCTCGGCCAAGTCGTCGAGCAGCAGAAGGGGCTGCGGCAGATCATTGAACGACTACAGGGCCAGATGCAGACGAGCTCGCACACGCTGGCCACCGCCGAGGACGAGATCCAGGTCTGCACCGGCCAGTTGGCCGAGGCCCAGAGAGATATTCTGACTTGTGAGGCCCGCGTCTCCGAGCTATTCGTGGAGAAGGAGGGCACGCAGGAGAAGAACCGGCTGCTGCAGGAAGAGCTCGCCGGGCTTATCGCCGAACAGCGGCAGAAGGAAGAACTCGTTCGCACCAAGCGCGCCGAGAAGACCCAGATCGAGCACAAGATCGGCGAACTCCGGGTCGAGCTCGGGCAATTGGAGGTCCGCCAGCAGGATCTGATGGAGCGCGTTCGCGACGAGTTGCAGATCGATCTGGCCGAGGCCTTCGCCAATCGTGAGACGGGAGACGTGGATTGGGAGCAGGTCAAGGGCGAGATCAACGAGCTTCGGGGCAAGATCGAGCGGCTCGGCAACGTGAACGTCGACGCCATTGCCGAGCAGGAGACCCTCGAAGAACGGCACAACTTCTTAGCCAACCAGGTCCAGGACCTCACGGAGAGCAAGAGCCAGCTCCAGCAGCTTATCAATAAGCTCAACAAACAGAGCCGCGAGAAGTTCGTCGAGACGTTCGAGCAGATTCGCGCCAACTTCCAGCAGATTTTCCGCAAGCTCTTCGGCGGCGGCAAAGCCGATGTCGTGCTGGAGGAATGTGATGACGTGCTGGAAGCGGGCATCGAGGTGATCGCCAAACCCCCGGGCAAGGAGACGCGGAGCATCTCGCTGCTCAGCGGCGGTGAAAAATCCATGACGGCTCTGGCGCTGCTGTTCGCGGTCTTTCGGACGAAACCTTCGCCATTCTGCTTTCTCGACGAGGTGGACGCCGCCCTGGATGAGGCGAACAACGAGCGATTCAACATGCTCTTGCGCGATTTTGGAATCGACAGCCAGTTCATCGTGGTCACACACTCCAAGCGAACGATGAGCATTGCCAAGGTTCTGTTCGGTGTTACCATGCAGACCCAGGGCGTGAGCAAGAAGATCGCCGTCCGCTTCGACGAATATAGCTCCGAAACCGCCGCGGCGTAGCCGGATCTCTTTTGGCCGCTGCCGGCGAGTTCCACAGGCCGGTGTTGTGCGTTCATGGTTTTGCGAGGTCCTATGCGGTTTGGACGACTGGCGCATTTGTTTCGCCGTGCATCTACACACCGCCTGTTCCCATTCGCTTTAGGTCTTCTGGCGATTGCACTCATGCTGTCGAGCATCGGCGACGGGTTCTTCCAGGATGATCTGGTCCACCGCGCCCATCTTCTCAAAGAGCGGGTCGTGCCCGAGGGATACTACGGGACACCTCTGTTGCCCACCGATGCCGGTACGCTCACCGGCGCGATGCGTGACACGTTTGCGGTGACGCGATCGCGGGAGGACGTATCGCATCTGAAGGAGTCCGGACTGTTCCCGTGGTGGACGTCGGACGATCTGCGTATCTCGAACTGGCGGCCTCTGACCGCCCTGACACACTGGCTGGACTATCGATTGTTCCCGGATTCACCCGCGCTGATGCACGCGCACAATCTGCTGTGGTTTGGTGCGGTGGTCATGGTGGTCACGGTCCTGTATCGACGGATGATGGGTGTCGTGCCGGCTGCTGCGCTGGCGGCACTTCTCTACATGATCGATGAGAGCAACTACTTTCCGGTCTGGTGGGTGGCGAACCGAAACCTCCTGTTGGCCCTGTTCTTCTCGATTCTAGCGCTGCTGTGCCACGATCGATGGCGACAGCATGGGCGGCGGGACTGCGGCGTCATGGCGCCGCTGCTGCTTCTTCTGGCCTTGCTCTCGACCGAGGCCGGGATCGCGACGTTCGCATACCTGTTCGCCTATGCACTTGTGATCGACCGCGGGACCAGGCTGCGTCGTGCCCTGAGCCTCGTTCCGGCGGCTGTGGTGATCGCAGGCTGGCGCATCGTGTACAACGCCCTGGGGCATGGCGCCTCGGGAGGCGGCTTCGTGATCGATCCGGGGCGCGAGCCTCTGGCTTACGCGCTGGCCGTGCTGGAGCGGGCGCCGCTGCTGCTCATGGGGCAGTGCGCGCCGTTGCCGGCGGATACGTATTGGATGATGTCCGAGTACGCGATGGGGCAGTATCTGGTCCCGGTGTATGCCTTTCTCGCTCTGGTGTTCGTGGGCGTGTTCGGCCTGCTGAGGCGGGACCGTGTGTCACGGTTCTGGTTCACAGGGATGTTGCTGTGTGTGCTGCCCGTCTGCGCCACGGTGCCGATGAATCGGAATCTGCTGTTCGCGGCGATCGGTGCTTTCGGCCTGTTGGCACGCTGCGTGACGGGCATGTTTGCCGGGGATGGCTGGGTCCCGGAGCGCCGAATGTACAGGGTCCCGTTGTGGATGATCTGCATTGCTCTGCTGTTCATCCATGTCCCGGTCGCTCTGGGAGGGAGGCTCTGGTCGCGTCGCATG
The DNA here is from genome assembly GCA_965603165.1 of uncultured Phycisphaerae bacterium. Taxonomy (GTDB): domain Bacteria; phylum Planctomycetota; class Phycisphaerae; order Sedimentisphaerales; family Anaerobacaceae; genus PLanc-01. The sequence goes on from CBFDBY010000009.1 coordinate 52,932, forward strand.
TTCGCATTCTCCGGCGAAGTGATCTACTCGACCATGGAACTCGGCGAGGCTCCGAATCTGTCGGATAAGACCGTGCTTCTGGTCAATGCGCCCAACCCGTTCTTGTTCATCGCGATGCCACATCTGAGGAGCTACGAAGGCAAGTCCGTACCGGCTCTGGCGCGGGTGCTCGTGCCCGGGTGGCGGCCACTGGAGGTCACTCGTACGGGTGAGAACACGCTTATGATCCGGTCGATGCAGGGCAGTCTGATGTCTGTCGACGAGTCGAGCAGGGACATGCGGCCGAACTTCCTTTACATGTACCGCACGTTCAACACGCTGTTCCGCGGCCCGGACGAGCCGTTTCACGCCGGGCAGCGCGTCGAGCTTCCGGACCTGGCCGTGGAGGTCTTGTCCGTCGATGACGCCGGATCCCCAACGGCCGTCCAATTCGATTTCTCTCGCTCTCTCGACAGCCCTTCTCTGCATTGGCTGCAATGGCACTGGAAGCCCTTCGGCCTCGGCTCATACAGCCCCTTCACCATCCCTGCGGTCGGCGAGACGGTCGTCATCCCCGGGCCATTCTGAGATCGACGAGTGGGAGCGTCGGGCGAGTCAAAGCGACGAATTCTCGATTGAAAGGAGGGGCGTGTCGTGCTAAAATCCGGCCTTCGTGATTGGTTCGTAAGAGAATGAGATCGCTAAGTGGGTAGCGCATGGAGCAGCGGATCGATACGTACGTTTTGCCGAACGGGATGGTAGTGCTGGGCGAGCCGATGCCGGGGGTGGAGTCGGTGGCGCTTGATTTTCTCCTGCCGGCCGGGGCGGCGTGGATGCCGCCGGCGGCCTGCGGGGCCGCCAACGTTCTCTCGGATTGGGTCTTCCGCGGGGCGGGGGCGTGGGACAGCCGCAAGCTGGGCGACGCCCTTGATGGGCTCGGGCTGCACCGCTCGACCTCCGTCGGGAGTTCGCACGTGTACCTGGGTGCGGCGCTGGAGTCGAGCAATCTCGCGCAGGCGCTGGCGCTTTATGCGGATATCATTCTGAATCCCCATTTGAGCGATGAGCAGTTCGAGGCGGCCAGGCAGCTTGCGGTCGAGGAAGTGCGGGGGATGGAGGACGAGCCCCGGCAGAAGGTCATGATCGAACTGAGAAGGCGGTTCTATCCCGAGCCGCTGGGCCGCAGCACCATGGGCGAACTCGATGACCTGCAGGGCCTGACGGGGGAAAAGGCCCGTGAGATCGCCCGAGAGCATCTGAATACTCCCCAAACGCTTTTTTCCGTGGCAGGCAAGTATGATTTCGACGCCGTCTGCCGCCAGCTCGAGGGCGTCTTCGGGCCTCGTGAAGGCCAACCGCTGCGCCCGCCTCAAATCGGTGCGACCGGACCGAAGTACACGCACATCCCCAACGAAGGCGCTCAAGTCCACATCGGTCTGATGACCGGCACGGCCAAGTTCGTCGATCCGGATTACTACGATGCGCGAACGGCGGTGTCGGTTCTCTCCGGCGGCATGAGTGCTCGGCTGTTCACGGAGGTGCGTGAGAAACGCGGGTTGTGCTACGCCATCGGGGCGAAATACCACTCCCTCAAGGACTCGGCCGGGATCCTGTGCTACGCCGGCACGACGCCGGATAAGGCGCAAGAGACGTTCGACGTGATCGTCGGCGAGTTCAATCGCCTTGCCGACGGGATCGACGAGCAGGAGATGGCCCGGGCCAAGATCGGTCTCAAGTCCGCCCTGATCCTGCAGAGTGAATCATCGAGCAGCCGGGCTGGGGGGATCGCCAGCGATTATTACCTGCTCGGACGCGTCCGCACGCTCGACGAGATCAAGCAGAGGATCGAAGCGACCACGGCCGAATCCGTGCTCGCGCATCTGAGAGGCAATCCTTTCGAGGATTTCACCGTCGTCACCATCGGGCCCAAAGAGATTCGTATCGGATAGAGCGATGCAGTTCAAGCAGAAGACACTATCGAACGGTCTCGTTCTGATCGGCGAGATCAATCAGGACGCCCAATCGGCGGCCATCGGCTACTTCGTTCGCACGGGGGCCCGGGACGAGACGGCCGAGATCAACGGGGTCTCCCACTTCCTGGAGCACATGCTGTTCAAGGGCACGCAGCGGCTCGACGCGTTTCAAGTCAATCAAGCCTTTGATGACCGGGGGGCCCAGTTCAACGCCTTCACCAGCGAGGAACAGACGGTCTTCTACGCCGCCGTGCTGCCGGAGTATCTGGTCGAGATCACGGAGTTATGGGCCGAGTTGATGCGGCCGTCGTTGAGGGACGGCGACTTCGACATCGAGAAGGACGTGATCAAAGAAGAGATCGCGATGTACCAGGATACGCCGACGTTCGATGTCATCGACCGGTGCCGGAGTCTGCATTTTGGGGCGCATCCATGCGGCTATAGCGTCCTTGGGACGGTCGAGAGCATCGACGGCTTGGCGGCCGGACAGATGCGCGAATACTTCTCGCGGCGCTACGCCCCGAACAACATGGTCGTGGCCTGCGCGGGCTGCTTCGACTGGGACCGCTTCTGCGCGGCGGTCGAAGCCGTGTCCGGTCAATGGACGGCACACGATGTGACGCGCCCGCTGAGTCATTTCGAGGGCACCAAGCAGCGGGACCGGGCGGAAAAGCCGAATCTCAAGCGAGAGCACACCTGCCTGATACACACGGGTGTCTCCTCGCAGGACCCGCGGCGGTTCGCGGCATCACTGCTGAGCGTGATCGTCGGCGATGATTACGGCTCGCGATTCTATTGGGCGCTGGTGGACAAGGCGATGGCCGAGGAGGCCTCCATGCACTTCGGTCCGATGGACGGAACCGGACTGTTCTACAGCTACTTCCGCTGCGGCACACCCAACGTAGGGAAGGTGATGGAGGTTGTGGAGGGCATCTTTCAAGACCTGCTGCGCGACGGAATCGCCGAGGACGAGCTGGCTAAGGCGAAGAACAAGGTCCTCAGCGCGTTGGTCCTCAAGAACGAGCTGCCGATGGGTCGGCTGGTGGACCTGGGCTTCAATTGGATGTATCTGGGCGAGTATCGGTCTATTGAGGAGGACGTCGAGTCGATCAAGACGGTGGAGGTCGAACACGTCAACCGTCTCATCCGGGAGATCGACTTGGGCAGGTACACGCAGTATTCGCTCGGCCCAACGGTTTCCGCCTGATAAATGGGAAGGGATCGGTGTGGAAAGACGGCAATTCCTCAAGTCTGTCGGTATGGCCGCTGTATGTGGAACGGTGGGCGGCAACGTCACGCAGAGCCTGGCGATGGCTTCTTCCGCCGACGGGGACGGGCGGCCGAATGTCGTCCTGGTGATCACCGACGACCAGGGCTACGGCGATTTAGGGTGTCACGGCAATTCGATTATTCGCACGCCGAATCTCGATGCGTTGTACGAGCAGAGCGTTCGCCTGACGGATTTCCACGTGGGCCCGACGTGTTCGCCGACGCGGGCCTCGCTGATGACCGGTCGCTACTGCAACCGCACGGGCGTATGGCATACGGTAATGGGGCGGTCGCTGCTGCGCCGCCGCGAAGTGACGATGGCCGATGTCTTCGCGGCAGGGGGCTATCGCACGGGGATCTTCGGCAAGTGGCATCTCGGCGACAACTATCCCTTCCGGCCGCAGGACCGCGGCTTCCAGGAGGTCCTGGTCCATGGCGGCGGCGGCGTGGGCCAGACGCCGGATCATTGGGGCAACGACTACTTCGACGACACCTACTGGCACAACGGCACGCCGAAGAAATACACGGGCTACTGCACCGATGTCTGGTTCGACGGCGCGATGCGGTTCATCGAGGCCAATCGCAGCCGGCCGTTCTTCGTCTACCTGACGACCAATGCGCCGCACGGTCCTTTCAATGTCGCCGAGGAGTACAGCAAGCCGTACGAGGGCAAGGATGTCCCGAACGCCAACTTCTACGGCATGATCACGAATATCGACGACAACGTGGGCCGGTTGCTGAAAAAGCTGAAGGCACTCGGTCTTGAGGACAACACGATTCTTATCTTCATGACGGACAACGGAACCGCCGCTGGTTCTCGCGGCGGCAAGGGCTTCAACGCCGGTATGCGCGGCACCAAGGGCAGCGAGTATGACGGCGGTCATCGTGTGCCGTGTTTCATCCGCTGGCCGGCAGGGGGGCTCGGCGGAGGCAGGGACGTGGACCCGCTGACCGCGCACATCGACCTGCTGCCGACGCTGATCGCGATGTGTGGATTGCCTCGACCCACGGGCGTGAAGTTCGACGGCGCCAATATCCTGGCGTTGCTGAAAGGTGGCGACAGGGGCTGGCCGGAGCGTATCCTTGTCACGGACTCACAGCGCATCGAGCATCCGGAAAAATGGCGCAAGAGCGCCGTCATGACCGACCGCTGGCGACTCGTCAACGGCAAGGAACTGTACGACATCCATGCCGACACTGGCCAGAGCAATGATGTTGCCGACCGGCGCCCGGAGGTCGTGCGTGAACTGCGCGACGCGTACGAAAGGTGGTGGGCTGACGTCTCGCAGCGCTTTGATGAGTACTGCGAGATTGTCATCGGCTCGGACAGGGAGAATCCGACGAGGCTGACCTGTCATGACTGGCACGGCCCGGACTTGCCGCCGTGGAACCAGGGGCACGTGCTCAAGGGCCTGCAGGCCAACGGTTTCTGGGCGGTCGAGTTGGAACGGGCCGGCGAGTACGAGTTTTCCCTGCGTCGCTGGCCGATGGAGGCCGCTGCGCCGATCAATGCAGCGATCCCCGGCGGCCGGGCGATTCGTGCGGACCAAGCGAGGCTCGCGATCGGCCGGATCGATCTGGCGAAACCGGTCTCGGAGGAGGCCCGAGAAATCCTCTTCCGAGTCCCATTGGAGCCGGGCAAGATGAAATTACAGACATGGCTCAGCGCAGACGACGGCACGTCGCGCGGCGCGTATTTTGTCTACGTGAGACGTGTTTCCTGAAAGGGGCCAATGATGTGAAGGCTGCCGCGCGCTGACAGGCGAGGCCGGCTCGGTGCAAAAGAAATCATGAGAACTCGGCACACACCACTGGCAAAATAGTCGCGCAGGTGTTACCATAGGATAGTATGTGGACAGTGACGCAGTGCGGTTATCCGCGTCGTTGGGTGATTTTGTGAGAGGATGTTTTCTCGGCTGTGGGCGAAATGGAGAGCAATGCAAAAGACAGGCGCGCGAGCGTACTTCGCGCGACCGATGTAGTGCCGCCATTTGATGAGCCTGTATCGCCGGCAGGCTTTACGGCCGGCGCGGAACGACCGGATGCTGCCTCGTCAGAGGCCAAGGCTCCGCCGGGCTCTGCTGTGCGGCCGAGGGAGGCCACGAGTATGAGCGCAGATGAGGCTCGGAAGTCGTCGACCCGCGGTGCGGACGTCACCGTACCCAGGTATGATCTCGCGGAGACGATTCTGGCCGAGCAGCGGCGGGTGGCCGCCGGACGCCGGCGTGCGCCGGGCCGGCCTCAGGAGGAGCCGACCCCGACGTCGGGCGACGAGCATTCAAGGATTTCCATCGAGGAGCCGTTATCGCAGGACCTGACGGAACTCCAACGCATCGTGACGGAGATCGTGGCCAGGGACATCGAACGATTGTGCAGGAGGCCGGAGACACAACCACACACAGGGCCCTGATGAAACGATACGCCTGATTCCGGGGCCGATCTTTTGGAGGGATGGGATATGGTTCACCGCAGGAATCGCAACGACTCGTGCCGAAAATCGGCGTGCCACGCAAGTCATCCGCGACCTCACCGGATCATGCACAGATGGATATGGTGCCTCTCTCCTCTGATCGGTTTATGCTCGCTTGTCTGGTTTCTCGTACGCGTGATCCCCAAACCTTCCCGGGCGGCGTATCCTTGTCAGAGAGTTGCATTTCCACTGGCATCGAGCTTCGTTCTGTGGCTGCTCGGATTGGCCGGTTGCACGGTGGCATTTCGGCGGGCGCGGCAGCATTTCACGCGGGCGCGACTACTGGCGGGCGTTCTGAGTCTGGGCTTTGGCGTGGGAATTCTCTGGCTGCTGATCTGTCCGGAGGACAGGCCGGTCATCGCGGCGGGGATGCCGGTACCCAATGTCCCGCTGGGAGTGGCCCGCGGGGTTCAGCCGGGTCGGGTGGTCTGGATTCACGAGCCGAATGCGACCGACTGGGAGGGATACAGCTCCTCGGAACACTGGTACGACGATGCATGCACGGACGGGGCTGTGGTGGACCGGATGCTCTCCCGGGCGATCCGCGGCCTGGCGCAAAAGAGCAGTGACAGCGAGGCATGGGACGCGCTCTTTCGTTATCTCAACCGCTCGCGCGGCAAAGGCGATGCGGGATATACGCCCGGCGAGAAAATCGGCGTCAAGATTAACAACACGCTCTGCTATAACGCGAATACGAGCACTCTCAGACAGCGGTCCAGCAACAGAAACCGCATCGACAACTCGCCGCAGATGATTGCGGCTCTGCTGCGGCAGTTGGTGGAGGTGGTTGGGATCGCCGAGGAGGATATTAGCATCGGCGATCCGGGCCGGCCCATGCCGGGCCTGATCTACGACAAGGTCCAGCCGGAGTTTCCGAATGTGCGTTACCTGTCGAATCCCGGCGGACTCGGTCGCACGATGGTGGAGTTCTCCGATGTGCCGTTCTACTGGAGCACGTCGGCCGCGGCAGGCAGAAAGCAGGATTTCGTGCCGAAATCGTTCGCCGAGGCGGACTACTTCATCAACTTTCCCATCCTCAAGAGCCACGATACGGGCGGTATTACGGTTTGTGGCAAGAATCTCTACGGCGCGCTCATCCGGAACCCGGATGCCACACTGTGGGGCCAGAAGCACAACTACTACGACATGCATACGAGTTTGCCGAGGAATACCCCGGGCATGGGGCGATACCGTTGCCTCGTGGACCTGCTGGGCCACTCCGAGCTCGGCGGTAAGACGCTGCTATGCCTAGTGGACGGCCTGTTCGCCGGACGCAACTGGTCCTCCGACCCCGTGGAATGGGATTTCCCGCCGTTCAACCACGACTGGCCTTCGAGCGTCTTCGTCTCACAGGACCCCATCGCGATCGACTCGGTCTGCTTCGATTTCCTCTGGATCGAGTGGAGCGATCACCCCCGGATAAGCGGGGCGGATGATTATCTGGTCGAGGCGGCCCTGGCGGACGATCCGCCCTCCGGGACGTTCTACGATCCCGAGGGTGACGGCACACCGCTCGAAAGCCTGGGCGTATCGGAACATTGGAACAACCCGATTGACAAGCAGTACTCGCGCAATCTCGGCACGGGCGCCGGGATTGAGTTAACCCGCCCCGGGAAGGCCGATTTTGACGGGGATTCCGTCGTGCGCTGTGCCGACCTGGCGACCTTCTCCGGACAATGGCTGGAGGTTGCCACAGGCTTATCGGGCGACGTATCCTCGCCGCAGGGCGATGGCATCGTGAACCTGAGAGACTTCGCCGTTCTGGCCCGCTATTGGACGCTCCGACCAGCGGCTGCAGAGCCAGATTCCCTCCCTGCGGACGAAGGCTGACCACCGAGAGTAGCTCCCATCCCACAAAAAAAGGCAGGGTCATGACGACCCTGCCTCGTTGCGCGCTTTCGGTCACGAAGGTCCGTTATGCAAATCTCCTGCGAATCTTCGCGAGACCTGCGAGACCCATGCTCGCCAGCAGCAGGCTGCCCGGTGCGGGAATGCCGGGGGCCGGCTCATCGATGTAGAAGTTGTCCATGCCGAAGCAATCTACGGCATTCGTTACTGTAAACGAAAACCACATGATGTTATCGAACTGAGTGCCCAGGAAGATCTGGGGATTTGTGCCTGCGAAGCCCCAGTCATCGGTGGGCAGCAACTGTGAGAAGCCGTTCGAGGCATTGATCCAGGTCTGCTCGTTGCCGGAGTCCGCTGCGCCGCCAGTATCCGTATTCGACGTGAGGATGAAGTAATTCAGATCGAACGGCGTTCCGTCCAGTTTGGACACGACGATGCTGGTCAGCGTGCCGTAGTTGCCAGTTGCCCAATGGCCATGTATGACATCGTTGCTGCCGCTGTAATAGTCTCCGATGATCCCAACATCACCGATGAAGTCCAGTTTGAATCCGCCCTCTTCGTAGTAGTCTACGTTCGACCATGTCAGGCTGTTGTTAGGGACGGCAGTGCCGCCGCCGCTCAGATATGCTGTGCCGCCGGTAAAATCGATGACGGCTCCGAAAGACGTGCCTGCCGAGGCCAGCACCATGGCGACGGCAGTCAATGCAACGAATGTTCTTTTCATGCTTGATTCTCCTCCAGCCAATTTCTTGTTCATGACTCTTTTGCGTGATTCCACGTTAAGTTGCTGCGATGTTCCCCGGGGTGCAGTTTTGCATACCTCCTTTCTGTCATCATGTGATCCCGCCGTTGCACAAGCCGCACTTCAGTGCCCAAGCGGGAGTGGCACACACGGACCCCTTTCGCTGACCCAAGCAGGGCCAACCATTTCGGCTAAAATACCCTGCGTCCATTGTGCATGACACAGGCGCTATCTGAGCCGCCGCTCCTTCTGTAACGGCCCCTTACCAATACCCCAGCAAGTCTCCTCCGTAAGACGTGGATAGAATCCCTCCTATCAAGAACACGTAATTCTACCACAATGGCCTCAGGAAGTCAACAGAAAAAAGGCTTTCTTGGGGGCGGGGGCACTACGGGGGTGCTGGATTTGACGTCTTGCGGTTTCCCGAGTATTCTTGGGTGCGATAAGAGTCCATGAACCCTTGGAGTCGCCAATGAGCCTCGAATCCGCGTGCGGGATGCTTATCCCATGTAGAATCCACGTCGCCCTCCTGACGGTTCTGTCCTGTCTTCCTTCTGCCGGCGGCACGTCCGCCCAGCCAGATCTGAACTTCGTCCTGCCCGACCGGGATCATCCACATCTGGCATGCACCGCAGAGGAACTCGGACGGCTGCGGCGGGCGTACCGCGGTCAAGGCGCCGAGTATGATGTCGTGGCTGCGTACGTGAAGGATGCGGAGCGATTCATCGATGATCCGGTTGACTTTCCCGCGCGAGGCGGCCAGCACAACCAGTGGTATCAGTGTGACGTCTGTCAGATGGCCCTGAAGACCGTGGACGCGACGCATCACGAATGCCCGAAGTGCAAGAAGGTTTACTCCGGGCCTCCCTATGATGATGTGATCTTCAGTCGCCGGCACAGCCGCAATCTCCAGCAGATGCTGACCGCCGCATGGGCGTATGCGATATCGAGTGACACCAGATTTGCGGAATATGCCGCCGGTGTTCTATTGGGCTATGCCGAGCGATACGCGGACTATCCCTACCACAGCGCCTCGCGCGAGACCCAGAGTAGCTGGGGACGAAAGGCCGGCGGGCATCTATACGAGCAGACCTTGACGGAGGCCTCCAGCCTCGCAACGTGTATCGGGCCGGCATACGATCTGATCCATGATTCGGGCACGCTCTCGGCGACGGACCACCGGAAGATCCGGGAAGGGTTGCTGCTCCCGATGCTCCGAAACATCGACAGGAACCAGGCGGGCAAGAGCAACTGGCAAACCTGGCATAATGCGGCCATGTTGTGGGGTGGAGCCCTGGTGCAGGACCCGGCCTGGATCCGAAAGGCCATAGCCGATCCGGAAAATGGCTTCTACCATCAGATGGACGTCTCGGTGTCGGAGGAAGGGATGTGGTACGAGAATAGTTGGGGGTACCACTTTTACACGCTCCGGGCGCTGGTCGATATGGCCGAGACGGCGCGACGGCTGAATGTGAACCTGTGGTCGGATGAGCGGCTCAAGAGAATGTTTACTCTTCCGGTCTACTATACGATGGGCGATGGAATGCTGCCGCGGTTCGGCGATGATGTCAATTCGTCGGTCCGGCGGGTCGGTCGTCTGTTCGAGCGGGCCTATCGCGCGTATGGAGACCCGCAGATCCTGGCGATCCTGGATGACAGGCCGCGTTTTGAGAGCGTTCTGTTGGGGCGCGATGTTCGCGTGACGGCCAAGCCGCCGGCCTTGCAGAGCATGGTCTTCGAGGATGCCGGCCATGCGATCCTGAGGAGCCACGGGCCGGCCGGACTGACGGCGGCCATGACGTTCGGTCCGTACGGCGGCTTCCACGGGCACTATGACAAGCTGAGCTTCGTCCTTTTCGGGTACGGGCAGGAACTTGGCGTGGACCCGGGACGGGCCCGAAGCCAGGCCTATCGTCTGCCCATCCACACAAACTGGTACAAGGCCACCATCTCGCACAACGCCGTGCTCGTGGACGGGCGGAGCCAAAAACCCGCCGCGGGCAAGCTGCTCCTGTTTGAGCGAGGGAGCGATTACACCGCAGTGGCCGCAAACTGTGATGATGCTTATCCCGGCGTCCACCATACGCGCTGGCTTATCCTGACCGACACGTATCTGCTCATTTGCGACAGGCTGCATTCCGACACGGAGCGCCGATTCGATTGGCTCTACCATAACCGGGGCAAGCGGGTCATCTGTGATGCAGCCCGGGATCCTGTGCCTCTGGCCCAGGAGGATCCGGGCGGCGAGTACATCCAGAATGCAAGGCGGGGTACGACCGATGCGGCGATCCGAATCCGATTCGAGGGCACGAATGTTACGACGCATCTGACGATGGCTGCCTGGCCAGCCAGCACGGTGACGGTCGGCGAAGGCGTCGGCGCGTCGGTTACCGACCGCGTGCCGATGGCTGTGATCGGCAGGAAGGGGGCGGACGCATATTTCGCCGCCGCGCTGGAACCGGCGAACGCGGGAAGTGAACCACACGTTGCCGGTATTCGATGCACCGAGACCGGGCAAGGCTTGGCGATCACCATTCAAGGTGACCGCGGCATCAATCGCGTGAGAATTGCCCCGGACCACAAAGTCTCGGTCGTCCTCTCGCGATAGCCCTTTGTGCGTGGTGTGATTCTTGGCCAACGACAGCGGGGGGCGACTCGCGAGAACTTCCTGCGAATTTTCTTGCTCCATCGGGCGGTACAGTGTACACTACCCGCGAATCGTCTCGCAGGGGCTCGGACTTGCGTCCCGGCTTGGATGCGGTTATGCCTGCCTGTGTCCTGGGCATCACGATGCTGAGGCTTTGACTCACGGTGGTGTTCCGGATGCGGCATGGGGTGGGAGTTGTGGCAGCAGTCCGAAGGCAAGGACGGCCTGAAAGGGGCGAGGTTCTCTTGCAGTGAGTATATGGAGAGGTGGCCGAGTGGCTGAAGGCAACGGTTTGCTAAACCGTCGTAGGGGTATAAACCCCTACCGCGGGTTCGAATCCCGCCCTCTCCGTTATGTCCGACAGGCGTTCTACAAGTCCCTGAACCTCAGGGGCTTGTAGCGTTTTCTCGATTTTGGACTGCCCCATTGCCCTCAAAGTGCCCTCACGACGGAGAGTCTTCACGCCCGTCAAGACCTCTCATGCCAGTCGATGTCGCCAGGGCCTCCATGAGGTATAACCGAAAGTTGTGGATAGCATGCATGAAAAGAGCGGCGTGTCCTTTGAGTTGACATGATCACGGAAACTCAGAAGAAAGGACACGCCACATGGCAGACAGTACCGTATCGAGCAACGTTGTGTCAATCGGTTCCCGGGACGCCCTGGACGAAATCCTGCGACAAGGGGCTCAGCAGATGCTGGCACAAGCCATCGCGAACGAAGTGGCTGAGTATCTCGGCCGTCATGCGGATCAGCGGGACGAGCACGGCAGACGGCGGGTCGTTCGCAATGGCTATCTGCCGGCCCGGGCCCTCCAGACGGGTGTCGGCCTGGTGGAGGTTCGCCAGCCCCGGGTTCGCGACCAACGGCGCGATGCCCAGGGAGAGCCGCTGCGTTTCACCAGCAAGATCCTCCCGCCGTACCTGCGGCGGACCAAGAGCCTCGATGAACTGATCCCCTGGCTGTACCTGCGTGGGATCAGCACCGGCGATTTCACGGAGGCCTTACAGGCCCTCTTGGGGCCCCAGGCCAAGGGCTTGTCGGCCACGAATATCGTGCGGCTGAAGGAATCCTGGCAGCAGGAATGGAAGAGCTGGAGTCGGCGTTCGCTGGAAGGCAAACGCTACGTCTACCTCTGGGCCGACGGCATCCACTTCAACATCCGCCTGGAGGCCCCGGGCAACAACAAGCAGTGTATCCTGGTGCTCATGGGCGCCACCGAAGACGGTCGCAAGGAGTTGATCGCCGTCACCGACGGCTACCGCGAGTCTGCACAATCCTGGCGGGAATTGCTCCTGGAGGCCAAACAGCGGGGCTTGTCGGCCGATCCGAGCCTGGCGACCGGGGACGGCGCCCTGGGGTTCTGGGCGGCCCTGCGGGAGATCTATCCGGCCACGCGGGAGCAACGCTGCTGGGTCCATAAGACGGCCAATGTGCTGAACAAGCTGCCCCAGTCGATCCAGGCGAAGGCCAAAGCGACGCTGCACGAGATTTGGATGGCCGAAACGCGCCGGCAGGCGAACGAGGCGTTCGATCGGTTCGTTGGGAGCTTTGAGGCCAAGTATCCCAAGGCCGTCGCGTGCCTGGTCAAAGATCGTGAGGTTCTGCTGAGCTTCTACGACTTTCCCGCCGAGCACTGGGTGCATTTGCGGACCACCAATCCGATCGAGTCGACGTTCGCGACGGTCCGCCTGCGGACGGCTCGGACGAAGGGCTGTGGCAGTCGGACGGCTTGCCTGACGATGGTGTTCAAACTGGCCCAGTGTGCCGAGAGACAATGGCGTCGGCTCAATGGTGCCGCACGGTTGCCCGAGGTGATCCGAGGCATTGTATTCGTCGATGGACTCAAGGAGAGAGCCGCTTGATCATGCAGGAGATGGCAAGACCATGGTTTGAAGAAGTGGAATCGCCTTCGGCGATACCGAAGGACTTTTCAAACACCCCCCAACCGAAGCCAGATCTTGGACAGGGCCCGGTCGCAGGTTACGGCATGCCGCTGGACTGCCTTGGGCTGAATCTGGCTTTGGAGGCTGGGTTGATGAAAAGTCAAAACAGCTCCGCGAAGCGGACGCCGAATATCTCATCCACAACATTTGACAATAGCTCAGTCCACGAGGAAGAAGTTCTGCTGATTTTCACACGCAAGATCTACCCGGAGATCAACCCTGGACCGGAGCGGCATCTCATCGAGCGCCTCCGGCGCGCTATCTTCACGGATACTGAGGCGATTGAGCCGCGCACAATCGCGCTGTTGTCGTTGGCCAACAGCACCAACATCTTGCCGACTGTCTTCGACAGGAAAGACCTGATACGCCGCAAGAAACGCGTTGAACGAATCATCACCGGGGAGATTGTCGGCGGAGCTGCCGAAGATGCGATCTCGGTTGCGCGGGCGGCGCTGATGCACCCCTTGGCATGAGCAATAACGCTATGTATTCAAGCAGACTGCGGCATGCCAAACCGGCTGGTTATGCGTACTATCTTCCAGGAGTGAAACTCAAGGCATGGCGGCGTGGCTCGAAGTAAGTTCGGGTAGATTGCATCGGGTTGCCGATATTCACTCCGGTATGGGCTGGGAAGCCCGCCCAGGAGGTGTCGGCATGTATCGGAAAATCGAAGTCCGACTCACGTCATGGCAACGCCAACGCCTGCAACAACTGCGTGATCGGCCACCCACGCCTCGGGTGGGCAAACGTGCCGTCTGCTTGCTGCTTTCGGCCGAGGGCGTCTCCAATCAACTGATCGTCCAGGCCACCGGGCTGGCCCCGGATACTCTCGTGAAGATTCCCCGCCGCTGGAGCGAGTGGGGCATGGCTGTGTTGCACAACTTCGACAGGCCTTCTCCTGGCTTGTTCTTCTCAGAAACCGACCAGAAGCTCGGAGGATTGCAGGGAATAGGGGCGGAGCGCACCCAGCACTTAGACGGAGGCGGACGCTGACCAATTGCCCTTGAGTATGATCGTTTGCAGTTTTTGTCTTGACAACCTGAGGGGGAAACCTGGTAGGCTTGATAGAGAACTAAGTGCAGCAGTGTTGAATAGTTCCTTACCCGTCTCTTATTCCTGCCGGGCGGCTATCCGGAGGAGAGTGTCAGAGAAGTCAGACCAGTGCGTACCATGAACCATCAAGACATATCGAAGAAATTTCGCATCCTGGCTGTCGGCAAAGATCGGGATCTGGCTCGCCGTCTGACGGGAATGTTCCCTGAGGGCACAACCGACGTATTTCGAGAGGTCGCTCTCGATCGCATACCTGATCGGTTCGAGTCAGACTGCTTCGACGTCTTGGTGGTAGCCAGCAGCGCATGTAAGAGAGGAAAGACCGATGGGATGGAGGTGCTCGATCTCATCGCCCAGAACAGCCCTACAACGCAGATTCTCTTCTTGGCGGAACCGGAGGATATCAAGGTTGCCATGTCGGCCCTGGCAGCCGGCACGTACCAATATGCGAAGCTGCCTATGAGCGATGAAGAACTCCGGCTTCTGATAGAGACGGCCATCGAGAAGCGCCCTGTCTACGGAACGAACCTGCTCCTGAAGAGGGGAAAACGGGACGTCAAGTTCGAAGAGCTGGTTGGCTTCTCTGGACCGATGCAAGAGATCTACCGACAGATCAGGCAGGCGGCTGCCACGGATATCCCGGTGTTGATTCTCGGTGAAACAGGCACGGGTAAGGATTTGGTGGCGCAGGCGATCCATCAACAGAGTGACCGGCGCGCCGGTCCCTACATCCCAGTAAACCTTGGCGCTTTGCCCTCGGAATTGGTCGGCAGCGAGCTTTTCGGTCACGAGAAGGGAGCATTTACGGGGGCGATGGGGAGAAGGGAGGGCAAGTTCGAGGAAGCGCGAGATGGGACGGTCTTTCTCGATGAAATCGCCACGATTGATCAGCGCATGCAGATCAGCCTGCTGCGCCTGATCGAACAGAAGACCTTCACACGCCTCGGCGGGAAACAGACCATCTCAACCAATGCGCGTTTGATTGCTGCGTCTAATCAGGATCTGAGTAATGCAGTCGATCAGGGCACTTTTCGTGAGGATCTGTATTTTCGACTGGACGTGTTCCGGATCACGCTGCCGCCCTTGAGGGAACGCGGCGGCGATATCGTCTTGCTTGTCGACGCGTTTGTCAAGCACTACAACGGTTCCTTCGAGAAGAACATTCTGGGTATCGCGCCGGAGTGCATCGGCCTCCTCGAGTCATACCACTGGCCGGGCAACGTGCGGGAGCTTAAGAACGTGATTCAGCGTGCTGCTCTGGTCTGCGAAGGCCAGGTGGTTCTTCCCGAGCACTTGCCCCCGCGCTTCAGATCAGATAGAGGAGGGTGTCCTGTGAAGGTGACTTTTGAGGTTGGCACGCCGCTGGCGGAGGTGGAGCGCGAGATGATCATCCACACGCTATCGATTGCTCAAAACAATCGCACGCGCGCTGCCGAGATGCTGGGAATCAGTCGTCGCGCATTGTACGGAAAGCTACGGAAACATCATATCAAATAGCTTGTCTTCTCTTCTACTGTTCTCGCGAAAATGTGGTCGTTCTTCCTGCTGGAGGCCTGCGCCAGTTCTGGAGAAGGCAAGTCTCAAGGGAACGGCGAGGATCGAGCATAGTCAACGATGATACATCTCGCCAGACCTCCTGAAGTGTGCACTCTTGGAGCGCATGATCCGTAATCCTGCGGCATGTGTACCTTTTCTGCACGCCGGGCGTAAATCCTTGGTGTTCAATCTACTTCCTCACTCTTGTTCGCCAGGGCTTGAAGGACGCTAACTCACGTCTACAAAGTGGCTTACAGAATGGGAAGTGTGCTCTGGAACGTGTTTTGCACTACGCAACCACAAAGACCGAATCATGAGACAATTGGCTTTCAAGGAGTTAGCCCATGAACTCTCACACGGTGCTGGTCTTGGGGCACCACGCTCGACAGGACTTGACTGAGATGCTTCGCAGAATCGGGGTCCAGCCGGAGGTGCGCGGCAGTGTCTCAGGTGCACTTGAGCGGCTGCGACGCGGGCAACTGGTCGCGGTCTTGGTGGATCGGCGTTTCACTCGCGCGGACGCTTTGGAGTTTGTCTTGAACGTGCGGGATATAGCAGCAACTGTACCCGTCATTGTCATAGGGGCAGCTAACGACAAGGGAATTGACCGGCGGATCGCCCAGCAGAAATGCACAGCCGTCATAGACGAAACCCAGAACATGGATTTGCTTTCTTCGCAGATCGCAAAGGTGCTCGACCGATTCAAAGACCCAAGTCGAGCCGAGGAGGATCAAAGGACTGCCCCGAGCCAGTCGTGTGAAACGACAAGGACTCGGCGGATGAGATAGAACGAGTCCAGCGACTCTCGACGCGACAAAAGGCATAGAGGATACGAAAGGAGCATGGCCATGGCTATCGAATTCGTTTGCCCTCACTGCAAGACCGACCTCAAGGGCCCCGATGAACTGAAGGGCAAGAGGGGCCGATGCCCCAAGTGTGAGAAAGAGCTCACGGTGCCGGGGGAAGGCTCGGATGCCGACGACGGGGGTAAGGCGGCAGCGCAGCAGTAGAAGCCAGTCGGCCCGGGCGCAGACAGGCCTAGTCGTCAGGGGTACGCCACCAGGCTTGGCGACCAAGTCAAGCTGTGCTTACGCCACTTTTGAGAAAACCGAGTGCAAAAGGCAATCAACAGCAAGGAACGTGCAAAATGGCTATTCGGTTCAACTGCCCACACTGTCAAGCGGTTCTCACGGCTCCGGACGATCTCGCGGGCAAGACAGTCCGGTGCCCACAATGCGATGAGAAGGTCACTTCACCTGAGAGGACCTTGAACGAGGCGACCGATGAGGGGCAATCCACAAACACGTAGTCCCAAGTGCGGGTGGATCTCACGGTCACTGTAAGCGTTCGATCGCCGGAGCCGCTTTGCGACGACGTGAGCGTACTTCCGTTAACTCGTCGACAGTCGTGAGGTGGAAATGAACATCGGACGAACAATCTGCGGAGTGCAAGCCCTGGGGGCTTGTCATAAGGATATGGAATTAGGGTCGCTGTGGTAGAGACAGTGCCCAAAATCAATGGAAAGGGAAAGTATTATGACGCAGGCGAACACTGGCAAGAGAGTGAAGATCCACTACACGTGCAAACTCGACGACGGGGCCGTAGTGGCTAGCTCCAGGGAAGACGAACCGATTGAGTTTACCCTCGGGCAGAGCCAAGTACTCCCGGGGATTGAGGAGGCGGTCAGTGGAATGGAGGCCGGCGAGTCAAAGACGGTTCGGATCCCGCCGGAAAAGGCGTTTGGCCCTCATCGGAAGGATCTGATTGTGGAGGTTCCGCGTGACCGCTTTCCAAACCATATCGAGCCACAGGTAGGCCAGCGTCTGACCGTGGATCGTGCCGACGGTGAGTCGACGACGGTAACCGTGGCGGCAGTCTCGGAGTCGAAGGTCCACCTCGACCAGAACCATCCGTTGGCAGACGCAGACCTGACCTTGGAACTCGAGTTGCTGGAAGTTGGTTGAACGTTGTCCAGTTGATGCCTTCGGAGGCGATTGCCGATGGAGCCACGTGCTGCATCGGGCAGTCGCCCAAAAATGACTACCTGTCCTCATGACACGGCAAAGAAGGGGAAGTGGTTGGGCATGACAGACGTGACACACAAACAGCCTGGGCTATCTGGTGGGCTGTACCGCCCGTTGAGCAATACAGATGTCAAAAGCATTGCTGATGCAGCTCTGCAAGTGCTCCAGGAGTCGGGGATGGCGGTGTATGCCGACACGGCGTTTGAAGCACTGCAGGATGCGGGGGCGATGGTGGATCGGAAGACGCGAATTGTCCGATTCCCCCGCGGCTTGGTCGAGGATGCCGTCGCATCTAATCCGTCATCGGTCACGCTGTATTCTCGTGACGGGCAGAACGATGTTGTCTTGGAAGGTGCACGCGTCCATTACGGGACTGGGGGGACGGCCCTCTATGTCCTGGATCCTGACAAGGGCTGTCGTCGCGAAGCGCAGATATCCGACGTCGTGCTTAACGCACGTCTCATCAATGCCCTCGACAACGTCCACCTTCACACGATCAACGTCTTTCCCCACGACGTGGAGGACACTGACGCTATCGACATCAACCGCTTCTACCATTCGCTGAATCACACAACCAAGCACGTTATGGGCGGCGTGTACTCGTTGGCAGGGACCCAAAAGGTCGTCCAGATGGCCCGGATGGCTGCAGGTGGTGTCGAGGCGCTGCG
Source organism: uncultured Phycisphaerae bacterium (assembly GCA_965603165.1). Lineage (GTDB taxonomy): Bacteria > Planctomycetota > Phycisphaerae > Sedimentisphaerales > Anaerobacaceae > PLanc-01. The sequence goes on from CBFDBY010000009.1 coordinate 71,085, forward strand.
CGAGCGGCCCTGCGTTTCGTTCATCACACTGATTATCAGCCCGTTCAAAATCGACGACCGCTACGGCGAGATGGCCTGCTATCTGGCTCGGGAGGGTCTGCCCGTAGTGGTGCCGACCGAGCCCATTTGCGGGACGACTGCGCCGATCACGTTAGCGGGCAACGTCCTGACCCACGTGGCTGAGACGTTGGCGGGAATCACCATGATCCAGGCCGTACACAAGGGCGCCCCCGCCATCTGCGGCAGCGTCGGATCGATCCCCGATCTGCGCACCATGAACCACCTGGGAGGTCCCATCGAGCGGGCCCTGATCAACGCCGCCGTTGCCCAGATGGGTCAGCACTTCGAACTGCCCGTGTACTCCACGGGAGGCACGACGGATGCCAAGGCCCTGAATGTCCAGGCCGCCTATGAGAGCGCCATGTCCAATCTGCTGGTCGCCCTGTCGGGGGCCAACTACATCCATGACGCGGCGGGACTGATGGAGGCGGATTTGACCGTGTCTTACGAGAAACTCGTGATGGACAACGAGATCCTGGGCATGTGCCAGCGTGTGCTGCGAGGCATCGAGGTCAACGATGACACCCTGGCCCTGGACGTCATCCTGCAGAAGGGGCCCGGCCGGGACTATATGGCAGAGGAGCACACGGTGCGCCATATGCGCGAGGAGTTCTTCGTCCCTGCCCTTGCCAACCGCCAGACTCGTGAGCAGTTTGAAGAAGGCGAGGATGCCGTGAGTCGTGCCCGGCGCTTCGTCGAATCGGTGCGCCGCGAACCCCCGACAGACCGGTTGGACGAGCATATCCGCAGGCAAGTTCTCAGTCGGTTTCCGGAGATTCATGTCCCTGCGCTGGAAGCAGCGCAACGACCACAGTGACGAGACGAGTACAGGAAATGACACACATGAAAAGCACGCACACGACACAGAGCCGCCAGCGCGAAGGGGTATTGGTTCGTCCTGAGTGCCGCCTCTCAGACGCGCAGATTCGTTGGATCGATGGTCTGTCCCGGGACGTACTCCAGGATCCAGGTCTGTTCTGCTACAACGACCAGGCGGCCGAGATCTTCCGCCGCGCAGGCGCCCCGACGGAGGCAGCGAATGGCTGTGTCCGCGTGCGTTTGCCCGAATCTGTTCTGAATCAAGCCCTGCAAAGCGCGCCATCTCGCGTCGTGTTGGGGGCCAGGGATCCTGCCAATCGCCTGGTCTTAGACGCCACGGAGCCCCGCGTGCGCTTTGGCAGCGGCTCCGAGACCAACGTCTGGCTCGATGTGTCCTTCGCCGATGGGCAGCCTCAGTTCGTGCGGAAACCAGGCTCGATCGAGCGGCTCTGCAGGGCCGCCCATCTGTGCGAGAACCTGGACAATCTGGACTTCTTCATTCGGTGTGTCAACATCCAGGACGAGGCAGTGACCGAGGCCAACAAGGACGTCAATAAGTTCTTCGCCAGCATCAACAACACGACGAAACACGTCCAGGCCGGGCTGACGAGCCTGGAAGCGCTGGATGACGTGGTGCGCATGGGCGAGATGATCGCCGGCGGCGCCGAGGCCTTTGCCGGGAATCCGCTCCTGTCATTCATTGCCTGTGTGATCAAGAGCCCCTTGCAGATCGTCAATGACACGGCCGCTAAGGTGATAGAGATTGCGCGGCGTCGCGTTCCCCTGGTCATCTCGAGTTGTCCCATGGGGGGAGCAACCGGGCCGTTTGACGAGTTCGGCATGGTTGCGCAAATCAATGCGGAGCTTCTGGCGGGCGTAGCATTGACCCAACTGACATCCCCCGGCACGCCGGTTCTATATGGAGCCGTGCCTGTGCGCACACGCTTGGACAATCTCAACGATATGTACGGGGCGCCGGAATTCGTCCACTACAATGTGGACTGTGCCCAGATGGCCCGGTTTTACGGTCTGCCCTGCTATTCGACGGCCGGAGTAGGCGACACCAGCCGTCCGGGAATTCAGGCCAATACCGAGAAACTGCTGACGCTGTTGACCGTGCCGCGCAGCGGGGCCCAGTACGTCCACTACGCCTTCGGTCTGCTGGAACGCACCAACGTGTTCTGCCCGGAGCAAGCGGTCATGGATGACACCCACATCGGCTTAGCCAAGAAGCTCCTGCGCGAACCGGCCGTTACGGCTCGACAGCGGGAGTCGGTGAGAGCGATGATCCATGAGGTCATGGCCAGTGACCACCGGACTTACGTCTACCATCTGCCGCTGCCCACGCGCGAACAAGATGTCTATGTCAAATATCCGCTGGAGAACGATCGGGACGCCTTGTATGCGGCGCACCAATGTTATCGCGACATTCTGGAACGTCCGAGGAACCATCTGCCAGACGAGATCCGCGCGGAGGTAAGCGAACACATCCTTGGCATCCTGCCCAAATGCTTGGAGTGACTCAGGATATAGGAGCTCTTCGATATGACGACACCTACAGCAGAAAAGCAGATGGCGGCCTATACCGAAGCCGTGAGCAGCGGCCTCTACGCCAAGCAATCCGGCCTCGTGGGCAAGTATGACAACGTGCGCCGCTACTGGGAGGATGAGATCACCCGGTTCTTCCTGCGCCCATATCTTCAGACGCTCATCGACCGCTGCCGGTCGTCAATGCGACGGCTGCGAATCATGGACCTGGGCTGCGGCAGCGCCGACGGCTACGAGCTCCTGGCCGGTGTTCGGCAACGAGATGCGGACTTGCAGCAACTGGAAGTGGACCTGCTCTGCGACGAGATACTGGGGGCCTACAACGGCGTAGATCTCAATGAGGATCTGCTCAATCAAGCCAGGTTCCTTTATAGCTGCAATCACAAGATGACCTTCGAGCAGGCGGATTTCACCCAGGGTTTGCCCGTCGACGACGGAAAGCCTCACGACCTGTACTTCTCCTCCTTCGGCACCTTCTCCCATCACAATGATGACCAGACGGCGATACGGTTGCTGGCCGAGATCGCAGAGCGCGTGGAGGACTATGGAGTCATCGTCTGTGACTGGTTGGGGCGTTATTCGTACGAATGGCAAAACCTCTGGACCAACGACCCCAATGAGTTGAAGAACATGGACTACGTCGTATCCTACATCTACGGTCCGGAAGAGCGCGAGGAACGCCGCGATCAGCTTCAACATTTGACGCTACGACTCATGAGCCGCAGAGAGGCGGAAGCCATCATTGCCGAAGCAAGCAAGAGGGCCGGTATCGAAATCAAACCACTCAAGTGGTTCGATCGCAGCGCATTCTCCGGTCGGCACATGGACACGGCGGAGTACAACCCCCATGCGCAGCCGTTGCGAAACGCTATCAACAGACTCCACGAAGTGAACCTGCGGACAGAACTCCATTCACTCCTGGTCAATTACATCCCCAGGGCGGGCTTCGAGTTTCTCAACGATTACTTCGAACATCTCCAGATGTGCTGGAACACGTTGGTACATTACGTGGCCCACCTGATAGAGATTTTCGATGAGGACAAGCGGGTCTATACCCAGGAACCACCCGCTCCGCCCATATCATGTCCTGCGCCCTTGCGTGACATGATGGACCGGATGAAGCTGGTCGTTCAGGGGATCGGCTGGCTTCGCTACGGCTTGCCGCGAGAGAATATCATTGAACCGCAATTAGGGTACGCCCTACGCTATCTCGTGTGCAATCTGCAACAAGGACAAGGCTGTGGCCACGGCTTGGTGGGCATCTTCGAAGTCAACAAGAGCTAAGCGAGGACGTGCGTTGATTGCCTTCGAACGAGTCTGCAAGACATATCCCGGTGGAACGGAGGCGGTGCGGGATCTCACGCTCGAAATCGCGGAGGGGGAGACCCTCGTACTTTTGGGCACCAGCGGCAGCGGCAAGACCACGACCATGAAGATGGTCAACCGACTGATCGAACCGACAACCGGCCGGATTCTGATTGAAGGTCGGGATATCATGGATGGGAATCCGGTTGAGCTGCGCCGACGAATCGGTTACGCAATTCAGCACATCGGGCTCTTTCCCCACATGACCGTATCTGAGAACATCGGCGTCGTCCCCAAACTGCTGCAATGGTCCCCGTCCCGGATCGAAGAGCGAGTGGACCCACTGCTGAACATGGTAGGACTGGAGCCAGGCGAGTTCCGCGGCCGCTATCCCTCACAGCTCAGTGGCGGTCAGAAGCAGCGTGTAGGGGTCGCGCGCGCCCTGGCTGCTGATCCACCCATCGTTCTGATGGACGAGCCGTTCGGGGCCCTCGATCCCATTACGCGCGAACAACTCCAAAACGAATTCCTGGAGCTGGAATCGGTCATCCGGAAGACCATCATCTTCGTGACCCACGATATCTTCGAGGCCGTCAAGATGGGCGACCGCATAGCGTTGCTCGACGCGGGCAAGCTTCAGCAACTCGCCACGCCGCAAGAACTGGTCGAAAACCCCGCCAACGCGTTCGTCGACCAATTCCTCGGACAACATCGCTTCCAGCTCGCGCTCTTGACGCAGACCGTCAGATCCGTCGGCGCGATGGCCGTGCAGCCAAGGCCGGAACCGGGACCGCGCCCCGCCGACTTCGTCTGCCCACGCACGCCGTTGGTCCAGGTGTTGGATGCGTTCAAGAGAACCGGAAGCGCCACGCTCCCGATCTTCGACCAGAGCCAATACTTCGGTGAGCTTGCGAAGAAAGACTTGCTCCGTATCATTACAGCGCTGCTGGGTCAAACGAACGGACCCGAAAAGGCAACGGCTGATGGCGCACTCGAACCCGGAGGAGCCCCATGATCGCAGCGGCCGGATTCTTCGCCGACTATGGACGGGACATGCTGCAGAGCGCCTGCGAACATCTGGTCCTGACGGTGATCGCCATGGTCGTCGCCTGTGCCATCGCCATCCCACTCGGGATAGTGCTGGCGCGATGTCGCTCCAGGATCATCGCCAACGTCGCCATGGGACTCGTGAGTATCATCCAGCCTATCCCATCATTGGCCCTTGTCGCGCTAACGGTGGTTCTGTTCTATCTGATCAACGAGTTGCTCGGCGCCCGCGTCCTGGCCACTCTCGGCACGGCCCCGGCGCTCGTGGCCCTGGTTGCCTATGCCCTGCTGCCAATCCTACGGAACACCTACACTGGAATCCGCCAGGTTGACCCGACCGTCATGGAAGTCGCTACGGGGATGGGCATGACGCCGAGGCAGATGCTCTTTTCCGTGCAGTTGCCTCTGGCCTTGCCGATCATCATGGCCGGTGTCCGCATATCGACGGTCTGGACAATCGGTGTGGCGACGCTCGTGTCTTTGGTGGGAGCGGGCGGTCTGGGCGACCTGATCTTCCGGGGCCTGAGCAATTACCATGTCCACCTGATCCTGGCCGGCGCCGCCCCGGCGGCCGCGCTGGCCCTGGCGTTCGACTGGCTCCTGGCGCGCCTGGAGAAATGGCTCACGCCGAGCGGCCTGTAAGCTACTCGGACAGTATGAAACGACCACTGGAGACGCTTATGTCCCTGAAGACAAAGCTCGCCCTTCTTGCGGCATTGTCGATCATCGCCGTGATCATACTCGTGCTGGTGAGTTCTCTCGTGGGGCCGCGGGCCGGACGCCTGAAAGCCGGATTCACTGCGGAATTCATCGAGAGGCCGGACGGCTACAGGGGGCTGGCAAAGGCGTACGGCTTTCGATTTGCCGCCGAGCCCAGGCAGATGGATCCCGGCTTGATGTACAAGGCCTGTGCCGATGAAGCAGTTGATGTCATCTGTGCTTTCGCGACGGACGGACGCATTGCCGCCTATGACCTGGTCACGCTGGAAGATGATAAGGAGTATTTCCCTCCTTACCACGCGGCCCCTCTCATTCGTGCCGAGACGCTCGCGAACCACCCGGAATTGGAGGATATCCTCAATCGGTTGGCCGGGAAGCTCGACGATGCGGCGATGCGAGACTTGAATCTGCAAGTCGACAGGGAGGACGATCCTCAGAAGGCCGCCACCGTGGCGCGGCACTTCCTTGTCTCGAATGGTTTGATTTCCGCCGATGCCAAACCCGGTGACGGTTCCGCCGGGACGCTGCGGATCGGCGGCAAGGACTTCACCGAGCAGAGCATTCTGGGCGAAATCATGTCCGGCCTTATCGAATGCAGCTCCAATATCGAGGTAGAGCGAAGGTTGTACCTCGGAGGAACGATGATCTGTTTCAATGCGTTGAAGTCCGGCGATTTGGACCTGTACGCAGAGTACACCGGCACTGGTCTAGTCAACATTCTCCACCGAAAGCCTGTCTCCGACCCAGATCAGGCTTATTCGGCGGTGAAACGCGAATTCGAAGAGAAGTGGAACCTGATTTGGCTTGAGTCATTCGGATTCAACAATACGTACACGTTGACCATGCGCCGCAAGCACGCCGAGCAACTCGGAATCCGGACCTTCTCGGATCTTGTGGCATACATCAGGAGCGCAGACACGAAATAGGACAAGACGAGTGTGTGACACACAGCCGTAACGTATCTTTGGAGTCTATGATGGCAGGACTTGCAGGAGTAGTTGGAGAGACGCATCAGTCCAACATGATTGAGGGCATGCTCGAGACGATCGCACATCGCGGGCCGGACAAATTGAGACTGCATCGGGCACGGACATTTTCCGGGGGCGTACGCGCCTCGGATCTGTCCGATGCTCGAGGAGATGGATTCGCACAGGACGGCCGGGTAGCCGTGCTATTAGACGGCGACATCTACAACGAGCGCGAGAGCAAGAAGTCCGACGCGGAAGTGGCGCTGGAGCTGTACAAAGAGTACGGCCGTACATTCGCTGGGCATTTGGAAGGCGTATTCGCCTGTGCTATCCAAGATGAAGATGATGTGCTGCTGGCCCGCGACGCCGTCGGCGTGCGTCCGCTGTATTGGGGGACCACCCGAGCGGGTGACTTCTGCTTCGCCTCCGAGGCTAAGGCGCTGGTAGGCGTTTCGGATGACGTAGCGGAGCTTCCGCCTGGGACAACCTACTCCAGCAAGACAGGATTGGCCGGCTACGTTCCTCAATACCGTCCTGTTTCGGTGGGCGCCTGTTTTGATGAGGTGGCGGAGAAAGTGCGTAGGACGATGATGCAGGCCGTTGCCCGAAGGCTTAGCGACGGCGCCGTTGGGGCCTGCCTGCTCAGCGGTGGCCTGGATAGTTCTATCGTTGCCGCGGCGGCCAAGGAACTCGGCGCGGACATTCCCTTGGTTACGGTCGGTATGGAGGGGGCCCCCGATCTCCGGAACTCCAAAGTCATGGCCGAGCATCTCGGCATGGAACACCATGTTCTCCTCTACGATGCCGAGCAGGTTCGTCAGTCTGTTCCGCGCGTGGTTTGGACTTTGGAGTCCTTTGATGAGGACTGCGTTAGTGGAGCAATTGCCAACCTTTTTGCCTCAGCGAAGGCGCGTGAGTTCACCAATTGCATCCTGAGCGGCGAAGGCGGCGATGAACTCTTCGGCGGATATCACCTGTTGAAGGACCTGCCGACCGAGACGGAGCGATTGAAGATGATGGATCGCCTGATCGCGATTGCCTACAACACGGCTGTTCAGCGGCTCGACCGCGCCATGATGGCAAATTCAATCAATTACCGCACCCCGTTTATCGACGTTGATGTGATCGCGTTGGCTCGACAGATTCCGGTGCGATGGAAGATCCATGACGCTCGCGACGGCCGGCTGGTAGAGAAGTACATCCTGCGCGAAGCGTTCAAGGGGCTGCTGCCGGAGACGATCTACCGCCGGGAAAAACTCCGCTTCTCAGCCGGGACGGGCACAGACAATTCAATCGATGACGTCGCGGAGGAACAAGCTGAGACGGGTCAATCCGACGATGTTTCGATGACTACAGCGGAGGGCTACAGACTCAACTCGGCCAGGGAACTATGGTACTACAGACTGTTCAAGGAAAGGCTTCCATCGCCTTGTTTTGAACGCCTTGTCGGGCGTTGGGATCCTGACAAATGATCCAGCGTCACGGACAGCGCGGCCACCTGACAAGTCGGTTTGTACCTGTCAAGCGCAAACGGGACACTGCGAGCGTCGGTTTGTCCTCTTGCATCACAGGCACTTACGGCCCAGAGGCTCCACACTAGCCCCAAAACAAGCGTGTTGTTCGATGCTGCGATGGCTTGCGGGCGGCGGTTTCGTGGGGGCAGGGATTCCGTCGGCTGGGCCGGGGGCCGGTTGGTTTCGAGCGTTCGAGTTGTCAATGTTCCATGTGCACCTCCTTGTTCGCCTCTCCCGCAGGCCCGTCATGTCACGGCGTCCGTACCGTGACTCCCCATCGCGGCGGTCAACACCGCAACGGAAGATGCAGGGCCGCCACCCCTCGGAAGAACACCCGCAGCCATGGATTCCAGGACAGGACGCGATAGAAGCTGTAGTGTCTGGGGGTAAGCTCGCCAGCGAGGACCTTCGAATGTTGATACCGCAGGTAGAGCTCGCGGAGGTCTCGGATGGACATGGCGACACCGACTCTGCCTGTCGTTCCGTTCTGCCCTCCATGGAGATACGCCGCCTGATCGAGGTATCCCTCCAGTGCTCGTTTCTTGTCGGAGCCGAAATAGTGAATCTTCCCCTTGATCTTCTTACAGTACTGTCCCGTGGGATGCAGAGTCAGCGGGAACTTGTCCGAACGCGTCTGTCTCTTTCGACTTTTCATCGTCCTGCTCCTTTCAAAAACAGAAGTAAGGGTGACCAGATAATGCCGAATGAGTTGTAGGAGTGGTTGTCATCTCCGGACAAGCCGCGAATGCCACCGTCCATAACCCATTCACGCAGCATAACTTCTGTTCATTATAGGCAAGGAAAGTCAAAAGACCGTTGAAGCCGTTCTACATCCAATCGGCGTTTCTGGCGGAAGAACGAGGGGCAACGCATTCCGCCAAGCAGCTCCCATGCGGGAGTCTTGGGTTCTCTTTCACGGCTCTTGTCGACGACTTCGGGGGCCTCGGGCTCTGGCAGATTTCATTTCCCTTGCGGTTCTTGTGAGGCTTCCCGTCGGCGTATTGGCAGACTCCCCGAAGTCTTGTCACTGAGTATGCGATATCGGATGCTTTTGCCAATTCACCTAAGGTACCAGAATTGTTGTTGAACCGGTGACAATCTGACCTGTCAGATACTGATTGGGAATGGGAATTCCCGTGGGACCACAAGCGAGCACGCCTGCGACGCTATCCCCAGCGCCTGCGAGGGGCCTGTTGCCCTCGTTGAGTTGGAGCAAGGGTGACTTTAGGTGGATGATTGTTCCCTGTAGTATGATCTGTTGCATGCCCTTGATAGATAGACTTGCAGGCGCAAGTGTTACGCTGGCTCCATTCGCAGATAAGGTAGCGCCAGTAGGCGTTCGTCTAAAACCTATACCATGCCTAGGTAGCGCAAAATGCTCTGTGGTTCGTGCTTTGTTGACTGGTCGATGGCTTTCCAGTATTGCCTGTAGCTGGCTTACGCGCGCATCATGTGTTTTCTCAATGGCGGTGATTTGGGCTTCTAGGGTGGAAATCTTCTGAGAAACGATCTGGATGCGCGCTTGTAGTCTCGACAGCATTTGGCTTCTGAGCTGAACACTGGATGCCCCGCCACTTCGTCGCTCCGGGCGTTCTGAAGCCAATGTAAATGAGAGTTCTATCCCGACCAGACCAGCCAAGGTCATAAGGATCAGCACTGTCGAGGTCTTCTTCACCGCGATTTTCATGTTGATATCCTCATCTGATGGTGGAACACAGCCTATTCTACCAGCACATTCTTACACGACGTTCCAACAATACTATTTCCAGCAATGACATCCTGTAATGCAGCGACAGGCCGTTCCGGTTTGTTGCCGAGTTTGATTACACTGGCTTTCGCATGGAGTATTGCTGCGGATTCCAGGGTCAATTGTCCGGCAGCCTGGAACAACAGATTGCCTGCTGCGTCGATCTCTATTTTGGCGCCGTGCGCAGCAAAGATATATTTGTCACCCTGTTTAGTGAAACCTGCGATATCACCGCCGGCTTCCGGAGGAATAGGCTGTCGCAATGTGGGCTTGATGTTAAGACGTGCGACTTTCTTCTCCAAGGTTGCAGTGGCCCGTTGAGATGAGATCTCCAGTTCACGGGCTTTGGCCTGTAACTGGGCCAGTCGTGCTTCCAAAGACTCAAGTTGTTGAGTCAGGATCTCTTCGGATGGCGCAGTCCTGTACGAGGAGCCTATTCTCTTTTGCCGTAATCGAGATGCCTGGCTCTGCTGCTGTTGCGTCCACGTTTGCGTGGCGCACACTAACAGGCAACCGACCGCAAATGTGAGCATAGTCATTCGTTTCATAACGACCTCCGTGCTTGGAGACAATCATTGAAATGCATCAGTTCACACATGGGCAAATGATAAGAGCGACGTACTTGCTGAATCATCCATTCATGTTATCCTTCGGATTTGGCACATACAAGCTCCATTTGTGACGTTGTCGCCATAATGGTTCCTCCAGACCGGCTGCGACTGTTGTGGGCATCAAGTCTACTGTAACGCAGCAAGGGGGGCAATTGGATTGTCTGCCGGAGGGTCTGCCACGTCGGCGGCAGCAAGTCAAGCATACTGGGAAGCCAAGGGATCTGCCTCATGTGGGCCGCCAGTACAACCCGACCCGGTTGGACTTTTCGTGAAGCCCCAGGATCATATGCCCTCGGCTTTGAGTTTCGCGATGAAGAAACTGGCGAGCGAATTGTACTTCGTCTTTGCGCCCGGGTACTTGAGATCAGCTTCTACGCCCAACTGGTCCATTCTCTCCTTGAGCTTGACGCCAAAGATCACGTGATGGACCTTCCACCCCCGTGCTCTGGCGGAGTCTGTTGGCACTGGGTCTTGGGGCTCATGCCGTAACTCATGAAAATGGGCGGATCGTCTTTGCTGATGAGCGACAGGGCGGAGATATCTTCTACCGTCTTGCGCAGTTGCTCGTCGCTGACCTTGCCGAAGACCTCACTTCGACTTCGATGGGGTTCCTCATAGCCCGGGATCCACTGCTTCCACCAGGCGAAATCCATCGTGTTCTGTCCGCCGTTCGTCGCCACGCATGTCAGCCGCGACGATTCCCGCTTCAACGGATCGCTGCTCTGCGGTCGGCCATTTCATCGTGGAAAGCCAGCCACATGCAGATCTGGGCACCGGCTGACCCGCCGAAAGGGCCGGTGTGTTTCTTGTCGATGTTCCATTCAGTTGCTTTGGAGCGGATGAACTGTAGGGCCTGTAGTGAATCGTGGTGTGCTGTGGGCAGGGGGTATTCGGGTACGAGTCGGTATTCAATTGCTGCCACGGAGCCCCCGGCCGCCAACCGTCTGAAGGGGGGAATTCCTACTGTGCGGTAGGGGGCATCGGACTGGTTGTATGTACGCCGTTTGGGCATGCTCAACCAGGGTCAGTCATAACCTCTGCATCTGCAGCACGTTAGAGCTGCCGGTTTTCTCCGTGTCACTCACGGAAGGGGGCGCGTGCCAAATGCGTGCCAAATCGCGGTTCGTGGCCCTGATACTCGCATGACGCGCACGGTCGATCATGTCGTCGCGGACACGCAGGTAGAACCTGTGCGTCGTGCTGAAGTTCGAGTGGCCCGCGAGCTCCATGACCTCGAATTCGCTGAGACCTTTGGCCAACCAGTTGCTGACGCAAGTACTCCTCCCGCGTGCTCTCGCGGATCTGATCTCCAGTTCTTGCCAGGCTGTCTGTCACGAAGTCACTCAGTCTCAGGGCTTGCGGCTCGACGACTCCCATTCGAAGCTCTCGCTCCATCTGGGCCTGTTGGCGTTTGGCCTTCTGCCTGTCGTGATGGCCTAATGACACACGTTTCCGCTTGCCGGTTTCGTCTTTGTAGTCGATGAAATACACAAAGCTCTTGCCGTCACGCGACGGCCGCATTCTCAGTCGTACCAGTTGTCTCATGGGAATACCTCCTTTCGCTTTGACCTCAACTGGTAAGATCAGTCCGGTGACCATGATAGCATCTGCATCCGAGGATGTGAATCCTGAATCATCATCTGGCCCCCTCCTTTACCAGTTTGTCCTCGACCCACCTTCTAACGGCCGCAAGGGGATAGAGAGCCCTCTTGCTGATGTGGATGCAGGACAGTTGGTGGAAGCGTTTGAGATTCTCGACGACGTAGTGCGGGTTAGTGGCCCAAGCGGTCGACGACCCGGCCGCCGTTTGTGCGGAATCACGTGGCCCGGCTCACCAAGGCCTGAGGGGCGACACATCTATTCCTCATGCAAAGCCACCGGACATCTCAGGCCCTGGCGAACTCGTTTCCATTCCTGTGCTTGGAGGCCTGCACCACCGGCATGTCCACCTGGCTGCGTGAACTGCCGAACACCTCTCTGCCCTCGCCTCAAGCCTTGCGCTGATTCCCTGACTTGTCGTCAAAAGACGGCCAATCGGGCTGTAGAGCGCCACTCGAGTGGGCCAACCTGCGGCCAGTCTTGTCGCCCTTGGTCTGGCACCTCCGCCAGGATAGGGCTCTTCGGGGGACAACGGATCCTCGAGGGCAAAACGCCCGTTCGCAATCTCTGCTAAACAGCCTTGACCGGGATCTTCCTGGTCTTTGTCTTCGACTCCTCGCTCTTGGGCATTCTAACGATCAAGACACCGTTCTTGAACTCAGCCTTGGCCTTGTCCTCGTTCACCTCAGCCGGCAGTTCGATGAGGCGGTCGAACCGACCGTATGAACGCTCCATACGGTAGATGTCTTCTTGCTCGATCTTCGTCTCCTCTTTCTTCTCTCCCGAGATTCGGACCGTGTCTTTTCTGACGGTGACCTCGATGTCCTTGTCATCTATGCCGGGCAACTCGGTCGATAGAATCATCTGGTTGTCCTCTTCCCGAACGTTCACCGGCGGCACATACGTGCCGGCCCAACGCTCTGTTTCGGCAAAGGGACTCAGCCAGAAATCCTCAAGCCAACGACCCAACTCTCGTTCCAGAGGATGGAACATCTCCCTTCGTCGGTTCATCATGCTTCTGCGTCTTGGTCCCAACAAACTCGGTAATGCCATGGTGCACACTCCTTTTCACATACTAATTGGAGCATAATTTATTGAACCTAGGGTCGGCGTAATCGTATGAA
>CBFDBY010000010.1:0-80181 GCA_965603165.1 uncultured Phycisphaerae bacterium
TGATATGAACCAACTCGCCGAGTTCTTTCTTCAGGATGTTGTCCTGTGGATACGCATGGCCGAGATGCTGTCGGAATCCTTCGCCAAAATCACGGCCGATATCGGCGCCGCGCTTCCGGCCGAGCCCTTTCATGGCGGCGACGTATTCGTCGATGCCGTGGTGTTTCAGGAGCCAGTCTCGCTGGCTCTTGTGGCAGCAGAGCATCTTCTCCTTCGTATCCATCACGTCGCTGATATCGACGATCATCGCGGGCGAGATGTCTGCGCCGAGCTTGTCCTTGCCATCGACCGGATCGGCATAGTACAGGTGTGGGATGGGCTCGAAGGGCTCGACGCCGGGCGTTTCGACGTTGACGACGCCGCAGCAGAAGCACGCCGTCTGCGCGAGCTTGCTGGCCATCTCGTGATCGACCATATAATCCGACGGGCTCAGCGTCAGAACGATTCTCGGCCGGACCTTGCGAACCAACTCGATGGTTTTGAGCAGGGTGGGCCGGTCGTACATGATGAAGATGTCGCCGCATTCGAGACAGTGGTACTGTCCATCGAGAAGGGCGGCACCGGCGGCGGCTTCATTTTTGCGAATCTGGCTGATCTCCTCGCGACTGTATTGCACGGTCCCACAATCGCCTGGCGTCATTGTTGCGATGTGAACCTGCCAGCCCCGCTTCTGAAGCAGAGCGAGCGTCCCGGCGCACATGAATTCGGCATCGTCCGGATGGGCGCCGATGCTCAAAACGACCTTGTCACTCGTCAACATCCTTTGCAGCGGTCCTTTCTCTGTGTTACCCACCCATCAGATGATTCATGATCAGCATGTCCAGCTCTTCGTAGTCGCGGCCGGCGATAAGCGTATTGACCTTGGCCTCGTCGAGACTGCGAGTGAGCTCCACAAGCTTGAGGAAGACGGTCCGGCTGTTGCTCAGGTGCTTGGTAGCCATCTCCGCTTTCTGGGTCCGCATGGCCTTGACGTCGAGGCCGACGAACTCGCCCTTCTTGCCGAAATCGTAGGCATCGAGAATGCGAACCTGGTTGAAGGCGCGGCGTAGATTCACCGATCCGAAGCTCTTGTCCTCGTCGAATTTCAGGCCGTTCTGGTCATTCAAGTGCACAGTGTAGAGCTTATCGTAGGCGAGGGCAAAACCCATCTCGTCCGATGGGTCGAGCCCGGCCAGGATCGCGTGGGCCGTCTCGATATTGACGCCGACCCGCTTGGGATCCTTCGTCAAATACCCGAGAGCCAGCGCGTGCCCCGTCGTGGGGATATATGCCTGGTCCATCGGCTCATTCGGTTTGGGCTCGATGGCGATCTGGATGTCGGGATTGTAGTCCAACATATCGTTGATGGCTTCCACGAGCCGGTCCGTCGCCAGCTTGCTATCCTTCGCCTCGCGGATGTACGTTCCCTCGCGGGCGAGCCACAGGACGATCAACTTCGTGTCGAGCGCGACGGCAATGTCGATACAGCGCCGGCTGCGGTCCTTGGCATACTGCCGGGCCTTTGGATCGTTCGAGGTATAGGCGCCGTCGATCGTCTGCGGGTCTTCCCACAACCTCGGGGCGACAAACTCGGCCGTCAGCCCCTCATCGGCAAGCATCTTGCGGATCTGCTCGGCCTGCCTGGTGATCTCGCTGGGACCGAGCTTGTTCATGCCCGGCACGGCATCATCGTCGTGGAACTGCACGCCGTCGAAGCCGAGTTTCTTGTACAGCTTGAGCTTCTCGGCAAAGGCGATGGTGTCCCGGACCGTCGGCCCGAACGGATCGGCTCCCTCATGAATGTTCCACGGCCCGAACGAAAAGCGATATTCTCCTGCCATTCTCATGCCTCCTTATAATAATAGCACGTCACACTGATTTTCAGGTCCGCTTTGCGGCGCCGCCAACACACACGTTGCTGCCGTGCGAACACGATGAGCCGCCCGTTCAGGCACGCAGCTCCGGCCCGACATCATAGCACAGTCTGCCCGAACCGACAATCTCGCTCATGATCTTGCCGCAGGTCGAAGGCGCACACGCAGGCTCCCCTCTGAGCCGCTTACCGGCCCGGTGGATTTGGCTGTGCAAGAATCGCGAGGGCATGTCGGGCATAGTGCCCTCGCAGGTCATGGGAGTACTCCCCGAGGATCTTTGCCCCGAGGTCCTCGTAGTCACCGCAACGATATAGAGCGCGGGCCAGGATCAGCTCGCGAAGGGAAGATTCGCGCGTGGACGTATCCGTCGAACTGGGGGGAATATTGTGTGTGGCAACGTCAATACTCGTATAGGCGTGGCCGGTCATCCCGGGTTTGCCGAGCAACTCGGCAAGCGGCTCGGCCGCCGCCGGGGCCGCGAGGGTCTCCAATGCGACAGCCACGGCCCGGTGGTGGGACATCGCATGCTCCGGGCCCAACTGCCTGACCTTGGCCAGGATCGGCTCGACGGCCTCTTCCCGGCGCGTCCGGCCCACGGCGATGATCAGACTATCCAAGGAACTCATGCTCGGGCCGAATTGGCCCATTCCGGTATACTTCCAGCCCTCATCCCACTCGCGTGCCTCCACAGTCTTCACCAGTGCCTCGGCACCGGTCGGATCGCCCATGATGCCGAGGATGTGGGCATATGTGAGCTTTGCCTGTTCCGAATCGGCACTGGCGTAGGCGTCGCGGAGCAGCGGCAGAGCCTCTTGCGACTGGGCGAAGATGACCTCAATCCCCTGGTAGTCGTTCAAGACCGTCTGGACCGCCTGCTCGATTCTTTCCTGCGACAGAGGGAACGAGTCCTGCTGGCCGAGCACTTCGGCGGGTAGATTGCCTTTCTCCACGAGATGTCGCTGCAATTCGCGGATGTCGATGTCACGCAGGCTCTTGCCCGAACGGACGGCCGTAGCCGCGGCGACACCGGCCGCGTAGCCCTGGTTCTGAACGTCAGGCTGCATCCGAATGACCGGCATCACATCGCGATGGGCGCTGACCGCCAGGCCCGTGACGAGGATGCCTTCCAGGCCCCTCGGCAGCAGGCAGCGGTAGGGGACGTGGCAGGGCAGGGACTCGCGGTCCGGGGGGCGGAGCATGAACATCGGATGGATTGTGAAGCCGTGCGAGTCGAAATTGCTGTTGGCCTGCACGACCGTGTCGCCGAATGTGCGGCCGAGATAAACGTCCATGGGCGAGAGGAAGAAATCGCCGACGACCTGCCGTCGCTCCCGACTGTCGATGAGCTGCCCGAGGTCATAGGCATCGTCGAATTTCTTCCGACCCGCGAGGAATGATTGCCACGCGTCGACCACGTCAAGGTCGTCGATGAAGGCATAGTCCGTGTTGGTGTATCGCGCCCCCAAATCCCACGGAGGCAAGCCCGTCCCCTGGACGGCGATATGCTCGTCCGTGATGTAGATGGGCTGAGCTCCGGCGGCTGCGGCAATTGCGGCGCTGCCGGTCGCGTCGACGACCGCTCTGGCCAGAACCACGCCGCGGCCCTGCGGCGTGGCGACCACCACGCCCTTTACCTGATTGCCATCGACAAAGGCGCCGCAGCCAAGCGTGCCGTACCAGATATCGGCCCCGGCCTTTCGGAGTTCCCGCCGGTACCATTCGATCTTGATCTGGCTGTTCCACGCCTGGCCCCGTCCGCTTCCGCCCTCGGCTTCGCCGCCGAGTTCAGCCAGTCCTTGATCGATCTCCTTTGTGAAGCCTTCGCGATGGCCGTGGTAGTACTTCCCGATCAGGCCCATTGTGCCGACGCCGCCCAGACCGTGGAGGTATTCCACAACGAGCGTGCTGGCCCCCTGGCGCGCGGCCGCGATGCCCGCCGGCGCACCACCGGTGCCGCCACCGACAACCACAACATCATAAGCGCCGAGGACAGGGATTGTCCGCTCTGCGGCTTTCACGTACTTCGTCTCCGGACCCGTGCGTATCCATGCCTGGTCTTCGCGAACGTCGCCGGCCGTGACGGGCTCACCCTCTCGCGCGGCAAGCCGGAGGCGGCGAGGCGAAGCGATTCTTCGAGCTTCGGCCGCCGCGGCCGCACCAACGCGGCTGCCGACCTCCATCAATTCGAGCGGTCGCAACAACTTTTCCGCCGCCCGGCGTGAGACGTCGACGCAGCCGCCAAGAACGTACAAACACTTCACCCGAGCGGGCCGGAAGACATCCAGATCGACCTTCTCTGCGCCGGGCCACACACAACAGACGCGTTCCTTGCCCTTCATGTGGTCCGCCGGAACGTGGAACAGTATCTCGGATGCATCCACCTGCCCCGGGTGCCACGTCTTATCGCGGGCGATCTGCTCGACCCCGGCGAGCGTGGCAAAGGAGCCGTCCTTCACGGGAATCTCGAGGGTATACTCGATCGCCGGATAGATATTCCCATCCCCGTCATATACGGGGGCGCGTAGCTCTCGGGCTTGCATGTGCTCTGCGTAGCGAGGCTGGCCGCCGATGATGATTCGCTTGAACGTCTGCACGCCCGTCGGATACAGCGTGAATGGCACGCCGGCCATCCTTGCGATGGTTGCCTGCGGCGAGGCGTCGATGATGACCTTGGCGATGACGGCCTGCCGACCCGAGCGATTCGTCATCACAATACCGGCAGGCTTGCCGCTGCCATCACATAGAAGCTCCGTGCCATAGCAGCCATACAGGAACGACACGCCGGCGTTGAGCAGCGCATCATCAAGGACCCGCTTGACTTGCATCGGCGTCGGCGGCGTCCGCCGTGCAGTTCTGCGAGTCGTTCCGTCGTCCGGCTTGGTTAGCACAATCTCGCCCAGGAGCACCCGGCTGACCTCGGGGGATTTCCTCACGGCAAATCTCAGATAGCGACTCTTCCGGCCGACAGGGACCGTCAACCGGATCGCGGCCTCTTCGAACGACCCTTGCCCGAGCCGCTCGTTCTCAACGATCCCGATCTGTTGCCATTGCTCTTTGTCGTCACTGGCGAAAACGGTAACGTCCGCCACCTCGAAATCGTCGTTTCGCTGATAGATCAAGACATGGGCGTCACCGACGACCTGTTCGCCGTCGAGATGGACCAGGATACGTACATCCCCGTTGTACTGAACGCTCTGGGCCGGCGCGCTGTGCCATTTGCCATCGTTGAGAGCCGTCGCTGACGGGGAATCCCTGTGCGGCGAGGAGGACTCCACATCCGCCTCGTAGGTGAACGGTATGGGGTCGCCCAATGGCCTCGCGGTCTCCGGTTCGGCAAAAATGGCTCTGGCCAGCGGGGATATCGGCTCTTCGTGCGGCTTGAGCCACAAGCGGTAGGTGCCACAAATATCCTCACCGAGGTACGGACGAGGAGCGGCCAGGAAGACGCGGGCCCCGTTTTGGGCCGCCGAAACCGCCGCCGCCACGCCGCCGGAGGTCCCCCCGACGACGACCACGTCAACCTCATGGAGGACGGGAATTTCCCTCGCCGACTCCATGAGAACGTCGCCGGCAGGAAACCCCGAAACACCGTCGTCTCGGCCGGTTGACATCAGGGAGCATCCCGTCGGAGTGGCTAACAGGAGGAGAAACAAAAGGCGAGCAGGCCTTCGGAGCCGTT
The DNA here is from genome assembly GCA_965603165.1 of uncultured Phycisphaerae bacterium. Taxonomy (GTDB): domain Bacteria; phylum Planctomycetota; class Phycisphaerae; order Sedimentisphaerales; family Anaerobacaceae; genus PLanc-01. Next base: position 5,533 of record CBFDBY010000010.1, read on the forward strand.
CCTGCATGATCGCATCCTTTCCAAGTCCGGCCGATAAGCAACCGTCTACGTATCCGGTCTCCCAAAGGCCATAACGGCACGAAATCGCGCTTATGGCCTCATTATCACGGTCTTCGACCGATTTTCAACCGCAAATCAACCTGCGACCATACAGAAAAACCATCGAAAACATGTAACAAAAGCTGCGAAGCAGCGTCGTAGATAATAGAGATTCGGCGTTGTGGGTATCCGTGCGGTCCGGACCATTGGCTGAGGAAAGGCGGAACGTGTAGATCATGGGGCTTGGTGCGAGCATCATTGTTCGAGGCTTCTCCGTACCCATTCCTAATGAGTACCCAAGAGGGCATGGCAAATCCTGGCGGTGGAGAACAATGCCATGATACATTGCAGTCCAATCCATGCCGGAAGTCTTGCCCCTCGCTATGGCCCCCTTCACAATACGCACTCGGTCTCTACGAATTCCAATCTGCGGCTGCGGCCGTCCTCGACGGTTCTCAGCATGCAGCTACCCTCTCTGGCGGCGAAGATGCGGCCTGTAAGGTCGCCGGTCCCACCACGACCGGCGCGAGTCGCGGTATCCACTGCCACGGCTCATCACCTACGGTGTCCAACTGCCATGTCCTGCGGATTCTCAGCGTCGGTATGGAAGGGGGGGGCAAACGCGTTGCTGCGCGTTTGCGATCCCCAACCCGCAGGCGACACCAAACCCACGATCGCCAACAGCGTCTTCGCCGCCTATTATCAATTAACAACGGTCATGCATTCCCAAGAGTGAGGGTGAGAATAGACCATGGGCAGGGGGCTCTGGCAAATCCCATTTCGGAAGCACAAACAAGCCCATTGCGGCGGTCTGGCCGACGTGTGGGAGCGTGGGGTCCGAGAATGGCCTTCAGAAGGCGTTCTTTCTCAGCATAGCAGAGTCAACTGAAGATGTTCGGAGGTTTTCTGCCACGACGAGCTGTTGATGCGGCGACAAATCCACGAGTGAGGGAAAGGAATCGTTATGAGAAGAGTGCTTTATTCGGGTTTCATTCTGCTTGTCTTCCTGGGGTCAGTCTCCACTGCAGCCGTGCGGCACGTACCGAACGAGTATCCCTCGATCCAGCGGGCCATCAACGACTGTAACGACGGCGATACCGTCATCGTCAGTCCCGGCATCTACTATGAGACGATCAACTTCAGCGGCAAGAACATCGTACTGACAAGCACGGACCCCAACGATCCCAAGGTCGTCGGATATACGATCATCAATGCCGACGCCGACGGTACCGTCGTGACCTTCGAGAATCGCGAGACCCGAAGAGCCGTCCTGACCGGCTTTACCATCACCGGCGGCTTCGGAACCCTCACCGAGTGGTCGGGCGAATACGACAAGTACTTTGAAGGCGCCGGTATCTACTGCCGCAATGCTTCGCCGACGATCACCAAGAACGTGATAACGAATAACCACGGGCCGTTTTCCGATCAGCAGGTCGGGGACCGCTACGTGTATACATACTCAGACGGCGGCGGTATCTACTGCACAGGTGGAGCCAGGATTGCGCACAACGTGATCTACAACAACTCCGCTTTTGCCGGTGGGGGAATCTACGCTGGCGCCAGCGATGTCGCCGATAACATCATCTACAAGAATTCCGCCTACTGGGGTGGCGGCGTTTACATCTATAGCGGTTCTCTGGTGAACAACACGATTGTGAACAATGATTGCAGCAAGGACCCGCAATACGGCCGGGGCGGGAATGTCTATGCCTACATCAGCTACTCCGACAATCTCGTTGTGGCCAACAACAACATCTGTGGGGCCACCTCCGGAGGGGGCCTATACTACTCCATGAAACCTCGCTCAGACGCGATCCGCTTCAATAATCTCTGGAATAACGCACCCGCAAACTACGGCTTCGAGGACACGCGGACCTATGACGCGATCTACGGAGAGCAGGCCGATTGGACCGGCCGGTTCGGGAATATCTCCGCGGACCCATTGTTCGCTGACCCATGGGGCAACGATTTCCATTTGCAGCCGATCTCGCCGTGCGTCAGCGCGGGCGATCCAAATGCTGTCCCCGGGCAAACTGCGACGGACATTGATGGGGATCCGCGCGTATTTGCCATGCGCGTGGACATCGGAGCCGATGAGCATATTGGCTACGTCAAGCCTCTCGCCAGCGCCGGTGCGGATCAGCACGTGATGGCGCCCGAGCCGGTTACGCTGGACGGCGGCGGGAGCTATTTCTCCGATCCGAACGGCCCAAAGACATACGAGTGGTCCCAGACCCGGGGGCCGACGATCGAACTCAGCGACGCCACGGCAGAAGGGCCTTCTTTCACGCCGCCGGCGGAAGGGTGGTACGTCTTCGAACTGGTGGTGGGCGACGGCCAGCACATCAGCGAGGCGGACCGAATCCTTGTCGTGGTGGGCAACGAGCAGCCCGTGGCTAACGCCGGAGTTGACCGATTGCTGCCCGTGACAGAGTACGCGATGTTGGATGGCTCGAAATCCAGCGATGCCGATCCGCCCGACGGGCTGACCTACATGTGGACTCAAATCGAAGGACCCAACGTGACCCTCCAAGCCGCGAACACTGCGGCACCGTACTTTCAGTGCCTGGAGGAAGGCATCTACGGCTTCGAACTCGTCGTGAGCGACGGATTTGTCGATAGTGAGCCGGATACAGTCAAGCTCGAAGCGTCCGCATGGACGCTCGGGGGCGAGTTCGCGGAGGTCACGGACTACGAGGCCGGGGATTTCTACCATCCGGACGTCGCCGGGACCACGGTCGTCTTTGCCGGCGGCGAGTATAGCGCCGGACTCTGGACCGTTGGTTGCATGGACACCCAATCCGGCAGAATGGAGATCTTTGACGTTGGGGCCGTCGATGCCATGCCAAAGATCGACGGCCACCGCGTCGTCTGGACGGCCGGCTCCACGACTGGACGCGTGTGCACGAGCGTGGCCCTTGGGGACCGGATCACGGGTCAGGCTGCGCTCCTGCGCGCGGCTACGGCCACCGAGTCCTACGGCTATCCCGCAATCTCCGGAAACAAGATCGTCTGGGCACATCATCGAAACGTCAACACACAGAACGCCGCTAACTACGCCGAATCGCTGTACGATATCGGCGGCGTCGATATTGCGGACCAGGCCAGTCCGATCTATTTCACCATTGCCGAGCAGGTCGGCCGAGGCGAGCCGTTCCCCTACATCGCCAACTACCGCTATACGAACGACGAACCCGTGGATATCTGCGGCGATATCGTCGTGTGGGAAGGCGATGGCGACATCTTCGGCGCCGATCTCTCGGATCTGAGCGACATCAAGGTCTTCCCGATCTGCACGGCCCCGGAGCGTCAGCACGATCCGGCGGTCTCCGGCCACATCGCGGTCTGGACGGACGAACGGGATGACGTCGGAGACATCTATGCCGCCGACATTTCCGATCCGGACAACATTCGCGAGTTCGAGGTCTGGGTGGGGCCGGGGTGGCAATTGCAGCCCGACATTGACGGCCCGCTGATTGCCTACCTTGACGGCGACGACTATTACGGAGACATTCGAACCTGTTGTCTCACGAGGGAATACGGCGTCACGCACTTCCCGCTCGGAGGATCGAGAGCGCACTACTACGGATCGGGACCTCAGATCGATGGCTCCACGATCGTCTGGCAATACAGCAGCCGGATCCGGATGGTTTCCTTCGACTTCGCGTATAGCCTGACTGAGGGGCCGATTCAGAACCTTGCCACGGGCAAGCGCTACGACTACATCCAACACGCCATCGACGCCGTCGACGAGAGTGTGTCTGCGCCCGCCCCTTCCCGAAGCGGGCGCACCAATGGCGCGGCCGTGGCTGATGGCGTCGTCATCACGGTCGAGCCGGGAATCTACAACGATAAGGTCCGCTTCAAAGGCAAGAACCTACTGCTGACTTCAGTCGATCCTGAGGACACAGCGGTGCGGGCCGCCACGATTCTGGCGGGCCCGGGCCAGCGCGTGACGTGTGCCGATGGTGAGACGGCCGATTCCGTCCTGACGGGCTTTACCATTGCCGAAGGCAGTTACGGCGTCTTCTGCAGCGACTCCACGCCAACAATCAGCAACTGCACCATCACGAATAACGTCGCCGCGGGTGTCAAATCGTGGAATGGAGCGAATCCTGTACTCACGCGTTGTGAGATCGTCGGCAACGGGTTGGGCGGTGCAATGTGGGCCCGCCTGGACAACCGGTTTGCCCGTCGGAATCTTGGCACGTTCCTCAATTGTCTGATCGCAGGCAATCGAGGTACGGGCATTCTGGGTGGCGTCCTGACGGTCGAGAACTGCACGGTCGCCGACAATCTCGGGCTTGGCATTGACTGCTCGCTGGCGACCATCGCGAATTCGATCGTCTACTTCAACAATGAGGGAGATGAGAACCTCAAAGTGAACGACGCAAAGTCCCGCGTGGCGTACACGGATATCCAGGGCGGCTGGGCCGGCGAGGGTAATATTGACGCCGACCCGCTCTTCATCGTTCGTGGGGAATGGCTCGCCCCGAGTGCAGCGGCGGAGGCGATGGAAACAGGCGGCAGGCCTTTACCCACGGCGTCGCTTGCCTCCGGCCCCGGATCGAACTGGGTTACCGGCGATTATCATCTAAAGAGTGGAGGGTGGTCGTGGGACGTACTCCAGGAAGCGTGGTCATGGGATAACGAGACCAGCCCGTGCATCGACGCGGGCGATCCCGCTGTGTCGATCTGTGAGGAACAACCCTGCGAGGCCGATGGCCCGTTCAGCGAGCGCTCGTCTGTGAATGTCCGAATCAATATGGGCGCTTACGGGGGCACACCCGAAGCCAGCCTTGCCCCGCGTACCGAGATGCCGTAACGGTCGTGAACGACAGCACGCTCGTACGTCGTCGCTCGGGCATGAGGTCTCCCGACCTTGACACAGACGCTGTTATCGCTACAATTAGGGTGATGGTCGAGCAGAAGAAACGTAAGAAGAAGAAAAAGAAGCCCAATCCCGTCCGCGACTGGCTTCTGTATGTAGCCGTGCGGGTCCTTGTCATTTTTCTCTATCTCTTCGACGTCGAGACGAACCTCAGATTCGCGTGCTTCCTCGGCGACCTCCTGTGGAAGTACTACCATCGCGGGCGGCAGAGAGCGCTGGACAATCTGCGCGCGAGCTTCCCGGAGAAATCGGAGGAATGGATCCGGCAGACCGGGCAACGCAGCTTTCAGCAATTGGTCATGCTGACGATCGACGTGCTCTTCACGCCTCGGCTCGTCCGAAAGCACAACTGGCGGCAGTACTCGCGCTACAAGAACGCCGAGCACGCCAAGTGGCTGATGCAAGAGCGCAAGGGCCTGCTGATGGTGACGGGACATTACGGCAACTTCGAGATCATCGGCTATCTCATGGGCCTGTTCGGCTTCGATCTTTACAGCATCGCGCGCCCGTTGGACAACAAGTACCTGAATCGTTTCCTGTACGGCGTGCGCGAGCGGCGCGGGCAGAAGCTGCTCGACAAGAAAGGCGCGGCCCAGATGATGCCGACATTCATCGAGCAGGGCAGCACGCTCGGCTTTATCGCAGACCAGGATGCGGGCAAGAAAGGCGTCTTTGTCGATTTCTTCGGACGAAAGGCCAGCACGTACAAGAGCATTGGCCTGCTGGCGATCACGTATGAGCTGCCCATCGTCGTAGGCTACAGCCGGCGTGTCGGCAACCGCTTCTTCTTCGAGTTGGGGATGACGCGGATCATTTTCCCACGCGAGTGGGCCGACAAGGACGACCCGCTTACGTGGGTCACGGCCGAGTACAGCAAGGCGATGGAAACGTTCATCCGCGAAGACCCGTCGCAGTACTGGTGGGTGCACCGCCGCTGGAAGACCCGGCCGAAGGAGGAACGCAAGAGAGCCCAAGCGGTTGCGACGCCTATCGGTGAGAGTGGTTCCAGCGCTCAAGTTGTCGGCGCCGGCCCGGCCCGGTTGGCGGACCAGAACTTCCGGGCAGGCTGCTGATTCGGAGGAGTCTGGACGTGAAGGCAAAGATCGCATTCCTGGCGGCGCTTGTCATATCGATCACCACCGTCTCTGCTGAAGCGAAACTTGTGGCTTGCATCGGAGACAGTATCACCTACGGGGCGGGCATTTCCGACCGAACCAACAACAGCTATCCGGCCCAGTTGCAGCGGATTCTGCAACAGTACGATCCGGCCTGGGAGGTGCGCAACTTCGGGGTCAGCGGCGCGACGCTACTGCGCCGCGGCGACAAGCCCTACATCCAGGAGACGGTCTACGGCAGCGCCCGGGCCTCCAATCCGGATATCGTCGTCATCAAGCTGGGAACGAACGACTCCAAGCCGCAGAACTGGCAGTACAAGGAGGATTTTGTCTCCGACTACGGCAACCTGATCGATGTCTTTCGGGCATTGCCGAGCAGGCCGCAAGTCTGGATCTGCAAGCCCGTGCCCGCCTTCCGCGTGAACTTTGCGATTCGGCCGGAAGTGATCCGGGACGAGATTCTGCCGCTCGTCGACCAGATTTCGCGCGAAAAGCTGGTCCCTGTGATTGATCTGTACACGGCGTTGCTCGATACAGAGCCTCTGTTCCCGGATGGCATCCATCCAAACGCCGAGGGAGCGGGGCTCATCGCGCAGGCGATCCCTCCCTTTCTTCTGGGCGTGCGTTTTCTGCCGGATTTCAATGCCGACGGCATCCTGAACCTCCTGGACTTCTCCCGCCTGGCGGTGCTGTGGCGGCAGAGCAGCTCCTCGCTCGATGTGGCGCCGCCGCCCGACGGAGACGGCATGATCGGCTACAAGGATCTCGCGGGCCTCGCCACGTTCTGGCTGACATACCCTGGCCTCGTGGCTCACTGGAGACTGGATGAAACCGACGGTGAGATTGCCGCCGACCGGCTGGGCCGATTCGACGGCACGCTACACAACGAACCCGTCTGGCGGCCCGTTGATGGAAGGATTCACGGCGCGCTGGAACTGGACGGCCTTGATGACTACATCAGCACGGGCAACGTCCTCAATCCCGCTGACGGCCCGTTCACCGTTTTCATCTGGGTGAAAGGGGGGCGGCCCGGCCAAGCCATTCTGTCACAATCCGGCCAATCCGACGCCCTCTGGCTTGGCACGGATGCCTCGACCGGTGCGGTGATGACAAGTCTGACCGATGGCGCCCGTCTGACGGCTCCGCTCGTTTCGCAGACCGTCGTCACAGACGGTTCCTGGCACCGCTTGCGTCTTGTTTGGGATGGTTCTCATCGCTGCCTGTACGTGGATGGCAAAGAAGCAGCCGTGGACACACGAAAGCTGGGAACCCTGAGATTCTCGGCAGGTGGCTTCTATATTGGGGCAGGCAGAGCTTTAGAGCCGGAAGCGTTCTGGTCCGGCCTGATCGACGACATTCGCTTCCACAACCGCGCCGTCAAGCCATAGCCGCCTCCGCGATCAGACGACATCGGGCGACACAAGAGACACACCTTCGCCGTGCCCGCAGACCGCCGCATAACGGCTCGGGGGTCGCCTCGGGCTTCGGCCAAGCAGAAGATATGCGCGACTCTCAGGCCCCCGGGGACATAATCGCCATCATCCGCTTCGGATCTGTTCGGACGATGGCGTTATGTCCCCGAGTGCCCGGTATTGTTACTTGAAGTGGTGGACCCAACGCAACACGAACCGCTCGCCGTCAGGGCGATAGTCCGTATCGGACTCAAAATAGAGATTGAAGAACAAATGGTCGTCCTGCGAGAAGCTCCACAGAAAGCCCGGGCCGATGGCGCAGGCCCTCTCTTTGCCGCTCACGGTGTGACCATCCTCCTCCGACTCGCCCGTCTGCTGGAAATAGTAACCGTTGATGCCGGCTCGCAGCTTCTTGGGGATCACTTCATACGCGGTGGCAAAGTTGACGTGCCACGCCTCACCCGCTTGCGTGTCATCGGCACCCGACCCGATGAAGGGATCATGGTTCTTGGCATTCCACAGGTAGTGCACGCGCCAGGACGTCGTCAGTTTCGGACTCCAGAAGAACGTGCCCGCCCAATACGGGTTGAACGAGAAGACGTTGCTGCCGGGATTCAAGGGCTTTTCATCGTCATACTTGCCCACGGGCCAAATCGTCTGGAATTCGACGCGATGCATAAAGATCGGGCCATTCTTGCCCATGATCGGGTCCCACTGGAGATACGGGCCGACCAGGACGTCGCCCAAGCCGCCGCCGTTGTCCGCCAGCGTGCCGTTCTTGTCTGTGGCGTCCATGCAGACGAGCGGCACAATGACGTCGAGGCCCCACTTGCCGCCGAACAGCAGCGGTGTATCAGACTGGTAGATGAACTGATTGAGGCTGACCCAAACATCCACCTCCGCGTTCGAGGCAGGAGGACCGCCAGGACCAATAGGCGCATTCGAGAATTCGTCGGCCGTGTAGTACTGGAAGTACTCTGTAAAGTAGAAGCCGGGGCCGGCCGGTGGGCCACCGTCAAGGAAACTGGTGAGGCCAAGGTTGACGGCTGGCTGATCGTAGGCACTCGCCGAGCCCACCAGCAGGGCGCACACCACAATCAAGATACAGTACATTCGCTTCATAGTGGACCTCCTAAACAAGAACCATCACAGGGCAATGCGGCTGGCCCGCACGGCAACTTCGTAATAGACTGTTCCGCAACAGGGGAATTGTCAACCATAAATCGAAAATCTTCCAGCACCGATGTTCCTGTCCTGCCTGCACGGTGCTTCAGAAATGCGACGAGAGCCATCCCGTTGTGGCCGTCCGGCTGCCGGCATGCCGTGCCTTCTTCTCTTGTGTTTGCGTGCGGCCACTGGGATTGGCCCGTTGCCCCGCGTGTGCCGATCGTCGAGCGAGCAACCATACGAGTCTCCAAATCGCCGTCGAATAGAGCGACTCGGATAATTGTGGAATCTGGGACGTGAGAGCATGTGGAATATGGGTAATGTTGGCGGCCTTCATCGTGTCAGGTGGCAGCGTGTGACACCGAGTCTGCGGGCACGGGAGTATGCAGCGTTGTCATCAGACCTACCGGCTGATTGAGGGCACCTTTGGTCTGCTGCTATTCGGATCGGCGCGGCGGTCTTCATCCCGGATTTGCCTCCTTCGGTACTGAACGTACGCTGCGCGCATCGCCACATACGGATCCACAGCCGCCGACTTGAGCATTTCGTATTCTCCGATATGTAGTGAGCCCTGGTTGACGCCGCGCAGGGCGGACATGCCGATCGCAAGTTCCGTAGGTTCGACGTACCGAACCGGATTCAAGAACTGGTTGCCTAACATGCCCAGCGAATCCCGCAAGGTCGAAGGGCCGAGCAGCGGAAAGACCACGTAACATCCCTCGTCCAGACCATACACGGCCAGAGTCTGCCCCAGGTCCTCCTGGGCCGGCTCCAGACCCCACTGATCGCGTGCCGGGTCACCGAACCCCAGCACACCGACCGTAGTGTTGATAGCGAAGCGGTGCACCTCGGTCCCGGCCTCCGAGCCTTTGCCCTGCAGAAGGCAGTTGACCACACGTGACGGAGTCCCCACGTTGTGAAAGAAATTGCCGATGCCTATGCGAACCGGTTCGGGCACCACACCGGCGTAAGTCTCGGTGACGGGCTTTACCATCCAGAAATATGCCGTGTCGTTGAAACCGAACATGATCCGATTGATGGACTCCAACGGGTCCGGGATAGTCACCTGCTGGCGAAGGATATCCTCCTCCAATTCATCGATGGCCGTTCCGCCCGGAGAATTGACGTCCGAGAGCCCGGGGGCCCGCGCTTGCGAACGATTCTGGGGAGCGGTCGCACAACCCGCTCCTGCGACAATTCCGGCTAAGATCAAGAAGTAAGTTCTCATCGGTCATTCTCCGCATCGTCTTCCTTGAGTTTAGGCTCCTTGCCATAGGGCTTGATCACGACGAGCAATTGCGGCAGCACGGTCAACGAGGCCAGCAGCGCCATGGTGATCGCCAGCACGGTCAAAAGGCCAAAGTACACCGTGGGAACGAAATTTGACAGGCTCAGGATGGAAAAGCCGATGGCCAGTGTCACCGTCGTATAGTAGATGGCATGGCCAATGCTGTCATGCGATCGGTGCAAGGCCGTCCGATAGCTCCCCGTGGCTTCGACCTCGTGCTTGAACCGGTGGATGTAGTGGATCGTGTCGTCGTCGGCCAGGCCCACGCCGATAGCGGCGATGGTGATCGTCATCATATCCAGAGGGATGCCCAGCCAGCCCATCACACCGAGCACGCAACTGATCGCCAGCACGTTCGGGAAGATCGCGATGATCGCGATCCGCAGGGAGCGGAACACGATCACGAAGGTCCCCATCAGAAAAAGCATGGCAAAGCCGAGGGTGGCGATCTGGGAAGTGTACAGGCTCTGGAGCATGTTGTTGTACAAGACCAGAATGCCGGCCAGGTGCGCCGACTCGCCCGGGAAGCCAAGCCTGTCGGTCAGATCCGTCCGGATCTTCTTCAGCAGCTCGTTCCGCCTCAAGGAAGGATCAGAGTCCCGAATGCGCACGGTGAGCCGCGCCTGATTGTGCTCCACGGAGACGTAGGGCGCCACCACAATCTGTCTGAGCTGATCCGGTATCTTGTCGAACAGCAAGGCCAGCTCTACACTGTCCAAGGGCTTGCAGCCGTTGAGACGCTCGATCATCCGGACCAGGGTCACCACCGACAGGACCTTGCCCGTCTCCGGCAGGCCGTCAAGGTAGTTGTGGACGGCCGCGATTCGGGCCATCTTCTCCGGAGTGAACCAATACTTCTTTTTGGCTTCGTCCGCTGCCGTGTCGAACTCCTCGAACTGATCGAACACGGTCTCCTCGCTCGTTTCGGCTACAGACAAAGGTGCTTCTGGCGCTGGTTCCTCGAAGTCAACGACCACGTCCAAAGGTGTGGTCCCGCCGAGCTGCTGGTCCACAACCTTCATACCCTGGTAGATCTCCGTGCTTGGCTTGAAGTAGTTGATGAAACAGTTCTCGACCTGGAGCTTGCGGATCCCGACGGCGTTGACGGCCAGCAACACCAGGCTGCCCACAAGAACCAGCGGGCCGTGGGCAACGGTGAAGCGGCCGAGCGCCGGGGTCAGTTGCCACCTGGGCCGTCCGCTCGACCAGGGTCTGTCCCTTGGCAGGAGCATTAATACGGCGGGCAACAGCAGGAACGGCACGAGGATGGAAATGCCCACCCCTACGACCATGATGTAGCCGAAGTCGATCACCGGCCGGATGTCGCTGAAGAGCAGGGACGCAAACCCGGCCATCGTGGTCAGGCCCGAATACACGCACGGCCGTAGCATGGCGCCGATCGTGGCGTCGATCAATTCATGTTGACCGATCTCGGGTTGGCTCGCGGCCAGCTCTCGGTAGCGAACCATCAAGTGGATGGTCATGGCCAGCGTGATGATCAGTTGCAGGGCGATGAAGTTGGAGCTGACCACCGTGACTTCCCAACCGAACCAGCCCAGGAACCCAATGGTGCACGTTACGGAAACCAGGCAGACCGACATGGGAAGCAGGACCCAATAGACCCTGCGGAAGATCACCGCGATGGTGAGCACCAGCAACAGAAACACCGCGGTCCCGAAAACCCGCAGGTCGTTCTTGATGAGGCTGATCATGTCGTCGGCAATCATGCTCACGCCGCCCAGGAACAGGGTCCCGTGCGGCCGATAGCGGTCCATGATCGAGCGGATGGCCAGGATGTTGCTGTGTCGCCGTCGGCGAACCTCGTCGCGGTGCCGGGCAAACTGCCGAACGACCTCCTTGAGTTCGACCCGCTCCGCCGCCGTCAACGAGCCCGCCGCCTTCTTCTCACGCAAGGCATTTCTCCGTTGCAGGAGCTTGGCGTAGCGATGGTCGCGGCCGAAGGTGACTAAGACTACCGTGGTCTTCAAATCCGGGCTGACCAGTTGATCCTGGTACAGGGGGCTTTGCGTCAGTTCCTTCCTGGCCAGAGCCTTGTCCACGTCCGGCGACTCCAGAGTGCGGGTCGTCGAGCCCAGTTCATCGAGAGGGATGGGCGGACTCTCCAGCAGAGGCACGTCCAGGATCGTTCGCACAGACTCGGCGATGCCCAGCCGCTTCAGGTCGTCTCGAAGGCTCGCCAACACGTCCAACGTTCTGTCGGAGAACAGGTCCTCCTTGGGCGTGAACGTCAAGGCCAGGAAGTCACTGCTTCCATACCGGGACGAGACCTGCCGCGCGTACTTGAGGTCTCGGTCGTTCTCCAGAATCAGCGTCTCGGTAGATGCATCCAGCCGGAACCGTGCGGCCCCAAATCCGAAAAAGACGATCGCCGCCAGCAGGCACGCAAGCACCACCTTCGGATGTCTCAGGACCACCCGGTCGAAAAGACACTGCGCCAGCGAGCGATCCTCCCTCGCGACGTCGGCTCGATGGAGTAAATCGCGCATCATTGACTGGGCGGCTTCTCCAGGTGAGAAAGCAGGTCTTCCACGGTGCCCCGCTGCAGAATGTCATCAAATTGCGACCGGTACGTCAGGAGGATGCTCACGCCCTCGATTTCCAGATCGTAGATCTTCCAGCGTTCATCGGCTTTGCCTCTGCTCTGTTCGTCGATGCTGTGCAATTTGTACAGCATTGCGATCTCCCTGTCTCCGGAGATCAGCACCACCGGGATGTGGACGATGTGCTTCCTGGAAATCGCAGGCTTGAAGGAAGCCGTCTCATTCTTGTAGAGCGTGGTCTTTTGCAGATACAGAGCCTTGAGCCGTGCGACGAACAGCCTGACGAATTTCTCTCGCTGTGCCGGATTCAGTTTGGGCCAGTGCGTTCGGCCCAAGGCGAGTCGGCCCATCAGTGGGAAATCGAAGACTGGGCTCACGATTCTGTCGACGATCTTCTCCTTGATTTCCTGATCCAGGTCCTTGGCCTGAAGGACCCCGAGCACCGCTTTCCACTTGGCCTCCAAGACCTTGTTCGGATCGTTGGGATCCTCTGGCCGGACGTCCCACCGGCGCCACCACAGCTCGTTCGGGTCGTTCGCATCCGTAGCCCGGGAAACCGATTGAGTGTCAGGCTGCTCCTTTGTATCTGTCGGGCTCTTCTCCTCCGCATCGACATCCCATACCCAGGTCAGCAGAACGAGCATCACGGGCAACAGAGTCCCTACAATCCACAGGGCATCCCGTCCGTTCGTTAACCATCGCCTGACCGGTGTCTCCATACACACCTCGAAAGCAATGATGACCTTCCTATCTATCAACAATTACCCGTCCTGACAGGCTTTCCCATCTGACTTCACCGCCTGCACTCCAGGATCCTGAGCGTCTTATGATACGGAGTACCGTCCGCAATCTCAAGAGCGCAATGCGCCTACTTCGGTACAACTTTGAACGCGATGTCGTTGCCGATGTGCGAGGCGTGGCCGCCGGTGGTGCGCAGCTCCGGGATCGTGATGGTGAGCTTGCCATCGCGGCACGGGACTGTCTGCGAGTCCACGTATCGGCCTCGCCACGTCCGGTAAAGCCGTACCTCGTAATCGCCGTCTTTCAACCCGAAGATCGTGAAGGACTCATTCGCCACGCTCGTCCTCGGGTTGACGACCCAGCCGAACGCGAAGTCGCCGCTCCGCATCGCCCAGGCGTCGCAGTTGGGTGCCGTGATCTGCGCGGGCTCGGGGCTTAGGTTCGCGAAGTCGATATCACCCACGAACCGGGCGAAGTGCCGCATCTGGTTCGTGACAACGCCGTCATTGATCCAGTCCGAGTAGGCCCACCAGAAGGGCGTGCAGCACAGGCCGTTGGCCAGGCTCACCCACAGAGCGTTGTGGTACATGGCGAGGTAGCCCGGCATCCCCGGCTCGTAGTAGGTGTGGTCGTAGCCGCACTCGCCGACGATCGCGGGCTTGGGGAAACCTTGCCACAGGTTCTGCGTTTGCGTCGCATAGTTGCGGTAGCTGTATCGGAGGGGGCTCTCGTCATCGGGACCGATTTTGCCGCTCCTGGGCATCGGATGTCCCTGGGCTTCATAGATCTCACGGCCGGCGATATCGAAAATCTGGTAGCCGCCGGGCCACCATTGGCCGATGCCGCCGCTTTGCGTGCCGGTAGTGGGGCGGCCGTAGGGGTCGTGCTCGTTGAAGAAGGCGTCCATCTTGCGGCACCACTGCTCGGCGATATTCTGATCGCCGTCCTGCCAGCCTTCGGTGCCGTTGATCTCATCGACGATGAACCACAGGAACAAGGCCCGACTGTAGCCCCAACGGGCGATCATGTAGCGGTACAGCTTCTCCTGGTATTGCCACGCCTCCTCGCTGCCAAAAAAGCCTGTGGCATCGGTCACAAGGCTGTAGGGATTGTGCCGGTAGCGGGCGTTTCCGCCGCCCCAGACGGCGTGCGACAGATAGGAGTGGAACCAGAGGTTCCAGCTTACATGAATATCGTGAGCCTCACACCACTCGAAGAGCCGATCGAGCCGACCGCAGCGGTTCTCGTCGTAGCGTCCCAGTCCTGTGCCCATCGTCTCCAACGGCGTATGGAAGAAGCTGACGAAGTTGACGCCGAGTTGTTGAAGACGGTCGAGGCCACCCTCCGTGATCCGCCCCTCGTTGAACTGCTCGTAGCTGTCGTTGTACCACAGACCAACACCGTAGAAAGCCGTGTCGTCGCTGTACGCCAGATATCGCTGATTCGGCGCGATCCTGACAAAGCCATGATGCGGTGAATCAGTTGCCGTGAACGTGCCGGGCCGACTCTGGGCCGTTCCTTCGCGGTCGGTGACCTTGACGACGTAACGCCAAGTCCCTTTCTCCGTCGGTGCAAAGCGAACCATCCACAGCCTCGACCAGCCGGAGGGATTGTAGAAGCCCCAGATGACCCATTTCTTGCCGGAAGGGGAGGTGAACTCCGCCCGCAGGTCAATCTGCTCAGGGTCGTATGGATTCTCGTACGTAGCGTCCAGGCCGATGCGCAGCTCGAACTTCTCATAGAGTCCGATGGTCGCCGACTCCGGCCGCACCGAATGAACCGCCGGTACGTTCGCCGAGAGCGGCAGCACGATGGTGACGCTCATTACGAGGGCGGATATGGTATGCATGGACATGTCAATCTCCTCGAAGAAAACACAGGTGTCGAGCCCGGCACGCTGTGCGGGTGTCGAGATCGGTCGTCCACTCTCTGCGGATCAGCTCCTTGAGACGCGCATAGACCGGCTTGGGTTCATACTCCTCGTCGATCAGTCCACCACCCGGCAACCAGATCCGCCGGTCGCTCAGCCCCCACCAGTTGATCGAGGCGACGGCCGGGTGGCCGAAGCAGAGCCGGTAGAGCTGCTCGGCAAACTCGGCCTGTGCGGCGCGTGTCCACGTACCTTCACGCCAGCCACCGGTGATCGGCTTGCCGCTCGACTGCGGAATGTACTCGGTGATGTGCAGCGGATACCCGAGCTCGGCCAGCCGTTCGAGGGTCGCCCAGACCTTCTCGGGCGCGAACCACTCCTCTCGCGGCTCGTGGGCCTGGATACCCAGTCCGGAGATCGGAGTGCCCCGCCGTTTCAGCTCGACCACGAGCTGATAGAACCGCTCGCGATCCGCCTCGCGCGCGATCGTGTAGAATTCGTTCAGGATCAGATGCGCCTTCGGATTCACCTCATGAGCGGCGCGAAACGCTTTGTCCACATAATCGGCGACGGCCTCGATCGGCTCCTGGATATAGGCGCTCGCCTCGACATTCCGCCAGGCGCGACAGTGGATCGGCTCGTTGACCACGTCCCACATGTCGATGAGACCGCTGAACGTGCCGACCTCCCTCCTGACCCGCTGCAACATCAGCTTCTCCGATTTGTCGGGCGGCTGTTGCTGCACCCATTCGGGCAGGCCCGACGGATTCGTCCACACCAGCGGATGGCCTTTCGTCGTGATGCCGTTCACCCGGCACCACTGGACGGCTTCGACGGTCTCGCGGCGCATCGTCATGCCCGCCTCCGACTCGTATCGCGCCCAGTAGAACGGGAAGACCGCGAAGTTGAATAGCTCGTTGAAGCGCTGCTTCCACAACTCGGGCTCGTGCATGCGCCCGCTCCAGACGAGGTCGAAGGCGATGCAGCCGAATGGGAATTCGTGCCGGAGCTGACGAATCCGCACCGGGGCATCCGCCAGTGGATTGCCGACGGCAGATTGGACGCAGACGACGATTTCACCCTTGCGATGCTGCTCGATGTTACGCCGGGCTTGGGCGAGCAGGTCCGCCTCGACCCGGCTGGCCTCGGTCGCCTGCGACGGCCACACCGGCAGCAGAACCAGAAGGCACAGCATCCAAGACACACCCGGACGACTCCGATTCCAACGACATGGCATCATAACCGCTCCTATGCTCCATCAGTCCGTCTTCGTTTCTGGTGACGTCGTGCGAGGCGCTTGCAGCACGGACACGATCTGCCTGCTTCGCCTCACAAACCTCAGTTCCGTCTCTTCATCTGTCGGAAACACGATCGTGTATCCGTCGATCTCACCTGCGACGCGCGTCACCTCTTGATTCTCCCGCCAGACCGGGATCTCCACCTTGCCGTCCCGGATTCTCCACGCGTCCTTGATCGACGTGATCTGCTCGAACGTGCCGTCTTTCGTGATGTTGAGCGTGATCCTGGTGTTGCCTGACGCGTCAGAGGACCCCTGATAGCCGCTCCAGAGCACACCGCCCCCGGCCAGTTCCGCGATCGCCTCTGCTCCTTCCTGTTTCGTCAGACTGGTGCCAGGGGGTTCTTGAAACAGCGTGTCAGCCCTGATTTCCCCCACACTGATTCTGACGGAAGACTGTCTGGGTAGCAGATCCAGTTGGTCCAGTGCCTGCCATTGGCCGCACAGATAGACCCTCGCCGCACCGTCCTGTTCCCAGTGGACAATGCCTGGATTGATGAAGTCTTCGCCTGCGGTATGCGTCACCATGGAGTAGTTGCCTGCAACCGCGGGTCCTGTCACCTCTCTTATACGCTCGACTTTTCCATACCTGTCGACTTGTCCCGAAAGCGTCGTCAGGCTCATCTCATCACCCGAAGCGGATATCGCGCCGGACATGGTCCCGAACTCCGGATTGCTGATGTTTACCGTGTTCTCACCAGCGAGCTCGTACTGCCCGAGTGAGACAGCCTCTCTCTCCTCCACGACGGTCACGGTCCCGTCTTCATGGAAGTCCAGGGTCCGGTCCTCAACGAAGTTCGTCTTCCGATCCGCTTCAAGCGGTTCCCATCTGCCCACGACGGGATGCTCGCCCGTCTTCCTGCAACTCGCTGAACCGGCAACGATCAGAACGCCGATCAACGCTGTCACTCGTTTCATGCGTGTGCTCCTTCCTGTTCGACGAGCGTCTGTAACCACCAGCCAACTATTTGCGTGTCTCGCTAACTGCATCCGTCGACTCGGGCCAATGCCGACAGCGAGAGACACTGTCCATTTGACTTCATCGGCCAGCCGCTCGCGAGCCAGAGCATATGTGGTCCGGAATAGCCGGCGACGTCTCGGCTGCTGTCACGATCCGGCGAGCCATGAAATACGAGGATACCCGAGATGGGCGCTGCCGGCAAGGCTGCGCCTTCATCTTCGCCTGACGACGAGGGTACACAGGCGGCGCGACGGAAGGGTGAAGGCGACACGACGTTGCTGCGCGGTGATGTCGAAGGTCTGCGTATGTCTCGGAGCGTCTGAGTCTGTATCGTCAACGGTGAGCGACAGCTCGTGGGCTCCCGGCTCCAACAGATAGAACTCTGCGGCCATCGGTCGGCCGGTGTCGCCGAAATGGAACAGTTCCGCCTTCAACGCATTTCGCCCGGCGTGGACCAGCGCGGCGATGTCACGGGGCGGTGTTAACCATCTTACGGCATTGAGAGGGAAATACTCCGGCGTGCCGGGATCGCCCGTGACGCTGGAATACAGCAACGCGGGATTGGGTATGCGCACCGCCGGGACCGCTTTTCCGGTGATGCCGTCCGGACTGAAGAGCGTGGGGAACCGCAGGATGCGGTCCGTGTACCGCACTTCGCTTGTATAACCCGCGAAGTTGATGCGAAGCGCTTTGGCGTTCTCCTCCAACGCCATGGCGAGTAGTCCGATATCCTGTGCGAGGCAAAAACGCACATAAGGTGACATATCACGAGACAGCAGGGCGTCGAACTCCGTGCTTGCCGTCAGGAACTTGTACTTGCCGATCACGTCGCTGAGCCCGCCGAGCCGCGAGGCACACCATGCGGAGGTGCCGGGAGCCGGGGCCTCTCGCGGCGGCGCCTCGAGATAATCGAGCCGGACCTTTGCCATGGACCGAATGGGCTCCAGGTACTCCCGCTCGCCCGTCATCCGGTACGTCAGCAGGAGTGTATGCATCATCATGCTCATGGCGCTCGGGAATGAATACAACGCGTATTCCCGGTGGTTCCTCGGGTCCCACCAGTCGGGACCGAGCCCTCCAATGCCGCCGTCCGGCCAGTGAATCGCGGTGGGGATCACGCCGGCCGGCTTGCCGCGCTCGGCCCGAGCGGCCGCATCCACCCACGTATCCATCCAGGTGGAGAACAGCTTCGTGAGTGCCGCGTCGCCCGTTCGCTGCCAATAGAGCAGCGTGGGCTGCACGACGCGCGCATGGTAGACGGTGTCACACGCGCGGGCCGGCGTTGAATCCAGCTTCTCGACGGTGAAGTAGGTGCTCTGGAATTGCAGGAAGCCTCGTTCGTTGCGGCCGGTCCAGAGGTTCTCCATCAGCTCCGCCAGACGCAGGGCCCGCTTGCTCCAGTCCGGATTGTCCGAGTCGATGTGCATCATCGGGGTAATCGCATCGGCCGAGTCCTCGGCTGTATGCTCGACGTCCGACATGCGGGTCGTGTAGCCGAGTGCCATGTGCGGCTGCGAGAGGATCGCCCGCGAGAATCGCGCCTGCGCCTCGTTGATCTTCGGGCTCTCAAACCCGATGAGAATCGGCGTCCACCACCGCCACATTTCGCAATCGTCGCCCCAGCCCCCGCCGTACTGGCCATCTTCCCGCATCCGGTTGTCGATCCACCATTCGATGATGTCGGCCAGCCGCTCAAGGCCCTCCCGCTGATACACCGCCCACTGGGGCGCACCGGCAATCGTCGGATATTGCCTGTCCGACGGGATCGGCTCGCCCAGGTACATCCGAACGATCCGGTTCTGGGGAAACGCCTCGGCGGCCTTCTCAAAGAATGCGCGAGCGGCGACGAGGAAGTCCCGCTTTCGCTCCGGTATCTTCCAGACGCTACCCGACTCCAGCGCATACCACGTCACCATCCGCCCGCGATAGATGTACGTCAGCGGATACAGCCGCGACCCTTCTGGAACGCCGAAGTCATAGTCGATATCCCGTGAGACCTGCTTGCCGAAGTAATCGAGTGACTTCTCGCCGATCCACCGCTCGATCTCGGCAATAAGCCGGTCGAGGTCCTTCCGGAACGCGTCCTCCAGATCGTCTCGATCCCGCAATGTGTTCAGGAGCGAAAGTCGAACCTCATCGGAATCGGCGTTGCCGGCACGACGAATGAGCTGCTCGACCGGGTCGCCATCGGCGCGGGCCGCCGGACCTGCTGCGGACAAGACTACCACCGCTAAGATACAAGCAAAGGTGCGCATCTCTATAACGTTCAGTCCGGCTGCAGCATGGGTTCGACGCGGTGGACGAGCTGGATGGCGAGGCCCCAGGGATCGCGGAGCATGGCGAGCTTGTCGCCGGCGGCCGTGACGGTGACCTCGGCCGCCGCCGTTGCGCCCGCGGCGATGAGCTTGGCCCGCACAGCATCCACATCGTCCGCCATGAAGGCAACGTGCAGCAGCAGGGGGTTCATCGCAGCGTAGTCCGGCACGGCGTCGGGCGGATTGTTGTACAGCTCGAGCATCATGTTGCCGCCGCTGTCGGCCAGAAAACGCATGTTCACCGGCGGAGGACCCTCGCGCATGACCTTCATGCCGAGGTTGTCCACATACCACTGTGCCATCTTGGCCGGGTCGGCCACATTGAGGGCGACATGCTCCAGGCGTATAGCGTTTCCACCGCGATTCGTTGCGACCCCGTTGCAGCCTGACAAGATGGCCAGCAACGGAAATGCACATGCTAACAACGTAGTTGCTCTCTGCCGTCCGTGACTCATTGTAGTCTCCCTATCCAGTATACGGGTGTTTCCAGGGCGCGCGGTAGGGCCGCTTGAGCAGTTTTGCGGCGGCGGGGTCGCCGACGATCTGTTCGGCGTCCGCGTCCCAGACAATCTTTCTGCCGACCTCATACGTGATCATGGCGAGCTTGACGGCGGTGGTCGAGCGGTGGCCGTCTTCGATCGTGCAGCCGGGCTGCTTGCGGCTTCGGACCGCGTCGAGGAATTCGGCCATTTGGGCCGCCGCCATGTCGGCCCCCGCCTTGTGCTCGATGCGTTCTTTGTTCTTATCCTTGGGAATGAGGACCCAACGGCGATCCGTGACGAAGATCGTGCCGTTCTCGCCGTAGAGGAAGATGCCGTTCGCGACCTCCGGCGTATACTCCTGCGCGCCCCACATACGGTGCCTCCAGAAAACGGGGCACGTGTCGAAGTCGAACTGGACCGTAAGTACGTCCGGCGTGGTAATCTTGTCCTTGAAGTAATAGATGCCGCCGGAGGCTTGCACCGCGCGAGGCGTGGTCTCGCCAAGGATGGTCCGCACCGCATCGATCAGGTGGATTCCCCAGTCCACCAGATGGCCGTGGCCCGTGGTCTTTTCGAGACGCCATGCGAAATGGCCAACCTGGGGCGAGTAGGGAAGCTTCGGCGCCGGCCCACACCACAGGTCCCAATCCAGCGAGGCGGGCGGGTCCTGCGGCGTCGTGTCACGGATGCCGGCGGTGTAGTGGATCTGCGCGTCTACTTGCACGATCCGCCCGAGCTTGCCCTGCTGGACGAACTCGCGGACCTCCCGCATGGCAGGGCTTTGGCGACGCTGAAAGCCGATCTGGACGACGATGTCCTTCTTGCCGGCGGCATCCACCATCGCGCGGCCCTCCCGGATGTCGTAGGCCAGCGGTTTCTCGCAGTAGATATCCAGATTCTTCTCGACGGCCGCCAGGAAGGGCAGGGCGTGCCACTGCGGCGGCGGCGCAATGATAACCGCATCCAGCCCGGACACCGCTAACAGTTCCTCGTAGTGCTTGAACGTCCTGGGCCGAGAGCCCTGCATCTTCTCGACCTCATTGGCACTATCCGCAAGGTGCTGGCTATCTACGTCGCACAGGGCGATCACCTCGACGTTGCCCGCTTTGAAGGCGGCCTTGACGTCCACCATGCCGTACCAGCCGCACCCGATCAGGCCAAGCCTGAGCTTGCCCTTGTTCTCGCTGCCGGCTTCCGACCCGGCCAGCAAGCTGTTCATCGCCAAGGCCCCGGCCGCAGCCGTCCCGACGAATTTCCGCCGACTCATCCCTTCCATAATGTCCCATCCTTTCCCATTCAAACCGTTGAGGACCCAGCCATCACGATTCCAAGGCAACGTGCGACGATTGAGTCTCTCTTTCATGGATTCTCTTCTCGGCACGAAGACGATATGTTGGTACTCGCGGCGTCAGATCCATGGTGCCAGATTACCCCAGGCGGACGGGCAGTTCAATAGTCTTTGCGGCGGGGCCTGCTGTCCCGGAACCTCCGTGTGTGCCCGTGGATATCTGCTGTCTGATTTGACGACAGGCGATGCGTCTGGTATCCTGTCGCACGAGAGTCCCGGCAACTGCTGTTCAGTATCCGGCGGCTGGTGTGATAAGGTGAATTATCCGGCTCCAGGAGTCCATATGGAAGCCATCAGGGGGTACCAAGGACGGTTGCGGCGTCTGCGAGACGGGGCGGCAAACGTATTTTGCCGACGTTTTGCCGTCGTTCTTCTGGCGCTCGCCGGATGCGCGACGCAGCGCGTCACGAATCCGGAACGAACCGCTACGGAGCAGTTTCTCCTGTCGGAGGCGGTCTCGGAGGCGGTCGAGCCCTTGCGTTTTGACACGCTCCACGGGCGCAAGGTGTGTGTAGACGATCGGTTCTTCGGGGCGCCGGAGAAAGTCTTTGTCCTCGGCGAATTGCGGGCGAAGATGCTCCTGTCAGGAGTGCAGATCGTCTCCGACGCCAAGGAGGCGGAGATCATCCTTGAAGTGCGAAGCGCGGGCGTGGGAATTGACCGTTACGACAGTATCGTGGGCATCCCTGCACTCGGCACGACGGCCGCCACGACGTCGGCAGCGGCGGGGGTCCCCACGGCCGGCATCATCACTCCGGAGCTTGCCATTGTGAAGGAAATCAAACAGGTGAGCTTTGCCAGCATTGCCTATGTTGCGTATTGGGCCGACACCGGCGAAGTCGTGGCCAGTTCCGGGCTGTCGCTGGGCAGGGCCTGGCGTGACGACTGGTGGCTTTTCGGCTTCGGCCCGCGGACCATCGGCACTATCCCACCCGTGGATCATCACGTCGAATGATGTCTGTGCCATTGTGTGAACAGCACCTGGCGGGAATCGCTATATAGAAGTGCCCGTCTGACTGTGAGTCGCTTATGTTGCGCTGGACGATTAGGATTGGACTTGTGTTTGTGGTGCTCGTCACGGCCGTCGCCGTGATTGCGCACTTCGTGCTCCAAAGCGCATGGTTGCACGAGCTGATCCTCGCACGGGTGAGCAGCCAAACCGGCTTGACCGTGACGGCGGAGTCGCTGAAGGTGGGATGGGGCGGACGCACGACCATCCGGGAAGTGGCCGTCAAGATGCCGTTGAAAAACGAGGCCATCCTTACAGCGGACCGGATCGCGCTAAGGCATGAGATTCTCCCCCTGCTGGTCCTCAGACGCTCGTTGAGCGTCCTGTCCGTTGAGGTGGATAGCCCAAAGGTGAACCTTCACCGATACGAGGGCGGCGGCTGGAATATCCAGGATGCATGGACTCGATTGAGCGCGAGCTTTGAGGGGACGAACAAGAAGGGCACTGAGCTGGATCTGCCGCAGCTTGTCATCCGCGATGCACTCACCCGGATTACGGAACCCAATGGAACGTCACACACGCTGGGTCCGTTGAGTTTCGAGGCCCGCCGGGAGGGACAATTGGTCTGGCAATTCAAACTGGAATTGCCTCAGGCCATCGGCGCTGACGGTCGGGTAGCGCAGGGCAGCGATTGGACGCATGAGATCGGTTTTGACATAGCCCGGATCGAGCCGCTCGTCCACGAAGTGATTGGTCGTGACCTCTCACCGATCCAGATTGCCGGCCGCTGGGAGGGTAGGGTGCTGAAGGATCAACTCAGCGGCGTTCTTCGGCTCGACAAGCTTGCCATCGGGCGGCTCGTGCTGCACGGCGGCGCATCCATCGAGGCCAGTGGTGAGCAGATCACGCTGAGGCCGCGTAGCCTAGTGTTGAGCGAGCCAAACCTGGCAGGGGAAGAAATCGAACTGACGGCCGGCGCGGTCCAGATCACGCGGAAGCGGTTGAATATCGAGCGGCTTGCCACCAAGACCAGCCGGCTCATGGGCCAGCTCACCGGCCATTGGGACTTGGATGCCCGTGTCGGCGAAGTGGCCGGCTCGTGGGTCACGACGCCGAACGGATCGGTCCCCTCATGCCATGGGACCTGTGAGGCCTCAGTGAAGTCGCCCCGGCACGGCCGGAAAGAAGCTCAAGTGAGTGTGACCGCACAGGCGGACACCGCGCTCGGTGTTTGGAGCTTCGACGCTACCGCATACGGCCTGGGCACGGACTGGCGAGAATCGACGTGGCAGGTATCGTTCCCGACGTTCTTGTGGTCCCGGAATGAGAGGGAAGCAGACCTGACGAGCGCGGCGGCTGAAGTCGACGTCCAATGGCCCGAGGTTCGACTGGCTTCCCTGCATGTGCCATATGCGGACCAGGCAAGTGGCAGCGCCGAGTACAATGTGGATACGCAACGATGGTCGGCCCATCTTAAGCTGGATGACCTGCGTCTGGAGGCCTTAGGGCCAGAGAACCTCAATCTCCTGCTGGCCGCCGAAGGCGATGCTCGCGAAGCCCGTGTATCCGAGCTTCACCTGGCACAAGGGGGAAAGGTCGTCACGGCCAGGGGCGTATTGTCACTCCAGGAGAGGACGCTCCAGGATGTCCGCGTTGTAGCGGATTGGCCGACCGGCACACTGAAGCCGGAAGAGGCCCAGGCAGAGAACCCCATCGGCCGCTGGCATCTGGAGGCCGACGTTACAGGGTGCGTTCAGCCGCTTGCCGTCGAAGTCGCCGGCGAGCTGACGGGGCAAAACATCGCTTTTGGAAAACAAACGGTCCACCAGGTGAAGATTCCGGTGCAGGCGAACGCAGACGCCAAGCAGATCCGGGCAACGACCCAGCCGTTCACCTTGCTCGGGGGGCAGTGGCAGTTGAACGGGCAACACAAACGATCTGCCGAAGTGACGCAAGTGAGCGTCATGGCGGACCACCTTTCCCTGGAGGCAGCCGCCGGGATGGCGGGTCTGCCGCTTACGTCCCGCGGCCGGGCTCGGGCGGAACTCCAGCTCGCCGTGCCGAACTTCGATATACACAAAGCCATCGCAAGAGGCAGTTGGAGTGCCGAGGATATCAGCATTCCTCCCGTCGAGGCCCGGCGGGCCCGTGGCAAGCTCCAGATCGCCGGCGGTCTTGTCAAGTTCGAGGAGATCATCCTGGAGCAGGACGACGGCCAGGCCGAGGCGAGTCTGGAATTCCGGCTTGACGATCCGCAGGTTCTGTCCGTCGAGATCAAGACGGATCGGTGGCCCGTGCGGCTTGAGGATCGCTCAGTGTCACTGCTTGCGGACGGCCAAGCCAGTCTTCGGCTGAACGTTGTCAAACGAAGGGCCGACGGGAAGGCCAACATGTCGGGTGCGATCCTGTGGGCCGGGCAGGAACTCGGCCGCATCCGCGTTTCTACGCTCGTGGAAGGACAGACGCTCGACGTGCGGGAATTGTACGCGGAAACGCTCGGAGGCTCCGTTGAAGGCAGGGCTGTCATCCCGCTGAATCGGTGGACGACCGGTGTGGCTCAATTGCGGTGGCAGGGGATTCAACCCAGGCAACTCGCGCGGTGGGCCCCGCAGTTCGAGCGATTCGAAGGCGTGGTCGGCGGCGCTCTGACCGTCGAGCAGGCGTCCAAGAAGACCCATCCGGCCGAACCGATGCGCCTCGTGCTTTATGCGGATGTCGCCGATGGCCGATTCGGTCCGGCGCAAGTCGAGGGCTGCTACCTTGTCGGGTACCTCGGCCAGACGCGTCTGTTGATTAACAGGGCGGCCTTTCGGGTCCTGGGAGGCCGGATCGATGCGCGGACACGTGTGAGCAAGCATTTCGGTAAGTACCATGCCTCCGTGGTTGCCGACGTCAACAGTCTGAACCTGGATCAGATCGCCCATGTCATCGACCCCAACGCGAGCGAGTACGCGGGACAGGTATCGGGACAGGCGACCCTCCTGGCATCATCGGACCTGGATGTGTTTGGCGGCGAGGCGAAAATCCGGCTGGCCCAATCCGATCTCGCCGGCAACAGTGTCGTGGGCGCCCTATACAACGCGCTCAATCTGCGGTTTGGAAGGCAGCAGCCAACGGGCATCGGCGAGATCAAGATTCAGCTCGCGGGGCTCTCCGTTGTCATTCCGAGTTTCTTCTATTTCAATCGAGGCGTTGAGGTCCGTGGGGCCGGGCGGATCGGCGATATCCATCTTGGGGGCGACAGCCCCGTGGATGGCTATGCCGTGGCGTCCACGCGTGTGCTCAAGGGCATTGAATTGCCCGGGGTGGACACCCTGGACCGGCTGCTGACAAGTTTCCAGACAGGCACGGCCTCGGCAAAGATCGAGGGGGCCCTCGATCACGCCCAGGTAAAGATCGTCCCGCTGCCCGTCGTTCTCGATCCGTTCCGTCGGCTCCTGTGGGATCAGCTCCGCCAATGACGTGTCGTTCCGAGGGCGGTCTCAGCCAGCCGCTCAAATGACCCATTCTGTTGTCACGCTGAGCGGAGCGAACCAGAAGGACACCCTGACCGCGTCCGGAAGATCGTGCTGGCTATCTCCATTCTCAGAGCGGAAATATTCGGCAACAGTTTGGAGTGTGCCGGAAGGTATAGGGAGTAAAGGATACGGTCGCTCGTTGAGACGCGCAATGGGCGGCGTGCTATCGAGAAGGAGCTGGAACGTCGGGGAGAATGGATATCGCCGGAACCCTCTAAATGTCCCGCACAATCCAGCCGATTATCATTTCTGTAATCCTCGATCTCATCGTGGGGCGGAGAATGTGGAGGCAGAAAGATGACGGATACACTGGCCCGGCTCAAATCGTTGGATCAGCCGATTCGCACTGCGATCATTGGCATTGGCTCGGCGGGTAAGGGGTTATTCTACCAGTGTGGCATTACCCCCGGCATCAAATGCGTGGGTGTGGCCGATATTAACGTGAGGAAGGCCATCGAGGTGGCCAAAGCGTTCGACCGGCCGTATCGCGTGGTCGAAAGCCCCGGCGCCCTGCACGATGCGATGCGGCAGGGGGCGGTTGCGGTATGTCAGGACGGCCAGATGCTGGCACGATGCGAATCCGTCGACGTCATGATCGACGCATCAAGCGCCATCGCCGACGGCGGAAGGTTCGCCCTGGCGGCCATCGAAACCGGAAAAGATGTGATCATGATGAACGCCGAGGCGGACCTGATTTTCGGACCCTATTTGATGCGCACGGCCAGAGAGCACGGCGTCGTGTACACCAGTTGCGACGGGGACCAGCCCGGTTGCATCCGCCGGCTCATCGACGAAATTCAGCTTTGGGGCTTCGAGCTGGTCATGGCGGGGAACATCAAGGGCTTCCTGGACCGCTATTCCAATCCGACCAAGATTATCCCCGAGGCGGACAAGCGCTTCCTGGACTACAAGATGTGTGCGGGCTACACCGACGGCACGAAGCTCTGTGTGGAAATGGCCCTCGTTGCCAACGCCTGCAACCTCGTCACGACGGTGCCCGGGATGCACGGCCCAAGAGCCAGCCGCGTTATCGAGGTGTTCGACCTGTTCGACTTCAGCGCAATTCACGAGAGCGGAAAGCCCGTCGTTGATTACGTCCTGGGCTCCAGGCCCCACGGCGGCGTCTTTGTGGTCGGGTACTGTGACAACGAGTATCAGCAGAGCATGCTCCGGTGGTTCCCGTCCGAGTTGGGCAAAGGTCCCTTCTATGTGTTCGACCGGTCCTGTCACATCGTTCATATCGAGGCGATGAAATGCGTGGCCGAAGCGTTCCTGGATCGTGAGCCCCTGCTCCAGCCCACCCATGGCTTCAAGACCAACGTCTACGCGTACGCCAAACGCGAACTTCGCAAAGGCGAAACGCTGGACGGGATCGGAGGGTATACGTGCTACGGTCTCATTGAGAACTGCTCGGAGCACCAGCATCATCCCGGTGTGCCGATCTGCCTCGCGGAGAATGTCACGCTTCGTCGCGACGTGGCGAAGGATGAGAAGATCTTCATGGAGGATATTGCCTACGACCCTGACCGCCTCGATTACCGGCTGTATTCCATGGCGGCGAATCAAGTGGACGCCGTGTCCTGATGAAGATCTCTGTCGTCATGCTAACCTGTAACGGCGGCCCCAAACTCAAGGAGGTCGTCGAGAAGCTGGGCAAGCAGCAGGTCGAGGCCGAGGTGGAGCTCATCGCCGTGGATTCGCAGTCCGACGACGGGTCCTGTGAGATCCTCAGGAACGGCGGCTTCCAGGTCCACTCCATCGAGCGCAAGACCTTCTCATTTGGACCGGCTCGCGACTTCGCCTTCCAGAGTTCCACCGGCGAGATCATCGTGACCCAGTCTCAGGACGTGGTTCCGATCGACGAGACGTACCTGCAGACATTGGCCAAGGATATCATCAATGGAAAAGCCGATGTCGTGCAGGGCGGCACGGCCAGCCCCCCCGGCGAAGATACTGTCTTCCTCTGGGATCGAAAAGGCCGGTTCTACTTCACCAGTGAAGGGCGCAAGTTCTTTCAGCAGTGTGGCAGGATCGGCCTGTCCTGCGTTTGCGTGGCGATCTCCAGGGACGCGTGGAAAGCAACCGGTTTTGGTGAGACCCCATACTGCTCCGACAAGTTTCTGCAGCGGAAGCTCGTGGAAAAGGGGTTCCGGATCTCTCGAACCCGAGGCCCCGTGGCGTGGCATGGACATGCCTACGATTTGAAGGCACTGGTCAGGCGCTGCCTGAACGAAGGGCTGGGCTGGCGCGTCGCCGGAGCGAAGTACTCGGTGCCCTTGTTTCTTCGCGATCTCACGGTCGGCTTTGCCAGAAATGCGCTGCCTTGGTGTAAGTGCGTTTATTCGGGACATGCGAGAGACGTGGGCAGCATTCTTTTCTTCCAGATCAGACCGATATGTGTGCTGATCGGGAATCGGATTCTCAAGCAGGTCGTCCGCTAAGCCGGCGGAGAACGAGCCTCTGCGTCCCACGGATTCCGGCTGATCCTCGTGCTCCCGCCGTCGGACCGTGCTACTTATGCGCCGGCGTCCGATTCGTCAGGTACACGCCTGACAGTACGAGAACCGCTCCGGCAGCGAGCGACCACGTCACCGCCTCCCCAAGAATGAGCAACGCCAGGATGACGGCGGAGATGGGGACGAAGTTGATGAACAGTCCGGCTCGGGTGGGGCCGATGGCGCGAACTCCCTCATAGAACCACACGAAGCCGATGACGGTCCCAAACACGGCCAGATATGCGATGGAGACCCAGTCGAGCAGTGAGGCGCGGCCAAGGTCTTGCGCAAGGCCCTCGAAGGCGGCGGGCACGGCCAGTGCCGCCGCACCGATCGCCGCCGAATAGGATACGGAAACCAGCGGCGAGAGCCGCCGCATGACCGCCTTGCCGATCAGCGAGTAGGCTACCCAGCTCAGAACGCAGGTCAGGATGAAAAGCTCGCCGGGGCCGACGCCGCCGGAAAGGACCCGGCCGAGCCGACCCTCCGAAATCACCACGGCCGCGCCGAAGATCGACAACGGAATCCCTGCCGCTCTTGTCGGGCCGAATCGCTCCCTCAGAAACAGAACGGATGCAACCGCGATGAACGCCGGACACGTCGCAATAATCAGAGCCGCCCGACCGGCCTCGATCAAACGCAGCCCCTTGAAGAACATGACGTTGTACGCGAAGACGCCTGTCAGCCCCAGCAGGATGACCGGGACGATCTGACTTCGCTGCAATCGCGGGAACCCTCCCTCCTGTCTCCATGTAAGAGCCAGCAGCAAAACGGATGCGATCGCGAAACGCAGGAATGCCGTGACAAACGGGCTGAGGTGTTGGGCGACGTGCCGGCCCGCAATGAACGTGCCGCCCCAGAAGATCGCCGTCAGGAAGAGCTTGAGGTAGATCGTTGATGGATGGCGGATCATCATTCCATTGTCTTCCGCAGCAGGGCGAGGAAATCCGAGGCATTCAGCTCGGACAGGCTGTCCACCACGCGGTCCGCCTGCGCGAGGTCCTGCCGACTTCGCGTCGTGGTGACAGCCGCGACGGGCATTCCGCCGGCCCGCGCCGCCTGCACGCCCTGGACGGCATCCTCAACGACCGCGCATTGGGTCGGCTTGAGCCCGAGTTTCCGAGTGGCCGCGAGAAACGTCTGCGGCGAAGGCTTGCTCTCGGTGATCTCCTCTTTCGTCACGCGGGCATCGAAGAAGTCGGCCAGCGCGAGCCGGCTCCAGAAGAGGTCAAGGTTCTCCGGCGGAGCGGACGAGCCGATCGCCAGGCGAAATCCATGCCGCGTCAGGTCGTTCACCAATGCCTCGGCCCCCTCGGCAAATTCAAGACGCTGTTCCACGAGATCTCGATATCGCTGCTCCTTCCAGTCCGACAGACGCTCGATCTCGTCTTGTGATATCCCCGGCCTCAGCATCGGCAGAATCGCCGCGTTCTGCATGCCGAACGTGTCTCGGAAGAACTCATCGGACATCGCAAGCCCTTCCGCCTGTGCCAAGTCGTACCACGCCTGTCGATGCGCCCAGCCCGTATCAACCAGAACGCCGTCCAGATCGAAAATCACGCCAAATTCCCCGTTGCACGATGTCATCTATCCGTAAGCCCTTTGCCCTGCTGTGACCGATTGGCCGTTGCCCGCTGTGGACGAAAGCGGAACGACTCCGGCCGCATCGCGAAAGTTCCCTATCCTACAGGCGAACGCCGGGTGGTCAAGAGCGTGGGATGCATAGTTGGGAAATCGCAGGATGTGCGCGGTCATGGACCGGAGGGCGTGTAGCCCAGTTTGCCGAAGACGCCTCTCTGGACGCGATGCAGGTCTTCGTTACCCGGCTGCGTCGACTCGGCCCCATATCGGCCGGTGTCTTGCCAGTCATCGATGTCGTATTTCGCAACGTCGAGCGTCCGTGGGTCGCCCCATTTCCAGTATTCGCTGTGGCCGTCGGCAAACGAGAAGTTCGTGCCGTCGCCGTGGCGGGCGGTGATCTGGTCCCACCAGCGCTCCTGATTGTACCAGATCGTCCAACTGGCCGGACTCAGTCGGCCCTCATCCAAGAAGACAATCTGGTGGGTCGGGTTGCGGATCTGACTTCGCAGCGTCTTGATCTGCTCCGCGGCGCCCTCAATGGAGAAGTAGCCGTTCATGGAATCGGGAATCGCATAGGTAACCACCTCGCCCCGTACGCCGGTCGGGCATTTGAACAGCTTCACGCTGGGGCAGTACGGGAAGAGCAATCCCCGACGCAGTTCTCTGATCGCCGCCTCCTGCGTGGCGTTCTGGCCGGGCCAGTAAACCCAGCAGGTCTCATCTCGATTCCACCCCTTCTTAGGTGTCGGGTCACCGTCCACCGCCGTGTTGCCGTTGACCATCTTGCCCTCATTGTCATCCGCGTACAGATTCCATGCCAGCGCCATCTGTTTGACATTGTTCAGGCAGGCGGCCCGCTTACCCTGCTCCCGGGCCCGATTCAACGCGGGCATGAGAATGGCCATGAGAACCGCGATCACGGCGATGACAACCAGCAACTCGATCAAAGTGAAGGCTTTCTTGCAGTGCATGACGATACCCTTTTCGACCGTATGTCCCCATAACAGCGCCGACTGATCTCTACATAGGCCATTCTACCAGTTGGCAGTGCTTCTATGCAAGCGCAGGAAAAGAAAGGGGCCCGCAAAGACTGCCGCGGGCCCCGCATTTTCCGTTGTCAGCCTCCATCGCGGCCGATCTACGACCACTGATGTCGGCGATACGACTATTCCGCAGCAGGTTTCGTCACCCGGATATCGTCGATATAGACCCGACCGGCACCGTCCGGTTGCGGATTGTTGCGATCGCCGACGCCGATGTACAGCTTCTGGATCTTGGCCGGATTCACGCCCCCGAATTCGCTAAACGGGATCACCCACTCGGTCCAGTCGGTCAACGTCACTGCGGTGGCATCGGGATGGATGGACACACCGACGTTGTTGGAGCTGTCTTCAATGGCCACATACAGTGTATCCGGATCGTTCCCGGGGATGGCCGGGCCGATATCGGCCTTCTGCCACGAGCCGGAGACGGAGCCCGTCGCCTGGATACCGGAGTACTCCACAACGCAGGCCTCATCCAGATTGTTGCTGGTAACCATCAGCCCGATGTAGACGGTCGGGCTCATGCTGATGCTTACCGGGTTCGGTGAAGTGCCCTCGTCATTCGCCTGCAGGACCCAATTGACCCCGTCATTCGAATGCCAGCCCGTCAGTTCAGCGCCCCTACGTTCCAGCTTCACCCAGTACGGGAACTCGACGGCGCCGGCGGCGCTATTTGCGGAGAAGGATTGCTCCCCGCGGAACAGCCGATTCTGGAAAGCCGTGCGCCCCTCGGGGGTCAGACACATCAAGGCGTGCGACGAGCCGGGATCAAGCGATTCGCGGATTATCACGCCGGCCTTGGCCCACGGCCACGTATTCGTCATGCTGTCGACTCGCACCACAATGGAGCCGTCGCCGGTTAGCTGCTTGTATACGAGGCGCATATGGTCGACGGTCGTCCAGACATCGCCGCTCGTGGAACTCATCGTCATACTGTCGGGGCCGGTCTCGATGAAGGACACCGCGTTGCCACGGAACCACAGGGTCAGCGCGTCCACTCCATTGACCGTCCAGTTCTGGACTGGCGCAAATTCCAGTTCAGCCTCGGAGTAGTACGGCGAGTTGATGTTGTTGTAGTCGAACGGCATGGACTGCCGGCCGCTGTGGACGATCGTTTGCTCGGCAAATGGGGCGTCGAAATAGCCGACGATCGAGCCGGTCAAGTTGGTCAGGCCATCGATCCAGGTCTGCCAGATGGCTTCGCCGGCGTCGAAGTCATCGGTGTACGTCTCAAAATCATCGACCACAATGGCATCGGCCGTCGTGAAGCTCCACACGGCGCCGACCCACGGACTGTCCGCCTCGGCATCGTTGACCTCATCGATCCGCCAGTAATAAGTCTTGCCCCATTCCAGGTCGCTGAGGGCAAGGCTTGTCTCAGCCTGTTGGCCCTGGTATTCAGGACTGCCGGTATCGGCCGCCGCGACCGCATCGGCATCGTCGCCGAAGTAGACGTCGTGACTGACCGCCTTGTCGCCGGCCGTCCATTTCAGCATAAGGTCTTGCGGGACATTGACGTCTGCATTCTTCGGATAGACGGCACGGGCCCGAACCGGTGGCTGCAGCGGACCGACCGGGATGATCTCACGCGCCAACGAGGGCGTCTGCCACAACAACTGGGCCACGGCGCCGCCGCCGTTCTCGTAGTACTCCATCTGCAGCGCGTAGATGCCCGGCTCCAGGTAGATCGGCTTGCTCAGAGCGTCGGTCGGTCCCTGGTCCACCCACTGGTCCACAATCAACTCATCGTTCAGCCAAAGACGTGAGCCGTCGTCGGTTCGCGTGATGAAGGTGTACGTGTCGGCGATGGCGATCTCCAGATCCGCCGTCCACCGAACGGAGAACTGGTCGATACCAATGGGCTCGCCCGGCGTCTCGCTGCCCCAGTCGAAGTCGATTGCCGAATCGAGCCGGGTCAGTGCGGGCGCTCCTGTAAGATCCATGTCACTGAAATACTCGCCTTTGACGCCGCCCACGGCCGGACCGGTCGTGAAACGCCAGAGCTCCCCTTGGTGCATGGCTCCATTATGTTCGTCAACGGCCCAGTAGTAAGTCGTCTGTTCCGCCAGAGTTCCGGGCTTATAGGTCATCGGGTTTTGGGTGCCCTGGAACACGCTGGCGTCACGACTGGCGACGGCGTCCTCATCGGTGCCGAAGTACACATCGTGCTTTGTCGCATTCATGCCCGCCACCCATGACAGGGTGACGCCTGTATCGATCCACTTGTCGCCATTGCGAGGCTTGGGACTGTAGGCGATCGCAGGTGCGGCAGTGAAGGTCCAGACGTCGCCGGTGGTGACCGTCTCATCGCCAGCGATCTCATCCACGCGCCAGTAGTACGTTTGCCCCGGGATCAGACCGGGAGTATGCCAATGCATCTCCCACATGAGGCGGGACGCGACCAGATCCGCGTCCGTCAATTCGGGGCTTGTACCCACGTATACGTTATGCCAGACGGCGGCAGTGCCCTTCGTCCAGGTGAACAGCGGCTGCGTGATGGCTTTCGCGCCGTCGGCCGGGCTGGGCGCATAGGCCTTCGGTCGAAACGCGAGTTGCGCGATCTCAGCGGCCGGCACGATATGGTTGTAGACACGCACGTCGTCGATCATGCCGGTGTACCACTGACTCCACTCATTGTTCGCGATCCGGAATGGTCCGGTGCCCGCGTTCATGGCCGACGCATTCACCCGATCTGTCTCGGTGCCGTTGAGGTAGAAGACCGCACCGCTGGCCTGGTCCGGCTGGAAGGTGACGGCTGCGTGCTGCCATTCTCCGACCGCCAGAACCGCGCCTGGGGCGGTATGATCAAGGACGCCGGGGGTCGTAAGTCGCAGGTTGCTGCCCGTGGCCTTGAATGCATAGGACCCGTCCCGCCCCACAAGGGCCCGGTCATCGTTCACGGCGGCGCCGAGGGAGGCCGGGTTGACCCAGCAGGCGATGGTCATTGGTCCGGTAAGCTCCAGGGCGGTCGTGTTGCCGCAACTCACGGCGGACGCACCGTCGAATTGCAGCGCGCCGTCGCGAATACCGGCTACCCACTCCGGGCTGCCGACGAACGTACCGTCGATACCATTGCCGCTGGAGTCCTGGGCAACGGTCCCGCTGCCTTCGTCAAACGTCCACCAGCCGATCAGGTCGCCAAAGGCCGCAGGCGCTGAGCCCAACATACAGACAAGGCCGATAAGAAATATGCTCTTGCACATGACCAACCTCCCATTCAAATGGTTCCAGTCTGCTGCAAACCCGCAGCATTACGGCATGGGCCATCGGGACCCATGTACAATATCGTCATTTTGCGTCGCCAACATGACGGTCGCCCGGCTACTGAATCGGCGCGGGTCTTGCCACACGAATATCATCGATATAGAGCAGTCCGGCGCCGCCGGGCTGCGGATTGTCCCGGTCGCCGACGCCGACATAGATCGCTTTGACCCTGGCCGGATTCACACCATTGAACTCGCTCAGAGAAATTTCCCACTCGGTCCACGTCGCGGCGGTGAGTATCGTGGCATCCGGACAGGCCGCGACCCCGATGTGGTTGGTGCTATCCTGAACGGCGACGTACAGGCGGTCCGGGTCGTTGCTCGCCCGGCCGCGGACGTACAGCGTCAGAGTGTCAACGCCGTCGATCGTCCAGTTCTGCGGCGTGTCCCAGATCCGCTCGACCTCGGAGTAGTACGGCGGATTCACGTTGTCGTAGTCCAGAGGCATGGACTGGTTGCCGCCGTGGACGATCGTCTGCTCGGCGAACGGGGCCTCCCAGTAGCCAACGAGCGAGCCGGTGTTGTTCACAAGGCCGTCGATCCATGTGTCGAAGATCGTCGTGCCGGCCGCGACGTCGTCGTTATAGCTCTCGAAGTTATCCACGACGAGGCAATCGGCCGTCGTGAAACTCCAGACGCTGCCTCTTAGGGCCTCGCCGTTGACTTCATCAATTCGCCAATGATAGGTCTTGCCCCATTCGAGCGCGCCGGCGCCGAACGTCGTTGCATCGAGGGATTGGCGTCCCTGATAGGCGGTACCGGACGTATCGGCATTCGCCACTGCCTCGGCATCGTCACCGAAGTAAACATCGTGCTGAGTAGCCTCATCTCCTGCCCACCAGCTCAGGACCACATCCTGCGGCACGTAGCCGGCCCCATGGGCCGGAGAAGGCATGCCCGCATGAAGCGGTGGCTGCAACGGGCCGCGCGGGAGCACCTGGCGAGCCATTGAGGGGCTCTCCCAGGACAGTCGGGCCGTAGCGCTGCCTGTATTTTCATACATCTCCATCACCAGCGAGTACACCCGCGCCGGCGCGAGTTCGAGCGGCCCGGAGGGATCATCCGTCGCCCCGTGATCGGTCCAATTATTGATCACGCGCACGCCGTCGAGATAGACGCGAACGCCATCATCGCTGCGAGTCACGAATGTGTACCTGTCGGCACGGTCCACTTCCAGGTCCGCCGTCCAGCGACAGGAGAAGCCATTGGTCGGAATGCCTTCGGCGGGTGAGTTCGTCCCGGCGGTCGAGCCGTCGGGCCAGGAGAAATCGATCGCCGCGTCGATGCGCGTCACGGCGGGATCGCCCGAGAGGTCTATATTCGTGAAGTATTCGCCCTTAGCACCGCCGCCCGGGCCGATCGTCGTGAAGCTCCAGACCTGCCCCTTCTCCGTGCCTGCCGTGCTGACCTCGTCGATGCGCCAGTAATGGGTGGTCCCGGCCTGGAGGGGCCCCGGATCGAATGTGATCGCGGGCTGCTTGACCTTGAAGGTCTCACCCGTGCCGTCGGCGACCGCCGCCTCATCCGTACCGAAGTACACCTCGTGTGCGATGGCGTTCAGGCCCCCGGTCCAACCCAGATCGGTGTCGGGGTCCACCCACCTGGCCCCGTTGTAGGGTGCCGGGTCGTACGCGATTACGGGCGCAGCGGTGAAGTGCCACACGTCCCCCGTGTGGACGGTCGTCATATCCACCTCGATCTCATCGACGCGCCAGTAATACGTGACGCCGGGCACCAGACCCGGCCCATACCAGTGCGTTGTTATCGGCAAATGAAAGCCGGCCAGCTCCCCGGCGCCGAGTTCGGGATCGGTGCCCACATAGACATCGTGCAGGGCCGCCGTCACTCCCGACTTCCACCGGAACAACGGCATCACAATGCCCGTCGCGCCGTCGGCCGGCTGGGGGCTCCAGGCCTTTACGCGAGGAGCAGGAAGGAACGCCACAAGCTCCTTGATGTCCTCGGGGGACAAAGCTCGGCCGTAGACGCGGGCCTCGTCAATGAAGCCGTTCCAGCCGCAGTTGCCGCACGCGTTCCGCGACCCGATGAACATGTCCAACCCATTGTCGCTGAACTGGGCGGCCGGAATATCCGTGGCATTGCGAGCCTGCAACTCGCCATCCACGTACAGCTCCACCGCCTCGCCGGGCCGGTACACGCCCGCCATGTGCACCCACCGATCGGTCGGCAGAGGCTCCGCATCGTTCAAACTGAAAGAGGTAGCGCCGGTGGCCGAGATCTGCATCGTCGCAGGAAATGTGACCTCGCCTACCTTGGCTTCGATATTCAGGTTCCAGGATCTGGCGCCGCTTCCGCCTCCCTTGGCAAGGATCCTGCTGTTGTTCTCATGACCGCCATTCAGGAAGACCCATGCGGTCAGAGTCATCTCGCCCGTGATATTCAGTGCAGGTGCATCGGCAACGACGATGTTGGACGCGGCATCCCCTGGGAAGGACATAGCCGAATCGGCATAGCCGGAGCGATCCGGCGCCGGTATGACACTGCCGTTGATCGTCCCATGGAGCTCGTTGCCGCTGACGTCTGTGCCGTCGCCATCCAACGGCCAATAGCCGATAAGACCCGTCTCGATATCGCCTCGGACAGTCCCGATCAGAACCAGGCTGAGGACAACACCGAACGCAACTGGAACGACTCTCTCTCTACACATGCCAGGGTTCCTTCACAAGCAAGAAAACCAGGGTGGGGAAAATGGCGGAGAGACGCAGTTGTCGGCCTGAATTCGAGGATTTATCACCACGACTGATCATCCTCCGGTGCATGGTCCAGCCCTGATACGGCTGCAAACCCACACGTTGCCTGTATCACCAAATCACGATGGATCGCCAATTTGAGTATACCTTATAGGACGCACCGAAGTCAACCGGAAACCGGTGGCAATGCACAGGACAAGGCATGCGCCCGGCCAGACTGTGCGAGCCGCGGGTCCCGGATGGCATCCATATGCTGCCGGGCCAGGGACGGACCATGGATTTGGCCCCGCAGCCAGCCGGGCCGATTCGTCGTGATGCCGTCAACGCCCATCGCCCGCAGACGAACGGCGTCGGCCGGCTCATCCACCGTCCAGGCGTAGAGCTTCAGACCGACCTCCTTAACGGCTGAGATGAAACGTCGAGTAATCCCCGACCAGTGAACGTCGAGACCGTCAAGACCGTGGGCTCTCGCCTCCTTCGCCAGCAGACGGCTGTAGGGGGCCCAATATCGCTTCTCGCAGAGCCAATGGGCGGGTACATCCGGCATCATAGCCTTAGCGGCCTTCATCGTATCGAGATCGAACCCGATCATCTCAATCTGCGAGCGCTTCCCACTGCCCGCAACTGCCCTGTCCAGTGGGGGCAGGATCTCGGGGCCGCACTTGATCTCAATGAAGAGTTGCCGGCCGGGGGGCACCGTTTCCAGGACCTCTTCGAGGAACGGAATGGCCTCGCCGGCGAATCCCGGGTGCTTGTGCCGGCCGACATCGAGTAGACGGAGATGTCGGGAATGGGTCGCGGCGACCTCCAGGTGCGTACCGGCGGTCCGCCCGGTCGCCGGGTCGTGGAGCGCGACGATTCGGCCGTCCCGCGTCAGGTGTACATCCACTTCCACGGCATCCGCGCCCAATTGCCACGCCAGATCTACGGAGGCTAGCGTATTCTCGGGCGCCAAGTGCGATGCACCGCGATGAGCAATGACTTTGACCTGATCGACCACGCGCAAGAACCTCGAACGCCGCGGCACGATCCGGCGTGACAGAACCAGAAGCGAATTGTACGCAGGTACGAACATAGCTAACCCGTTCGGCACGATCTTCTGCCGTTCCTGATGAAAATGCGGCAACCGTGCCTACGTGCGCCGGTTTGCCCGGACCTCCCAAGGCCGAACATCACGCTGGGGAGCCCACTCATCGGCTCTATTATACCAGATTATGGAACAGAAAGCACATACGTTCTAATTCCGTCCGCGGCTCAAACCTCCTTCGGAACGACAAAAGGAGCGCGGTAATCCCGAGTGAGCATCCGGTTCGCCTCGTTATCATTGACGTACCGT
Source organism: uncultured Phycisphaerae bacterium (assembly GCA_965603165.1). Lineage (GTDB taxonomy): Bacteria > Planctomycetota > Phycisphaerae > Sedimentisphaerales > Anaerobacaceae > PLanc-01. The sequence goes on from CBFDBY010000010.1 coordinate 43,916, forward strand.
TGTCGGTCGGGATCGAACGCCAGCGACCGCCCGAGCCGATAAGATGTGTTCGCCAGATGAATAAGCGAGCAACTGCAATGGCCGTCCTCCACGCAGCCCGGCAGGCCGGAGGCGTCGTTGGCCCGGATGGCATTGATGAAGTTCTGGTAGTGGTCCCGGTCCTGGTTGTTCTTCGTCGTGCCTGAGGGACCCGGCTCGCGTTTCCTGCCCATGAACGTCTGCCAGCGGCCGCCGTGCATCGTCATGTAGCCCTCCGAGCCGTAGAAGATGTTGCCGATGTTATTGTCGGCCGGCTTGCCGAAACCGCCTTCGTAGTTGGTGATCCAGTGGCGGACCTCGAATTGCAGGATCTTCTTCTTGTCGCCGCCGCCTTTTGGATTCGGAAATTCAAAAACGGCGATCTGCACGTTCGGCGTCTCCTGATCGTCGTCGAACATCACGTGCGCGCCCATGGACGTCACCCGCGTCGGCAGCGTCACGCCAAGTCCCCATCGCGCAATGTCCATCTCGTGCACGCCCTGGTTGCCGATGTCGCCGTTGCCGTAATCCCAATGCCAATGCCAGTTATAGTGGAAGCGATTGCGCGAGAAAGGCCGCTGCGGGGCCGGCCCCAGCCAGATGTCGTAGTGGACGCCCGGCGGCACCGGCTCTTCCGGTGTGTGCTTGATGGTGTCGCGCCACTTGTAGCAGGTTCCTTTGGCCATGTAGACCTCGCCGAGCCCACCGTTGCGCATGAACTCCATCGCCTCCTGGTAGGCCTTCGAGCTGCGGCATTCGGTGCCGTGGTGCACCACACGCTTGTATTTCTTCGCGGCCGCGATGAGCTTTTGCCCCTCGAAGACGTTGTGAGTGAACGGCTTCTCGATGTGGGCATGCTTGCCGGCCTGACAGGCCCAGACGCCGGCCAGCGCGTGCCAGTGATTGGGCGTGGCCACGCTGATTGCGTCGATGGTCTTGTCTTCGAGCAGCTTGCGGATGTCCACGTAGGTCTTGGGGATGGGAAGGTCGTTCTTCTCGAACCACTTGAGCCGCTCGGGGAACATGTTCTCATCAATATCGCACAGGGCCGCCACTTCGACGTTTGGCAGGGACGGGTAGTTACGGATATGGCTGCCGAATCCGTGCCCGCGGACGCCCACAACGGCCACGCGCACGCGATCGTTCGCCCCGGCCCAGGAGCGGCTCGTGCCCCACAGACTCAGCCCCGCGGCCGCACCGAGCGAGACCTTTGCGGATTGTTGCATGAAACTTCTTCGTGATACGACTGACTTGGATCCCATCTCGTGGCCTCCTGAAACTCACGATCATTCATGTCGCGTGGCGAGTCATACGACCGCCTCGACACCGTACATCTGGCAGAATCTGTGCAGGGCCCTGGCGTAGTTGTCATAGACCATGACGAGGTGGTGCCCCTTCAGATCCGCAACGTCCTGTAGCTCATTGATGGTCGTCTCCGCGTTGGTCCGGCAGCCCCCGGTCTGCGGGACAGGCGGGCACCCGACGATCTCGCCCGAGTACACGAGCATCTGCGGCGTCTCCGCATCCGATCTCACGGAGAGATACTTCGCAATAGTCACCTCCTGCCCCGGCGAGAAGAGGACCCGCGGCACGCAGCCCCAGCCCGCCTCGGCATGGTTCATCAGGACGTACGGCTCCGGCGGGGCATCCGCTCCCTTCATCTTCGTCGCACTCGTGCAATGGGCGCAGAAGTAATGATTGCTCTCGGTTTCAACGGTCGGGTTGTGCTGGAACCCCGGCTTGTCGAACAGATACTGGAACAGCATCATCGTCAGCGTCGCGTCGAGGTCAGATTCGCAGCCGGCCGGGAGGCCGTCGTCACGCAGGTCCATGAAACCCATACACGGCGGGACGTGCTGGTGCGGATGCCGTAGACCCGCTAAACACTCCATCATCACGGCGTCGGCCCCGGCCTCTGCGACCACTCGCCGCAGCGCAATTGTCGCCCTTGCCGCATCGAGAATATCCTCGGCCGTGGGCTGAAAGATCTCCCGCGCGTCCTTCCGGTAGCGGGCGGCCGTCTCCCGGACTTCGCCTGTGGCGCCGGTCCGTTTGAACTCTTCGATGAAGCCCGTATTGGCCACGGTTCGGACTCGCGTGCCCAGATGCGGCACGACGTAGTCGTCGGCGCGGGAGGCCGCAATATTGAGAATCAGACTCTGCTTTATCCACGCGGCGGCCCGGACCATCCGCATACCCCGCTCGACCGCATCGAAGTTGTCGAGCGAGTTGATCATGTAGACGCCGGGTTTGCGGTGAAATTCGCGAACCATGCCGACCAGAAGCACCCCCAGTGGGGCCAGAACGACCGTCGGTAGCTTCGTTTCCTCAACGATGCGTGTCACGTGCGGCCAGTGCCCCTTCTTGAAAGGCACGAGGAACAGCGCGTCCGGCGATTCGGCCTTCACCTGATTGATGAAGCGCGTCACGTTGTCGTCCCCATCCAGCGGCTGCCGCTCGACCGAGATCCGCACACCGAGCCTGGTTTCAAACTCCTGCAGCTTGCCCATGTACTGCAACTGCCGCCCCTCGGCGTCGAACGTCGAGCCGGGCCAGCTATAGTAACCAACCTTCCGTAGGGATTCGGTAGGAGGATAGACAAAGGCTGCCCGCACGACGGCGGGTTTTTTGGCCGGTCCGGCGGGTTGCGCCATCGCCAAGCTGCTGAGCCAACTGTGCGGGCTCAGCGATAGAGCGGTCGTCGTTCCGCCGACTGCCTGAAGGAACGTGCGTCTTGAAACGTGCCCGTCGAAACCGTGAAATGATCCCATCATGGCCCCTTTCCTTCGCTGTGGTGACTGCTCTTGTCGATGCCCCACGGTCACCGACATTGGACAGTAGGATACCTGACTTGCTGTTGTGACGCGAGAGGATTCCCGGTAAACTATGGGTCGGTCGCGCACCGCCGTTGTCGATGGTGACCCGGAAAGAACGACCAGAAGGGGGTATGGAATCAAATGGACAGACAACTCGGTATGATATTCATGTGTCTCGCCGCGTTGGCGGTGTCCATATGTAGCAAGCCGTCGGTTGCTGCTGATTGGCCCCAATGGCGCGGCCCGAACCGTGACGGAACCTGGACGGAAACGGGGATCGTCGAGCGGTTCGAGTCGTCGCAATTGCCGATCAAGTGGCGCGTCGAAATCGGCAGCGGCTACAATGGCCCAACCGTCGCCAACGGGCGTGTCTTTGTCATGGACCGCGTCACGAAGCCCACGGCGCAGGAGCGTGTGCATAGCTTCGATGCCGCGACGGGTGACAAGCAATGGTCGTTTGCATATGAGTGCCGGTATGAGCGCGTCCAGTATGAGGCCGGGCCGCGGGCGGCAATCACGATCCACGACGGCAAAGCATATTCCCTCGGCACCATGGGACATCTGCACGGCTTCGATGCGAAATCGGGAAAGCTGCTCTGGAGTCACGACGGCAGGAAGGAGTATGGGACCAGGGTCCCGATCTGGGGGATTGCCGGCGCTCCGCTGGTGGAGGGCGACTTGCTCATCGTGCCCATCGGCGGCAAAGACAATGCGTGCGTGATGGCCTTTGACGCGGCGACCGGGCAGGAGCGATGGCGGGCCCTGGACGATTCGCTATCTTATTCGGCACCCATCGTCATCGAACAGGCCGGCAAACGCGTCCTCGTCTACCTGTCCGGTGAGCGCATTGTGGGCCTCGATCCGCAGACGGGCCGGCTCCACTGGGAGCATCCGTTCCCGCCAACGCAGATGGTGATGACAATCGCCACGCCCGTCTTCGACGGCGAGCATCTCTTCGTGAGCGGTTTTTTCGACGGCTCGCTCCTCTTGAAAGTGCATCAGGACAAGCCGGCCGTAGAGAAGCTCTGGCGCCGCCAGGGCGCCAACGAGCGCAACACGGACGCGCTGCACTGTTGCATCTCGACGCCGATACTCCTGGGCGACTTCATCTATGGCCTGGACAGCTACGGCGAACTGCGCTGCCTGGACCTCAAGACCGGCGACCGCATCTGGGAGGACCTGACGGCCACCCCCAAGGCGCGCTGGGCCAATATCCATATGGTCCACAATGGCGAGAGGATCTGGATGTTCAACGAGCGGGGCGAGCTGATCATCAGCCGCCTCTCGCCTGACGGCTTTCACGAGATCAGCCGGGCCAAGTTGATCGAACCGACCGAGCAACAGCTCGACCAGCGAGGCGGCGTCACCTGGTCCCACCCCGCTTTCGCGAATCGCTGCGTGTACGCCCGCAACGACAAGGAACTCGTCTGCGCCGACCTCTCGGCCAAGAAGACGCCGTAGCCAACGGCCGGGGACACTTTGCATGCGGCGATTGAAACGCTCATCGAGCCCAAGGCCCTTGACGCCACGTACTGGACCGGACGATCTCAATAGCTTCTTGCACCGGCCCGCGCACGAGGATACCATCGCGGCAAGGCATCCTGTCGTGGACAGGAAAGCCGTCCCATGCACAGAGGCGAAGGAGGCCGGCTATGGCAGGACAATTCGCGCGACGCACGTTTCTCAAGAACTCCGCCTGCGGCGTGATGGGGCTGGTTATTCTGAAGGACAGTCGATCCCTCTGGAGCTACGAGGCGAATGAGAAGGTGAGCCTCGCGATTGTCGGCGTGTCCGGGCGGGGCAGTTGGTTCTCGGATACGATGCCGAAGTTGGCGAACGTGGTCGCGATGTGCGATGTGAATGACCGGCGGGCCGCTCCCTACTATCAGGCGGTCCCACAGGCGAAGACGTATCACGATTTTCGCGTGATGCTCGACGAGATGGACAAGCAGGTCGATGCGATCACGGTCGCGACGCCGGACCATACGCACGCCGTGATTTCAGGGGCCGCGGTCAAACGGGGCAAGCACGTCCTGTGCGAGAAGCCCCTGACGCACGACATTTTTGAGGCCCGAACACTGCGGGATCTGGCCCGAAAACACAAGGTCGCCACGCAGATGGGCAATCAGGGCACCGCCAGCGAGGCATTTCGTCGGGGCGTGGAACTGATTCAGGCCGGGGTCCTCGGCGAAGTTCGCGAGGTCCATGCCTGGAATACCGGCGGCGGGGCGGGTGAGCGGCCCATCCCGACGGACGAGCATCCCGTGCCGGAGTTTCTTCAATGGGATCTGTGGCTGGGTCCGGCGAAGTATCGGCCGTACAATTCTCGCTGGGCCGAGTGGCACACGTGGCGCGACTTTGCCACCGGTCAACTCGGCAACTGGGCCTGCCACACGATGAACGTCTTCTTCAAGGGTCTGAAGTTCGATTCGTTGTGGGATGATTCGGACGCCAGCCCGCCGGACCGCACGATCCGGCTCGATGTCGAACTCTCCGGCGTGCACGAGACGACGTTCCCGAAGTGGGAGATGGTCCGATACACCATCCCGGCGCGCGGAGCGATGCCGCCCGTCACGGTCAACTGGTACAACGGCGGCGGCAGGGCCCCCGGGCCGCGGGAGAAGATCGAGGAGATGATGGGCCGCAAGCTTGACTGGGGCGACGCGGGCGAGAAAAAGTGGGCCGACCACGCGGGCTGCCTCCTCGTCGGCAGCGAGGGCATGCTCCACGCGAACGGCCACAACACCGCTGTGACTCTGTTGCCCGAAGAGAAGTTCAAGGATCTCGCGCCTCTGGCGGATTCGTTGCCCCGCTCGCCGGGCCACGAGAAAGAGTGGCTCGACGCCTGCCGGGGCGGCCCGACCGCCATGTCGAATTTCGACTACAGCGGGCCGCTGACCGAACTCGTCCTGCTCGGCAATGTCGCTACGCGGTTCGGCAAGACCATCGAGTTCAACCCCGTCGAAATGAAGATCGTGAACCTGCCGGAGGCAAATGACGCACTGAAACGGGAATACCGGCAAGGCTGGTCCCTGTAATCGCCGGAGAACAATATTGCATGATCGATTCTCAGAAGATCACCGCTGTATCTGCGTTGCTGAGCGTGCTGATGATGACGGCGAACGGCCAGGTTACGGAGCAGGAGGCCCGGCGCATCGAGGCAGCCGTGCCACAGACGGTGACAGTCGTCCCCAAGGAGTCTCGTCGCGTGCTGATCTGGAACACGCCCTTCATGGAGCAGTCGCCGCACAAGGGGTATACAATTCCGCAGGCCGAATATGCGATGCGTCTGCTTGGCGAGAGGACCGGCGCTTTCAAGCCCGTTGTCAGCGATGATGTTGCGATGTACCTGCCCGAGAACATCAAGCAGTTCGACGCCATCCTTCTGAACAACAGCAATGGCCCGTGGATCCGTCCGACCGACACGGATATGGAGAAGTTCAAAGACCGCGGCGCGGATGTCAACGAGGTCGAGATGTTGCTGCGAAAGAGCCTGCTGGACTATGTCGCCCAAGGCGGTGGCATCATCGCCTATCATCACGCAATCGGAGGCAACACGCACTGGCCTGAGTTCCTGGAGCTAATCGGTGCGGGCTATTGGGGACATCCTTGGAATGAAGAGGTCGCCATCAGGCTGGAGGAGCCCGCTCATCCGCTGCTGGCGGCGTTCGAGGGCAAGGACTTTCGGCTGGCGGAAGAGATCTTTCAGTTTCGCGAGCCGTACTCGTGCGAGAAGGTGCGCGTGCTTTTATCGCTCGACACTGCGAACACGAATATGACGGTGCCGTGGATCCACCGCAAGGACAACGACTTTGCCTTGGCGTGGATCAAACGATACGGCGAGGGCCGGGTCTTTTATAGCGCGATCGGGCATCGCACGGAGATCTGGTGGAATCCGGCGATCCTGCGTTTCTACCTGGACGCGATTCAGTTCGCCACAGGTGATCTGCCGGCCGACGCAACGCCAAGCGCCCAGATACGTCAGCAAAAAGGGGGGCGAGAGTGAGCGATAGCAGGGGCATCACACGACGCGGATTGCTGCGCGGCGCAACGGGCGTGCTGGCGCTTCCTTACTACGTATCGGCCTCCGCGATTGGGCGGGATGGGCAGCCGGCCGCAGGCAACCGTATCACTCTGGCCGCTATCGGCCTCGGCGGCAGGGGCAAGGAGAACCTGCGCAGCTTCCTGGGACACACAACCTGCCGCGTGGTCGCTGTTTGCGATGTCAACGCCAATCGCCTTGAGGAAGCGAAGAGAATCGTGGACGAGCACTATGGCAACACGGCCTGTGCGGCCTACGGCGACTATCGTGAGATTCTGGCCAGAGAGGACATCGATGCCGTCTCCATCGCGACGCCCGACGCTTGGCATGTGCTGCAATCCGTAGAGGCGGCGAGGGCGGGCAAGGATATCTTCCTCGAAAAGCCTCTGGGGCTCAGTGTCAAAGATGATATCGCGCTGCGGGAGGCGGTCCGCCGCTATGACCGCGTCTTCCAATTCGGCACGCAGCAACGTTCCGAACGCAATTTCGGCTTTGCCTGCGAGCTGGTGCAGAACGGGCGTATCGGAAAGCTCCGACGGATCGTCGCGGCGACGCCGGCCAGTCGGGCCGTCGGCCTGGTCCGCCCGGAGCCGGCGCCGCCGTGGCTCGACTGGGAGATGTGGGTCGGGCCGGCCCGCTGGATGCCGTACAGCCACGGCATCGTTGGAAACTGCGGCGAGTGGGGACATATGAGCAACTTCTCGCTGGGATGGATCACCACCTGGGGTATCCATCACGTGGACATCGCGCAGTGGGGAAACGACGCCGACCACACGGGACCGGTCGAAGTCGAAGGGACCGGCGAGTTCCCGCCGGATGGGCTTTACGATTGTGCGACCGGCTGGGATATGACCCTGAAGTACGCCAACGGCGTGGCAGTGGACTTCGTGGACAACAGCAAACAGCGGCAGGGCGTGCTCTTCGAGGGAACGGACGGCTGGGTCTTCGTCAAGCGAGGAGCGATTGACGCGGAGCCCGAATCGCTCTTGCAGGAGCAGATCGGGCCCGAGGAACGCCACTTCACGGTAAGCACGGACCACTGGGGCGCCTTCCTCGATTCCGTCCGCACGAGGAATACGCCGGTATCGTCCATCGAGTCGGCGGTGCGGACGGATACGGTCTGTCATATCTGCGATATCGCGATGCGTCTGGGCCGAAGGCTCCGCTGGAACCCCGACGCCGAGCACTTCATCGACGACGCTGAGGCCAACCGTATGCTGGCACGCTCTTGGCGCAGCCCCTGGCAACTGTAGCGTTCCGCCGCGGGCTTAACGACGCAAAGACAGAGAACCCAATGCAGCGTGCTGCGTAACAAACAAGAACATCCGAACTGGTGAACACAGGGCAATGACAGAAGACAGGAACCCGAAACGATGAAGAGAAGGCAGTTCTTGAAAAGTAGTGCAGTCACCACGGGATCGTTGATGGCCGGCGGCCTCGCGCGACAGGCCGGCGCGGCGGAAGGCGAATGCGAGCCGGGCTGTCCGTGTGAGAACGCCCCGAAGCTGCCGCAGCGGGCATACGGGGACACGGGCGAGAGGCTTTCGATCATCGGGTTCGGCGGGATCGTTGTCAGCGGCGTCGAACAGGAGCACGCGAATCGCGTCGTCGCGGAAGCCGTCGAGAAGGGGGTCAATTACTTTGATGTCGCGCCCACCTATGGTGACGCCGAGATCAAGCTCGGCCCCGCCCTGGAGCCCTATCGCAAGGATGTCTTCCTCGCGTGCAAGACCACCGAGCGAACGAAGGAGGGGGCCGCCGTCGAGTTGGCCGAGTCTTTGAAGCGGCTGCGGACGGACCACCTGGATCTCTATCAACTCCACGCCATCTCGGACGTGGACAAGGATGTCGAGGTCGCGTTCGGCAAAGGCGGTGCGATGGAGGTTTTTCTCGATGCGAAGAAGCAGGGGCGCATTCGCTACCTCGGCTTCTCGGCCCACTCCGAGGAGGCCGCGCTGGCTGCGATGGAGCGGTACGATTTCGATTCGATCCTCTTTCCCATCAACTTCGCCACGTTCTACGAGGGCAACTTCGGCCCGCGCGTGATCGAGGCCGCCAAGTCCAAGGGCGTCGCGAGGCTGGCGCTGAAGGCCATGGCCAAGCAGCAATGGCCCGAGAACGATCCGTTGCGAAAGCAGTATCCGAAATGCTGGTATCAGCCGCTCACGGATCGCAAACAGGCGAAGCTTGCGCTGTACTTCACGCTGAGCCAGTCGGTCACGGCCGCCATCCCACCGGGCGACGAATCGCTCTTTCGCCTCGCCCTCGACCTGGCCATGAGCTTCCGGCCGGTCTCACAGAGAGAGAAAGAGACGCTGCAACAGATGGCCCATTCGCTCGATCCGGTCTTCAGGACTTAGTACTGCATTTCGGAACTTCTGCGCCGATCCGGGGGAGAGATTGCTTCGTCGCTGCGCTCCTCGCAACGACATACATAGGCCACTGCATGTCATTGCGAGCGAAGCGAAGCAAACTGAGGTCGCACGATTTCTGAAATGCGGTGCTAGCGACGAATGCGGATGAGATACCACGGCGTTGCCGATTCGCCCAAGGTGATGCGATAACCGGCATCGGTTCTCTCGACCTCTACCGTGTTGCCAAGCGGCTTGGCGCGACTGTCGAGAGGAATTGCCTCGACGTGTCCGCCGGGCTCGATGTCCCGGAGCGTGACGAACCCTTTGACCGGCTCGATGACTGTCGGTTCTATCCCCCAACCCGTGAGAGACGTTCGCTCGGCGTTCCACGTCATGCCGGTATTGGCAGCCCGCGCGGTCGTCACGAGAAGAAGTCGATCCGACTGCGCGACGGACTTGTCGTCCAGCGACGTCAAAATGATAGAGCAGAATTCGTTTTCGACGGTCACCGCGAGGTTCTTCAGCACAAGCCGCGACTGCCCGACGAATCCGATAAGACCCTGCGATCGCTCCGTCTCTATTGTCACCCGGCCTGGCCTGCTGTCCCCATGACGCCAGGTAAGCTGGCCGGTATCGGAGACAATCACGTTGCTCTCCGCAGCTTGAGGGTAGGGCCCGGCGGCTGTGGCGAAGTCGCGGATTCTGGTCGCGTGGATCAAGGCCAGGGCCGGATCGAGGCCGGGCGTGAAGAACGGCCTCTGTGAGGAGCGAATGCCCTCGCGGACCTGCTCCTCTGTGTAGGACCGCTCGACGGTTTCCCTCGCCGGTCTCACGTCGCCGCGCAGGAACAGGTATGCACCGGCGGCGATATTCATCATCTTCACCGGATCGGGGCGGATCTCGAAATGGCTCGGCATTCGCGCTTCCCATTCGGCGGGGGCCTTGTGCTCGAACGTATAGAAGAAGATGCCGTCCCAGTCGTGCAACGCGGCGTAGGCCGCCAGAATACCGACGCCTTCGCACGCGTACTCGTTGGGAAACGGATGATTCGTCTCCGAGACCGTGTAGGGCTTGCCGGCCACGGCCGAACGGGACAACTGCACGACCGTCGAGTTCCGAGGGTCGTCCACCATCGGCGTATTGGGAATGGAAAACGTCCGCCGGCCCGTCTGCGGATCTCTATGGTAGTTTGGGTGCTGCCAGTAGACGTGCCCGTCGATCACGTCGCACTCGGAAGTCGAGACCAGCAACGGATAGCCCGTGGCCCAGTGATTGTGATCGCTCGTGCCCACGATCAGCGACCTTACGCCGAGATCGTTCTTCAGGTAGTCGTACATGCCCTGGAAGTACTCCCGCTCCAGATGCATGTAGAATGCCGCCTCGGTGTGGAAGCGCTTGGCCGGTGCGTCCTTGAATTGCGACTTGGTAAGGCGCGGGATCGATTCGCCCTCCGCGACACCCGCGGCTTGGCGAAGCTCGCGCAGGTCTTCGTCGCTGAGCGTGTTCTTCAGCCACTCGTTGTACTTCGCCGTGAGTTGCTCGGCGTACCACGCTGTGATGTCGGCCCAGGTGCCGGGGTACTTCTGGGTGTTCTTGCCGAGCAGCCGGTCGCTGAACCACGCCTCGACGATCGAGTTCTCATTGACCAGTTCCACGATGGCGACGGCGGGCTCGTGCCGATACTCGGTCTTCGTGTATGGGTTACGGTGCGTCAGCAGTTGTTGCGCGTACTCCTTGTGCAGCATCTGGATCCGCTCGTCGAAGTAGTTGACGACCTTGGCCAGGCCGAGATATTCGTGGTCCCGCACGCCGTCACCTTTGCGGAAGGTGCGTCCGACGTTGAGGTTCAGGTTGGTGTAGATGCCGCGTTTCTTCAGTTCGGCGACGAAGGTATCGAGCTTGTCCAGTTGGTTCGGATCGAGGGCCCGCGTGTCGTCCCGACCCCGCACAAACAGGCTCGCCGACCAGTTCGAGTCGAGGAAGTGAAAACGCACGCAGTTGATCCCGAACCGGGCCAGGTGTGCCGCGACCAGCGGCGCATCTTCCTTCGCGGGAAAGCACGTGGCGCCCGTGACGTTGACGCCCCAGATGCGGAACCGCTCGCCGTCCGGCGTCACGAGATGCCCGTCCCGAATCGTGATTGGCCCGTCCTTGCCGGCGGGCGCATCAAGAAACGACGTAAGATCGACCAGCGGCGCCGCGTTGTCCCGCCAGTCCATAACATACGGCTGCATCGCAGTCTCCGCCTCGGCCACGACCGACGCGGCCAACATCGCCAGCAACAAGGCCACGCAATACCTCATGGTCACACTCCTTTCATCCTCCAAAGGTAATCATTCGACAACAGCATACACTGTCGAGTCGCAAATCGCACGAACTCACAACAAGCTCTTCCCAACAAGGACTGGGCCTGGCAGGCGCAGAGGCATTCCGAGGCGGGAGTATTGGATGTGATCCGGGTCGCGGTTGACAGGGTCTGTGTGCCGTGCTATCGTTGCGGCCTGTATGGACTTATCGAAAGGAGGTACAGGCATGAAGATTCGTACGGCGGTGGTTGGGGCGGGGTTCATCGGGCCGGTGCATGTGGAGGCGCTGGGACGGGCCGGAGTGGAAGTGGCCGGGATTCTTGGGGTCTCGCGGGACGAGTCGGAGTCGGCGGCCAGGACGCTCGGTCTGCCGAAGGCATATGCCAGTTTCGACGAGATCCTCGCGGATAAGAACGTACAGGTGGTGCACATCGCCACGCCGAACCGGCTGCACTATCCAATGGCCAAGGCCGCATTGAATGCGGGCAAGCACGTCCTGTGCGAGAAGCCGCTGGCCATGAACTCGGCCGAGTCCGCCGAGCTGGTCAAGCTGGCGAAGCGCACCGGCCTGGCAACGGGCGTCAACTATAACATCCGCTACTATCCCCTGTGCCTCGAAGCGGCCGATATGATGCAGCGCGGCGACCTGGGCCGGGTCTATTCCGTCTGCGGCAGCTACGTGCAGGACTGGCTCTTTCACGCAACCGACTACAACTGGCGCGTGCTGGCGGAAGAAGGAGGCGAGCTACGGGCCATTGCCGATATCGGCACGCACTGGCTGGATTTGGTCCATGCGATCACGGGCCTGGAGGTGGATGCAGTCTGTGCCGATCTCTCGACCGTGCATCCCGTGCGGCAGAGGCCGTTGGGAGAGGTCGAGACATTCAAGGGCAAGCAGGAGAAGGCCGCCGTCAAGACGGAGTCCATCGATATCGCCACCGAAGATTACGGCTGCGTGCTGATTCGATTCCAAGGGGGCGGCCGGGGATGCCTGTGGGTCTCACAGGTGACGGCGGGGCGGAAGAACTGCCTGCGCTACGAGATCGCCGGTTCGAAGCAGGCGCTGTCCTGGTGCAGCGAGCAGCCAAACGAGTTGTGGATCGGGCATCGGGACCAGCCCAACGAAAGCCTGATTCGCGACCCCGCCTTGCTCGGCGACCGGGCCCGGCGCTTCGCCAATTATCCCGGCGGGCACAATGAGGGCTTCCCCGACACGTTCAAGCAGTGCTTCCGCGCGTTCTACGATTACATCAAGGCGGGGGACTTTTCCGCACCGGCGACGTTTCCGACCTTTGCGGACGGCCATCGTGAGATCGTGCTGTGCGAGGCCATCCTGCAGAGTCACCGTCAGGGGCAATGGGTATCCGTGAAAGGAGGAAAGTCATGAGACTCGGCTTCGTCAGTGCGATCCTGCCGGACTTGCCATTGAATCAGGTGGTTGAATTCGCCTTCGAGGCGGGCTATTCCTGTGTCGAGCTGATGTGCTGGCCGAAAGGCAAGGCGGAGCGGCGCTACGCCGGCGTGACTCACATCGATGTTGCCAATCTCGGGCGCAGAGAGGCCGGCCAGGTGCGCAAGATCCTGGAGAATTCCGGCGTGGACATCAGCGCGCTGGGATATTATCCGAACTTTCTGACGCCCGACCAGGTGGAGGCGAAGCGCGTGCTGGCCCACTTCAAGAAGGTAATCCAGGCGGCGGCCCGGCTCGAAGTGGGAAGGGTCACGACATTCGTCGGGCGGGACTGGACCAAGTCCGTGGATGCGAACTGGCCGCGGTTTCTGAAGGTCTGGAAGCCGCTGGTGAAGTATGCCGAGGATCGTGACGTGCGGATCGGCATCGAGAACTGCCCGATGCTATTCACCAACGACGAATGGCCCGGCGGCAAGAACCTGGCCACCAGCCCGAAGATCTGGCGGCGCATGTTCGAGGACATCCCGTCCGAGCATTTCGGGCTGAACTACGACCCATCGCACCTGGTCTGGCAGCAGATGGACTACATCAAGCCGCTGTGGGAATTCAAGGATCGCATTCACCACGCTCATGCCAAGGATGTGCGCCTCGACCGCGACCGGCTCAACGACGTCGGCATTCTCGCCACTCCATTGCAGTATCACAGTCCGAAGCTGCCCGGCCTCGGCGAGGTGGACTGGGGCCGCTTCCTCTCGGTCTTGGGCGACATCGGCTACGACGGGCCTCTCTGCGTGGAGGTGGAGGACCGAGCCTACGAAGCCTCGCAGGAAACGCGCAAAGCCGCCCTGCGACAGAGCGCGCGATTTCTGATGCAGTACATGCCGTGATCGCAAGAGGCGATTCTGCACAATGGGAATCGCTGAACTGTCTTTCTGACGAAGGAAGGAGCGTATGATGGCTTCACAATGGAGGGTTTTGTTTGTCTGTGTGGCCGTATTCGCGTGCGTCTCCGCGACGACCGCTGCGGAGATGCCCGGCGCCGGCGCAGATGTCGGCAAGGCCGTGGTCTACCGCGATACGTGGGGTGTCCCGCACATCTACGCACCGACGACGGAAGCGGGCCTCTACGCGATGGGTTGGGCACAGGCCCAGGATCGGCCCGAGGAGCTTCTGAAGAACTACCTGCGAGCGATGGGAGAAAGCGCCCGGTTGGAGGGTCCCGGGAGCGTGCAATCGGATACCGTGTCGCACCTCTGGGACCACTATGGCACGAGCCGGCGGCACTTCGATCGAATTCGGCCGGAGGTGCAAAGGCACGTACGAGCATACGTCAGAGGGGTCAACGCCTTCTACGCGGATCATCCCGACGACGTTCCGTCCTGGTGGGGCGAGCGCCGGGTGGATGAGCACATGGTCGTGGCGTTTTTTCGTTTCTTTCTGTACGGCTGGTCCGTGGGGCAGGTCTTCGACGATCTGCAGGCGGGGGGCATCCGGCCCGGATTCGATCAGGAATCACGAGGGTCCAACCAGTGGGCGGTCTCGCCGAGACGAAGCGCCGAAGGTGCCGCCATTCTCTACATCGATCCCCATCTGTCGTGGTGGGGCCCGTCGAGGTTCTGGGAATTTCGCATCCATGCCGGGGATCTGCACGGCAGCGGGTTCACCTTGCCCGGCTGTCCCTATATCGGTCTTGGGCACAATGCGGATATCGCCTGGGCGATGACCACGGGCGGGCCCGACACGGCCGATGTGTATGAGCTGACGCTCAAGGAAGGCGATCCCACGAAGTACCTGTACGACGGGCAGTGGCGGACGCTCAATCGTCGGGAAGTGACTGTCGAAGTCAAAGGGGCCGGGCCTCAAAAAATCACCATCTGGTCGTCCCACCACGGCCCGATTGTAGCGATGCGGCAGGGCAAGGCCTATGCGGCCAAGATGGCATACGCCGATGAGGTGCAGGTCGCCGAGGCGTGGTACGAGTTCAACATGGCCGTGGATTTTTCCGGGGCGATGAAAGCCCTGAGCACCCGGCAGCTCTTTCCTCAGAATGTCATGGTCGCGGACACCTCAGGCAACATCTATTACCAGCGCACGGGCCGCGTGCCGCGCCGGCCGTCGGGCTACGACTGGTCGAAGCCCGTGGACGGCTCCACCTCGGCGACGGAGTGGCAAGGGCTGCATCCCGCCTGCGACCATCTCCAGGTGCTCAATCCGCCGCAGGGATACATGCAGAACTGCAACATCCCGCCGGACGTGATGATGGTGGACAGCCCGTTTTCGCCGGACAAGACCGTGACATATCTCTACGGGTCCTCCGGCGGTTACACGAATCAGCGCGGGGCCCGAGCTGTCCAACTCCTTCACGCGGACACATGCGTCACCGTCGAAGAGGCCCTCGCCTACGCAACCGATGTGCATCCGTATGGGGTCGAACGGTGGCTCGAGGTATTGAAACGCGCCCACACCGAATTCGGGGCGCGTCATCAGTCCGATTCGGATTACGCAACGGGGATCGAAGAGATGCTGTCATGGGACGGGCAGTTGCACCGCGACTCGATCGCTGCACTGAAATACTACTATTGGCGCAAACAACTTGTCGAGGATCACGGTGCCGAAGCGGTGTCCTATGCGGCCAGCCAGATCGACTATTTTCTCGCCGCTCTGGGCGAGCCCGTACCGGAGATTGGTATCGGCGACATGGAGCTTGAGGTCGCGGCCGATTCGTTCGCCTCCGCGATGGCCCGGCTCAAAGCGGATCACGGCTCACTTGAGGCCGTGTACGGCGATACGTTCCGAGTGGGTCGTGATGAAGTCTCGTGGCCTCTCGGCGGAGGCGGGGGGTACGGGCTGACGACGCTGCGCAACGTATCCTATGAGCGGGCCCGCGACGACCACACGCGCTGGGGACGCGGCGGTCAGACCTCCACGCAAATCGTTGTCTTGAGCAGACCCGTGCAGAGCTGGACTTATGTCCCGATCGGGCAGAGCGACCGTCCGAGCTCGCCTCACTATCGCGATCAGGCCCAGAAGCTCTTCAGCCCCCGCACGCTCAAGCCAACGTGGTGGCTGCCGGGAGAATTGGCGGAGCACATCGAATCTCGAACGGTCCTCGAAGAATAAGGAGCATCGGATGGACTACACGTACCACGATATCGCCAAGATGATCGATCATTCCCTGCTGAACCCGACGCTGTCCGAGCGCGACCTGGAGCAGGGCTGCGAGCTGGCTCTCGCGTACGACGTCGCCAGCGTCTGCATCATGCCGTACTATCTCAAGCGCTGTGCCCAGATCCTTAAGGGCAGCACCGTACAGGCGAGCACGACCATCGGATTCCCTCATGGTGGGCACACCACCGCCATCAAGCTCGCTGAAGCGAAGCGGGCCCTCGCCGACGGCGGGCAGGAGCTGGACATGGTCGTCAACATCAGCAAGGTCCTTAGTGGCGACTGGGACTACGTTCGCTCCGACATCGCAGCCGTCATCGAGGTCACGCATCAGCAGGGCCAGAAGGTCAAGGTGATCTTCGAGAATTGCTATCTGAACGACGATCAGAAGATCAAGCTATGCGAGATCTGTGGCGAGCTCGGGGCTGATTGGGGCAAGACCTCCACCGGCTACGGCACCGGCGGCGCGACTATTGAAGACCTCAAGCTCATGCGGCAGCATTCGCCCAAACAGGTTCAGGTCAAGGCAGCCGGAGGCGTCCGCGACCTCGACAAGCTCCTGGAAGTCCGCGCCCTCGGCGTCACGCGCGTCGGCGCCAGCCGCACGGCGGCTATGCTCGACGAATGCAAGCGCCGCCTCGGCATCTCGTGAACGACAGTCGGCTGTGTCGCGGCCGTGTGGGATGCCCATTGGCGCATCTGCGAAGATCGTGACGAGGTAGGGTGGGCCATGCCCACCATTCATGTGACGGTGTGAATACTACCGAAGGGTCAGAGCCCTGCAACGGGCATTCAATTCTCCGGCCCCTGTCCATCGGACAGTTCGGACAGCACGATGTTTTCGTGGTCTTCGAAGCTCCAGACACTGACGACGCCGCTCGGCTCCTTGACCTCGACGACCTTGCGGGGCACGAGCTTCGTGCCGTTCCAGACCCAGCGAACCTTGACCTCGCCGTACATCACGTCCTTGTAGTTGAGATTGCCGGCGTTGCGTGCGTCCACCGTGGCCATCCGCTTCGTTTGGGGCGGCGACGGAACCTCCAAGGCCTCCTCGCTTTGCTCGGCCCCGGCGCCGTGCAGCTCCTCAATATCGGCAACAGGTACAGAGGTGGATGAAACTCCTGACGGCGTGGCGAACTCGCTATGGTCCGGCTGCAACACGGCGGGCCGGGATGCTTCGGACGCCGGTGCCGGGTCGATACGAACATCCGCGTTCCCGGAGGTTGGCGGCCGGCTGCAGAAAATCAGCACGAGCAGCGCTGCGATAATGATGACCAACTCCAGTCTTGTAGGTCGTTCGAACATATGCGGCTGTCCTATTGGCGACTCATCACACTCACCCCACTCTACCTCCGATAATCGCGGCCCTCGCGAAACGGCAGACCGGTGCAGATTCTATGCACAGATATCGGCAGTTTCTCGGGCCTCAATTAAAGTATAGGCCAGATTTTCACGCCCGCCAATTCGTGATCGAACTGTTCTTCGGGACCTGTAGTCTGACTTACCGACGGTGCGAGACGTTGGGCTCGGTGGCGGCAAAGTAGTGGAGAGGGGGCCGATGCATCTCACCGATCGTGAAATATCCGGCGCCCCGGCTGTCGAAGCAGATGCCCTCGCCCTGCGGCTCATCGATCAGAGGAAGCTGAATCTGCTTGCCGCCGAAGACACGCCACAGCGGCGCGCCGGCAGGACGGACCCATAATGAAGCGTTGAACATGCCCCGAACGACCACGCGCCGGCCGTCGGGCGAGACGTCGCCGGCCACGGCGAACCCCCAAGGCATCACGGCGACCTGTTCCATCGTGGTTTGTTGCGTCGTCGATTGCGGGAATGCGGCACGATAGACCCTGGAGCGCCACTCGCGCTTGGAGATGATGTACATGTCGCGAGTCAGCGGATCGACGAGGAGTGTCTCGGCGTCCCGCGGCCCATCCGGGTATGTGAGTCGGATCATTTCGACGGGACCGACGGTCATGGTGTCAAACGGCGCCGCAGCGCCGACCCTTGGCTCCGGAACACGGTAGACAACGATCTCCCGATACTGGCCCCGGTTGTCCCCGATGTCGCCGATGTAGACGTAGTGCTGATTCGGATCGGGCCCCGGCCCGATGGCGATATCCTCCCAGTCCCGGCACCGAGCGCCGTCGATGTTGCACACGCCCAGGAACTCACCCTTCGCGTTAATAGCATAGATCCGGGCGGCGTCGCCCGAATCATTGTGCACCCAGAGCACGCCGGGATTCCGCCGGCTGGCGACGATGCCCGACGCTTCTCGCACGAGGTCGCTCCGGATGATTCCCACCTGCCGGCCCGGAAGGAAGGCATCGGATCGCGCGAGCGATGCACACGAACCGTTCAGCGATACCAGCAACAGGGTGACATGGATGAGGGCACGCTGTCTGTGGATCATTCCTTCCTCGGGATCTGCGGGATGAGCCAGGCGAGAAACGCATCCGTGCTGCGGGTCTGGATCAAGATCTTGCCCGGCCCGGTGAGGCGGCAGACGAGCCCCTCGCCGCTAAAGAACGTGGACTTGAGTCCGCCGACCCTCTGGACGTGGTAGCCGACCGTTTCCTCGAACGCAACCATGTGGCCGGTATCGACGATGTACTCCTGTCCCGACTCCAGGTCGACCGGATGCACGGCCCCGTAGCTCGACAGAAAGACCGCACCTGTACCGGTCAGTTTCAACAGGAACAGGCCCTCGCGGGAGAAGAAAGTCTTCGCTCCGCCCCATTTTGTATTCACTTCAATCTCGGGCGAGCAGGCAATATACGCGCCGGATTGGGCGTAGATCGTGCCGCCGCTCAGCTCCATCGCCTGAATGTCGCCCGGCAGCGTGGGGGCGAATGTCACCTCGCCCGGCCGGCTCGCCCGGAACGTATTGACGAAGAAGCTCTCGCCGCCGAGCACTTTCCTCTTAAGGGCCCCGAAGACGCCGCCCCGTGCCTTCGTCTCCATCTCGATCCCGCTGGACATGCTTACCATCGCCCCGGCTTCCGCCGCGATGGATTCCCCCTGTTGCAGACCCACCCGCAGCAGCGAATACGACGGCCGATAGAGAACCTCATGTTCCATGTGCTGCTCCTCTTCTCGATCATCCCATGGCTTCGTACGCAGATCGCATTGTACCGGCACGTGAGCGCCGAATCAAATCAATGCCCGCCCATTCGCCAAGAAAGCCATCTGCACGGCCGGCATAGACCTTTGCATCCGCAGGGACAGCGTTTATACTCACCCATGGCGTCCCCTTAAATCATGGACGCTTTTGCACTTGCCGAAACGTAATCAGTGGGTGGAAAGGGTGTGAGTCGATGCGTAACGCCATTGTACTGTCGTGTTTCCTGCTTGCGTCTTGTTTGGCTGGCAGCGTTGAAGGTCAAGCGTATGTTCGGGTCAGCCCGCGCGACGCGCGCTACTTCGAGCTCTCGAACGGGCGCCCGTACGTTCCCATCGGACTGAATATGATTGCGCCTCCCGGCCGTGACGAGAGTGAGGCCCTCGCCCGGATGGAGGACTGGATGCGCCGGCTTTCAGAGAACGGAGGTAACTTCATTCGCCTGTGGCTGAGCAATCCGTTCTTTGATGTCGAGCACGAAAAGAGCGGCGTGTATGACGAGCAGAAGGCCAAGCGGATCGACGCCGTGCTCGCTCTAGCCCACAGGTACAACATCCGTGTGAAAATGACTCTGGAGCATTTCCGGCACCTCGGTGACGGTAGCCAATCATGGGCCGCCAAGCCGATTCACCACGTATCCAACGGCGGTCCGGCCAGAGACATTATCGACTTCTTCGCCAGCGAGGCGTCGCGCGCCCAATTCAAGAAGAAGTTGGACCGGTACGCGCGACGATACGGCGACGACCCGACGATCTTCGCGTGGGAGCTCTGGAATGAGTTCGACGCGGTGCAAAACCTGGGGACCGCCGAGATGTGGCTGGGCGATTCCGCCGTCGCGCGGGAGTGGACTGAGACGATGCTCGCCGCACTGCACGAACGATTCCCCAGAAATCTGGCGACGCAAAGCCAGGGCAGCTTCGACCACGAGCGTAAGGTGGAACTGTATCGCTCCCTGTGCACGATCGAGGACAACGATCTCGCGCAGGTGCATCGCTATCTGGACCTGGGAGCGCGACTCGAAGTCTGCCATGGCCCGGTGGACGTTCTGGCTGCAGACGCCGTGACCGTACTGCTCGGCTTCAAGTCGGGCAAGCCTGTCCTGTTAGCCGAGAGCGGGGCGGTCGAGCCGAGCCACAGCGGCCCGTTCAAGCTCTACGATCGGGACAAGGCCGGCATCATCCTGCACGACGTGCTGTTCGCGCCGTTCTTCGCCGGGGCGGCCGGGCCCGGACAGTGCTGGCACTGGGACCGCTACGTGGCAAAGAACGACCTCTGGCATCAGTTCGCCCGTTTCGCAGAGGCCGTGAAGGATATCGACCCGCCGGCCGAGAAATTCCGCCCGATCCGCATCGAGCACCCTCGGCTGCGAATCTACGCTCTGGCCGGCCAGCACACATTCCTCGCCTGGTGCCGCGACAGGCAAAACACCTGGAAAACCGAACTGGCCGAAGGCCGCCCGCCCGAGAACCTGAAGGGCCAGTCCATCAATCTGCCCTCCGACATTACGAAAGAGAGCGGTGCGCGCGTCCGCATCTACGACCCCTGGACCGACGCATGGTCCCAAGGGAAGATCGGAGACGGCATGTCCTTGCCCCCGTTCGCCCGTTCCGTCGTCGTTCGCGTCGAGTACTGACTCTGTAGTTCCCGACCTGTCTTTCGATTGCCGGCATCGCGTCGATCGCAGCATCCGGTCGAATCGACAAGGGGCTTGGCATTGCCTCGCGGGGCGGCTATGATGTCGTACCACCGCTCGACCACGAGGTCCGGGCAACCGAACGACGTTGCAGATACAGGAGGTCGATATGAGATCCGGCAGAGAAATCACCAGCTCTTCAGAATCCACGTGCGGCCTCTCGCGGCGGGAATTCCTCGGCACGTGCACCGCGTGTGCCGCCGGACTGGCGGCTGTATCGGCGCTCGGCACGGCGCCGGCGGCGGCACAGAGCATGCCCGAGTGCCCGAAGGCGAAAGTCCGGCTCGTCTTTTCGCATATCGCCCCGGCGCAACCGACGTGGCCGAATATTGGCTATGACTACGAGGGGCGAAAAAAGGAAGTCACGCGGAAGCTCCAGCAGGCGTGCCCGGATATCGAGTTCCTGCCGGCGACGGCACATAACGTCGCCGAGGCTCAGAAGATCCTCGAATCGGATAAAGAGGTGGACGGCTACCTCTGTCACATGACGGGGATCTGGACGAACGTGCCGCAGACGATCGCCGCCACGGGCCGGCCGACGATCTTCGCCGACGACCTTTACGGGGGCTCCGGCGAGTTTCTCGTCGCCTACGCGGCGGCCCGTCGGAACGGCTGGAAGGTTGCGGGCGTCTCGTCAAACGACTTCGACGACGTCGCCCAGGCGGCGAAATGCTTCTCGTGCATGAACAAGCTGCGGCACTCGAACATCCTGCGGATCGGGACCGGCTTCGGCTGCTCGCCGGAAGGGGTCGAGAACGTCTTTGGAACAAAGACCATTTTCAGAGAGCACGGCGATCTCAACGAGTATTACGAGAAGGCCGACAAGGCCGAGGCCCGCAAGTGGGCCGAGCAGTGGATGAGCCAGGCCGAGAAGGTGGTCGAGCCGACGCGCGACGAGATCGTCAAGTCGGGCGCTATGTACCTCGGCATGCGCCAGATGATGAACGAGCACAAGGCCCAGGCGATCACGATCAACTGTCTGGGCGGGTTCTATGGCGGCAAAATCACGGCGTATCCGTGCCTCGGCTTCTTCCAGCTCAACAACGACGGCTACGTCGGCGCGTGCGAGTCGGACCTCAAGTCGACGATCACCATGCTGCTGATGGGCTACCTGACGGGCCGGCCCGGCTACATCTCCGACCCGGTCATCGACACCTCGAAGAACCAGATCATCTACGCCCACTGTGTCGCACCGAGCAAGGTCTACGGGCCCGACGGCGCCGCGAACCCCTACCACATCCGTAACCACTCGGAGGACCGCAAGGGCGCAGCGGTGCGCTCGCTCATGCCGTTGGGCGAGATGACGACCACGCTCGAATTCGACCCCGACAAGAAGCAGGTCATCCTGCACCGCGCGAAGACCGTGGCGAACATCGACGAGGACAAGGCCTGCCGGACCAAGCTGGCCGCCGAGCCCGTCGGCGACATCGACAAGCTCTTCAACTACTGGGACACCTGGGGCTGGCACCGCGTCACCTTCTACGGCGACCTCCAACGCCCCGTAGAGCACATGGCCGCCCTCCTCGGCTTAGAGGTCGTCCACGAGGCATAGCCACCGAAGGTCAGTCCAGCTCTCGACAGGCTACCGGGCCAGTCAGGTAGCTGGCGGCGGTGACTGCGCCGTACGGGTTTTTGCTCCCGATTCGCCATGTGCTGTCGTCTAAACGTTGTCTCTGTTTGACGCCGTGTACTTCGCGATGACAACCAGCCATAGCGCCGAGAAGAAGATCGAAGCGGCACAAACAGCAGCGACAGGCAAGAAGTCGCTTGCATTGGGGTAGGCAACCTCGGGCCTCAGGCCCACGTCTGCAAAGGACTCAGCCATGAATGCGGGCAGTTCTCGCATCTTGTATTGCCCCTCACTTGTCTACAGCAGGACAGAAACGGCGGCCAAGGGTCAGTCCTCTTCCTGCTTTTCACCTTTGCCGTCTTGCCACAACCGGGCGTTGGCGATCTGGAGAGCGACTTTGCGTACAGACTGATCCAGGGTCTCATCAGCGGTGAGTTCCTCGATGATCCCGGCATACGAGCCCTGGGCTTGGTGCAGTTCATCCACAAGCGCGCGTGCCGCTGCGCCAGTTCGCCACGCTCCGTAGCCGTCGGCATGAGCCTGGGACTCCAGCAGCATGACCCCACCAAAACCACCGACCGCGATCGTCTCGCCGTCAGGGCTGAACCTCGCGACGGGAAGAGTCCATCCGTCGCTTCGCCTCGGCTGTCGGATAGTCAACAATTCGGTGCCGCTTGCAGCATCCCAGATTCTTACAGTTCTGTCCTTGCTTCCTGATACAATCCGTTTCCCGCCGGGGCTGAACGCCACCGACCAGATCTCGGCATCGTGGCCGCGAAGCGTCATGACGCGGGCACCTGTCTCGGCATCCCAAACCTCAACCGCTCGGTTCATCGCGGTTCCGCTTGTTGCCAGGCGCGACCCATCCGGACTGATAGCCATGGCGAGAACGCCGCCTTCATGCTGCCAGGTAAGGAGCTTCTCGCCCGTTCCCACGCTCCACTGATTGATTGTCCCGCCGAGGTCGGCCGAGGCAAGCCGTCTGCCGTCCGGACTGAATTCAACGGCTTGGACCTCGGCCTCATGCCCGGCCAAAGACATCAATTCGACGCCGGTCCGCGCGTCTCGTAACGTGATCGTGTTGTCATGTGGCTCTCCGCTCCAGTCCGCTTCCCAGATCGCAAGTACCTTGCCGTCCGGACTGAACGTCGCGAGCACGTAGCCCTTGTCTGCATGGAGGCTTGTCAGCTGTTCGCCTGTACTCGCGTCCCAGACAGTGCCTCTTCTGATCTGGCCAGCAAAGACACGTTTGCCGTCCGGGCTGAACTCGGCGCACGCAATCGTATCGCTCTCGGATCCGCGAAGTGTCATCAGTTCGGTTCCCGTCCAGCGATCCCACACTCTGACATACCCTCCTGGTTCGCGGCTCCCGGATAGAATGCGGTTTCCGTCAGGACCGAAACTGACCCCCTGCCACGTGATGCCATCCGCCCATACCCGCGTGTGTTCGTGGTCAACGGCTGTGTCCCACACCTTGACGGTCCCGTCCCCGCTGCCGGACGCGATCCACCTGCCATCCGGGCTGAAGGCGACGCAGCGGACGACACCCTCATGTCCGCGCAAACTCATCAGTTCAACGCCGGCTGTCGTATGCCATACCTTGATCGTTTTGTCGGCGCCGGCAGAGACAAGTCTTCTGCCATCGGGCGCAAGTGCTGCACCCCAGACCCTGCCCTGATGCCCTTTGAACGTCATTAGCTCGTCGCCGGTAGCGGGATTCCACAGCCTGATTGTACCATCCCAACTGCTTGTCACGATGCGTTTGCCATCGGCGCTGAAGACAACAGAGCTGATATCGCCTTGGTGCCCACGCAGGATCATCACTTCCTTGCCGGTTGACGCATCCCAGAGCCTGACCACGCTATCCTGACCAGCCGAGGCGATGCGTTTACCGTCCGGGCTGAATGCCGCACTGAGCACCTCGGCTCGGTGCCCCTCGAGTGTCATCAGCTCTTCCCCCGTCCCCGCATCCCACACCTTAATCGTCTTGTCGCCGAGGTCCGAAAGGATTCGTCCTCCGTCCGGACTGAACGCGACGGACTGAACTTCAGCGTCGTGTCCGATCAGCTTCATCAACTCTTCACCGGTTGTCGCATCCCAAAGCCTGACTGTCCGGTCCATGCTGCCGGATACGATTCGTCTGCCGTCCGGGCTGAATGCAACAGGACCTACCCGGTCTTCATGGCCGCGCAGCGTCATCAGCTCGATGCCGGATTCCACGTCCCACACCTTGACCGTCTTGTCAAAACTTCCAGAGGCGATCCGTTTACCATCTGGGCTGATCGCCACCCCCCATACATCATCGGCATGGCCGCGTAGGGTCATACGAGACACATCCGAGACATAGTCGAGGCGATGCCACTCCCATCCGCGCAGGTCCTCGGGACACGAATCCAACAGTTCGCGAACACGCCGCATGTTGTTGTCACGGTAGGCCACATCGGCCAGCGCGATATGATTGAAATAGAGCGCCTTGCGATAGCTCTCGGCCAGTCGCTCGGACTTCTTGCTCTGCTCCTGCGCCATCCGCTCTGCTTGCTCTGCCCGCGCCAGGGCTTGCTCAATCTGCATGCGCGCCGCGGCTTCTTGCTTACGGGCCCGTTCTGCCCGACAGCCCATCAGGATGCTGGCTGCCAGGCCCAGGAGAACGGCAATGACAACGAGCGTGACCATCGCCACGGAGCCGGCGTGTTTGCGCATGAATTTGCGGGTGCGGTAGATTCGGGATTCCGGGCCGGCTGACAGGGCGGCGCCCGTGAGGTAGTTGGAAACGTCCTGCGCCAGCTCGGAGACGGACTGATAGCGCTCTGCCGGTTCCTTGCGCATGGCCTTGAGGGGAATCCACTCGAGTTCTCTCTTGAGCCGCCGGGCCAGGGCCAACAGTTGTGTGCGTCGCATGAGTGCTACCTCCTTTGCCTGCTCGCCCAGGGCCGTCAGGCGAGCGCTGGGCGTTTTCGGTTCTTCGTCGCGGATGGTCTGGCGAATGTGCTCAACGCCACGCTTGCGAAGGGTCTCGCCTTCGAAGGGCGGCGCGCCCGCCAATAGCTCGTACAGGACCACGCCGAGAGAGTAGACGTCCGAGCGGGTATCGACTTCCGAATAAGCCATATCGGCCTGTTCCGGGCTCATGTACTCCGGCGTGCCGAGAAGCTGCCCCTGCTCCGTGATCGCGGTCTGTTCCGTCAAAGGTTGGTGCACGGCCTTGGCGATGCCGAAGTCGATGATCTTGGGCAGGGGCGCGTGGCCGTTGGCCGATACGAGGATGTTCGATGGCTTGATATCGCGATGGAGCACGCCCTTCTGGTGCGCGTGCTGGATGGCCGCGCAGACCTGCACGAACAGGTGTAGGCGCTCGTCGATGTTGAGCTTCTGCCGATCACAATATTTCGTGATGGGAACGCCCTCGACGTACTCCATGACGAAGTAGGGCCGGCCCGATTCGGTGGTGCCGGCGTCGAAGACCTGGGCGATATTGGGGTGGTCGAGCATGGCCAAGGTCTGCTGCTCGGCCCGAAAGCGAGCGACCACCTGCATCGTATCCATGCCCAGCTTGACGATTTTCAGCGCGACCTTGCGTCGGATCGGCTCCTTCTGTTCGGCCAAGTAGACCAGTCCCATGCCTCCTTCGCCGATCAGATCAAGGAGCTCATAGCGTCCGATTTGGCTCCCCGGGCCTTCAATGGCAGGGGCATGGGCGGTTTTCGGCGCATCATTGCCCATGCCGGCCTGGAGCAGGCAACGGGGGCACAGCCCTTCCGGCGCGTCGCCAGGCAGTTTGGAGCCGCAATGAGGACAGCGGTTTTCGCCGGTCATGATGACTTCTCCTTTCGTGAAATCCGTTGCGTCACAACTTCCTTCGGAAGAGCCCGAAGAAAGTTACAGCGTACGGACGGATTTTCTGTTGCTGCCCCCCGACTTCCCCCCACGTCCTCATTCTTGTGCCGCGTGTGCTCAAGGAGCCAGAGCAGTGAACAAGGCCCGGATCTCGTCCTCGACCTCCTCCGGCGTGGAGACGGTCTGCGCGACCACCTCGCGTAGCAGTTCCCGGTACCGCTTCCGCAGGCGGTGCACAGCCACCTTGATCGCTCCCTCGCTCATATTCAGTCTCGCAGCCAGGTCGCGATAGGGAACGGCGTCTGCCTGCCCGCCCAGGTGCGCTTTCAACTGTTCGAAGAGCAGCGGTTTGTCCGCAACGGCGTCTTGCTTCAGCCGGGCCATCGTCCGGCTCAGGACCGTCAGCGCCCATGACCGCTCGAAGAGCTTCTCCGGGGAGAGATGGTGTGCGGGCTCGGCGGCGTATCGCGCCTCGGCCTCGGCAAAATCGACGGAGACGACAGTCTTGCCGCCGCCACGCTTCTGGGCCTGGGCCCGCTGCTGGGCGTCGGCGGCAAAGTGCTTCAGCATGGCCAGCAGGAAAGACCGGAACCGGCCGCGGTTCGGATCGGCGCGGCAGAGGTCCTGCTTATCGAGCATGTGGGCGAAGAAGCCTTGCGTGTAGTCCTGGGCCTCATCGGGGCCATATCCGCGTCGCCGCAGGAAGGCATAGAGCGGAAACCAGTAGTCCCGACAAAGCGCTTCGAGCGCCTCCCGATAGCGCGGCGATTCAGGTGAGCCGGCCGCGAGGATGATGCTCCAGTGCGTCGTGGGAAACTGGGCATCGCCCCAGACGTGCGGAGTTGTTGGTTGCCGCTGAGACATTACTGACCTCAAACAGATGCAAGTCGTTGAACTGGATCGTCAGTCGAAGAGGTCCTTGCGATGTCGTAACTCGGCGAAGACCTCCTCGGGCTGTGCGTCCGCCATGCCTAATGCGGCCTTGATCTGCGGATCGTCGGCCCGCAGGAGAATGTTCGTGGCCCTTTCCTGGGCAATGGTG
Organism: uncultured Phycisphaerae bacterium; assembly: GCA_965603165.1. GTDB lineage: Bacteria > Planctomycetota > Phycisphaerae > Sedimentisphaerales > Anaerobacaceae > PLanc-01. The sequence goes on from CBFDBY010000010.1 coordinate 71,285, forward strand.
GAGGGGACCGTCAATTGACCGTACTCGACGGCCTTCTGCACCTCGGCCAGGCGGTCGCGCAGCCGCCGGTCGTTCGGACAGATCGTGAGGGCGAATTCGCAGTTCTCGAGCGTGTAGTCGTGCCCACAGTAGACGAGCGTCTCGGCCGGCAGGGCGGCCAGCTTCTGCAACGAGCGCCACATCGTGGCGGCGTCGCATTCGAGCAGTCGGCCGCAACCACCGACGAAAAGCGTGTCGCCCGTATAGACGACGCCGGGTCCATTCCCATCGGGCGGGGCAACATGGTAGCAGACGGAAGCACGCGTATGCCCGGGCGTCGCGACGACGCGGATTCGGGCATCGCCAACCGCCAGGAGGTCGCCGTCCCCTGCGGTGCGGTCGGAGGCCGGGATCAGGGTGCGATCCACGCCAACCAGCTTGCAGCTTGTCTTCGATTGGAGGTCGGCCGCGCCGCCGATGTGGTCCCAGTGGTGATGCGTCGCTAAAACGGCCGCCAGGGAGAGATTGTGGCTTTCGAGCGCTTGCAGGACGAGGGCAGCGTCGCCGGGATCGACGGCAAATACGCGATTGTCGCCGCAGGAATGCAGGTAGATGAAGTTGTCACCGAACGCGGGAATCGTGATCACATTTGTCATGCCGGAACATCCTCACCAATGGCCAACAGCCTCTGCCGGTCGCCCGGCATCTCAAATCCCACCGCACCTACACCCGCCACGGGCAAAAGAGCCAGGCCGATCCACCGATTCGCCGTCCTGTTTTCCCGCATTCTGCTCATCACCTCCAAAGTCTATGCGCCCCATCCACAAGTGTCAAGTCGGAGGTGCACCCTGGCCCGATCGCAGGCCATTTTCCAGCGTGTGCCCCAGTCCTGCATATCCTCGCACGACGCTCCCAGAACTCGCCATCAGTCCGAAAACGAAAAAGGTCCGAAAAAATACGTATTTCCCCGTATTGACTTTCTGGTTGGGCGACGCGTATCATAGCTGGTTGACCTTCGATTGCATTCCCGACTGAAGGCATGGAGGTCTGGGCGAAAGAAATCACACCAGCCGCCCAGACCGGTAAGCAGGTGGCCAAGAGTGCCCGTCAGCCAGGCGCTTGACGTTCAGGCGCGGTGGGTGCGGCTATTCCCTGCACAGCGCCATTATGTTCCCTCGATCATGGAAGACCACGTCGCGGCCTGCACACGCTGGTCCTGCGCGCGAAACAGGGCGTTTTCCGTCCTTCTCAGCGAGGCAGGAGCGAACTGGTGGCGACCGAACGTCAAGACGGTGAAAGGAGGTGAGGTGTAAGCGACGGCAGAAATGGCGCCGCGTTTGGATGCGCGATGGGACGCGGAGTTAGGACAAATATTCAGATATTCCGAATCTGATTGGTGGAGGCGACGAATCATGTACAGAAAACTTTCAGGCCCATGTATCGCCGTTGTGATCGTGGCTGTCTTCATGAGCCCCATGATCGCAACGGCCAAAGATGATACAGTATGCGACTCCCTTTCGGGGGCCATTTTCACTACCGACTCCGATGGGAATCTCGTTAACGGGAACATATACTATGACAAAGAAGACGTCTATCTGAACGGCGGTCCGCGCGCCAATGCGCCCGATCATGCCGCCGCACTGCCGGATGGGTCCTATTACTTCCAGGTCACCGATCCATCCGGAAAGGTCCTGCTTTCGCTTGATCCGCTGGATGACCGAGTCATCGAGGTGGAAGATGGGGTGTTCGAACTCGTTCAACTGGCGCCGTTCGAAGATACCCCGAATGAGGGGGGCGAGTACAAAGTCTGGGTAACCTCGGTGGACTGCTATGACGACGAGCCCGATGCCGCGGGCACCAATTTCGGCTTTCGCGAAAAATACTCGAAGACGGACAATTTCAAGGTCGTCTCGGGCGTGAGAAGGCGTCTGGTGGTCCGCAAGTTCAAGGACTGCAATGCCAACGGCGTGTGGGATGAGGACGAGTCTGAGATCGAAGGATGGGAAGTCAGTATCACCGAACCGGGTGGCCATGCCAGTCAGGTGAGGACCACGCCGGTCACGACCGGCGTTTATGCCGGCAACTGGACGGTATCGGAGATCATACCGTCGCACGCCTGCAGCGACTGGATGCAGACCGCCCTGATCGTGGACGGGCAGTCTATGCCCGTGGCCGACACCGTCGTCGTTCCGTTTGGCGAGTCGGACACCGATGCAGACGAAGAGATCCACGAAGTGATCTTCGGGAATATCCCGCTGGGCAGCATCAGCGTGTTCAAGTTCTACGATTACAATGTCAATGGGATCTGGGACAACTGCGAGCCACCCGTTCCCGGCGTGAAGTTCGTCTTGGTGGGTCGGGACATCTTTGGCGATCCCGCCGGGCTGCTCGACGTGCATCGCACTTCCTACACATCAGCGGATGGCTGGAGCACGTTTTGTGGGCTTCTGCCCGGTGTGTACACGCTCCGTGAGATCCTCCCGGACAACACACCCTCATGTAACTGGCGGACCACAACGCCTACACAAGTCCAGGACTTCATCGTGACGTGCAACAGCCCCGCGTATACCACACACTGGTTCGGCAACGTGACTACCGCCGTGGCTGACTTCCGCCACACAAGCTACTGGCACAAGGAAGGTTTGGCGAATATCTCGCGGTGCTTGGACGCGGAAGGAGATCTGCGTGAGCAACTGGCCCTGCAAGTGCTGGAGTTCGTCTTCAACGTATGGCAGATTCTTGGCGGCCCCACCCTCATTGAGATGCCGGACGGCACGTGGCTTTCGACTTCGGATATCATCGGCGAGGCCGTCGCCGCTGCGAACAGCCTGGAAGCCGGCGCGCCCGAGGAGCGGAAGAGATTGATATCTCTGCTCGAGGAGATCAACGACAGCGAAGCGATCGTTTACATCGTCCAGGATTTCTCGCTCTGTCTTCCCACGGAGGAGTATTGAATCGCCGGTCCTGTGGCGGCAACGTCCTTTCGATAAGCCGTTTGAGGCGAAGGTCCGCCCGCAAACGCGACAGGGACCATTCTGCAGGCACGGCCGCGAGTGAACGATGGAACGGACAACGGGAGCGCCTGCTGCCTGATGAAATCGAGGTCCCCCGAAGAATCCCTGTGCACATATCCGACCACAGGACAGTATGACTCCCGGAGGCAAGACCGTCGATTGTGATTGTCGCCGAATCGATCGGACGGCTTGCTGCTTCTCCACGACAAGGTTCCACCACGTCATCTGTCGGTAGACAAGCCGCACGTCTCGTCGGCCCGCCGGGCTTCAGGCCCCTTCACCATGGTCTTCGATCATCCTTCTCGCCTCGCTCTCACCGACGACCCCTTCGAGTCTCTTCTTCGTCCACTCCGCTTCGTCCTCGAAGCCGGCCTTCCGATAGAAGCGCCACAGCTTCGCATACCGCCGGGCGACGTCGAAGCCGATGCTGCGATGGAGCTTGTGCAGATCCACGGGGCAGGCGTGCATCGGGCGGGCGTCGCTCTCAGCTAAATGGTTCGAGCCGTTGAGCGCGCAGCGGTAGTAAATGCAGTGCAGCAGGCCGAACATGTGGCCCGTTTCGTGGGCCAGCACTTTGCAGCTTCGCCGCAGGAGGATCTTCTTATGATCGTCGCCTCGCGGCTGTTCGTAGAAGGCCGGATCGTAGCGGGCGAAACTGTACACACCGACCCGCTCGCGGAGACTCGCCTGTCCGAAAACGAAGTTCCACGACGGCTCGGGGTAGAGGTCCTGCATGGTAATCCCGAGCAGACAGAAGGCGTCTTCGGGAATCCTCTTCTTGAGGACGGCCAGGATGTCCGTGGTCAGAAGCTGGCGATTGTGCGTCGTCGGGTTGCGGCGCTCCGTGATCCGTTGCCCGCTCAGGCTCAGCCGCGGCAGAAGCCGGACCTCCATCGCGAAATACGCGGTGGCGTACTCCCGCAACAGGTTCTGGGGCGGAGCCTCATCCGACGGGAAGTCGCCAAGAGGTTGCAGGTAGATGATCTTCCTCTGCTCGTCGGGCCGATTCGGCCGCGACCCCACGAATTGCTCGAAGCTCTGGCCCGGCTCCGGATGCGCGGCAAGCCAGTCGTGCGGCCCGGGCGCCGGCATCGGCGCAAAACCGTCTCCCGGCTCCAGCGCTCTCTTCACCGCCTGCGGCAAGTTCTCGGTAGGTCCAATCGCCCGGAGTCTATCACTCTCATTCGGCGTCTCAAAACCCATGACGGCCACCGTCACCAGCAGCAGGAAAGCCGCACCGAGGCGTTTCATTCTCATTCCGCTGTATCGCGATTCACTCATCACCTCCAAACCTACCCCTTGCCCAGTCAACCGTCAAGCTCGAAGAGACGCGTGCCGCGACTGCGGGATCGCGAATTTGCCCTTGTGCGGCCGGGTCCCGAACTCGGGGCGCTTTACCGCGACCGGGGCATACGGTTGCCGCTCAGCGTGAGACTGCTTTCGCCCGGCACGAAGGCGATCTTGGCTTGGTGCAAATCATTGTTCACGAACATGCCACCCTTCAGGCCTTCGTGGAACAGGAACGTGCCGGTGCCTTTGGAAGCGATGCAGTCGCGGATGATGACGTCCCGGCCGGCCTTCAGCACAATCGCCGCCCTCTGATCATTGGGGTGCGGCTGTCGCCCGTGGAAGGCGTCGATCACGAGGTCCTCGAACTGCTCACAGAAGATGGCGTGGTCAAAGAACTCCGGCATCGCGGCCTCGCCTGCACCCCAGGTGACGTCGAACCGACTGATGACGCAGCCGTTCACGTTTCGGCAGAACAGTGCCGGGATGTCGTGGCGAAAGATCGCGAAGCGATTGTCATAGGTGGGACGCAGGTCGAAGTTTCCGCCATAGGAGGCGTTCAGTTTGCTCTCGCGGATTTGCAGTCGCACGTTATCGAAGGACAGGTTGGAGATGTCACCGGGCTCGTGCCCGTAGACGACGATACCGCTTTCGCTTTCGGCGATGATATTCGCAAAGGTTACGTTCTTGATCTTGCCGGTGCGGCCCCCGCGGCGCTGGGGAATCACGGACAGGTGAATGGGCTCGGCGTTGCCCCACCAGTGGCCGGTGTGCAGTCGGGTTCGAATCACGATATTGGAGAAGAGAACGTTCTCAATCGGCCAGTCGTCGCGCACGAAGAGGCCGAGGCCGCGGTTGCTTTCCCGAATGGTCAGATTCTGGAAGGTGCAGTTTCGGATGGGCCCGTCGCCGTAACCGAGCCGTACGGCCGCCGAGCGGGATTGCAGGGTGCAGTTGGCCACGGTGACGTCCTCGCACGGTCCTTTCGGGCGGCTTCCCTGGGTCGTGATCGCGATGGCGTCGTCGCCGCAACTGATATCGCAATCGGAGATGCGCACGCGACGGCAGGTCGTGCAATGAATGCCGTCGCTGTTCGGCACGAGCAGATCGTTGTGGAGGCTGATGCCCGTGACGGTGACGTTTTCGCAATCGTCGAAATGCAGCGTCCAGATCGGCGAGTTCCGCAAGGTCACGTCGCGCAGGAGAACGTTTCGGCATCGAGTGATGCGGATCAGGCGGGAAGGACGCCTTAGGTAAACGACGGGCCCGTCGCCCTCGCCGAACTTCGCGTCCATGTACTGGCGTCCCTGTCTGGTGACGTTGGGGTCCAGATCGCCCGGCATATGGGAGCCGACCCTGGTCTTTGTCATATCCATGAAGGCGGCGCCGCTGCCGTCGATGGCGCCGCCGCCGACGATGGCGATATTCTCGGCGTCGGTCGCGCGGACCAGAGGCTGCCGGCCCCGACCACCTTGGGCGTAATCAGCAAGCTGGTCACTGCCCTTGAGCACGGCGCCGGCCTCCAGATGCAGCGTGACGTGGCTGAGCAGCTCGATGGGCCCGGTAATGAATGTGCCCGCCGGCACGAAGACTGTGCCGCCTCCGCTTTCCGCACACGCGTTGATCGTTCGATTGATCGCCTCCGTGCATATCTGACCGGTGCCGGCCTTCGCGCCGTACGAGCGGATATCGAACGGCCGGTTGGGGTCCGCCGCTCCCGCGCGACCCGCGCACAGCAAGAACACCGCGAGGGATATGAATCGACCTGTAGGTTTCATGTGTGACCTCCTTTCGAGAAGCAGCTTACGCCGGTCAGTCCGCGAAGGCAGCCGGAACGACCTTGCAGGCGAGATCCCGGCTGAACGGTGGAATGGCCAGTTGCAGGCGACCATCCTCAGGTGAGACGGTCTGTCGGCTGATGGGCCCACCTTCGTGCGTATCCCACCAGAGGACACTATAACTCTGCCGGGCAAGACCGTCGATGGTGATTGCCGCCGAATCGATCAGGTCAGGCTCGCGCTTCTCGACAACCAGATTGCACCATGTGGCCCGTCGGCTGACGAGCCACAGGCAGGCGCGGTTGTTGCCCTGGTAGCCGAGGACACGGATGCGAGAATCGGATGTGGTGGCCGTCGCCTGCTGCAAGCCGGCGGGGGAGGCGCCCTGCAAGAACGCTGCGAGGGGCTGGTAGTGCCGGTAGGCGTCGTACAGGTCCAATTGCTCCCACCACCAGAACATGGCCGTGCCGGAGACGCCGGTGAAGGCCGAGGCCCAGAGGCAGTTGTGAAAGTGCACGCCCTCGCGGTCCTGCTTCATGTAGTCGCTCAGGCCCCATTTTGCGGTGGCCAGGCCGAACTCGCCGATCAATGCCGGCTTGTTCGCGGCGTGCTCGCGCAGCCACGTGCTCTGGCGAATGATGGATTCGACCTCGTCCTTGAAGTCGTCATCGTCCGGGCGCATGTAATGATGCTCCTGCGCGACGTCGAGCTGCGGATGCCGGCAGTCCCGCGCGGATGGATGCCACGTGCTCGTCGTGCGCAGGTGACGATAGATGTCGATCTGTTCGAGATAGCGGCCGACGTCCGCGTAGAATCGATCCGTCGGCTTGCCCGGGTCCATCTCGTTGAAGTATTCCCAGGCAGCGACGCTGGTGGAATAACCCCATCGTGCGACAGCGTAGCGCATGAACTTCTTCGCGTCTTCGGTGGCCTGGCGATACTCGAGGCTGTCGACCTTCGAGAGCGACTCCATGTACAGGTCGCGTGTGATCGCACACAGCATGAGATAGATCCCGTTCCGTTCGGCGGCTTCGACGATCTGATCGAGCATGAAGCAGTCGAGCGGATTGTAAAATCCGCGCACCAGCCGATTCACGTCCGCCTCCCAGAGCAGCTCCGCGCTGCCGCCCGTTTCCTTCAGCGACAACCCGTCCAGCCAGGCGGCGCCTGCACCCACGAGAGTGAAGGAGACCCGACCGAGCCAATACTCGTTGGCCCCCGTCGTAAATGCCTTTTCAAATGCCTGCCATTCGGATGCACCGGCGGGGATCTGCCACTCGTTGCCGCCGACGTGCAGTCGCACCGCCTCCGGACCGTCTACCCTGAGCTTGCCCGTGATGAGATACGTCGTTCCCGGTCGCAAGGCTACGGGATGAGAAGGATTCGCCGCGACAGACCTGCCGTCGTGGCCCTCGATCTTGACGCATTTCCTCACTTGCGAGGCGCCTTCGCTGCCGGGCACGGGCACGATGGCGGATTCGCGCGTCCAGGAGCGGGTCCACGCGCTCTTGCGAGCTTCGATGGCCAGGGCCCAGTCCTGGCAACAGGTCCAGATGCGCGCGAAGTTCGCGCCGTTTTCTGCGAGGCGTCCGAAGATCTCCTCCGCCTTCGGCACGGTGACATACTGGCCTTCGCCGATGAAGGCGAGGTTCTGGCCGATGGCAAAGAACGGCCGGCCTTCCGTGAATTCGAGAAACCTCGGATCGTCCCGACCGGCTCGCAAGAACCCTTTGTGTTTCGAATCCACGCAGACGAACTGGATGGGCGTCGAAGTGCTGCGCCCGGAGGAATCCCGCAACGATGCGACGAGGGTATAGCAGCCGACCTCCCTGGGGGCGAATCGCGCCTTCCACGAACCGGCGCCTCGCGGATAGCACCACGCGGCGGTCTTGCCGCTGCGCTCGCGGTCCTGCCGCTCATAGTCCTGCCCAAAGAACGCCGGCAGAACCAGAGAATCCCCACCCGGCTCCGTTACAAGCACGTTGACTTCGACCTCGCACGGATCGAACGGATCGCCATACTCCCGCCCGACGTCGATGAGCAGCTCCAACTTTTCATACTTGCCCACCTGTTCCTGCGCCGTGCTCAGCACGACCCCCTGAGCCGCGCCCGTAACGCTCATCACGAGGACCATAACCACTAGGGCAAAACGCGTCACCGGCCTACCTGACACCATCGGCGAATCCTCCAACAACCGACTATTCTGCGTCCACGCCGGCATTGTATCCTCTGCCGCGTCATCCGGAAACCATCCCGCTGATACTGGAGTCAAATCGCCGAAACCGAACCGGCTCCTTCGCCGTACGGGCCAGCCACATTCCATGCAATGGATTGGGCTTGCCTGTTTGCGTCGTGGCGCTCATACTTACGAAAGGGCCGCCAAGTGAGGCAGCTTGAGTGGCCGGCATAATGTACAGGCTCTCTGTTGAGGAGTGTTGGATTATGGCGGATCAGGATTTCTCTCGACGTGAGTTTCTCAGAGATACGGTGCTGGCGACGACTTTGGCGGCGGGCATGTCCGGAGCGACGCAGGCGGGGACGAGCCGGTTGCACGTGGCGTGCAACCAGTATCCGTGGAGCGTTTTCTACGGACGAGACGGCAAGGATTTCAACGCGCTGCTCGATGCGGGTCTGGCCGAAGTGGCGGCCAGCGGGATCGATGGCTTTGAGCCGGGCGTGGGGGGCTTGCAGCAGATCGAGCAGATGGCGCCGTTGCTGAAAAAGAACGGGCTCGAGATGCGCTCGCTGTACGTCAACAGCACCCTGCACGAGGCGGACCAGGCAGATACTACGGGGAGCAGTGTTTATTGAACACTTTCATGTTGCTGCATAGCGGACA
>CBFDBY010000011.1:0-79811 GCA_965603165.1 uncultured Phycisphaerae bacterium
TGTTCGAGGGCTTGAGATCGCGGTGGATGATGCCCTTCTGATGCGCATGATGCACACCTTCGCAGACTTCTCGAAACAATCGAAGTCTCTGTTCAACATCGAGCCTGTGTCCATCACAGTATCGGGTGATGGACAGGCCCTTGACGTATTCCATGACGAAATAAGGCCGGCCGGTCTCGGTCGTGCCGGCGTCGAAAACGTGCGCGACGTTCGGGTGGTCCAGCAGCGCCAGGGCCTGGCGTTCCGCTTCGAAGCGGGCGATGACCTGCTTGGAGTCCATGCCGGGCTTGATGATCTTGAGGGCCACCTTCCGCCGGACCGGCTCCTTCTGCTCGGCCAAGTAGACCAGTCCCATGCCGCCTTCGCCGATCAGCTCCAGCAGCTCGTACCGGCCGATGGCCGTGCCGGGGCCGTCGATTTTGGCGGGATTGTCCAGGGTCACTCCCGCCGCCGGTGATTCGAGAAAGCCGTCCGCCCGCTCATGGGCCCTGAGCAGGGCCTCCACGCTCGCCCGCAGCTTGCCGTCCCCCCGGCAGGCCCGATCCAGGTAGGCAGCCCTCGCGGCGAGGTCTTTGATTTCGATGGCCTCGGCAAAGATCGTCTTGCGGTCTTTCGGTTCGTCCGGCATCGTTCTACTCCTTCACTGGCTCCCCCCCGTACGGTATTGCGCCATCAGCGCAGAGAAAGCGACACAAGAATTGCAGCCTTTTCGAGAAAAGAGCTGGGCCGGAAACGAGCCCGCACTCTCGCAGGCTTCTCAAGCCTGCGGCGTTATGAGTACGACCGTGGCGGTGTCCCGGTCGGGTTCTACTCGGGTGATTTCTCCTGCGGCTCCGCGATCTGATCGTACAGCCACGCGCGGGCGTAGGCCCAATATCGATTGGCCGTGCGGCCCGAAATACCCAGGACCTCGGCGGCCTGCTCGATCGTCAGACCGGCGAAGTAGCGAAGCTTCACGAGGTCGGCCACGACCGGTTCCTCCGCCGCCAGCCGCTCCAGGGCATCGCTCACAGCCAGGACGTCTTCCGAGGGCCCTTCGATGGCGAGGGTTGCCTCCTTGAGGTCGATTCGCTGCCGCCGCCCCCCGCGTTTGAGCCGGTGCTTCCGGCGGGCGTTCTCGATGAGGATGCGGCGCATGGCCTCGGCGGCGGCCGTGAAGAAACGGGTCTTGCTGCTCCAGCTCTGCCCTTCGGCGCCGAGAAGTCGCAGGTACGCTTCATGTACGAGCGCGGTCGCCTGGAGGGTCTGGCCGGGCTTCTCTCTCGCGAGCTTCTGAGCGGCTAATCGGCGGAGTCCCTCGTAGACCGCCGGGAGCAGCTTGTCCACAGCCCGGGCATCCCCTTGTTCAATAGCGTTCAAGATGCGAGTAAGGTCACTCATGACTATCGCCGATCATTGCGTTGCGGCCACCGACGGGGTCCAGGAACCTGCCGATAGAGAACTGCCGGCGTTTGGAGACCCTGCCAACGTCATCTTCCGCCCGTATCTTCGGACAAACCCGGCGGTTTTTCAAGCCCTGATCTGGAGCAAATACAGCGCCTTCTACAAGGTCGTTGAAGACCGGGCTAACGAAGGTATGAACTGAGCAGCAGGATGGCACGTAGGGGAAGCGGCAGGGATGGGTTGTGCCGCCGGCGGCGGTACGGAGCGGTTCGAGCTTCGAGATGGTTCGGGTCATGCGAACGGGGGCGGCAAATGGGCGCAGATGGAACGAATCGATTGACGGCGGGCGAGGCGAGAACGTGGCTGCAGCAATTGGCGCAGGCGGCCGAGAAGGAAGCCTGCTGGTCGTGCGAGTGTTTGCAAGGATTCATCACCCAGCTTGAACTGGACGCCGCGGACGACGCGAAGTCACTCCTTGAGATATACGAGGTCCGACCCGAGAAACTGCACGGCTGTCTCGGCTGCGAACCGTGCCCCCCCGCCCAACTCTTCGCCGAATACCGGCTGCGCCCGCCCGGCAAATCCTAAGCCCCAAGCTCTACCCCGAAGACGAGGCGGAATACAGAATGACCGATACGGCGAATGGGCCGAAGCGATGATGTTACCCCGGTCAGGCGAGGGGTCGGTAAAGCCGCGAAAGACACTGGATTCCCGCCTTCGCGGGAATGACGTGGTCTACTCCCTGGTTCAATCGGCTGTTCAATCATCAATACGATGCAGAGTTTGGAATCTGGATCTTCGCCCCCCTCGGTGCATCCCTGTGCCGGGCGCGCCGGATTCTCGATTGCATTGCAGCACCCCATTGGATAGAATTCCCGTTTCGCGTGCGCGCTCCGACCGGGGCGGCAAGCTGGTTGGTGCGAGGTCGGCATACAAGGGTAATTGACAGGAGACCACACATGAACAGGCGCAGATGGTTTTGGGCGACAGCGATTGTCGTAGTCGTAGCGATGAGTCTTGCCCTGGTGGGCTGTAAGAAGCAGGGAGAGCCGGGCGGTGTGTCCGTAACCAAGGCCAAGCCGATTGAGTTGTCCTACAGCATCTTCTTTCCGCCGACGCACATTCAGTGCACCACCGCGGAGGCCTGGGCCCGGGAGATCGAGAAGCGGACCGACGGGCGGGTCAAGATCACGGTATACGCCGGCGGCACGCTGACCGCCGCACCGCAGGTTTATGAAGGAGTGGTCAACGGCATTTCAGATATCGGCATGAGCTGCTTTGCGTATACGCTGGGGCGTTTTCCGCTGCTGGAAGGGTTGGACCTGCCGTTAGGCTATCCCAGCGGGACCGTGGCGACGCGGGTGGCCACCGAATTGGTGGAGAAATACGAGCCGGCAGAGGTTGCGGGCACGCACGTTTTGTACATTCACGCACACGGGCCCGGCTTGCTGGCCTCAAAGAAGCCGGTCAGGACCCTGGAAGACCTGAAGGGCTTGAAGGTCCGGGCGACGGGTCTCTCGCAGAAAGTGGTGACCGCGCTGGGCGGCACGCCGGTGGCTATGCCGCAGCCGGATACGTATGAGGCGCTGCAGAAGAACGTGGTGGATGCGACGCTGTGTCCCATTGAAACGCTCAAGGGCTGGAAGCAGGGCGAGGTGATCAGCTCCGTAACGGATGCGACGGCGGTCGGCTATACCACAGCGATGTTCGTCGTGATGAACGAGCAGAAGTGGGAGAGCTTGCCCGCGGACGTACAGAAGGTCTTCACCGACGTCAGTCACGAATGGGTGGCCCAACACGGCCAGGCCTGGGACCAGGCCGACGCGGAGGGCCGCGAGTTCGTCAACGGTCTCGGGCGCGAGATGATTGCGCTGACGCCCGAGCAACAGCAGCGGTGGAAAGAGGCGGTCAAGCCGGTGCTGGATGCGTACGTCGCCGCCGCCCGGGAGAAAGGGCTGCCCGGCGAGGAATTCCTGGCCGACGCACAGGCATTGATCGCGCAGTATTCCGGGCCGACGGGCCAGTAAGTGAAACCAACGTTGGCACAGACAGCAACGATTCAGCAAGTCTACAAGGGTTATGTATCCGGCCTGCGCTGGGTGGTCCGTGCGCTGGCCATCGTGGCGGGGCTCGCCGTGACGGTGATGATCGTCGTGACGTGTGTCGACGTGGTCGGACGGCGCTTCGGCCACCCGCTGAAGGGCGCCTATGACATCGTCGAGCTGCTCGGCGCCATTGTCATCGCCGGGGCGCTGCCGTACACCACAGGCTGCAAAGGCCACGTGGCCATCGAGTTCTTCTTCCAGAGGCTGGGCCGGCGCGGGCGGATTGTCGTCGATACTCTCGTGCGGCTGATCTCCGTCTCCATGTTCGCCTTCCTGACGTGGCGATTCATCCAATACGGCGCAGAGCTGCGAGCCAGCGGCCAGGTGACACTGACGCTGCGCTGGCCCATCTTCTGGATGCCCTGGTGGATGGCGTTGTGCAGCGGCGTGATGATCCTGGTGATTCTGTATCACCTGGTGCATCCGGGCAAGGAGTTGATGAAGCCGTGACGCCGGAACAGATTGGCATCGTGGGCTGTGTGGTTCTTCTGCTGCTGTTGTGCAGCAGCATGCCGGTGGCGTTTGCCATGGCGGCGGTGGGCTTCGTAGGCTTCGCCGCGGTTGTGTCACCCCATGCGGCGGTGAGCGTGCTGACGTTCGATTTGTACAAGACCTTCACGTCCTACAGCCTGACAGTCATTCCGCTGTTCGTTCTGATGGGGCAGATTGCCTTTCACGGGGGGATCAGCCGGCGTCTGTTCAATGCGGCCTATCATTGGCTCGGCCCGCTGCCCGGTGGACTGGCGATGGCGACGGTAGGTGCGTGCACGGCCTTCGGCGCGATCTGCGGCTCCGGCCCGGCCACAACCGCCACCATGGCCTCCGTGGCGCTGCCCGAAATGAGGCGCTACAAATACAGTATGGAGCTGGGCTGCGGAGCGGTGGCGGCCGGCGGCGGAATCGGCATGATGATTCCGCCCAGCGTCGTATTCATCGTCTATGCGATCATGACGGAGCAGTCGATCGGCAAGCTGTTCATCGCGGGCATCCTGCCGGGCGTGCTGATCGCGGCGCTGTTCTGTCTGGCCATCTTCCTTCAGTGCGTGCGCCGGCCGGAGCTCGGGCCGGCGGCCCCTTCATCTTCCTGGAAGGCCAAGATCCTGTCCCTGCGCGGCGCATGGGAGACGCTGCTTCTGTTCGTTGCCGTGATGGGTGGCATGTTCGGTGGGTTGTTCACGCCGACCGAGGCGGCGGCCATCGGCGCCGCCGGGACGATCGTGATCACGGCGTTCAAACGCAAGCTGAGCTTCCCGATGTTCGTCCGCTCGCTCAAGGAGACGCTGCGGACGTCGTGCATGGTGATGATCATCGTCGCCGGCGCGGTAGTCTTCGGGCATTTCCTGGCGGTGACGCGGATTCCGTCGGAGCTGGCGAACTGGCTCGGCAATCTGCCACTGCCGGGCTGGGTGATCATGGGCCTGGTCGTTCTGTTCTATCTCGTCGCAGGTTGTTTCGTGGACGCCCTGGCTCTGATCTTGCTGACGATCCCGATCTTCTATCCGGTTGTGATGAATCTGGGCTTCGACCCGATCTGGTTCGGCGTCATGATCGTGCTGGTCACGCAGATGGGCGTGATCACGCCGCCGGTCGGCGTCTGCGTCTACGTTGTCAGCGGCATCGAGCGCGACGTGCCCCTGGAGACGATCTTTCGCGGCGCCCTGCCCTTCCTCGCGGCCCTGGTGATCGCCGCCGTGCTGCTGATCCTCTTCCCCCAGATCGTCCTGGCCCTGCCCCGATTGATTCACTAACGGAGGTTCTGCAAAATGGAGATTAGGCTTATATTATTCAAGGAAATCGGTTCTGGGATTTCCTTGAATAATCAGCCTGACTCGTAGCAGATCGACCACGCACCGTCTCGAAAGGAAGAATCGCGAAGCCAGTTTCTCCTCCTTCAAGCAAGCCTAATCTCCATTTTGCAGAACCCGCGTCACTAATGCAAAGCGAGCGCGTCCTACAAGAGGTCCCACGTCTCAGGCTTCAAGCAAGAGGCGAATAATCCGTCTGCGAAGTGCCTTACACGTCGCACAGCGCGACGGCCTGCTTGAGGCCGGCCAACGGATCGCCCGTGGGGATGAATTCCTGGCCGACGTAACCCGTGTAGCCGGTGCGGACGATCTCCTCCATGATGGGCCGGTAGTTGATCTCCTGCCGGTCGTCCAGCTCGCGCCGGCCGGGATTGCCGGCGGTGTGGTAGTGCCCGATGTAGTCCTTGTACTGCCGGATGCGGGAGATGATGTCACCGTCCATGATTTGCACGTGGTAAATGTCGAACAGCAGCTTCATCCGCGGCGAGCCGACCTGCCGAACGATCTCCATGCAGTAGTCCGTGTGGTCGCCCTGGTAGCCCGGATGGCCCTTCATCTCGGCCTCGACCCGGCTGTTCAGAATCTCCAGGCACAGAGTCACGCCCTTTCTCTCAGCATGGCCGACGATCTTCTTGTAGCCGGCCACGCAGTTTCGCAGCCCGACATCGTCCGGGATGTCCTCCCGGAAGCCGGTGAACGTGATGACGTTCGGGAAGCCGTGCTCCGCACAGGCATCGATGGAGTCCCGCAGCTTGGCCAGGCACATCTCCTGATACGCGGGGTTGTTCATCCCCTGGTCAAAGCCGTGACTGCTATGGATGGCGCACACGAGCCCATACTTCTTGAGAATCGGCCAGTCCTTCGGCTCGACCAGCTCGACGCTCCGGCAGCCAAGCTCCTTCGCAATCCGGCACGTCTCCTCCACGCTCCAGTACTTCTCGACACACCAATACGCAATCGACTGCTTGATCCGCCCCTTGGTGGCCACCTGCTCGACGCGCTGGCCCCCCGACACTGTCGCCCCGAGAGCCATAAGCCCCGCGCCGACACCAGCCGTCGCCCGTAGCACATCCCGCCGCCCTACCGTTTTGCATCCACTTCCCATATTTCCGCTTTGCGTACGCATTTCTACCTCCCGGATTCCGGATGAACGACCCTGTCACGCACGAACACGCAACCGTCGTATCTTCCGCACGATTGTAGAGACCCCGGTGGCTCAGGTCAAAGAATCCCTGTGCCCCAAGCCCGGACAGGCCGCGTTTTTCGCTTTTTGGGGTGCCAGCGGGGAGGATAGGAAGACGCGGTGAAATGCCCAGCCCATCTCGTTATATATACGGCGCAGGGCTCAGCACCAGAGCCACTTGTCCGTATCGCCGTGTCCGTTGAGCCGTCAGAGGAGATGCACGTTAGGACAAGACGGGCAGCGTACTCTCCGCCGGCACCCATAAAGCGACAAACGCATGGTTCGGCATCTTCGCGTCCATTCACTCCTGCGGTGATGTCGAATCGTCCGACTTGGCCCAAGAGCTCAGAACCTCCTTGATCTGTTCCTTGGCGGTCTTCAGGTCTTTGGCATCGATGCCCCACGGCACGTCTTGGTATTCGTCAGGCAGAGCGTACCCTGGGTCGGCGAGAGCCTTGAGAAGATCCCTGAGCGACTCGTGGTCAGCCATTGGAGTCTGACGGATGTTGTCCAGGTGGACCCTGGCAGACGAGCGACTTGCCTTCTTCAACAGAAGAAACTCGTAGAATGGACATATCCATATCTGAAAAGCCGTGCCAGCCGTGGCATGTGAATACGGCGAGTAGGGTACGTGCCAATGCAAGAAGCCCAAGTCCTCGACGTGACCCGCGCCGGCGCTGGCCATGGGGTACAGATCAAGAAGGTTTCGGAAGTCGGGTATGCTGTCCACCAGCTTCGTCATAAACGGCGTCGCAAACTCAGCATCAAGTTTGGCACACTTGACTTGATACATCAGCCATGCGCCTCCGACAAGGTAAACCAGATTCTTATAGTCGTAGAAATCATTGCATAGCGTCATGAATTTCTCTTGAGTAGCTGCGTCGCAGCGTCCGACGCCGTTCGGAAGACCAGGGTATGTGCCATCTGAAGCTCTCTGCTCCAGTATCCATTTGACATCGCTCGGCAGTCTGTGCTTCAGAAAGTTGGCCAGGTCTTTAAGGACGCGGTCAGACATGGTCTTGTCGCATTCTTCAATCGAACGCTTCAGGAGATGTAAGCACAGCCAATAGTAGTGAATTACGAAAGGCTCCAGTCTTTCGATGTGCGGCAATGAACCCTCGCGTCTGAAGAGGTATGGCCCGAGAAGATATTGGCTGATCGAGGAGAGCCAGCGCGCTACTTCACCCGAAATGCCGGATGTTCCCTGACTCCCTGAAGAAACGCCAGCCGAACAGTATGTCCGGTATAATTCGGATATGCAGTCGCCAAAGAGCTTGGGATTGTCCTTCTCAAAACAAATACGTGATAGCTTATAGACAGACTTGAAAATCTCACGAACGCAATCCAAGCTGTCATTTTGCATCGCCCTTATCGCTAACTTAAAGAGGTCCAACTGTGGAGGATGCGGCTCACTATACTTGTAAGCATGAAGCATCATGAAACCCCCAGGTGGCTTGGCGCCGACTTCCTTGAGGCTGTCCACGAAGTCTGGAAAGACTGAGAGATATTCCTCAAAGATGGTCTCGAAGGTCACCGTTGCGGTCTCCACAAACGAGGCATCCCGTTTTTCGATCGCGCCTGTCAGGACAGAAAGTAGTCGGGGTATCGCACTGCTACCCGGCGTTGACCGCACCCTGCGAAGAATGAAGGCACGCTGTACGAGTCCGCCGATCCGGGAGCCTATGTCCGCGGGGAGCGAGGAGGAAGATGACACGATGAGCAGCGCAAGCGATTTCTTGGGCGAGATCTGGCCATGCTCTGGGGTCGTCAAGCAGGTTGAATTCGTGGCATGGTCGGTGAGCCATCCGTCATAGCTCAGGTCGAGATTAGGCTCGATCTTCCGGAGCGAAAGGAGCTTGGCAACCCTTCTCAAAGGCGCGAAGTCTATAGCTGTGATTATGCCGTATCGTCGCAAATGGCACTCTATTTGGCCTGGCGATGCTCGTTCGGTACATGGGTGCCGCACGAAACCGAGTGCAGCAAGTTTTCGCCGGAGGTTTATCTCAACGAATATCTGTCGGAAGGCCGAACGCGTGTGATCGCGCCAGCGGTTACAAAGCTCTGCTTCCAGGAGATCATCAATGTCGGTGTCGCCGAGCCCTTGGAGACTTCGACGGAATAAGTCAAAGAGCAAGAAAGTAGAGACAAGAGCTGCGGACGCGCTCAGGAAGACCCAATCATTCAGTTGCTGGAGCGAGAGCCGCTCGCCCCAAACGACCCCGGCCGCAATGGTTATCAATGTTCCAAAAAGCAGGGCTGCTATCGGCGCGAATCCTTGTCTTCTCGCGAAGGCACCGAGAAGAAACCTCATGCCCGGAAAATCCTCCAATGCGCTCTTGATTGCGAGGCCTATAACCGCCAGCAGTATACCGGTCAGAGCCGCAAGCATCGCTCCTATCGTCCTCAGTATCCCTGTCAATGCTGAAGGGTCGCCTGTGTTCGCCACAAGCATCGGAAGGCGGAACGCTGCTATGAACACAAGAGCCAGAACGATGACAAGCGGCAAGAGGAACACACACAGCAGGCCCCAGAACCCGCGACCCAGTTGCTCGATCCAGCTATGTCGGGGCCGGAGGTACCTTTCGCACGCCTTCAACTGTTTTTCAGCCTGGCGGATAGTGGGAAACCAACGATGGCAGAGAACAGCAAGGATGTGAAATACGCGGTGCCGGATCCTGAAGTACACGTCCTCACAGATCTTCCCTGTCATTGCCCACTTCATGGCAGCCTCGCACAAATGATCGATCTTGCCTTCTTCGCCATCATCCATATCGTTGCACCACGAACTACTCGCCTACTGCAAAGCGTGCAGGTCCGCACAGAATGCGCTGGGGCGGGGCGCAATCGAGAGCCAGTTCCCGCTGCTGTCCCATAATACCATAGTATCGGCTGGCCTTGCAGGAAAGTTGAGCGGGAACCTCCCAAAAACCTGGATGGCTTGGCTGTCTTCGTGTCGAAAACCGCGTCGGCCGCTCGTTGGGGGGACCACCTGTGCAATGCTTGGGCGCTGAGCCTCCCGGATGTTCTCGGCCAGGAGGCCGGTGGCAAATGTACGCATCGTCCCTGGCGATTATGAAATGGCCGGTCAGACGTCAGGGAACGGGCGGTGCGGGTTCGTCCGTGGTCCAGCCGATGGCGTCGAGCATGGGCTGGATCTCGGGGTTGGCCATGAACAGGTCCCAGCACAACTGCGTGCGGTAGTTCTCCATCATGATCACAATCGGTCCCTGGTCGATGGCGAGATAGCCGGAGGCGAACCAATCCTGGTTGAGATTGAAGGCGTCGAAGAAGCCGAACGGTCCCCAGAGATCGCGGCCGTACGTGTGGTACAGGTGCTTCAAGGTCGCGATGGACTCGTCGGGCACGTACGGCATGGCGCTGAGCGCCGCGGTGGGCGTGATCGTGCCGTTATCGTTCGTCGGCGAGTGGGCGGAATAATCCCATGGATTGAAGCTGGCCGTCAGGCCCCACACCAGAGCGCTGTAGCCCGCATGGCCGCGGGGGTTCTCGATGCAATGGGCGCGGTTGATCAGTGAAATATTCCGGCTGTTGTCGAAGTAGTTGCAGAAGCTATCGCGCTTGTTGCGCGGGTCGAATCCCAGGTGGCTGTAATGGGTGAAGAACAGCGGGCCTCCCTTCTCCGGACCGACCCACTGCTTGTAGCCATAGTACGTATTGCCGTTCGCATAGTCGGCCGGTTTCGCCCAGCCGTTGTAGTAGCACGAGGCCGGGATCGGATACGTCGGCGAGGCAATCGCCAGGAGATAGGCGATCATGCATTCGTTGTAGCCGCGAATGATATGGTTCATCTGCCAGCCGTAGTTGGCGGACCAGTGCCAGTAGAGTTCCTGACCGCGCTGCGTCTGGAGGTACCAGCTCCATTCGACCTGCTCCCACATGCGCGTAGCCTTGCTGCGGATCTCGGTCTCCACGGGGTCATTCGGATCGTCGAAGTACTGCCGCACCGTGAGCATGCCCTGCACGAGGTACGCGGTCTCGACGAGGTCGCCGCCATTGTCATATTTGCTGAAGGGTTTGGTTTCGCCCGTTACGCCGTTGATCCAGTGCGACCAGGCGCCATGGAAACGGACAGCCTTCTCGTCCAGGAAGGTCAGAATCTTCAGGACGCGCCCCGCCGCCTCGGCGCGAGTGACGAATTGCCGCTCGGCGCCGACGCAGATCGCCATCAGGCCCATGCCCGTGCCGCCGGAAGTGCAGGTATCCGTGCTGTGGCTGAACTCGTACCCTTCTCGCGCCAAGCCGCTGACCGGATGGCCGTAGTCCCAGAAGTATCGAAAGGCAGCTTCCTGAACGGAAGTCAGAAGCTGCTCGTCGGTCATCGCACAGGAGGTGGCCGAAGCGATATTCGAAGGCCCGGATTCCCCGCCGCCGCGGACGGCCACCGACGTGACGTAGTAATAGCGCGTCACGTCATTGGCGCCGAAGAAGTCGCTGTACACCGAGGCCGGATGGACCGAACCATTGAGCCGGGTAAAAGGACCTTCTTCGGAGTCGGCGCGATAGATGTTGTAGCCCTCCCTATTGGGATCCATATCGGACTGCCACTTGAGATCGATTCTACTATCGTGCCCGACGGCGGTTACGTCATTGGGAGCGGGCGGCGGTGACGGCGGCGGGGGCGGTTCCGCCCCAGAGAGGAGACTGATTTCGTCCGCGGTGAGCGCCCGGCTGTAGAGACGCACGTCGTCGATCAGGCCGTTCCAGTAGCGGTTTGTTGTTTGCCCGTTTTCGCCGATCAGGACTCTGCGCCAACTGCTGTTGATGCTGCCGCCGACCGACTTGGAATCCGCCTCGAGGCCGTCCTGATAGATGTAAAGCTTTGAGCCGTCGTACACTCCGGCGATGTGGTGCCAGTTCCCGTCGTTCACGTCGCCGCTGTAGACTTCCGGCCATCCCCCGCCCGTCAGGCCCAGGCACAGAAACGCGACCCGATTGTCATCGCGCGTCCGGGCCAGGACCCAGTCGTCTCCCTTGGTCACAATCGCATTCCAGTTGCGGTCGAACTGGTGAACCTTGATCCAGCACGCTAACGTGATCTCCTCGGTGAACGTGAGCGACGGGTCCTCGCCGACGTCGACGTAGTCGCCGTCACCGTCGAAATCCAGGCACCAGCCGCGATTCGGGTCGATCACCCACGTCGGGTGGCCGACGAGCGTACCGTGATTGCCGCCGGCGCTGTCGCCCGCGTCGCCGTCGAATTCCCAGTGGCTGACAAGGCCGGTAGTGTCCTCAACGGCTGAGGTCGAAGCCGCCGGCAGGAGCACCAGCGACCACACGAATACTACCAGGCAGGTGGCTTCAAAGGCATGTCTTCTCATCGCTCATCTCCCTTTCCGTACAACAGTTCTTCTCCGGGGCGAAGGATTGAGACCCATTTTTGGCTATTTTACCCGTTTCCGTTGAGATAAACAAGGCTTGCCTGGGGCGAAAAACAGTTGCCGGAAGCTCGGAATCCGGCTAATATGTCGCAATCACACCCTGGGGACGGCTCCGATCCGGTTTTGGTCGAGGGCAGACGTTGGGATTCCAGGCAGATAAAGAATCAGAGGATTACGGCAGATGTACGCAGAAACGATACGCAACGTGGCGATTATCGCGCACGTCGATCATGGCAAGACGACGCTGGTGGACCAGCTTCTGTATCAGTCCGGCATGTTCCGCAACGAGGAGCTGGACCGGCTGGCCGGCGGCGAGCACGGCCTGATCATGGACTCCAACCCGCTCGAACGCGAGCGAGGCATCACGATCCTGAGCAAGAACTGCGCGATCGACTATATAGACAGCAGCGGACGCGAGTATAAGATCAACATCGTGGACACGCCGGGCCACGCCGATTTCGGCGGCGAGGTCGAGCGCGTGTTGAAGATGACCGATGGCGTGCTGCTCGTCGTCGACGCCTTCGATGGGCCCATGCCGCAGACGCGGTTCGTCCTCAGCAAAGCCCTGCACCACGGCCTCAAGCCCATCCTCGTGGTCAACAAGGTGGACCGCCCGGACTCCCGGCCCGACGACGTCGTCAACGAAGTCTTCGACTTATTCGTCGAGCTCCAGGCCAACGACGATTCGCTCGACTTCCCGATCCTGTACGCTTCGGCCAAGGAAGGCTGGGCGACGACGGACCTGGCCCATCCGAACCGCGACCTCAAACCGGTCTACGACGCCATCATCCGGTCCGTCCCGGCCCCCAAGGCCGATCTCGCCAAGCCGCTGCAAATGCTCGTGACCACACTCGAATACTCCGACTACGTCGGGCGCGTCGCGATCGGCAAGGTTTTCGCGGGCCGGCTCACCCAAGCCCAGCCGGTGACCGTGATCGACAAGCAGGGCCGCCATACACAACAGAAGGTCGTGCAGTTGTATGAGTTCGAAGGGCTCGGAAAAAAGCGAGCGACGGAGGTCGAGGCCGGAGACATCTGCGCCGTGGCCGGCCTGGACCCGATCGATATCGGCGATACGATCGCCTGCCCGGATGAGCCGAGCGCATTGCCGATTGTGGCGATCGACGAGCCGACGATGAGCATGACCTTCCAGGTCAACAACGGCCCGTTCGCCGGCCAGGACGGCAAGTACGTCACCTCGCTGCAACTGCGCGCCCGACTGGACAAAGAGCTGCAAACGAACGTTGCCCTGCGCGTCGAGCCGGGGCGAAGCGCCGATGAGTTCATTATCTCCGGCCGGGGGCTGATGCACCTGGGCATCCTGCTGGAAAACATGCGGCGGGAGGGCTACGAGGTCTGCGTGGGCAAGCCGCAGGTCATCGTCCGCATGAAGGACGGCTACCGCCAGGAACCGATCGAGCGGCTGGTGATCGAGTGCCCCGCCGACTGCCAGAACGCCGTGATGAGCCTGATCGGCACCCGTCGTAGCGAGATGATGAGGATGGATTCCAAGAGCGGGACCAGCAATTACGTGCACATGGAGTTCAGGATCCCGTCGCGGGGCCTGTTCGGCCTGAACGCGCGGATCCTGACGGCCACGCAAGGCCGCGCGGTGATGCACCACACGTACGAGCGGTACGAGCCGATGCGCGGTTCGATCCCGGAGCGACAGGCCGGCGTGATGGTCGCCAGCGAAATGGGCACCGTGACCGCCTACGCGCTCGACGCCCTCTACAGCCGCGGGATCTTCTTCGTTCGACCGGGCGAGAAGGTTTACGAGGGCCAGGTCGTCGGAGAGCACTGCAAGGACGACGACATCCCCGTCAACGTCGCGAAGACCAAACAGTTGACGAACGTCCGCTCCTCGACGAAAGACGACGCCGCCAAGGTCCGCCCGGCTCGCATCATGAGCCTCGAAGCCCACCTCGAATACGTTCAGCAGGACGAACTGGTCGAGATCTGCCCCAGCTCGATCCGCATCCGCAAGCGACTCCTCAAGGAAGGCGAACGCCGCCGAGCCGCCCGATCGGGCGCTCGATAGGGCGCACCCCGGCCTCAGGTTCAGTTGCGACAGCGGAACCGCCGGCCTTTTCCCTGGATCATCGATACCTGTACGGCAGCATCGCTCCTGAGATGAAGCTGCCGGACTCGGAGCAGAGGAAGGCGACTCCTCCGGCGATGTCCTGACGGGACGCCGTGCGGCGACTCTGCCACGCAGGCCCGTGCGCGCACTGCTCGACGGCGTCGTCGAGACTCTTCAGCACAGGCACCGGCCCCGGCCCGACGGTGTTGACGGTAACGCCGTGCCGCCAGGTCGCGTCGCGGGCAATGAGCATCGCCTCCGCGCGCCGCCTTGGCGACGTTGTATGCGTAGGCGGGCGAGTTGTAAGGCGGCGTGAGCGCGATGGCGATCACGCGACCCCACTTCCGCTCGTACATCCCGGGCAAAACAAGCGGCAGGAGATGATAGATCGGCGCCAACTCCTTCTGAGCGTCATCCAGAGCAGCGGCCGAGTCAAGCCGGTCGACGGGCTCCTGATGCCATCCGGCACCGGGACCGATGACACAGATTTCGACCTGGCGGAACTTCTCGGTGGCAGCATCAACGAGCGCCTTGCACTGATCCTGCCGGGTAACGTCCGCCCGGCAGGCGACAGCCGCCCCACCCTGACTCTCGACATGCCGGACAATCGCCGCCGCACTGTCCTCGTTCGTAAGATAGTTCACGACAACATTCGCGCCCTCTCGCGCCAGAGTCAGCGCGATACTCCGCCCCATCCCATTCCCGGCCGCTCCCGTCACGATGGCCGTCTTGCCCAGCAACGATTGCGTCATTGTCCTTCCTTCCGCAAGTCTTCGACAGGGAACCACGAGGCAACATCTCCCCCATCCCCTGCGCCTACGGGCTATGCACATCGATGATGGTCTCGTCCCGTGGTGCAGTGTTGACGCGCGCGGGATCTCACTCCAAGCGGATCGGATCATCGCATCCGTTCGCGTGCGGGCGAAGCTACGATGCCGTCATCTTCGCGAGCATCGCTTGGAAGACTGATTGGTCGGGTCCGACGAACGGCTCCGCCGCCGGCACGGCCGCAAGATGCCCAAGCAGCTCGTCGCTCATGTCACGGGCGACGGGCAAATGGGCGCTGAGAATGACCTTCGGCGACAGGCCACGGACGAAATTCAGGGTATTCGCGAATTTGGCCGTGTCTATCACGTGCAGCCAGGGAGAATCCACCGTCGCCCACTTGACCATGCCCTGCCGCAGGTTCTCTTCGCCGATCTCGGCCGCACTCTCCGCGGGCTCGGACATCAGGGCCCCGAAGCAATCCGCGCTAAAAAAGGCGGCAGACTCGGGATCGTAGAAGCCGGTGGTCTCCGGGGCGTCATATGTGGGCGGCTTGATCGCGGTCAGCGCACGGTCCCCCACGCTGATGCTCTGGCCCGCGTTCAGCAGATACACGCGGTCCGGCGGCAATGGCCGAGACAGGCTCATCTTCCCGACGGCAAGGAAGGTCGTGATGACCCGCAGCGCCGGAAGCTCGGCAAGCAACCGATGGAGACTCCCGATATGGTCCTGATCGGCGTGCGTGAGCCACAGCCAACGCACGTCCTCCGGGTCGATGACGGACGACAGTTGGGCCAGGAATTCCTCGTTGAACGCCGCCAATCCCGTATCCACCAGCACAGGCTCGGCGGCCCGGAGCACGAAAGCGTTGACCGGCACAATCCCCAGGCCCGGTATGGGAAAGTACGACGCCAGAACGTCAATACCCGGGGCCGCCTGGTGAGGCTCGAACATCGTGGGCTTGTCCATGACTGACATCTCCTGAAAAGTCCTTCTTTCCATTGCGTCAGAGTCGCGCGCGGGCTTTGTTCAGATAGAACTACTCAGGCTTGCGGGCAGAGTTCAATTCTGTGGTCGAATCTGATGAGGAAATGTGGGAGAGTTGGTCCGAAGGAGATTCGGGAATCGATCCTCGTCAATTATCGCCCTGAGCTTTCTTCGGCCAGCGACGAACGATCTGGAGGATCTCACGGACGTAGGCGCACTCGCACTTGGCCAGACAGGCCCCCAGCTCGGATTCATAGAGGCAGTATTCGGGACACTCGTCCGTCCCCGTCGCCCGGCTCTCGTAAATCGGGCCGTCGTACAAATCGCGGAAGGATTCGGCCGGCAGTGCGATGGTCGACCCGCAGGCCCGATGACTGAACATAAAGAACCCCAAGAGCAGTTCCTCGAAGTTTACCTGGTATCCCACGACGACAAGCTTCGAATCGCACAAGAATGCGTCTCGCGTCGGCCACGCGCGGCTGCAACATGGGCACTGCTTGAAGATCTCGGCGTCCTGCGTGTCGCCGGCTCGACGATCCGAAGGCATCTCTGTCATGCGAAAAAAAACCCTTGGTACATCGTGTTCCAATCGACCACCGGCACAGCATAGGGCCAGTCTCCCAAACAATCAACCAGGCCCATTGGCTTTTATCCGGGAATCGAGTATGCTCTCGTGCTTGAAGAGACGGCGGGCCGGGCCCGCCCTGCTGGCTGAGGGTGTGCGACGCACGCCCACGAGATATAGGCACAGGAGGTAGCAATGATCAGGTCGCAAATCATGGTTGTGGCAATCGTCACTTTTGTCGTTATCGCAGCGTCGGAGGCGGCGGTGCGTGTGGCGCCGGCGCCACCGGTCTCGGCGACGAACGATTTCTACGTGAGCAACGCCAGGCCGCTGGCGCCGAGCCCGCTGATCAAGCTGCCCATCGGAGCAGTCAAGCCGGAGGGTTGGGTCCGGCGGCAGCTTGAGCTGCAAGCCGACGGCTTCACGGGACACCTGACCGAGATCAGCCGGTTCCTCAGAAAAGACGGCAACGCGTGGCTCTCGCCCGAAGGCCAGGGACACAGCCCGTGGGAAGAGCTGCCCTACTGGCTCAAGGGCTTCGGCGATACCGGCTACGTGCTCGGCGACGAGCGGATCATCGATGAGACGAAGGTCTGGGTCGAGGCCATGCTGAACAGCCGCCAGAGCGACGGGTGGTTCGGCCCGGTCGCCAACAAGGCCGCCGCCGGCGAGGGCAAGAACGCCCCCGACCTCTGGCCCAACATGGTCGCGCTTAACGCCCTGCAATCGTATTACGAATTCACATACGATCCGCGCGTGCTGGAGCTCATGCAGGAGTACTTCAAATGGGAGCTGACTGTTCCCGACGAGCTGTTTCTGCCGCCGTTCTGGCAGCAGCAGCGAGCGAGTGACAACATGGCCAGCGTCTACTGGCTCTACAACCGCACGGGCCAGGAGTACCTGCTGCAGCTCGCCGAGAAGATCCAGCGCAACATGGCCGACTGGACCGAGACCGTCGCAAGCTGGCACAACGTGAACATCGCGCAATGCTTCCGCGCCCCGGCCGTCTTCTACCAGCAATCGCGCGACTCCTACTTCCTGCAGGCGACCGATCGCAACTACAACATGGCCTGGGGTGTCTACGGCCGGGTCCCCGGCGGCATGTTCGGCGGCGACGAGAACTGCCGCAGGGGCTACTACGGGCCCCGGCAGGGCATCGAGACCTGCGCCTCCATCGAGTTCATGCTGTCGTGCGAGATGCTGCTGAAGATCACGGGCGACCTGACGTGGGCCGACCGCTGCGAGGACGTCGCGTTCAACACGTTTCCGCCGGCCCTGACGGCCGACCTCAAGGGCCTGCACTACCTGGTGAGCCCGAACGTCTGCCAGCTCGACAGCAAGAACAAGGCCCCCGGCATCCAAAATGGCGGCGAAATGCTCTCGTACAACCCGCACAGCTACCGTTGCTGCCAGCACAACGTCGCGCACGGCTGGCCGTACTTTGCCGAGCATCTCTGGATGGCCACGCCCGACAACGGTCTGGCCGCCGTCTTCTACGCCGCCTCGGAAGTCACCGCCAAGGTCGGCGACGGACAGCCCGTGACCATCAAGGCCAAGACCTGCTACCCCTTCGCTGATACGATTCACCTGGCCTTCAGCACGACTGAGCCGACTCAGTTCCCGTTGTACCTCCGCGTCCCCGGCTGGTGTGAGACCCCCCTCCTGCGGATCAACGGCAAGAGGACGCCGGTCCACGCCGAGCCGCGGACCTTCATCGTCATCGACCGCCCGTGGAAAGACGGCGACACCGTCGAGCTGACGTTTCCCATGGAGCTGCGGCTGCGCTACTGGCTCCGCAACGGCAGCTGCGTCTCCGTCGATCGCGGCCCGCTGACCTACTCGCTCAGGATCGGCGAGAAGTACGTCCGTTATGGGGGCACCGACGAGTGGCCCGCCCTCGAGGTCTATCCGACGACGGCCTGGAACTACGGCCTCGTTCTCGACGCGGACAAGCCGCTCGACAAACAGTTCGACGTCAGCACGAAAGACTGGCCCAGGGACAATCAGCCATTCGGGGCCGAGGCGGCCCCGATCGAGATCAAGGCCAAAGCCAAAAAGATCCCGAACTGGCAGCCGGACCATCTCGGCTTGATCGGCGAGGTCCAGCCCAGTCCCGTCCGATCCGACGAGCCGACGGAGACCGTCACGCTGATTCCGATGGGCGCGGCACGCCTGCGGATCTCCGCGTTCCCCTGGATCGGCTCCGGCCCCAAAGCCCACGAATGGCGACTGCCTCGCCAGGGCAAGGCCAAGATCCCGACGAAGGAATCCCACTGCTGGGAAGGTGACACGACCGCCGCACTCAGTGACGGCGATCTTCCAGCGAACTCGAACGACCACAACATCACCCGCTTCACCTGGTGGCCGCACAAGGGCACGGCCGAGTGGGTCCAGTACGACTTCGCGAAGCCGCGTAAGATCAGCAAAGTCGAGGTCTACTGGTATGACGACACCGCTACCGGCGGCGGCTGCGGCGTGCCGCAATCGTGGCGGCTCCTCTACAGGAGCAAGGAAGCCGACGACTGGAAGGAAGTCCCGAACGCCTCGCCTCGCGGGATCGAGAAGGACCGATTCAACCGGGTGCAGTTCGACGAGGTTGACGCCCGCTCACTGCGGCTCGAAGCCAGGCTCCGGCCCGACCTCTCCGCGGGCATCCTCGAATGGCGCGTCGAATGACGAGACCGCTGCGCGGCACGCCTCCGCCACGGGTCGTGATCGAGGAGGCCGACGACTGAAGCCGGCCACCTGCCTTCGACTTCGCGCTGTCTCGGCGCCGTTGACGCCCTCCTTCTCGGACGTGAAGTCTCTTCCCGGATCGGCCGATAGATAGGGGAGTTACCGGCTCGGATATATGGCCTGGGGCTCGCCCCGCCGCCGGTCCCGGCCGCGGGAGGAGGTGTCGCATGAATACGGGTTCGATCAAGAGGAAGCTGCGAATCTGCAAGCGCTGCGAGTTTCTCTGCACGCGCTGCCCCCACGCGCTGCCTTGTGAGCAACAGCGCCAGCGGGTCCGCCCGGTGGAATGCTATCTCTGCTGGCACAACCAGGGCACGGTCCTGCCCCGCGACTGCGCCCTGCGCCGCCAGAGCGCCCCGCGAACCGTCAAAACGCCAAGGCTGCGAACCTGAACCAGACAACGATGCGTTACTCTGTCGCCGTTTCCACAGCGACGCGCTCGGCCAGGGCTCGAATCCTCGATCTTGAGCTTTGATTCTTGATATCTCAAACTGGCCGATGGGTCAGTATGAAGCGATCATTCCTTGTCACTTATCCCTTGTCACTTGCCGTCGCCTTGCGCACCTCTTCGCGGACGGCGTCGAGCTGCAGGCCGAGGTTCGCCAGGACTTGGGCCGCGACCGTCTCGCTGTCGCGCAGCAGGCCCAGCAGGAGGTGCTCGGTGCCGATGTAGTTGTGGTGCAGCGAGCGAGCCTCTTCGATCGCATGCACGACGACCTCTCGCGCATGCTCCGACTGCGGCAACTTCGCGACGTCCTCCAGATGCGGACGGTCCTGCAGCAGCGTCTCCACCTCCTGGCGGAGCGGCTTGAGGTCCACGTTGAAATGCTCGAGTACCGCTGCGGCCACGCCGTGGTTCTCTTTGGCCAGACCCCACAGGATATGCTCCGTCCCGATCCGCGCGTGCCCGAACCGCTGTGCCTCCCGATTCGCCAACTCCATCACAT
Organism: uncultured Phycisphaerae bacterium; assembly: GCA_965603165.1. Lineage (GTDB taxonomy): Bacteria > Planctomycetota > Phycisphaerae > Sedimentisphaerales > Anaerobacaceae > PLanc-01. Next base: position 19,959 of record CBFDBY010000011.1, read on the forward strand.
GCCGTGCATGCTCCGTAAACCGCTCAAACATAAAGTTCCTTCCATGCGCTCATTCGCCGACCAACTTTCGGCGCTCTTCACGTCCTACTTATCACCTATCACTTATCGCTTATCACTGATTCACTCTCAGCGAACCGCCCCGCCGGCCCATCCGCCGTGAACAACACCGCAAACCGAGTCGGCAGTAAATCAGATCACTACCGGTTCAAAGTGTTTGATGCCTTTCTCAGATATAGTAATCCATGATATCGGCATAGCAATGGTTTCCAGGCGATTGCTGAGACGGTAGAACTCGCATATGGTCTGTATCTGCAATCTCAGGAACTGACCTCGCGCCTCAAGCGCGCTGCTGAAGCGTGAATGGTACGGACAATCAAAATCGGCTTCCTTGCGCAAATGATTCATCAGATCGTTCAGGTGTGTTTGGAAGGCGACGTAAGCATCGATAGCTCCATTCCTGAGCCAGAATGTTGTTGACTTCAACTCCCTGAGCCACTTGTCAACATCGCGCCTCGACTCAAATGGATAGTCCCTGTGCAGCGTCAATGGTCCGTGCGGCCCTTCGGCCTTGTGGCCGGTGTGAATGTGGTATAGGGCGGGAAAACGTTCGCCGTCTTGCACAGTGTATCCGCCCAAATGAAAACCGCCCCTTATTTGTCCTACGCTGATGCGATCATTTGTCATGGCCGCAAGTTGGCTGCCCACCTCCTCCAGCGAACTGTTGGGCTTCACCGTCTTGGCGAAATCCTCAAGATAGCGATCTATAGGAATCATCGCATCTGGTCGTCCTCCTGCCCCCACCGTACCGAATCCCCATACAGAGATTGCCGCGTCAATGCTATGTATGGGAATGATCTTCTGAGCGCCTACTCGAACAGTTGGAGGCGTGCGAGCCCCTGATGGAAGCATCGAGTTCTGCGGATACACCTCGGTAATCGCCGAGTCTGCCGCCATAGCTATACCGAACCTACTGACCTCACTCACAATGAGTGTCATGTGCCTCTCCTTTCCGTCTTCTCTACTGGCGCTGGTGGGGTCGGCGCTTGTCCAGGTGCACGTTGGTCAAAAGCGATCTACCCCGCGCCTTCAGCCGAGGACCGAATACGCGATTCTCTGCCATTCTCCGACAATGGGCCTCAACCGCTCTGTGAAGTGAAGTCCAAAGTTGCTTTCCCTCAGCCTTCTGCAGATCTCCCCGGCATTGGGGCCAACAACATCAATCGATCCAAGATCTGGGTTGCCGGAGAGGTCCGCAGCTAAGAAGTAGCGAATGTGAATATCAGACTCGGGAAAACTGAAACCAACGAAGGCTAGCTTCTCAGCTTCTTGCAGCGCTCGGCCAGCGGCTCTCCACACGTCCCCAAGTATGGGATCCGTCTGCATCTTGAACAACGTCGGCGGTACGATCAAAGGTGCACCCGGTGTCTCGTACTGTCGATAACTTACCTTTGGGAAGACCACTTGAGGACGCGTCCCGCCTTGCTTATAGGTCCCACTGAGTATTGTGTTCTCAACCTGCAGTGCCCCATGATCATCAACGAACCAATTGAGGGATCCGTGCAACTTGCATAGGAGCGGTCCACGGTGATCATCGGCGCACATTATCCCCGCGCGACTCTCGCCGCCAGCGCTTTGGACGGCGGACCATTTGCAGGGAAAGATGCAATGTTGATCCAACATTCCTACAACGTATTCAATCATCACGTCGTAGTTCGTCGTTATGAAAGTCAGGTCTTGCGACGGGATACTGTCCCCATCGTGAAGACCTAGAATGCTACAGAAACTCCCACGCCAACCATCGTTCTCAAGCCAGTTCTTGAGATCGAAACGGCGATAGACGTTCTGGAGAATTCGGCAGAGCCTTTCATACCTGGTTTCGCCTCTACTTGGATAGCCAACATCGAAGTCCCGCGACGCCAAGCAAAAAGAGAGAATCTCCTCCAGGTTGTTGTGTCTCACCTGAAGCATGCTCCCACCTCTCTCAGCGGTCGTCTGGAGATCTCGCAAGAAAGCTTTCTCCTGCTCGTCCAGAAAATCGCTTCCTCTCGCGTACTGGAAGAATTCTTCCATGATGGGCAATCCCCACGCCCGCGAGAATCCCGCCCCAAGAAACAGGACGACCTTCATTCCATCTTCCCCTTAGAATCTGCTCATATCTCGTCTTTTCAATGCCGAAACGAAACCCGTGCGTCAAGGACAGGGGTACTTGCGTTCTTGCCTCATCTTCAACGCGCAAATCTCGACGATCACACTTAGCGAAGATTTTAACACCCGGCCGGGCGACTGCAAGAGGAAAAACGGGAGTAAGCGTAGCGCGTAGCGGGGACCGGTTGATCGCGCAGGATAGAGGCGCTTTGCGCCGGTCCAGCATACGATCCTGTTGGCAGCCGCAGAAGCGAAAAACGCCCGGCTCGCAGAGGCGGATTGGGATCGCGCGTTGCTGTCTCTGTGTCGTCAAGTCCTCAATGGTCTCTGCGGCAGAGGAATCCGGGGCAAGTCTGGTCGAGAGGTTTGCGCGCGAATCCAGGATACGCACCATTCGCAGGCGGATATCTCGACTTCGCTGCGCTTCGCTCGATATGACAACAGACAGCAAGCTACCTCTCGCCATGCCCCGATTGACGATGGCACCCGTCAGAGACGCGGAACCTCAAATCTGCAATCTGAAATCAGAAATCCGCGATGGGAGGTGCGGCTATTCGGTCACCTTGCCGGTGGCGGCCCATTCTACGCCTCGGCGGATGAGCTTCTGCATGTTCGGGTCGAGGATGGCCTTGAAGTCGTGGCCGAGGGCGTTGTGGACGCTGCGGCCCTTGCCGTACGGACGAGCAAAGACGAGCGGCTCTTCCTGCTTGCTCCAATCGGAGTAGGCCGAGACGAGCACCTCGATGTCCTCGTCGCCCTGGAGCTTGGCATACAACTCGTCGAAGATCTTGAAAGTCCCCATGCCCTTCGTGATGGGATGGTCGGCGTTGGCGATCTTGCACTCGAAGACGCTGCGCGGGCCGTGGCCGGAAGTGCCCATGACCCAGTAGCGGCCGCACAGCTTGCCGAACTCGGCCCAGTCGCCGAACGAGGCGCTGGCTAAGTGCTGGACGTAGAAGCCCTTGCCGTTCTTGACGAAGTTGAGCAGGTTCTCCTGGGCCCGGCCGGTCATCTCCGGCGTGCCCCGGTGGAACATCGTCATCAGGATGACATCGTACCGCGCCAACGCGGCGTTCGATTCCAGGATCAGCGGGTCCTCGCTCACGCGGACCTCGAAGCGGCTCGACGCGGCCAGGACCTCGCGCGTCTTCTCGGAGATCTCGCGCCAGTCGTGGTACGGCGCGACGTCATCGCCGGCAATCAACAGAACGCGAATCGGCTCCGCCCCCCGGGCCGCAGTCGCCCCCACGCAAAAGACCATCGCCACCATCACGACCAGCATCAAAACTCTCAACGACTGCCGCATGTCACGTCTCCTTGTTTGCCAGAATCTGTAAACGATCTTCTCTACCGGCCGTCACACGGCCTTCGGAATTTACGATTTACTATTGGCGATTGCCACGTGGCTCAGCATACGCCTCCACGACATCGGCGTCAACCACGCGGAGGTTTTCTCTTGACGGCCCAGGCAGTCTCCGATAGACTCGGTCGGCAATCGTGAGATGCTAATGAGGGACAATCATGCGGGTTCCCGAGAATTCGAGAGAGATCGAGACGTGGCTGAAGTTGATCCGGGCGGATGGGGTCGGGCCGGTGACGTTTGGGCGGCTGCTCAAGCGGTTCGGCTCGGCGGATGCGGCGTTCGGGGCCTCCGTCAGCGGGCTGGCGAAGGTCGAGGGCATCGGTTTCAAGACGGCCGAGCGGATCGCCGCCAGTCGCGACAAATTCGACGCCGACGCGGAACTGGCATTGGCGGAGAAGCTCGGCGTCTGGCTCGTACACATGGAAGACCCGCGGTATCCGCCAGTGCTCAAACAGATCTACGATCCGCCGCCGGTGCTGCATATAAAGGGAACGCTCGACCGGGCGGATAATCTCGCGGTGGCGATTGTGGGCTCGCGGCGGTGCAGCCTCTACGGGCAGGAGCAGGCGTCGCGGCTTGCACATCTGCTTGCGGCATCAGGGTTTACGATTGTCTCGGGCATGGCGCGGGGGATCGATACCGCCGCTCACACCGGGGCCCTGGCGGCCGAGGGCCGGACCATCGCGGTCCAGGGTTGCGGGCTGGCGCGGATCTTCCCGCCGGAGAACGCAAAACTCCTCGATCTCATAAGTGCTTCCGGGGCCTGCATTTCCGAGCTGCCCCTGCAGGCCGAGCCGTTGGCGGAGAACTTCCCGCCTCGTAACCGCATCATCGCCGGCCTGAGCCTCGGGACCATTGTGATCGAGGCAGGACTGCGATCCGGCGCCCTGATTACCGCAAGAACGGCCCTGGAGAGCAATCGCGAGGTCATGGCCGTGCCGGGCAAGGTCGATTCGCCGCTCAGCCGGGGGGCGCACCAGCTCATCAAGCAGGGTGCGAAGCTGGTTGAATCGGTCGAGGACGTCATGGAAACGCTCGGCTATATCGGCGAGCAACTCAAGGAGCACGCGGGAATTGCCGCCGGCGAGGCCGTCGAGAGGGTCGAGGCCCCCCTGTTCGAGCCGGCCCGTCTCAACCTCAAGGGCCACGAGAAGACCGTCTACGAGGCCCTCGGCAAAGAGCCCGCGCACGTCGACCAGCTCATCGCCGAGACCAACCTCCCAGCCGGGACCGTCAACGCGAGCGCCGTGTCGCTTCGTCTGAAGGGCCTGATCAAGCAGCTTCCCGGAAACCTGTTCGCGAAACGATAAGTCCATCTGAGCTAAATACTTGCAACCCGGCGCACGTCTGTGGCTGGGGTTGCACCACCGTCTGTCATTCCCGCGCAGGCGGGAATCCAGCATCCCGTGAATGGCCCCCGCGCCTGCGCGGGGTGACAGCGGGAGGCACTCAATGCCGCCAGCAGGCCGGAGGTGGCACCCGCTCTTGACCTGTGTCCCCGGTTGACATCGCGGTGATGGGTGGTTATGATTGGATGGTGCAAACCGTTGGGCAAAATGCCTCAGACAACCTCGGTGGCCGGGCCGGGCCCGGCAGGAGGAGAAGACTCTGTGGGGGCATCGCGGGCAACATCTCGATATCTCATGACGGGAGAGTGCAATCTAAGTCTTTTCTTTCGCCGGGCTTGCGTGATCTTCCGGTTATGTGTGGGCGGAGATTGAGCATGCCCCGACGCGATGGGTTTACGCTGATTGAGCTGCTGGTGGTCATCGCGATCATCGCGCTGCTGATGGCGATTCTGATGCCCGCTTTGCAGCGGGTCAAGAAGCAGGCTCAGTCGGTAACGTGCCGGTCCAACCTCAAGCAGATGGGCCTGACGTTTACCATGTACACCGAGGACAACAACGGCTTTTTCCACCAGGAATCCGGCGACAGCGCGCGGCATAGCTGGGTCCCCGCGATGCGGCCCTACTACAGCCACGAGCCGGAAATTCGTAACTGCCCTGCGGTGAGCAGGTTCTACAGCGAGCGTGAGCGCGGCCCGTTCGCCGGCTGGGGGGTCTACGGCGAGGGAGACCTTCAGAGCGTACCAAGCTGGGCGGTGGCAGGCGACTACGGCAGCTTCGGCCTCAACGGCTGGGTCGCCAACGACACGGGCGGCATCCACGAGGACAAGAACTGGCGGTCGATTCACGTCAAGCACAGCTACCAGGTCCCCGTGTTCGTGGATTGCCAGTGGGTGGACGGCCTGCCCGAGCCGTACGACAACCCGCCCGCGTACGACGGCGAGTGCCCCTGGCAATGGCACGGCAACGCCATGCAGAGCTTCTGCATCAGCCGGCACAACGGGACCGTCAACGGCGTGTTCATGGACACCTCGGCTCGGCCGATCGGGCTCAAGGAGCTGTGGGAGCTGAACTGGCGTCGGCAGTGGGTCAGAGACCGCGCCGCCGCGGGCACGCCTGTCTGGCCGGAATGGATGAACGGGTTCCGGGACTACGCCTCGCCCTGAGCCGACGCGATGTACGGCCTGCCGAAGCAGGCGGGCTTTCAGACGTGCGATGCCAAGCGGAAGGAGCCACGAGATGCGCGGAACAGTCGCATATCGAGCGGTGCTGGCTGTCGGAGAGCCGAACGAGACGGCCGGACCGTGAGCACATGGTATAATAGACCAAAGTACACAGAGTCTCCGTGGTCTTCTGGAAGGAGGACAGCCATGTCGACGAGATTGATCGGTGTCGTTGCCGCGATGCTGGTGCTGGGCCTATCCGGCGCCGCAGTCGCAGGCCTGGTGGCCCACTGGAAGCTGGATGAAACGTCGGGCACGACCGCGCTGGATAGCTCCGGTCGCGGCTTCAACGGGACCTACCAGGGCGGGGCCGCGCTGAACCAACCGGGCGTGTACGGCACGGCCGTGGAATTCGACGGCGTCGATGACCGCGTGCAAGTCCCGGCCCTGAACCTCAACAGCAACGCGGTCTCGCTCACCGCCTGGGTCTATCGCCGGGGCGATCCGGGGATCTATGCCGGCATCTTCGTCTCCCGCGCGGGCCGCACGACGGCCGGACTGAGCACGGGGTCGACGCTCGATCCGGATTGGGGAGTCAATAACCTGCTTGCCTATAACTGGAACGACGTTCAGGCCGCCTGGAGCTTCAACTCGGGTTTGCTGATCCCGGAGCAGGAGTGGGCGTTTGTCGGCGTGGTCGTCGAGCCCGACAAGGCCACGTTGTATATGAGCGACGGTGTGTTGCAGTCGGCGGTGAACACACTCGCTCATCAAATCGAAGAGTTCGACGACATCGGCTACATCGGTTACGACCCGTACGACGAGTTGCGGTATTGGCCGGGCATGATCGATGACGTGCGCGTTTACGATCGGGCGCTTACCGCCGACCAGATGCAGGAACTGGTCGACGGGATCGAACCGACGTGGTTGAAGGCCATGAAGCCCGGTCCGGCTAATGGTGCGACGGCAGTCCTGCTCCCTCTGCTGAGCTGGACGGCCGGCGACGGCGCCGCCGCCCACAACGTCTATCTGGGCACGACGCCGGCGCTCGGCGACGCACACCGGATCTTGTCGCAATACACCGCGACGTTGTATTACCACGGGGCCGGGCTCGAGCCGGGCGTGACGTATTACTGGCGCGTGGATGAAATCGAAACCGATGGCGTCACGATTCATCCCGGTGATGTCTGGAGCTTCACGACACAGGGCCTGACAGCCTACCTCCCCAATCCGGCGGACGGAGCAACGGATGCCTCTCCCGCGCCAACGCTGACATGGCAACCGGGGCAGGCCGCCGTAGGGCATCACCTGTATTTCAGCGACCGCTTTGACGACGTCAGCGACGCCGCCGCGGATGCGGACCGGGGCGTGCTCGAAGAAGAGACGGCCTACGCCCCGGGACAGTTGGACAGCGCCACGACCTACTACTGGCGCGTGGATGAGATCATCGGCGGCAGCGATGTTGTCCGAGCCGGGCCGGTCTGGAGCTTCACGACGTTCCTGCCGGTGGATAATTTCGAGAAATACAACGACGACGTCGAGGCCGGCACCACCATCTTCGACACCTGGCTCGACGGGATGACGAACAACACCGGTTCGACCGTCGGCTACTGGGAGGCGCCGTTTGCCGAGCAGAAGATCGTGCACGGCGGCCTGCAATCCATGCCGCTCGATTATGACAACGTCGTGGCGCCCTACTACAGCGAGGCCGAGCGTCAGTTCGAGGGCCAACAGGACTGGACGATCAACGGCCTGAACACGCTCGTTCTCCACATCCGGGGCAAGACTACCAACACGCCGGGGCCCCTCTATACGGGAATCCGAGACGCCTCCAATCGCGTTGCCCTCGTCGCGCATCCGGACCCGCATATGACCGCCACGAACAAGTGGCTCGAGTGGCGGATCCCGCTGAGCGAGTTCGGCGACGCCGGCGCAGATCCCGCCAGAGTCCGGACGATGTACATCGGCGTCGGCGACCCCGAAAACCCGGCTCCAAATGGCGCCGGCCTGATTTACATCGATGATATCTATGTGGCTACGTTCGCCGTCGAAATGCCGAATGAGGCCCCCGGACCGTGAAAACACCGTGGCCGACCGTCCGGCAGCCGAAATAGTCGTCGTTTTGCGAAGAAGTAATCGCGCAATCAGCCTTGCATTTCGCCCGGGCAAGTGATATTATAAGACCATGGGTTCATTGGCAGTGGCACTGGTTGGTATTAGGCTCTGAGGATTGGGTGCTCGATAGGTCTGATATGGAGATTTGAGGGTCCAATTCCCGGCACAATCCCTATTCTTACCACAGCCATCCCCCTACCTGGCCGATAATCAGGCAAATGCGATCGTGGGTTTCTTTGTAAGGAGAACAGCCATGTTCAAGAAGTGTGTTTTCATTGCGATTGTCGCCTTGTTGGCGCAGGCGGGTCTGCAGGCGGCGTGGGACCCGAACACCGACCCGGACCTTCTTGGGTACTGGACGTTTGAGGAGGGCGCCGGGACCGTGGCGGCGGACTTGTCGGGCAACGGCAACGACGGGACGCTCACCAACGGGCCCGTCTGGGTGACAGGCCGCTTCGGCGGCGGCCTGCATTTCGATGGTGACGACGACTACGTCGATACGGGCAGCACCGAAGACTTGGCAAGATGGACCATCTGCTGTTGGGTCATGGGCGACGCGGCTCCCTCGTCTGCCTCACCCACGGGACCGGTCCACCGTGAGCAAAACTACCAGATCAACTGGGACCACAGTGATGCGGGTTACCGTAATGGCGTGGCCCTGAGTGTGGGGGGATCGTGGTACGCCGCCAGCCTTGGACCGTTGGAGGGACAAGAGTGGTACCACTTGGCCGGCACGTATGACGGAGAGAATCTCCGGGCCTATACGAACGGCGCATTGATCACCACGAATTCCGGCCCCTCGGGCGATCCGTCTGCCGAGACGAACAGCCTGAAGTTCGCCAGGCACGGCGCGGCAGCCCAGTACTGCGCCATTACCCTTGATGAGGTGCGCGTCTATCGCCGGGCCCTTACGGACGCCGAGATCAAGTCCCTGGTCCCGCCGAAGCTGAAGGCCTACAAGCCGAGCCCGGCGGACGGCACGGTCGGTGTCACAATGCCGCTAATGTCGTGGAGCAAGGGCGATACGGCATTATTCCACGATATCTATTTCGGCACAAGCCCCGATCTGACCGAGGCCGACCGCGTCGTAGAACGCGGGTTCGGCCTGATGTACTGGCATGTCCCCGGCCTCGTGCCCGGCACAACCTATTACTGGCGCGTGGATGAGATTGACTCCGCTGGCAACGTCTACACGGGCGATGTGTGGAGCTTCATGAGCGAGCCTCTGAAGGCTTACGCTCCGACGCCGGCCGACGGAGCCGAGGGAGTCTTCCCCGCCGTCGCGCTGAGCTGGCTCCCGGGAAAAGAGACCATCGAACATCAGGTCTACTTCAGCAGCAACTTGGCGGACGTCACAGACGGAACGGCCGCAGCCGATCAGGGCGTCGTGGAGGAGACGACGCTTAACCTCGGCGTGCTTCGATCGTCCACGACGTACTATTGGCGCGTGGAGGAGACCAAACTGGATCAGAGCGTCGAGCAGGGTGAGGTCTGGAGCTTCACCACTGCTGACGGCGTCGCCAACAAGATCCTGTACGAAGTCTGGGAGGACATCAGCGGCGATAACCTCAGCGCTCTGACCGGCCACGCGGACTATCCCGACAACCCGACCACCAGCGAGTACGTCGATTCGTTCGAGAGCCCTGTGGACTGGGCTGATAACTATGGCCAGCGGTTCATGGGCTGGCTGAAGCCCCCGCAGACGGGCGATTACACATTCTGGATCGCCGGCGATAATGAGCAGCAGTTGTGGCTGAGCACTGACGGCAGTCCGGCCAACGCCGTGGAGATCGCCAACGTTCCGGGCTGGACGCCGGCCCTCGATTGGGACAACACCGGTGGCGGCACGGGCGATGCCGATGCACAGGAGTCAGACCCGATTGCCTTGCAGGCCGGCCAGAAGTACTTCATCATGGCCCTGGGCAAGGAGGGCACCGGTGGCGACAGTACCGCGGTTGCCTGGCAGGGTCCGGGCATCGACACTCGCGAGGTCATCAAGGGCGAGTACGTGGATATGTATGCTTTGGCGCCTCTCGTGGCCTTCAGTCCCTATCCGGCCGATGGTGCAGTTGATACCCCCCAGGACCTGATCCTCCAGTGGAATGCGGGCGAGAAAGCGCAGCAGCATGAGGTCTACTTCGGCGACGACGCCGATGCGGTTGCCGCGGCGGACACCTCCAGTCCCCTGTTCATGGGTCGCCAGAGCGGCACCACCTTCGGTACAGGTCCACTGGAGTGGGGCAAGACCTATTCATGGCGGATCGATGAGATCAACGCCGGCGATCCGGAGAGTCCATGGGTAGGCCGGGTCTGGAGCTTCACCACAGCCAACTTCGTTCCGGTCGACGACTTCGAGGGTTACACCGACGATATGGACGCCGGCGAAACCATCTGGCAGACCTGGATCGACGGGCTGACCAACCTGACCGGTTCGATCGTCGGGTACTTCGACCCGCCGTTCGCCGAGCAGACGATTGTCCACGGCGGCAACCAATCGATGCCGTTCGACTTCAACAACATCGTCTCGCCGTACTACTCCGAACTCGAGCTGCCGCTCGATCCGACCCAGGACTGGACGGTCGAAGGCGTCACGGATTTGAGTCTGTGGATTCGGGGGTATCCGGCCGTCGAGCAGACTGATGTGACCGTAACCGGCGGCGCGATGACGTTGACCGGCGCCGGCGAGGATATCTGGAATAACTCCGACCAGTTCACCTATGCCTACAAGACGCTCAACGGCGATGGCTCGATGGTCGCTCGCGTCACGAGCATCGGCCCTGGAACCAACACGTGGGCCAAGGGCGGCGTGATGATTCGCGACAGCCTCGACGGCGGCTCGACGCACGCCATGATGATCATGAGCGCCAACACCGACGGCAACGCCGGCAACGGCGCCAGCTTCCAGTATCGACTGACCACCGATGGTGCATCCGCTGCGGGCGATTCCGTGGTCACGGTGGCCCCGCCGTACTATGTGAAGATCGAACGCTCGGGCAATGGGCTCACGGGCTACATGTCAATCGATGGCAACAGTTGGAGCATGGTGGGCTCGACCCAGTTCATCACGATGTCCACCCCCGTGTACATTGGCATCTGCGTTACCTCGCATGAAGCCGATGAGGAGCGAACGTTCGAGTTCGACAACATCCAGGCGACCGGTGCAGTCAGCGGCGCGTGGCAAGGCGCAGTCATCAGCGCCCCGCGGCACAACACCGCCCAGAATCTGTACGTGGTCGTTGAGGATAGCAGTGGCAACAGCGCCATGGCGACGGACCCGGACCTCGTGAACAGCGACGACTGGACCGAGTGGACGATTCCGCTGAGCAGCTTGGGCGGCGTGAATCTGTCCCGGGTCGGCAGGCTGTACATCGGCGTGGGCGACCACGACAATCCGACTCCGGATGGCGCGGGTCTGATCTTCGTCGATGATATCCGCGTGACCAAACCGGCTGCAGAGTAGGCAGTCGGGCCTGCCCCCGCAGCGCCGCTGCGGGAGCGGGTCGTCGAGGGACTCTGCCGGGCATACCGGCTCGACAAAGGACTTTGATGCGTATGAATCCGAGAGACCCTGCCGGCCCCGCCGGCGGGGTCTCTTGCCCTCTTTCGGTTCAAAGTAGTGACTTGTAGTGCGACAAAAAGATGGGACGGGGATTGCACGGGCGATATCCCTATAGTATTATATGGTATGGAGGTTCTTGGCTGTCTTTCCGCCGGAGCCGAAATCCGCATGATTTGCCGCACCTGCCATGCTGCGGCGCGTGGAGAAGTTGTAGGACGGTCTGAGTTGCACGACGGTGAGAAGGGTGTAATCCAGCAGCATAGAGCCGGCGCACCGACTCTGCGCGAACGGCAATGCGCTTCATTCGCGGCAACGAGGACACGAGACAACCGCGTCGATCCGCAAACAAGATACGCCTTCAATGTGAGGCTGAACGAACGTACAGTGTTTTCTGAAGGAGAACGAACATGAGTCGAAGGTTGATTTATTCCATTGTCTTTGCGGTAACGCTTGGGGCCGCGGCGGTCCAGGCTCAAGACATTGAGTGGATCCGCGCCGCCTACTGGGACGGTCGCTATCCGACGGCATGGGCCGGGGGAGGCGAAGCCACCCGGGATGCCCTGCAGGCGGCCGGCTACGAGGTCCTCGACGCCGACCAGCTCAAGACGTGGATGGATGCTCGCATCGCCGACAAGGCGTTCAGCGTGGTCGTCTTCTGCCGGGATATCGTGCCGGACACCGTCGTGGAGTCTCAGTCCGCGAACTGCACGCTGCGCAAGTACCTGAATGCCGGCGGCAAGATCGTCTGGTATTCCGACATCCCCTTCTACTACTGGGGACATGCGAACGGCAACAGTGATACATGGGGTGACGCCGGGGCGCCCGCCGTGTTGGGATTCGACACGTCCAGCGGGACGCGCGACAGTGGACAAACGGCCACGCTCACCCCGGCCGGCATCAAGTGGGGCCTGACCCAAACGTGGACGTCGCAACGTCCGCTGAATCCAAGCGTAACGACCAATGTCACGATCCTGGCCACGGATGGCAACGGAAATGCCCCGGCGTGGGCGAAACACTACGTGACCAATGACAACTTCCGCGGATTCGTTCGCTTCCGTGACACAGGAGGCCAGGCCAACGTCCAGGATATCATGCGTGTGGCCGAGTACATCAGTCTGAAAGCGTCCAACCCCTCCCCGGCCGATGGGGCCACGGGCGTCACCCTCCCGTTATTCACCTGGGATGCGGGAAGCTTCGGCCTGTGGCACGACGTGTATCTGGGCACGAGTCCGGAACTGACGGAGGCCGACCTGATCGCGCCGCGTCTGTTCCCGACCGTGCATTATCACGCAGCGGGCTTCACGGCCGGCACGACGTACTATTGGCGAGTCGACGAGATCGCCGCCGACGAGAGCGTGGTGACCGGCGATGTGTGGACGTTCACCGCGGCCCCTCTGACCGCCTTCAACCCGAAACCGCGCGACGGCGACAAGTGGATCGATCCGAACGCCGATCTGAGCTGGACCCCGGGCCAGGGCGCCCTCGAACACGAACTGTACTTCGGTACCGACGAAAACGCCGTGGCAAACCGTGACGCCAGCGTGTTCGTGGTCAAACAGATGACCCCGACCTACGACCCCGGCACTCTCGCAGCCGAAACCACCTACTACTGGGCGGTCGACGAACCCGGCCAACCGGGTGAGGTCTGGCGCTTCACGACGGCCGGCGGCGGCGGTGGAATCAAGGGCGAATACTTCAACAACATGACCGTTACGGGCGAACCCGCGCTGACCCGGCTCGACCCCTCTGTCAACTTCAGTTGGGGCGATCCTGGCGGCCCCGGTGATCCGATCGGCGTCGACCAGTTCTCCGCCCGCTGGACGGCCGACCTGGAGATTGCGATCGCCGACACGTATACATTCATCACGACCACGGATGACGGGGCCCGCCTGTGGCTGGACGATGAGCAGATCATCAATCAGTGGGTGGACCAGGGCACCACGGATGCCTCCAGCGCACCGATCTATCTGGAGCCGGGCATCTACTCCTTGCAGATGGAGTACTACGAAAACGGCGGCGGCGCCGTGGCCCAGTTGTCTTGGCAGACACCCTCCGTGGCGCGCCAGATCATCCCGGCCGGTCCGCTGCAGCCCCCGGTCAGGGCCAAGGCCGTCTATCCGAAGAGCGGCGAAGTCGATGTCCCGCAGGATCTCGTGCTGACCTGGAGCGCCGGCGAAAAGGCGCAGCAACATGAGGTCTACTTCGGCGACGACGCCGACGCCGTGGCCGCGGCCGATACCGGCAGTCCCGAGTATCAGGGCCGGCAGGCAGAGACCACCTTCACCCTCAGCGGCCTCGAGTGGGGAAAGACCTACGCCTGGCGGATCGACGAAATCAACACCGGCGATCCGGACAGCCCGTGGAAAGGTGCGGTCTGGACATTCACCACGGCCGACTTCGTCGTGGTCGACAACTTCGAAGGCTACTCGGATGATTTCGAGAACGCCGATGCCATCTGGGAAGTCTGGATCGACGGCTTGACGAATGGGACCGGCTCGATCGTCGGATACTTCGATCCTCCGTTCGCCGAGCGGACGGTCGTCAACAGCGGCAAGCAATCGATGCCGCTGGACTTCAACAACATCGTTTCGCCGTACTACAGCGAGGCCGAGCTGCCGCTCAGCCCGACCCAGGACTGGACGGTCGAGGGTGTCTCGGATCTGACCCTGTTCGTCCAAGGCTATCCGGCCCCGACGGCGACCGATGTGACCGTCGCTGGCGGCAAGCTCTCGCTGACCGGCGCCGGCGCCGATATCTGGGGCAATTCCGACCAGTTCACCTATGCCTATAAGACTCTCAACGGCAATGGCTCGATCGCCGCTCGCGTCGTCAGCACCGGCACCGGAACCAACACGTGGGCCAAGGGCGGTGTGATGATTCGCGACAGCCTGGATGGCGGCTCTACGCACGCCATGACGGTCCTGACCGACAACAGCGACGGGGCTGCGGGCAACGGCGCCAGCTTCCAGTATCGGCTCGTCACCGACGGTACGTCCGCGAACGAAGATTCGGCGACCGCGATCGCCCCGCCGTACTGGGTGAAGATCGAACGATTGGGCGATGCGATCTCGGGCTACATGTCACTCAATGGCACCGACTGGACTCTGCAGGGCACGACTCAGTTCATCACGATGTCGTCCCCCGTGTACGTCGGCCTGTGCGTTACCTCGCACGTTTCCGGTGAGGATCGGACCTATGAGTTCGACAACATCCAGACGAGCGGTTCCGTCAGCGGCGTATGGCAGGGGGCGGTCATCAGTGCCCCACGGCACAACTCCGCCCAGAGCCTGTACGTGGTCGTTGAGGACAGCAGTGGCAACAGGGCCATGGTCACGGACCCGGACCTCGTGAACAGCGACGCCTGGACCGAGTGGAAGATTCCGCTGAGCAGCTTTGGCGGCGTGAGTCTGAACCGGGTCGGCAAGCTGTACATCGGCGTAGGCGACCGCGACAATCCGACTCCGGATGGCGCCGGCCGGATCTTCGTCGACGACATCCGCGTGACCAAACCGGCCGCGGACTAAGGAATCAAGCCTACCCCGTAGTACCGCTGCGGGAGTGGGTCGTCGAGGAATTCCGCTGGGCACACCCACCCGGCAGAGAACCTTGATTCGTGTGTATCCAAGAAGCCTCACCGGCTTTGCCGGTGGGGCTTCTCTTCTTTTCGGCCCCCGGAGATGCCGCACGGGCCGGCAAAAAGACGGGATCCGGGATTGCACTGCCGATACTCTTGTGGTATCATGTCAAAAGAAGGCTTGCGGCGGTCATTCCGCCGGACCTGGAATCTGCATGATTTGCCATGCCTGCCACGCTATGGCGCAGGGAGGAGTGTGGGATGGTGTGAATTGCGGAACGGTGAGAAGGGTACAATTCATCAGGAGAGAGCCGGTGCATCTACTCTGCGGGAAGCGAATGCGCTCTATTGATGCACCGAAGGGACGGGCAAAACAACGCTGATTCGGGAACGAAGTATGTATTCACTGTGGGGCTGAACGAACAATAACTTCTGAAGGAGGACGAACATGAGTCGAAAACTGATTTATTCCACTCTCTTTCTGGTGGCGCTCGGCGCCGTGGCGGTCCAGGCCCAGGACCTGGAGTGGATCCGCGCAGCCTACTGGGACCAGCGATATCCAACGAACTGGGCCAGCGATGCCGATTCAGTAGCTGTGCGCGATGGCCTGCAGGCGGCCGGCTACGAAATTCTCGATGCCGACCAGCTCAAGACGTGGATGGAAGCCCGCATCGCCGACAAAGAGCTCAGCGTGGTCGTGTTCTGTCGGGATATCCCCCCGGACACGGTGGTGGAAACGAGGGACGCCAACTGCACGCTGCGCAAGTACCTCGACGCCGGCGGCAAGATCGTGGTCTACGCGGATATCCCGTTGTACAACCAGGGACACGCCGATGGAACCTCGACCAACTGGGGCGAGGCGGGAATCAACAGTATTCTTGGAGTCGGCAACGTCGCCGTGTGGGACACGAACAACACGGTGACCATCACGGAAATCGGGGCGAAGTGGGGATTGACGCAAACCTGGGCCACAGTCAGGCCGAATGCCGCGGCCGACGTCGATGTCGTCCTGGCGACGGACGATGCAGGCAACGCAGCCGCCTGGGTGAAGCACTACGTCACAAACGACACGTTCCGCGGATTTGTGCGGCTCTGGGACCGGGGAGGCCGGCCCCCTGTGGCAGACATCATCCGTGTGGCGGAGTACATTGCTCTGAAAGCATCCAATCCCTCTCCGCCCGATGGGGCCGAAGGCGTCACCCTCCCACTGTTCACCTGGGACGCCGGAAGCTTCGGCCTATGGCACGACGTGTATCTGGGCACGAGCCCGGAACTGACGGAGGCCGACTTGATCGTGCCGCGCCTGTACGCGACGGTGCATTATCACGCCGCAGGCTTCACGCCTGGCACGACGTACTACTGGCGAATCGATGAGATCGCCGACGACGAGAGCGTGGTGACCGGCGATGTGTGGACGTTCAGCACGGCTCCTCTGACCGCCTTCAAACCGAGCCCGCGCGACGGCGACAAGTGGATCGATCCGAACGCCGATCTGAGCTGGAGCCCGGGCCAGGGCGCCACCGAGCACGAGCTATACTTCGGCGCCGATGAGAACGCCGTGGCGAACCGTGACGCCGGCGTCTTCGAGGTCAAGCAGTATACCACGACCTACGACCCCGGGCCCCTCGAAGTGGAAACCACCTACTATTGGGCGGTCGATGAGCCTGGCCAGCCGGGCCAGGTCTGGAGCTTCACCACGGGCGGCCCCGGCATCACCGGGGGGATCAAGGGCGAGTACTTCGGCAACATGACGCTTACAGGACTGCCTGCGTTGACCCGGACCGACCCCTCTGTGGACTTCGGCTGGGGTGAGGCCGCACCGGATGAGTCCTTGCCCATCGATCAGTTCTCGGTCCGCTGGACGGCCGACTTCGAGATCGCGGCTGCGGATACGTACACGTTCACGACGAACACGGATGACGGCGCCCGCTTGTGGCTGAACGACGTGAGGATTATCGACCAGTGGGTGGACCAGGGCCCCACGGACGCTCTCAGCGACCCGATCTATCTGGAGCCGGGCATCTATTCGCTGCGGATGGAGTACTATGAAAACGGCGGCGGCGCCACGGCCCGTTTGTATTGGCAGACGCCCTCCGTGGGCCGTCAGATCATCCCGGCCGGTCCGCTGCAGCCTCCGCGGCGGGCGAAAGCCCTCTATCCGAAGGACGGCGACATCGATGTCCCGCAGGATCTTGTCCTGACCTGGGGCCCCGGTGAGAAGGCCGCCACGCACGACGTCTACTTTGGCGAGGACGCCAACGCCGTGGCCGCGGCCGATACCGGCAGTCCGGAGTATCAAGGCCGACAGGCGGACACCACCTTTGTCCTCAGCGACCTCGAGTGGGGTAAGACCTACGCTTGGCGGATCGACGAGGTCAACACGCTCGACGAAGATAGCCCGTGGACGGGCACGGCCTGGACCTTCACCACGGCCGACTTCATCGTCGTCGATAATTTTGAGGGCTACTCCGATGATTGGGAGAACGCCGATGCGATCTGGGAGGTCTGGATCGACGGCCTGACGAACGGAACCGGCTCGATCGTTGGATACTTCGATGCTCCGTTCTGCGAGCAGACGATCGTTTACAGCGGCAGCCAGTCGATGCCGTTCGACTACAACAACATCATCTCGCCGTACTACAGCGAGGCCGAGCTGCCGCTCGACCCGGCCCAGGACTGGACGGTCGAGGGCGTTTCGGATCTGACCCTCTACATCCAAGGGAATTCGGCGGGATTCGTCGAGACCTCGCCCGGCCAATACCGGATGAGTGCCAACAGCAGCGATATCTGGGGCACCTCCGACAACGGCCGCTTTGTGTACAAGCAGCTCAACGGCGACGGCGCGATTTCCGCCAAGGTCCTCAGCGTGGATAACACCTCGGGCTTTGCAAAGGGCGGCGTCATGATCCGCGAGAGCCTCGACCCCGCTTCTTCCTATGCGTTTATGTTCCCGACGCCCAGCGGTCGCAGGGCCTTCCAGAACCGCCCGAGCCTGGCGGCCAACGCCATCTCGGCGCACAGTGCCGAGGGCGAGGTCACGTACCCGGTCTGGGTCAAGGTCGAACGCAAGGGCAGCGAGTTCACTGCCTACTATTCGACGGACGGCACGAACTGGATCGTGCAGCCCGACACGGAGAATACCGGCGGCGATGCGTCTCCCAACCCGCAGACGATCTTCATGACGGGCTCCGTCTACATCGGCCTGGCCTTGAGCAGCAACAATGCTCACGGCGGCGTCTGCTTCGCCGAGTTCTCCGACGTGCTGATCACCGGCTCGGTGAGCGGGCAGTACAAGGTGGCGGACCTGGGCGACGTGGCCCAGAGCAACGATCCCGACGACCTGTACGTCGCGCTCCAGGACAGCAACAACAATATCGGCGTTGTTGTCAATCCGGATCCGGCGGCGGTGAACGTCACCGAATGGACCGAGTGGAAGATCCCGCTGACCGAGTTCGGCGTGAATCTAAGCAGGATCAAGACGCTGTTCATCGGCGTGGGCGACCGGGACAATCCGACGCCGGACGGCGCCGGTCTGATCTACATCGATGACATCCGCGTGACGAGGCCCGCTGCGGCTGAGTGATAGGATAGTACAAGTGCGGCACGGTCGTGATCGAAGACACGAGCGATAGTGCTGCATCCAAGTCACCGGAAATGCGATGGCTCCGGTACTAATACACCGGAGCCATCGCACCGGTGATAGAGTAGATCGTGGGTGTGCCGGCGCGTTGCCGAACACAGGTATTTCCGTACAGGCAGTTTTGTTCTGAGGAGATTCACCATGCGCACGAGACTCATTCTTCTCTCATCACTTATCCTGAGCGTCCTTGCAGGCGCCGGCATGAGTGCCGAGGACCCCAGCCTCCGCGGCTGGTGGAAGCTCGACGACGGAGCGGGAAACACCGCCGTGGATTCTTCCGACCGTGCCAATGACGGCGCCATCTTCAATCTCGCCGGCGGTCTCGGCCAGGGCGGTTCGGTCTGGGACTTCGACGCCGAGCGCGGCATTGTCGCCAGCTTCAGCGGCGACGATTCAGGCGGAGCGTATATCAGCGCGGGCACCGTCCCGGCCCTCGACCTCGAGAGCGAATTCACCTGGGTTTTCTGGGCCAGGCAGCATGTGGACCAGCCGAATGAAGTACCGGGTTCGGGCAATGACGTCATGCTGGGTAACCGTTACGGCGGGACCGAGTCCCCCCTGCAGTTCGTCAAGTTCACCGCCACGAACTTCGAATACTACAACGAGGATCCTGACTACGCCATGACGATCAATTACGAGGATCTCCCCGGCGGACAGTGGGTCCATCACGTTGGGGTCAAGAACGGAGCGACCCTCACCTATTACCGCGACGGCGTCGAAGCCGGGACGGCCACGCTGACCAAGACGATGGACCAGAACCCGTTCTTCATGGGCGGCGACGCCGGCGGCGAGCGCTGGCGCGGCTGGCTCAGCGATGTCCGCCTCTACGAGCGAGCCCTCTCGGCCGATGAGATCAAGACGCTTGCCGAGACGCCCGCCGCTCCCGTGATCCGGGCGTGGAGCCCCGATCCGGCCGACGGCGCCCTGGACGTGACGATGCCGCTGTTGCGATGGAAATCGCCGGCTGTCGGCTTGCTGCACGATGTCTACTTCGGCACCACGCCGGAGTTGACCGAAGCCGACCTGGCCGCTTCGCGATTATTCGCGGCGGTCCATTATTACAGCGCCGGCATCGAGCCCGGCGCCATCTATTACTGGCGCGTGGACGAAGTGGACGGGACCGGGACCGTCTTCCCCGGCAACGTGTGGTCCTTCACCGCCATGCCTCTAACCGCCCACTTCCCGGAGCCGGCCGATGGGGTACAGAACGTCCTGCTGACTCCGACGTTGAGTTGGACAGCGGGCCAGTTGGCTATGGAGCATCATGTGTACTTCGGCGCCGACCGCAGCGCGGTCGAAGCGGGCGCCGCCGAAACAGACAAAGGGTCGTTGGGTACGAATGAAACGACCTACCAGATCGCCGACGTTCTCGAGGTGGATACGACCTACTACTGGCGTGTCGATGAGACTGCCAGTGCGCAGATCAACACGGGCCCGGTCTGGAACTTCACGACGGTCTCAGGCGGACCGGGCGGCGCCATTCGCGAATGGTGGTCCGGCATCGGCGGCGCAGATATCTCGTCATTGACGGGCAGTGCGAGTTTCCCGGACAATCCGAGCGGCCGTGAGTTCGTGTCATCAATGGAGGGGCCGGTCAACTGGTCCGACAACTACGGGACCCGGCTCTCCGGCTGGCTGTACCCCCCGGAGACGGGTGATTACACCTTCTGGATCTCAGGCGATAACAACTGCGAGCTGTGGCTGAGCACCGACGCGGATCCGGCCAACACGCAACTCATCGCCACGGTGACGGATTGGACCGAATCCCGAGAGTGGAACAAGGAAGCCAACCAGCAATCCCCCGCCGTCAACCTCGCGGCCGGCCAACGCTACTACATTGAGGCCCTCATGAAAGAAGAGACTGGCGGCGACAACATCGCGGTCGCATGGCAGGGCCCGGGCTTCTCCACAACGGTCATCGGCGCTGATGGCGTGGGTCCGACACCGTTGCTGCCCGTTCGCGCCTACAGCCCGTATCCCGCCAACCGAGCGGCGGATACGCTCCAGGACCTGGTCCTGACCTGGAAGCCCGGCGAGAGAGCGCTGCAGCACGAGGTCTACTTCGGTGACGACGCCGAGGCCATTGCCGCTGCGGACACCTCCAGTCCGCTGTTCATGAATCGCCAGAACGGCACGAGCTACGATGTCGGCGAACTGGAATGGGGCAAGACCTTCTACTGGCGCGTCGACGAGATCAACGAGGGTGACCCCGAGAGCCCGTGGGTCGGCCACGTCTGGAGCTTTTCGACGGCCGACTTCATTGGCGTGGATGACTTCGAGAGTTACACCGACAACATCGAGGCCGGCGAGGCGATCTGGCAGACCTGGGTCGACGGCCTGACCAACCTGACCGGCTCCGTCGTTGGTTACTTCGAGGCTCCGTTCGCCGAGCAGACGATCGTCCACGGCGGCGGGCAGTCGATGCCTCTGGATTACAACAACATCAACTCGCCGTACTATTCTGAGGCGGAGTTGGACCTTGCGCCCGCACAGGACTGGACCATCGCCGGGCTTACCGATCTGACGCTCTACGTCAGAGGACAGACGAGCAATGACCCCGATACCCTGTATGTAGTGGTCCAGGATAGCAGCAACAAGGCTGCCGTAGCGATCAATCCGGATCCGGCGGTCGCGAACGCCACGGCCTGGAGCCAGTGGAAGGTTCCCCTGACCGACCTGGCCGGGGTGAACCTGACCAAGGTCAAGAAGATCTCTATCGGCGTGGGCGACCGGGACAATCCAATCCCGGACGGCACCGGTGTGATCTTCGTCGATGACATCCGCGTGACCAAGCCGGAACCGGCCGAATAGCCACTACAGCCACGCAAGAAACGGCTCGCAAGTGCACAAAGAGCCCCAGCGACAACCCGCTGGGGCTCACCTTCTTTCCCGATACATGGGGCCCCTTGGGCTCCTGCGAGGGGCAAGGGCCGGTTTGGGCTCCAAGAACCTGCCAGAATCCCACGATCCGCGTTTTCTGCCCGCTGGATGATGGTTTCCTCGTGAAATCTCTATCGCCCCCCTACGATTTTCGGAAATGGCGGAATTTTTCTTGACAACATAGGCAATATGGGTATAATTGGCAAAAGAGAGCTTATGTGAAATAGGCTCGTGGTGGCAATAGAGACCTGTCTTCGGCTTCAGCAGCCGGAATCCGGCGGTATCCTTGCCACCGAGGAAAGGAGGACATGGGGTATGAAAGTCTACGCGCACATTGTCTCGGCAGCCGTGCTACTGGTGCTGCTCGCGACCAGCATATCGTCAGCCGAGATTCGGCCCATTACCAGCGTGGAAGCCGGCACGATTGGCATGGTGCCGTACACACTCCAACGTGTGACAGTACAAACTACGGGAAGCGATACGATTGTAAGAGAGTACACGGTCACCACGGAGTCCCTCGCGGCTGACCGGGAATTCCTGGCGACAGGTAAATCGACCGGCTCGGCCCTTCTCGGCAGCAATATCAAATACGCGGATGATTTCGATCTGAACTCCATTGCCGCTCGCGTCAATTCAGGGGTATGGAGAGTAACCGAGATCGACGAGAAGAAAATATGGCGCGACAGCAATGGCCAGGATCCAGACTTCTTCCTCTTTGAAGCGGGCATGAACGACGAATTCACCGTACAGGCGATTCTCCTGGGCGGGCAACTGGGCGAGCCGGTGGAAATCCTTGAGTCACACTGGGGCGATACCGGGCTCAGGAGGATAGGTATATTGAATGCGAACCAGCCGATCGGCGGCGTCGCGTTCGGCATCACGGATCTGCTCGACGGCAACGGTGCCGCCCTCGGTATCGATGCGATCATCGAAGGAATTCAGATCAACAGCGGGGATGTGGATCCGGCCGGTTTCTTTGCCGTTGTCCCTGAGCCGGCCACGTTTGCCCTGCTGGGTCTCGGGGGATTACTGGCGATTCGGCGGCGTCGGTCCTGACAATCCGTCGAAGCGACGTCGTCAGTGCCGGTCGATGTGGCAAACGCTCACGCTACCTCCGGCGACGGCTTTCGGTCTCGTATAGCGGAGCTGGCTGCGGCTCTATGCCTGGCGAGAACTCCCCAGCAGCCTCAGGGCGGTCGAGCCAGCGTGCTTGTGATGGATGAGGCCAGCGACACGGACCTGTATCCACAGATTCGGGAATCGGCCGACATCAACGGACCATCTCCGGACGGTCCAACAGAACAGCACCAGCTACATAAGCATACGTAATATCACCAACACTAATACTAATGTGACGACAACACGGAGAAGACGGCAACACAATCAGAAGGAATTCATAAAACCTTTATCTACAGAATGTTATATGCACGATGACAGGAGCGTAGCACAGATTTTCATGGGACCGACACCGGGTGATAGTTGACTACGCCAGCGCGATCTGCTAACATAGCGGGTTCATGGCCAAAACAATAAGGACAACCGGAAAGAAACGAGCAAGAAGGAGTTCTTCCAAGGTCGCCCCGGTCAAAGCCAAGAAGGCTTTCAGAAACTACAAGGAAGCGTTGGCTTATCTCCTCGAGAAGACCGACTACGAGAAGGAAGAGCGCGTACGCTACAACGTGACAACGTTCAGCTTGGAACGGATGGAGAGACTCTTATCTCTCCTGGGCGACCCTCACGCGAAGATCAACACGGTCCACATCGCGGGCACGAAGGGCAAGGGCTCGACGGCCACGATGCTGGCGCGGATGCTCGAAGCCAACGGCTATACGGTGGGTCTGTATACGTCGCCGCACCTGGTCCATCTGCACGAACGGATCGTGGTCAATTCCCGTATGATCAGCGAGCCCCAGATGTTCAGGTTGATGAACCGGGCGCACGCTTCCATCGAAAAACTGGCGAAAGATGACCCGCCGACATTCTTCGAGATCATGACGGCCCTGGCGTTCATGCATTTCGCAGACTGCGAAATCGACATCGGCATCATTGAGACGGGTCTGGGCGGCCGATTGGACAGCACCAACGTCATCTGGCCGAAAGTCGTGGGGATCACGAGCCTGAGCATCGATCACAAGAAGCAGCTTGGCAATACGCTCGACCACATCGCCATGGAGAAGGCAGGCGTGTTGAAGCGGGGTATCCCGGCCATCACGGTGCAACAGGAACCAGTCGCGATGAACGTCCTGAAAGCACAGGCCCTCGCCGTCAAAGCGCCTTTGAGCATTACCGGCAGCGATATCGACTTCTCGTACCGGTTCGAGACCTCGCGCGAGCATGGCCCCCACACGCGGATCTGCCTGACGACACCGACGAGCAAGTTCGAGCACCTGCGTGTGCCGCTGCACGGCAGGCACCAGGCGATCAATTGCGGCTTGGCCCTGGCGCTGCTGGACAAGCTCAAGTCGGCCGGCTACGAGATCGACAGCGACAAATCCGCCGACGGGCTGTGCAAGGTGACGCTGGCCGGACGGATGGAGATGATCTACGCAGACCCGCGCGTGATGATCGACGGTGCACACAATGCCGCCAGCATTCGGGCGCTGATTCACGCCATCGGCCAGAATATCCCCTACGACTCCATGGTCGTGATCTTTGGCTGCAACAGCGATAAAGACGTGGTGGGGATGTTGACGGAACTCCAGTACGGGGCCGACAAGGTGATTTTCACGCGAAGCAGCTCATCAAAGGCGGTCTCGCCGCAGGAGCTGGCCGAAACGTACGCAGAAATCTGCGGCAAGATGTACCAGACCGCCAGCAGCCTCGGCGAGGCCCTGCAACTGGCGCACAGCGCCGTCGGCCGCGAGGACCTGATCTGCATCACAGGCAGCTTCTACCTGATTGGACAGGCCAAGATGCGGTTTCAGCCCCGGGCCGTCCCGGTCGCCTCCTGATTCCGGCACGTATCGAGCCACTGGTTGACTTGCCGCCGACGGTCTTCACCAATTGGGTCCATGATTGCGCTACGGCGGGAACTTCCAAGGAAATCGGAAAGGCCCATCCTGCGACACCCGGTTCAACGGACACGAGGCCGGCCTCTTGGTCCTCTGCCGGCAGGACACGCAACTCAAGTGACCGCTTGCCGCGGGGCGCTTCAGCAACAATCAGGATCATCCTGACTGCCCCTGCGCCGGGCGTGTTTTATGGTTGACGCCCCCCCCATTGGACCTTTTAATCGCTGTTTCGTATTCACTCTGCACACATCGTAAGGCAGGAGAAACACGAACGAGGGAAGGAGCAGGCGATGGCTGAGAAGGCCGACTATATCGCAGTGGACCTCGGGGCCGAGAGCGGCAGAGTCATGCTGGGCTGCGTCGCGAAAGGTCGATTGAGCCTCGAGCAAGTGCACCGTTTTGCCAACGGGCCCGTCGAGGAACAGGACTCGTTGCGCTGGGACTTCGACCGGCTGCTGTCAGAGATCAAGACTGGGATCGGCCTCGCCTCCGAGAAGGCCGGGGGGCAGGTCCAAGGCATTGGCGTGGATACCTGGGGCGTCGACTTCGGCCTGCTTGGGGCCGATGGACAACTGCTCGAAAAGCCCTACCACTACCGCGACAGCAGGACCAACGGCATGATGGACAAGGCCTTCCAGCAGATGCCCAAACGCCGGGTCTACGAGAGCACCGGCATTCAGTTCATGCAGCTCAATTCGCTTTACCAACTCCTGGCGATGCGCATGGCCGATTCAGACGTGTTGGCCCGCACCGACCGGCTGCTGTTCATGGCCGATTTGTGCTCCTACTTCCTCTGCGGCAAGGCCCTGGGCGAATACACGCTCGCCAGCACGTCGCAGATGATGGACATGAGAACCGGCGAATGGTCCAAGCCGATTTTTGAAGAACTCTCGCTGCCGATGGGGATCATGCCGGAGATCGTCACGCCGGGGGCCGTTATCGGCGATCTGACAGACGAGGTGGCGCAGGAAATCGGCTGCGGCAAAATCCCTGTCATCGCCGTCGGCTCGCACGACACCGCTTCGGCGGTCCTGGGCGTCCCCGGAACGGGCGATAGATGGGCCTACCTGTCCTCGGGCACGTGGAGTTTGATGGGCGTCGAGCTGCCGAGCGCCATCATCGACGACAAGACGTTTCGGTACGAGTTCACAAATGAGGGCGGCGTGGAGAAGACGATCCGCCTGCTGAAGAACATCATGGGCCTGTGGCTGGTGCAGGAATGCAAGCGCCAGTGGCGGCGCGAAGGTGAGGACCTCCCCTACGGCACGTTGACGAAAATGGCGGCTGACGCAGAGCCATTCTTCGGGTACATCAACTGCGACAACAGCGACTTCCTGGCGCCGGGCGACATGCCGGCGCGTATCAATGAGTGCCTGTCGCGTACGGGGCAGAAGCCCACGAATGATAAGGGCCAGATGCTCCGGGCGGTTCTGGAAAGTCTGGCGCTGAAGTATCGTTCCGTGCTCAAGGCGATCGAGGATGCCACAGGCAGAGAAATCGAAGTGCTCCACATCGTCGGCGGCGGGATTCAAAACGAGCTGCTGTGCCAGTTCACGGCGAACGCCATCGGTCGAAAGGTCATCACGGGACCCATCGAGGCCACGGCCAGCGGCAACATCCTGATGCAGGCGAAAGCCGCCGGACAGATCAAGAGTATCGACGAGGCCAGAGAGGTCGTCCGCAACTCGTTCGAGTTGAAGGAATACCAGCCGCAGGACACGGCCCTCTGGGAAAAACAATACCGCAAGTTCGCAGCCAGGTAGTGACGTGCACCAGCCCGGTGAATCCGGCATGCAACATCGGGCGCCGGAACGCCCGGCTCCGGGAACGACAAGACCGTCAGTCCGTAGGTGAGTAATGGCCCCCTCGGGGAGCTGACTCGACGGATGGAGGCGAAGGGAAGGAGACACTGACTTTGATTGAGACACTGGAGCAGCAGTTGGACAACTTTGACGCCGTGGAACGGGAACGGGCATTGCTGTCGCTGTTGGATCAGGTGAAGGCCGGTACAATCCAACTGCCCGAGCCCGGGCAGTTTGTGAACCTCCATTGCCATACGTTCCTTTCGTATAACAGCTACGGCTATTCGCCGACGAAATTCGCCTGGCTGGCTCGCAAGGCCGGTCTGGCCATCGTCGGGACCGTCGATTTCGACGTGCTGGACGCGCTCGATGAGTTTCGTGAGGCGTGCCGGCTGCTGGATCTGAAAGGCTGCTCGGGGCTCGAGACGCGGGTCTACGTGCCGGAATTCTCGACGCGCGTCATCAATTCGCCGGGCGAGCCGGGCATTTCCTATCACATGGGTGTCGGGTTCCCATCGGCGAGCGTGCCCGCGTCACAACAGGACTTCCTCCGAGGTCTCAAGGAGACGGCCCAACAGCGAAACCGCGATCTGATGCAACGCGTCAACCAATACCTGAGCCCTGTGGAACTGGACTACGAGCGCGACCTGCTCACGCTGACACCTGCGGGCAATGCCACCGAGCGGCACATGTGCCTGGCCTACGCCCGCAAGGCCAAGGAGATCTTCGGCGAGGCGGACGAGCTCGCTGCGTTCTGGTCGGAGAAACTCGGCGCCGATGCAGGGAAGCTCGGACTGCCCGAGAGCCGGGACGTCCTCAATACGATCCGCGCCAAGACGATGAAACGCGGCGGCGTGGGCTACGTGCCGCCCGGTGAAGGCTCGTTTCCACAGATGGCCGACACGAACCGCTTCATCCTCGCGGCCGGCGGCATGCCCGTGCACACGTGGCTCGACGGGACCAGCGACGGCGAGCAGGCCATCGAAGAGCTTCTGGACGTGGCGATGAGCACGGGGGCCGTGGCGATCAACGTCATCCCCGACCGCAACTACACGGCGGGCACACAGGATCAGAAGGTCAAGAATCTCTACGACGTGATTGAGGTCGCCCAGCGCCGGCATCTCGTCGTGGTCGAGGGCACCGAGATGAACAGCCCCGGCCAGAAGTTCGTCGACGACTTCGATACCCAGGAGCTGGCCCCCCTGCTGCCGGTGTTCCTCCAGGGCGCCCGTATCGTCTACGCCCACTCCGTGCTGCAGCGCCAGTGCGGGCTTGGGTATTGCAGTGCGTGGGCGAATGCACACTTCGGAACGGCCGAACGGAAGAACGCCTTCTTCGAGGAGGTCGGCACAACCCTGAAGCCGCAGGACGAGGACCGTCTGAGTGAGGTTACGGAGGCTGCGTCCCCGGAGGAGATTCACAAAATAATACGGGCATGATCGACCGAACCGTTTCTCCGTGACACAGCGAAGGGTATAATCCGCCCATGAAGACAAAGGTGCCTGAGAAGCAATACGCCGTACAATTGGTGGGGTCGGACCAGCTCGTTCTGAACAGGTCTAAGGATGTGTTCCGGCCCGGGCCCCATCAGGTCCTGGCCAAGGTTGAGGTTGTTGGTCTCTGTTTCTCCGATCTCAAGCTGCTCAAGCAGTTCGCCGGGCACGTCCGCAAGGGCCAGGTCGTGGGCGGCATCGATCTGAGCATCCTCAAGGGGATTCCGAGCTACGTGCCGGATGCCGCGCCGACGGTGCCCGGCCACGAGACCGTGGTGCGCATCGTCGCGATCGGCCCCGGCGTCGAGAGGCACAGGCCCGGCGAACGCTACCTGGTCCAGACCGACTATCGCTGGGTCCACACGGCCAGCTCTAATGCGGCCTTCGGCTACAACTTCGAAGGGGCCCTGCAGGAATACGTCCTCATGGACGAGCGGATCATCACGGCCCCCAACGGCGAGTCCATGCTGATCCCGACGGGCGAAGAGCGCTCCGCCTCGGCCATCGCGTTGTGCGAGCCCTGGGCCTGCGTGGAAGATGCCTACGTGACGAAAGAGCGAACCACGCTGAAGGCCGACGGCCGGATGCTGATCGTTTCGGATGCGGGTGTCGAAGAGGGTCGAATGAGCAATCTCTTCCGACGGTACGGGACCCCGGGCGAGATCACGTGGGTCGCCAAGTCGGCGGCGCCCGACGATCTGATGGCGAAGGTCATCCGCGCTAAATCCGTCGAAGAGCTGGAGGACGCGGCCTACGACGATGTCATCTACTTTGGATCGAGCGCACGCACTGTGGAGGGATTGTTCGCCAAGGTAGCTGCACATGGGCTCTTGAACATCGTGCTCGAGGGGGAGCGGTTTGGCAGGCCCGTCATGACCATGGTCGGTCGCGTTCATTACGGCGGCATTCGTATCATCGGAACGACGGGCGAAGACCCGGCCGAATCGATGAAGTTCATTCCAAAGACGGACGAGATTCGCCACGGCGACCGAATCAATGTCGTCGGCGCCGGCGGACCGATGGGCATGATGCACGTGGTCCG
Organism: uncultured Phycisphaerae bacterium; assembly: GCA_965603165.1. Taxonomy (GTDB): domain Bacteria; phylum Planctomycetota; class Phycisphaerae; order Sedimentisphaerales; family Anaerobacaceae; genus PLanc-01. Next base: position 49,092 of record CBFDBY010000011.1, read on the forward strand.
CAACATCTGCCAGGGCGTCGAAGGCGTCGGCGTCTTCGCGGGCGACGTCGATGATAACCGGCTGGCCATGTTGACACGGATCGCCAAGCCTTTCGCCGAGATGAACCGCGTCGAGTATACGCCATACAATGCGAAGCAGAAGCAAACGGATGAGGACTACAACTACACGGTCCTGATGGCGCCGGTGCCCGAGCTGGTGGCCGCTGCCGTGCGCAGCTCCGCACCGCGCGGCATCATCAATATCTTCGCCGGCATCCCCGCAACGGTTTCCGGCGAGATCGACCTGGACGCCTACGTGGAGAAGCGGCTGTACTTCATCGGCACGAGCGGCTCGACGCTCGACGATATGAAGCGCATGCTGGAGAAGGTCGAATCGGGCCAGCTCGATACGAACGTCAGCGTCGCCGCCATCTGCGGGTTCGAGGGCGCCGTCGAGGGCATCCGCGCGGTTGAAAGCCGCTCGGTGGCTGGAAAGATCATGGTCTACCCGGCGTGCAGGGATTTGGGGCTCGTGCGGTTGGAGGACCTCGCCCGGAAGCTGCCCGACGTCGCGACCCATCTGAAGGACGGCCTCTGGACGGCGGAGGCGGAGAAGAAACTACTCGAGAGCCACGCGGAGAAATGACCGAGGGCACGTCCGTCTGTGCTCGCCTCCGCGCGTGACTCTCATAGAGAATGGAAAGGGAAGAGAATGGGACGTAACTGCGCAACCCTGCCACTTCGATGCAGCACGCTGGTGCTGACGGTCTGTCTTCTGATGGGCCTGGCCGCCGGTGAACTGGCCGCACAGGGCCGATCCTTCAACGGCTTGGCCATGGACTTGAGCAGCCTGCCGAGACTTTCGGACGCCCAGACGCGATCGATCAGCCCGGAGAACTTCACCGGGGAAAAGAGCAAAGGCGGCATGGCCACGGAAGGCACGGGCAAGAATGCCGCTCGCGAGCTGGGGCAGGGCTGGAAAGTGTCACCTTCGGTGCGAATCGAGGCGGGGCAGACGTTCGTGATGGCGGACATCAAAGGGATGGGCGCGATTCAGCATATCTGGATGACGCCGACCGGCGACAATCGCACGAACATCTTCCGCATCTACTGGGACGACGAGGAGACTCCGTCGGTGGAATGCCCGGCGGGCGATTTCTTCGCGTGCGGCATGGGCGAGTACACGCAGGTAACGTCACTGGCGGTCTGCGTAAACCCCAAGAGCGGATTTAACTGCTACTGGATGATGCCCTTCCGCAGGAGATGCAAGATCACCATGACGAACATCGCGGACAAGGGTATGGTCCTGTACTACCAGATCGACTACACGCTGACGCGCGTGCCGCAAAGTATGGCGTATTTCCACGCACAATTCCGCCGGGTCAATCCCCTGCCCGACAAGCAGGACTACACCATTGTGGACGGCATCCGAGGCAAGGGCCACTACGTCGGGACCTACATGACCTGGGGCTCCAACAGCCCGGGCTGGTGGGGGGAAGGCGAGATCAAGTTCTTCATGGATGGCGACAAGGAGTTCCCGACGATCTGCGGCACGGGAACGGAGGACTACTTCTGCGGCTCCTATGGCTTCGAGAAGCCCAAGGGAAAAGGGTACCAGGAATTCTCGGGGCCCTACGCCGGCATGCCGCAGGTGATCATCTCCGAGAAGCAGCCGGCGTTCGGCCTGTACCGCTGGCACATCATGGATCCCATCCGGTTCGAGAAGGACCTGCGAGTGACAATCCAGGCGCTGGGCTGGCAGAGTGAGGGCCGGTACCTGCCGCTGAAGGACGACCTGTCGTCCGTCGCCTACTGGTACCAGAGAGAGCCGCACGCTGCCTTCCCCAAGCTGCCGGACAGAGAGAAACTGAAGATCGAAAGGAAATGATGCCGCGCGAGCGTACCGGCCAAGGATCATGTGATCCTGGCGGTGTTATCGCGAGGCCCTATGGAATAGGGCCGTGGCAATCTTACTTCGAGCGCTTGAGATTGCTTCGCTCCGCTCGCAATGACATCGCGGCCCCGGCGAATTCTCGCAGGACAATGAACACGTCTGATCCTGAGGAAAGAGGAGCACCATGACAAGACCGAGGCAGATTGAGCAAGCGTACAAACTGGCGCGCGAGCGGTACGCTGAGCTGGGCGTCGATACGGAGAAGGCGATGCGCCGGCTCCGAAAGGTCGCCATCTCGCTGCACTGCTGGCAGGGCGACGATGTCGGTGGGTTCGAGAGTCCCGACGGGCTCAGCGGCGGCGGGATCATGGCCACCGGCGCCTATCCCGGCAAGGCACGAACCGCCGACGAGCTGCGAACCGATATCGAGAAGGCCCTGAGCCTGATCCCGGGCCGGCATCGGCTCAACCTGCATGCGATGTACGCGGAGACCAAGGGCAAGGTCGATCGCAACATGCTTGAACCGAGGCATTTCAAGAGCTGGGTCCAATGGGCCAAGGCTAACAAACTCGGCATGGACTTCAACGGCACGTACTTCTCCCATCCGAAAGCCGACGACGGCTTCACCCTCTCCAGCGCCAACAAGGCCATCCGCAAGTTCTGGATCGAACACGGAATCGCCTGCCGCAGGATCGGTGCTTACATGGGCAGACAGCTCGGCACACCCTGCGTGACCAACACGTGGATTCCCGACGGCTACAAGGACGTCCCCGCGGATCGAAAGGGTCCACGCGAACGACTGAAAGAGTCGCTCGACGAGATCCTCGCCAAACCGATGAATCGCAATCACCTGCTGGACGCCGTCGAGGGCAAGCTGTTCGGCCTGGGCTCGGAAAGCTACGTTGTCGGCTCGCACGAATTCTATCTGGGCTACGCCGTCTCGACGGGCGCGCTGCTGTGCCTCGACACGGGTCACTTTCATCCGACGGAACTGGTCTCCGACAAGATCTCGGCCGTGATGAACTTCGTGGACGAGATCCTCCTGCACGTCAGTCGCGGCGTGCGGTGGGACAGCGATCACGTGGTCGTCGGCTCCGACGAGCTGCAGGCTCTCGCCCAGGAGCTGGTGCGGGGCGACTACCTCGACCGCGTGCACATCGGCCTCGATTTCTTCGACGCCAGCATCAACCGCATCGCCGCCTGGGTCATCGGCACACGCTGCATGATCAAGGCGCTGCTGATCGCCCTGCTGGAACCCACCCGGATGTTGCGTCGCCTGGAGGCCGGAGGGGATTACACCGCGCGTCTGGCGATACTCGAGGAATTGAAGACCCTGCCGTTCGGAGCCGTCTGGGATTACTACTGCACGAGATCGAACGTTCCAGCCGGCGACGCATGGCTTGCCGAAGTCAGAGCCTACGAGAAGAACGTTCTGAGCGCACGTTCCTAACGACCTCACCGGATCAGGATTTCAGGAAGGGAATGCCGCATGGATGCAGAGCAGCAGTCACAGTCGACACACAGCGGGGATGAATTCGAGCGAGAGCCCGTGCCGCAGCGGGCGCTGCTCGGCTTCAAGAGCTTCATCGGCATGTACGCCGGTGAGCATTGCGCGGGGACCGAGCTCATGATCGGCCCGCTCTTTGTGGCCGCCGGCGTCAGTGCGGTCGATCTGATCGTCGGCCTGCTCGTCGGCAATGCCTTGGCCGTCCTCAGTTGGATGCTCCTCTGCGCCCCGATCGCGACGCGGGCCCGCCTGACGCTGTACTATCAGTTGGAGAAGATCTGCGGCCGCCAGTTGGTCACCCTGTACAACCTGGCCAACGGCATCATGTTCTGCTTCCTGGCCGGTGCCATGGTCACCGTTTCCGCCACGGCCCTTGGCGTATGGTTCAAGTTCCGCATGCCGGCGTTGACCGATCTGTATCCGAACAGTATCGGGTGGGTGTTGGCCGTCGCGGTAATGGGCGGATTGATCGCGCTCGTGGCCGCCTATGGGTACAAGACCGTCGCCAAGTTCGCCAACGTGGCGGCGCCGTGGATGGTCCTGGTCTTCCTGGTATTCGGCTTCGTCGGCCTGCGGCAGTTCATCGACGTGACCGGCACCGAGGTCCGTTCGGTCGGTGACGTCTGGACGCTGGCCAAGACCGCCATCTGGAAAGGCGGCGATCCGCTCCCCGGACAGGTGAAGTTCACGATCTGGCACGTGATGTTCTTCGCGTGGTTCTGCAACATGGCGATGCACATCGGCATGAGCGATCTTTCCGTCTTCCGGTTCGCCCGCAAGAGCTGGTACGCCATCGCATCCGGGGCGGGCATGTACGTCGGCCACTTCATGGCGTGGATCAGCGCCTCGATTCTCTACGCGTACCAGTTGCACCTGGATCCGACGGACACGAACGTGCTGCCCGGCCCGCTGGCATATCGAGCGGCGGGTCTGGCCGGCCTGCTGTGCGTAATCATCGCCGGCTGGACGACGGCGAACCCGACGATCTATCGCGCCGGCCTGGCCTTCCAGGCGCTCTCGCCGAAGTCATCCCGCTTCAAAGTGACGCTCATTACCGGCGCCATCGCGACGCTGGCCGGCATGTTCCCCGCCATCGCCATGCGGCTGCTCGATTTCGTCGCAATCTACGGCATGATCCTCATGCCCATGGGGGCCGTGATCTTCGTAGACTATTGGGTCTTCCCGCGCATAGGGCTCAAAGGCTCCTACGCGGAGCTGAGTCGAAAGCCGTTCAACTGGGCCGCCGGCCTGGCCTGGATCGTCACGCTGGCGGTCTGCCTCGGGGCCGTCTTCTCGATCGGCCGCTGGTCCCTGTGGTTCGCCTCACTGCCCGGCTGGTTCCTGGCGGCGGGGCTCTACATCGGCCTCAGCGCCTTTTACCAAAAGAAATGGGACGAGTTGCCTATCACCCGGGCCGTTGCACAGGTGGCAAGTTGGGCTTCTCTGGGCGTTCTGGTGCTCTTCGGCGTGCTGTTCCTGACGGGGACGATTGGCTTGAACCTAGCGAAGTGGATGATGATCATGGCCACGCTCGTATGGTTCGCCAGCGCGAGCTTGTGGATATGGAAGGAATCTCAGTAGCCACACGGAGACAGTGCCGAGAGCCGACGCGCAAGCGGCACTGAGACAAGCAGAGGTCTGTTTATGAATGCGTCGAGACGAGCGTTTCTGCAGTGGCTTGGCGCGGGCGCAGCGACCGTTGCCCTGCCCCGGAGATCGCGGGCCGAGCCAGGCCGGCGTAAGCCGAACATTCTGTTCATCCTCATCGATGACATGGGCTGGAACGACCTGGGGTGTTACGGCCGGGCGTTCCACGAGACGCCCCACATCGACGGACTGGCCCGCCAGGGTATGCGATTCACCGACGCCTACGCGGCGTGCCCCGTCTGCTCGCCGACGCGCGCCAGCATCATGTCGGGGCAGTATCCCGCCCGCGTCGGAGTGATCGACTTCATCCCCGGCCACTGGCGGCCGTACGAGAAGCTCCGCGTGCCGAGCAACCGCACGCAGTACCTGCCGCTGGAGATCGTGACGATCGCCGAAACGCTCCGTTCCGCAGGCTACGTGACCGGCCACATCGGCAAATGGCACTTGGGCGGCCAAGAGCATGCGCCCGAAAAGCAGGGATTCGACTTCGCCTGGCAGCAAGGGCAGAACCGCAACGACAAGCAAGTCACTGCGTTCACCGACAGGGCCATCGAATTCATCGAGGCCAATCGCGACAAGCCGTTCTTCCTGCACCTGTCCCATCACACGGTCCATATCCGTCTCGAAGCGCCGATGGAGCTGATCGGGAAATACGAGAAGAAGCCGAGGCCCGTCGGCATCGGCAACCCGACCTACGCCGCGATGGTCGAGCACCTCGATCGCAGCGTGGGACGCCTCCTGCGCAAACTCAACGATCTGAATCTGTCCAACGATACGATCGTGATCTTCTTCTCCGACAATGGCGGCTTGCGACAAATGTACACCGGCGAGGGCCCCATCGTCACCACCAACGCACCGCTGCGCAACGAAAAAGGTTCCTTGTACGAAGGCGGAATTCGCGTGCCGCTGATCGTCCGCTGGCCCGGCGTTGTCGAGCCGGGCAGCGTATGCCACACGCCCGTTTCGAGCGTAGACTTCTACCCCACGCTTCTGGACGTAGCGAAGGCGAAGAAGCCGGAAGGCCAGACTCTCGACGGCGAAAGCCTCATCCCACTGCTGCGCCAGAAAGGCGAGCCGCCGGACCGCGCCCTGTACTGGCACTATCCCGTCTATCATCACTCCACCCCCGCCGGCGCGATCCGCGAAGGCGACTGGAAACTTATCGAGTTCTTCGACGACGCGCGTCCGGAACTTTACAACCTCCGGGAGGACATCGGCGAGCAAAACGATCTGGCAATCCAACAGCCCGCCAGGGCCTCCGAACTCCAGGGGAAACTGGCCGCCTGGCGAAAGTCCGTCGATGCGGCCATGCCCGCGCCGAACCCCGATTATGACCCTACCCGCCGCCGCGAATGGGGCCGACATCCGAGCCGCCAATAGACACGACACGCCGGATGTGGTAACAATAACGGTTCAAGGGGGCTGTCGGCCGCGAGGGGCGCGTCCTCGATAGCAGAGTTGGATACAGGCGCCACCGACGCGAAGGTCAGCGTCGCGGGACGCAAGAAAGGAGAACACCATGCCGGAAGCTGACTCGGGCAAAGAGGCAAAACAGTACTACGAGGATGTCCCCATGGAGACCCGAGGGTTCTTCCTCAAGGGAGCCGGCTCGCTCGATTGGGGGATGAAGAACCGGTTATCGAGGATCTTCAACCCGGAGACGGGCCGAACCGTCATGCTCGCCATCGACCACGGCTACTTTCAGGGGCCCACGACCGGGCTGGAGCGGATCGACTTGAAGATCGTTCCGTTGATGTACCACGCCGACGCCATCATGCTGACCCGGGGGATCCTCAGAACGTCGGTGCCGCCGACGCTGACGAAACCCGTCGTGATGCGGTGCAGCGGCGGGCCAAGCATCCTAAAGGAGCTGTCGAATGAAGAGCTGGCCGTCGATATCGAAGACGCGATTCGCATGAACGTCGGGGCGATTACGTTGCAGGTCTTCATCGGCGGCGAGTTCGAGACCCGCTCGGTGCACAACATGACCAAGCTGGTGGACATGGGGCTTCGCTACGGGATTCCGACGATGGCCGTCACGGCCGTGGGCAAGGACATGGTCCGCGACGCCCGCTACTTCCGTCTGGCCTGCCGCATCTGCGCGGAGCTCGGCGCGCAGATCATCAAGACGTACTACGTCCCCGAGGGCTTCCAGACGATCACGGCTTCCTGTCCGGTTCCCATCGTGATGGCCGGCGGCAAGAAGATCCCCGTGCCCGACGCCCTGACGATGGCCTACAACGCCATCCAGGAGGGCGCCACCGGGGTGGACATGGGACGCAACATCTTCCAGAGCGACGCACCGAAGGCCATGATGCAGGCGGTCCGCCAGGTCGTCCACGAGAACATGAAGCCCGCGGAGGCCGTCGATCTGTACGAAACCCTGAAGAACGAGCAGAAGCGTCGGAGGTAGCGATGCCGGGCAAACCTCTTTTCGACGAGATCCGCGCCGCGTGCCCGTTGGTAAGCGTGGGGGTCCTCACCGCCGATCTGATGTCCCTCGGCTCGGAACTGAAGCTGATGGAGACGGCCGGGGTCCGACTGCTGCACGTCGATGTCATGGACGGATGTTTCTGCCCGATGATGACCGTTGGGCCCTGCCTGATCAAGGCGATGAAGACGCCGCTGTACAAAGACGTGCACCTGATGATCGAGGACCCACTGGACAAGCTTGAGGGGTACGTCGCCGCCGGCGCCGATATGATCACGGTCCACGCCGAGTCCTGCCGGCACATACACCGAGTCGTGCAGACGCTGGGAAGGATGAGCAACGCCAACGACCCGAGCAGGGGTCTTCTGCGCGGGCTGGCCCTGAATCCGGGTACGCCGCTCGATGTGATCCCGCCGCTTCTTGACGAACTTGAGATGATCTTTCTCCTGGCCGTCAACCCGGGCTGGAGCGGGCAGAAGTTCATCGGCTCCACGCCGGCTCGCATCGATCGGCTCAAGCAGATGCTCCGCGAGGCCAACAGAGACGTCCTGATCGGCATTGACGGCGGCATTACGCGCAATAACATAGAGCAGGTGGCCCGGATGGGCGCCGATATCATCGTGACCGGAAGCGCGGTATTCGATGGAAAAACGCCCCTGGAAAACGCCCGATTCATGATCGACGCCGTAAGGGATGCCGTCACGCGCCCGTGAATGCAGCGCCGCCACGTGAACAGAGTTTTGTAGGGTGTGCTCCGCACACCAGAATCATCCGGATGTGCGAGCTACGACATACGAAGCGTGACCCGAGTCGGCGGGGACATAAGAGAGCGTGCTGTTGGGCTATATTCGTATATCGGTCAGAGATGCTGCGTAGAAGACGGTGGTTGGCCGTGATGCCCGGAGGATAGGAGCATGGCAAAATGGGTATGTCGCCCCAGACCTGCGTCACGCGTGCCGGATGCGGTGAAGAGAGTGGTTACGGCCAGGGCGGACGAAATCGTCGAGACCGTGTTCAAGCCGCAGTACGTCAAACCGCCGCCCAGGAAGCCGAAGTTCAACTACATCGTCGATATCTACACGAAGTGGCATAAAAATTGCCTGCTCATCGGCGCCAAGTACGCCTGTCCGGGCCCCCATGCATTATCGCCGTTCTTCGAAGACAACTTCACGCGACTGGCGTACATGGTGAACGGGCGTTTCAATCTGGCGTACATGCGGCATACCGGCAAGTGGTGTGAAGTGTTCACCGATCTGTCGATGGAGGAGGCATTTGAGGCCATAAGGGATCAGCCCTTTTTCCATCCTCCAGGTTGAGCAGGTTGTAGCGACTGCGGGGCTGCGATTTCGGGCAGTTGTCCGCACAGGCGGCCAAGTTACCTTTTCTACAATCCGAGATTCTTGATGGTGTGAGATGACAGACAACGCATCAAAACGTCGGGCTTTGCAGCGACTGGTTCGGATCGCGCCGGCGGTCCGGGGGCTCTTAGCCGAAGCCACAGGGGATCAGGATGTGCCCTATCGGCCTGTGATCCTGAAGTCTCTAACGAGCGATGAGGCAATCCACTTCGCGAATTCCGCGGGTAAGAGTGGGACCGTATCGTGCCCTGCGCCGTTGGCGGGTAGTCGCACGCCCCCGCTCTTCCTCGGACCGGTGGATTGCGCCGCCGCGTCGGAGGAGACCCGCGAGCAACTGCGCGATGCCATCGGCGCCTACGCGCAACAGCACGGTGCAAAGCCTGAGATCGTGTGTCTTCGTGATCTCGGGGCGCTCTACGCGGCGCCAAGCGAACGCCCGGCCGAGAGGTCACTCTGGAACAAAGTCGCGCTGGTGACCGGTGCGGCCGGGGCCATCGGTTACGGCATCTGCCGGGGGCTCCTGGAAAAGGGCTGCTATGTGGTCGCCTCCGACCTTCCCGGCGAGAGGCTCGATCGCCTCGCCGCCGATCTCAAGCGAATATCATCGGAGCGAGTGGTCGGTGTCCCGATCGATGTGACGGACAAGGAGTCCGTCGACCGCGGAATCGAGGACGTCAACCTCACGTGGGGCGGCATTGACATCCTGGTCCTGAACGCCGGCATCGCGATGGTCGCCCACCTGAAGGAGATGGAGCTTGAGGCCTTCCGCCGGTTGGAGAAGGTCAACATCGAAGGTGCGCTGCTGACGCTGTCCGCTATCGCCCGCCATTTCATCCTGCAGGGCATCGGGGGCGACATCATCGTCATATCCACGAAGAACGTTCCCAGCCCGGGGGCAGGCTTCGGCGCGTACAGCGCGACGAAGGCGGCCTGCCACCAGTTGGGGCGCATCGCCAGTATTGAACTGGCCGCCCACGGGGTGCGCGTGAACATGGTGGCCCCGGACGGCGTGTTTTCAGAAGGCCAGTACAAGTCCGGCCTGTGGGAGGAGGTGGGCCCCGACCGGATGCGCGCCCGCGGACTCGATGAGCAGGGCCTGCAGGAATACTATCGCAACCGGAATCTCCTGAAGGCCCGGATCACGGGGCAGCATGTGGCCAACGCCGTGCTGTTCTTCGCCACGCGCCAGACTCCAACCACCGGCGCCACAATCCCCGTCGATGGCGGCCTGCCCGATGCGACTCCCCGATAGAACCCTCCCTCCGATGCAGATTGAGCAAGGCCGCGACGACTTCGCGCTCAATTCGACGCAGACAAACGGAAACCGAAACAGACGCAAGGACCCACAGTGGCAGACGCAACGCTGAAACAACTGGTAGAGATCTCGAGGACGCTGGGCAGAGATCCGAATCTCGTCCAAGGCGGCGGAGGCAACACCTCGGCGAAAACGCCGGAAGGCGAGTATATGTACATCAAGGCCAGCGGTGCGGCCCTGAAGCAGATGAGCCTACGTCAAGGATGGTGCAAGCTGGCTCTCGTCCCTGTCACCGCCATCCTGCGTGACCGGGCCATCGGCAAGCTGGAGCTTTTCGAGCGAGAGGCCGTCGTGGCGAAGCGTCTGGCCGCCGCCCGGATCGGTCCTGCAAAGTCAGAGACATCACCATCCGCCGAATCTTATTTCCATGCGATACTGGGCACGTACACGATACACCTTCATCCGCTGGCCGTTGGGCCGTACGTCTGCTCCCGGCGCGGATGGGCCGCACTGGAGAGACTTTTCAAGGGTTGGACCGAGCCCATTCTGTGGGTCCCCTACGCCCCGACAGGGTACATGCTGGGAAGAAAACTCTCTGAACTGGCCCGTCGCCACGAGAGAGTACACCAGAGACCGCCGAAGGTAATCTTCCTACAGAAGCACGGTCTGATCGTCAGCGACGACGTTGCAGAGGCCGCTTTGGAGACCGTGTGCGAGGTATTCAAGAAGTGCGCGGCCGCCCTGCCCGCAAGAAGGCTCACGGCGCCGAAGCCACTGCCGCGGGCATGTATAGCCCGTGCCCGACAAGCCATCAAACGCGCGATGGCCGAAAAGACCGGCCTGCAAACCCGCGTCGAGTTCTATCGAGACAGCGGCATCGTCGATTTCCTCGGCCGAGTTGACGCGAAGGCCCTCTGCCGTTGCCGGCCCCTGGTGCCCCAGGAGATCGCCTACGCCGGCGGATCGCCCATGTGGGTTGAACAATGCGACGATGACGCTATACTGGAGGCGTTGCGCGAGTACGAGACCGAGAACGGCAGCGTGCCGGCAGGATTCCTCGTCAGAGACATGGGGCTGTTTGTGGTCGGCAGCCGGGAAACGATCGCAGCGACCCGAGATACCGTGAAGGTCTCGCTGTTGACCCGGGCGTGGACTGATGAATTCGGCGGGCCCGACCCGTTGACTCGCTCGCAACAGCGTTTTGTGACAAAGATGTATCCTTTTAGGTTCAAGACATGAAGATCAAAGCAGGGAAACAGAAAGGCCAATACAAACATTCTGCAATGAACCAGGCGCTCAGCGACCTGATCAGGATTTCGAACGCCGTCGGCAAGGATCCTACTCTGGTCCAGGGAGGCGGCGGCAACACATCGGTCAAGACGGCCGACGGCAAGTATATGTACATCAAGGCCAGCGGCACGGCCCTGAAGGACATGGCCGAGACACAGGGCTGGCGCCGGATGCGCCTCGATGCGGTTCTGGCCGTCATACGGGAACCATCCATACGAAGACTCCAGACCCAAAAGAGAGAAGTCGAAGTGGTCAATCGCCTCCTGCTTGCCTGCGACGACGACGTCACCAGCGGCGCCAGGCCGTCCGTGGAGGCCCACCTGCACGGCCTTCTCGATACGTGCGTGATTCACCTGCACCCCAGTACGGTGGGCGCCTATCTGAACGCCAAGGAGGGCAAGGCGAAACTCGAGCAGCTCTTCAAGGCCGAGAAACTGCCGCCCTTGTGGGTCCCGTACGTGGATCCGGGCTATACCCTGGCCCGGAAAATCGCCGAGCTGGTTGAAGATTATCGGGAACGGCTCAAGAAGATGCCGCAGATTCTCTTCCTCGAAAAGCACGGCTTGTTCGTAACTGCCGGCAGCGCGACCGCCGCACTGCGGCTCGTCCACAGAGTCATCGAGTGCTGCAGCGCAAACCTGAAGCAGCCCACCGCGAGCCGGGCCAATCTCGTAAGCCGGGAGACTGTCCGCGAAGCCAAGCTGTCCGTTCGCCGAGCCTTCTTCGAAGCGACCGGGACGTATTGCGCGGTCACCCACTTCGACGACGAGACGCTCGCCGCTTTTGAACGGCACCCGAACGCGAAGAAGATGCTCGCCGTCGGGGCGTTGACGCCGGATGAGCTGGTGTACTCCAACGGACCGGCGATGTGGCTGGACAAGTGCGATCCCAAGGCAATCGCCCGACGTCTGACCTCGCAAATCAGCAAGGGTCAGAAGCCCGCCGTGGCGTTTCTCGTCAAGAACGTCGGGCTGCTCGTCGCGGGGACAAAACAGATCGCCCCGACGGTCAGGGACATCGTGGCCTATTCGCTTTTCATTCGCACCCACGCGAGCCGGATGGGCGGCATTCGCGCGCTGAGCAAGGCGGAACAACGGTTCATCAACGAATGGGAATCCGAGGCATTTCGCATGAAGCTGGCCGGCGGCGCCGTCGAAGGCCAGTTGAACGATCGCATCGCCGTCGTGACGGGGGCCGGCAGCGGCCTGGGCAGGAGTATCGCCATGGGCCTGGCGCGGACCGGCGCCATGGTGGCTCTCGCGGATATCGATGAGACAGCCGCCCGGCAGACCGCGCAAGACATCGCCGACGAGCGACCGCAAAGTCAAACCATGGTGGTCCCGTGTGACGTCACAAGTGAGGGCGGCGTTCAGAAAGCGTTCGAAGCTCTGCTCGCCCACTGGGGTGGATTGGACATCCTGGTAAACGCCGCCGGCCTGGCGCCACCCTACGCGCTGGTGGACATGCCCGTCGACAAGTGGCGGGCGGCACTGGAGGTCAACCTGACCGGCTATTTCCTGATGGCCCGGGAAGCCGCGAAGATTATGATTGCACAGGGAATGGGCGGCAACATCGTGAATCTCAGCTCGAAATCCGGCCTCGACGCGAGCATGAACAATACCGCCTACAACGCAACCAAAGCAGGCGAGCTGCACATGGCGCGCGGCTGGGCCCTGGAACTCGGCCAATATGGGATTCGGGTGAACAGCATCGCCCCGGGCAACGTCTTCGAAGGCTCCAGAATCTGGAACCCGGCATATATCAAGGTCTGTGCGAAGAAGTACGGCATCAAGCCGGAAGAGGTCATTCCGTACTACGTGAGCAAGACGGCCCTGCGCCGGGAGATCAAAGGGCAGGACATCGCCGACGCGATCGTTTTCCTGTGCTCGGATCGCGCCCGCACGGTCACGGGCCAGACCCTCGTCGCGGATGCCGGGCAGGTCATGGTGCGCTAAAAGGGACTTCACAGAGGATTTTGACGGGCCCCGTGCCGGAGTCTGCCCCCTTAGGCGTACTCCGCAACCATGATGCCCCCCCTACCCTGTCCGCGCGAGAATACGCTTCGTCCGAAAATCTGCATTCTTTCGGACTTTCTTTGCGTTTTTTCCGTTGACGCGGGGCCGATCTGCCGGTATAAACCGCCGTTATCGCTCGCATGGTCCACATGGATGGAGGAGACCACACCTCGTCGCAATTGTGGATTTCACAGGACCATGAGCTCATGGAGGAACGCCTCTCACTGGAGGAAGAGGCATGGCGACAGACGGATATATTTTGGGGATCGCCAGGCGATTGCCGACCCGTCCGACGGCGTGGACTGGAACGCCGAAGCCGAATGGCAGGCGATCAAGGCCGGTCCAAGCACGCCATCTCGCCGGCCGGGGCGGATTCACGGGAAAGCCTGGTCTCTTGCCGAGTTCCGGTAGCCGTCATGGCCTGCCCCCTCGCAACCCACTGAGTCTTTCCGTAAGGCCCTTCGAATCAGTTGCCCTTCCTCCGCAGACGCCGTCCAGCCGACTGGGCGCGACAGCAAAGTCTCTACCGTACTTCTCTCCTCTACTCATACCTTGTAGTCTGTTGCGCGGCCCGCACCAGAGCGTCTCGGGGCCGCGCAGCACGACTACTCGATCCATCACCATAGCCCCGCATCGTGGCAATCCAGGGGCGTGCCGGGGGTGCTCGATCTGGGAGCGCGTTTTTCCCCTGAGGCAAGCAGTTTCTTTACGTCATTGCTAAGGCGACCCCTGGATTGCCCATTTATTGAGACAAGAGTGAACGCCCCACGCCCGACGGCGCCGGCGGCGTCTCACTGCCCGTAGACGGCCGGACCTTTGAGAGCCGCGAAGAAATCTTCCGTCATGAGTCGATAGTCGAGCTTCCGCGCGTCCAGCAGATCGAACGGCTCGCCGCCAACGTCCCGGACATCGAATACGCCGGTGACCTTCTGCGGCTGCACCGACAGCCAAGTCCGGTGGTTGAAAAACCAGAAGATCGGGGCCCCGTCGGCGAATCCGTCGTCGCGGTCGGGTTCCGCCTTGGTGCTGCGATCCCAGAACCACTTGGCGATGCGATACAGATCCGCCGTCATCTCGTTCTGCGGCAGCTCCGCGAAACGCTCCAGCGGCATCACGGGCGGCTCGGGCCGCTGCGGCCACCAGATGTGCGCCCCATAGTTGATCAGCTTGCAGCGGGTCGCCACGATGTAGTTGGCCCATGCGTCCTTGCCGTTGTAGCCGCGAAGATCGGTCATAAAGACGACCATGCGCTCGGCGATAGAAGGATCGAGCAGATACGCATTGGCGACCGTGTTCAGCGGTCCGCCGACGAAGACGATCAGAGGCTTGCCTGCCGTGGCTCTGCGCGCCTCGGCGACAATCAGCTCGCTGCCTTTGCTCGGGACGACTTTCGTATCTTCGATTTTGCCGCTGACCGGTCTTTCGAACACGCTGTCACAGCCGGGCACGGGGTCGGGGATGTTCTTCAGTCCGCTGCGTCGCGCGATGCCGATCGACTTGGCGGCGTCGTCCATGCCCTGCTGCAGCTTGTACAGATAGCCCTTTTGCCAGTCCCACATGTCACGGGTGACAATGTTGCCGCGCAAGTTGGCCTGCCCGAGGCTCGCCTTCGCCCAGAGATAGTTCTTGTCCGGCGTGTCGAACCACCAGTCGTTGTCGTAGACAAGCGGATTATCCTTGCCGAGGCCATCGATCTGGAGCCCATCATCTGTCTGCCCATACTTGACGGCGACGGCGTCTGCCGAAGTAACCAGACAAAGCAGCATAAGCAAAGCCAGGCGCACCGCGCGCAAAATCTCTTCGCTACGACTCATGATTCGTATACTCCCGTCATTCATTTCCTGGATAACAGTAGCGTCCAGTCCAGCTCGTCGGGCGCGACGAAGCCGCGATCATCCGTCTGAGCAGACAACCGCTGTCCCGTACGTGGATTGTACCATTGTGCCGTCAGGTTACCATCGAGCGCGCCCGGCCGCAGCCGGGCGACCCCGCCGGCCGAGAAGTAGAGCACGGCCAGATCGCGATTTTTCGACCGAAGGCCCACAACCGCGGGCATGTCGTCGCTACCGCCCGGCGAAGAGAGCGACGGCTCGCCGTTTGGCGAGGTCGCCGTCGTGCGGAAGCGAACCTCGTAGGCGCCGGGCTTCTGGCCGAGAGTGAAGTTGCGATTGCCCGTGTCCTTCGAGAGGCTGACGATCCGAGCAGGACCCGTCTGGTTCACGTTGGCTGGTTTGATCCAGGCCTCGATGGTGACCGCCTGCGACTGCTTCACGGCCTCGACGAGTCTCCGCGCACCGTCAGACGAAGCGATCAGGGTCGGCTTGACGACGCGCAGCCCGCCGCCTTCCACCCATTGAACGGCCGAGGCGTCGGCGATCCTGAGATTCAGCGGCTCTGCCGCCTGCGATCGATCCGGGACGATGTCACCTCCTGTCTGGCGAAAATCATAGAGTACGATAGGGTCGGCCGGCATCTCGTCGCGGCCGGCCTTCGCATACCAGCAGATCTCGCCGGCCGTCAGAACGCGGGCATACAGAGCAACGCGATGCAATTCCCCGAGCCAGGGGCGGTCCCGCGTCAGCTCATTGCCCAATGCCAATCGGAAGCTCTCGTCCCAGTTGGACACATCGCCGCCCACCTCGCCCGTCGCGACGACCGCACCGTCCACATAGAGGATGGTCTTGCCGCTACCGTCACGCGTATAAACGACGTGCGTCAATTTCGTATCCACGAGGCTCCTGCCCTTGGCCTCGAAGAAATCGTTGTCCGGATGGAGCCGCCACCACCGAAGTGCCGTGAAGAAATCGACGAGGTGCTTGTAGCCTTCGAGCATGACCATCGAATCGTCGCCCCGGCCGGTGAGCCACCCGCCGCAGCCCGGGACGTTCGCCCGCTCGCCCGTCGTCTGGTAACCGCCTGCCATCGCCATCGCCCAGGCCAGACGGCGGCGGTTGTCCGCAATGCGCGCGGGCCCCTTGCGGCCTTCGCCCCACGGATAGGGGTAGTGATCCTCGTAGCCGTACTCTTCATTCACCTGCGGCATGGGCCGGCCGGCCTGCTCCTGCTGCCGCCGGTTCCCGAGCATGAACGCATACCCGCCGTGCTCGTCCCAGCTCTGATACATCGCGAAATCCGCCCATGGGGACGTGCGAAACGGAAACTGCCCGTGCCCATGGACCGATGTGACGTGGTCGTACGGGTCCCACTGCCCGATCAACCCGCCCATCTTGTTCACCCAGGCCTCGTTGCGGAACAGATGCCACTCGTTGGTCACGTCCCACATCACGTTGTCGAACGCCGCCATGCGCGCAACCACGTAGCGATAGTAGCGCTGCTCGTCCGGCCCGCCCATCCCCGCCTCGCCGAACGGGTCCACTCCCTTGTCTCTCCCATCGAGATGGAAGATGAGGGAAACCTGAATGCCAAGCCGGCGGGCGTGCTCCAGCATTCGTTCGCACCTGCGGAAGTGCTCGAGGTTGAAGCGAGTGACGTCGTAGCCCGGGTTTTCGATATCCTCGGGTCGCGCCGCCGGCCAGGGCTCCAGACGAAACTGGAACTTCTCGCTCGGCTTGACGTCCGGCTCCTTCCAGCGCATGCCGTCGCGCGTGCGCCCATTCAGCGCCACGCGAATCCGGTTCACGCCCAGCCGGGCCAGGCGATCCAACGACTCACGGATGACGGCATCGTCGCGCCAGCCGAGAAGCCAATAGGTCGTCGTGCCGTTCCAGAAATAATGCGCGCCGGTCCCCTCATAGACGAAATGCCACGGGTGCTCCTTGTCCACACGAATCAGTCCCCGCCGCATGTCGTTCCGGGCCGTGAACTCGCCGGTATGCGAGGCCCGGTAAGCTCCCTGTCGATACGTCACCGAATAGCGGTAATCCCCGGGCTGGGTCGGCATGAAGCGAATGCGAAGAGTGCTGCCGTCGGCAGCATCGCAGAATCCACCGACACGCATTGCCTCCGCTCCGGGCTGCGAGAACTGCCCCTCCACGACGACATCGGTGAAGGGATTGGCCGCATCCGGCCGGTCTACCTTCAGGGTAACCTCGACGTAATCATAACAGCTCACGCTCTCGTCTGATTGGGCGAAACTCACCTGCGCCGGGGCCGCATGGACTCTTGCAGGAGAAAGCAGTACGATGCATAGGACCACGCTCAGCAACGCGAAGGATAGAATCCGGCTCATAACAGCACACCTTTCAATCACTTAAGAACACCGGCAGAAATAATGCCCGATCACAACCATCAATGCCGCTACTGCTGTGCCGGGCAAGATCGTGGGCGATGGTTCGCGCACTCGCCTAACGGTCTCGGCCTGCACGCAGAACCGCCGCGCCTTGGGCAACCACCTTCAGTTCTTCCTTGTCCAGTTGGTCGAACAGCCGCCGGGTGCGAAGGTCGAAGGACCGACGAGGCTCCTGGTCGGGCGCGCTCCGCTGTGTCCCGTTATGCAGACACCAGCCCGCGGCTCCCCCCGTCACCGCGCCTTGCAGGTCGACCAGGAAATCGGCGGCCACAGGTTCCCACTCGGTGTAGCCGCGTCGAAACGGTTCCTGGTAGTGCACCGGCGCCACGTGGCCGATCTGCTCCATCAGGGCCAGCAACTCGCGGGTGCGTTCCTCAGTCTGACGTGGTGATTCGGCGTATCGCGGGCGGTGGGGACAGAGAAAATCGACACCGGCGGTCGCCAGGGACGTGCGTACGTCTTCCTCACTGAGGTCGTGCCCCCCGAAGGAGGCCGTGACCAGCCGCTGCGGATCGAGGCGATGGACCTGCTCCCGCAGGGTCTTAACCTCTGCAATGGGCACGTAGCGCCCGTCGCGGATGTCACGCTCGTTGCCAAGGTCGAGATACCAGTTGCGGTGTGTCTTGAGGGTCTCGACCAAGGTCGCCACCGCCTGCTGGTGCGCTGCAAGGTCCGGCAGCCGCCCGCCGGTGTCCCGTGTGAGCGTCACGTCCACGGCCAGGCCCCGGCGGTCACACTCGGCGACGAGCCAACGCAGTCGGCTCAGGAACGGCTCGCGCGGATGGCCCTGCGCGTCTACAGCCGATACATCGGCATCGAGAAGGCCCCACGTGGCCCATACCCGCAGCCAGTTGAAGCCGTATCGTTGCAGATCGTCGAGATCACGCCGGATGAAGTCCTCCGTTGCACCCAGGCCGCCATAATAACTGATGCCCAACAGGAAGGTGGGCTTGCCATCCAGCGTGAAGCGAGTTCCTTCTATGCCCAGAACCGTCGCGGCTTGTGCACTGCCGTGCACCAGTGACGCTGCGCAAAGCAGCAGCAGTATGAAGAGCCGTCGCATCTGCTATCCTCCTGATTCATAATTCACGTTCACTGCGCGCCCGGGGCTGGGAAGCCTTTTGAGGCGTCGTCCAGGACAAGGACCCAGTCGTTGCCCTTGCCGTGAACGGGCGGCTTGAACTCGCGATTGCCTGCCTTGCCGAAGGTCCCGATTTCCTGGGCCGTGCCGTGCCGCGGATCGTACCACCACGCTTTGACCTTCTCGCCCGAGAGCTTTTCGAGATTGGCGGTGACCGGCTGGCCCAACGGCGTATAGACGAACGCATAGCTACCCTGCGAGTCGCGCGTCGCCTGCACGCGGCCGTCACCGTCGCCGATCTCGGAAGCGATCACGGACTGGTCGGGAACGCGCGTCAGATAGGGTCGCGACAGCATCAAGTTCTTCACGTGAGTCATGTCGGCCGCACCCCAAAGATCGAGGGACTCGTACCAGTAACGGTGCGCCCAAGAGATGGGATGGCGGCCCGGGGCGTACATCTGCCAGATGTTGTGACAGCCATAGGTATGGCCGCAGCCTCCGGCGAAGACGTGCCAGTACGCCAGCCGGCGGATATGCCAATCGGCGGAGAAACCGAACTTCAGCGGGTCGAAATTGACCGGATGGTCCTCATACAACGGCTCGCCGTCCAGGACCGGCTTGGTCGGCGATTTCTCGTAATCCTTCGTGATGCTGTCCCAACTGCCGCGATCCTTGTGGCCGGTCTGGTGCATGTTGAAATCGAGCCAGTCGTCCTCGTGGAACCATTCGGACGACGTCCGGCCGCCGGTCGGATGGAACGTCATCAGGTGCCGGTCGCCGTCGCCCTTGGCCAGGCCGAGCGCCATGGCCCGAACAATCTGTCGCTGCTCGTCGTTCTCAATGGGCCGGTCCCCGCCGAGGATCCAGATGATGTTGGGAGCGTCCTTGTACCGTCGACCGAGCCACTGACCGTATACGCGCGCGTTCTCGGGCGTGAAAATCACCGGCCCGACGCCCCACTTCTTGTTCCACTTGTCGCCCCAGGTCGGCAGCATGCCGATGTACATGCCCAACGATTCGGCCTTCTTCACGATAGTATCGACATGGTCCCAATAGTCGTTGTTCGGGCCGTCCTTGAGGTCGGGCTTCGTCGGGTCATCATCGACCAACGGTCTGTGCCCGTAGGGGTTCGGCATGTGAAGCCCGTCCAACTCCGCCAGGGCGACCGCCTGAATGACGGTGTAACCCTTGGCGGCCCGGTTCTGGAGGTACGTGTCCGCCTGCTCGCGATTGAGCCGGTGGAACAATTCCCAGGCCGTGTCACCTAAATAGAAGAATGGCGTCCCATCCGCATGGACCAGAAACCGCTTGTTCTCGGAAACCTTTAGAGACCCGAGCTTCCCAGCCGCGTCTTCCGTCGCCGACAGCAACATGAAGACGGCCAGCATGGACAGCACAAGTGAACATCTGCGCCCTACCGATGTGCTTGAGGACTGTTGCGACATGGTGCACTCCTTCCCTTGCGATCATTTGGATTGATGTACCTATCTGTCATTGCCCGTGTAGGGACAGATGCCGCGCGGGCTGTTCCGGTCGGCATCATTGTATACCATGATGCAGCGGCGGTCAAAGGACCTGGCTTATGGTCCAGTAGCGGGTGAAGGGTCAAATGCGTTTCGGTCTGCGCTTGACGGCGAGCAGCCGCTCGATGTCGTCCAGGACCTCGTTATTGTCCACAACAACGGTGAGCCACTTGCCATCGTGGTACGTCGTCGCGTTCGCGTAAGCATCGCGGACGCCCGGACTCAACTCCGTGAGAACCTTCTCCGTTCTCTCCCGTTCGTCGCGGCCAAAGACGATCTGGACACGGAACCGCTTTCGCTCGGGCAACAGGGTGCAGAACGACTTGGACTTCTTGAAACGCAGGCCCCACCCGTACTTGCTGCCGCCGAAGATCCAGTCCGGCGTGAAGACGCCGGGATAGTTCTCTTCGATAAACTCAAGCAGCCTCGTCCATCGTTTGTAGTTGCGAGCCCCGATCCACTGCTCGACACTCCCGGCATCGGGCTGCTTGGCCCCATCCAACATCCGTTGACCCAGCTCAACCATAGGATGTCTCCCCTGTCTTGACCTTCCCGGCAAGACAATCCTGGATTCCCTACCCGATCCGGCCGTCCTGGTCGATGTCCAGGCCGTGGAGCTCTTCCAGCTTCTTGACCAGGGATCGCAACGTGTCCTGCGTCAGCCGGAGCTGATCTTCGAGGGTCCGGACCCGATCCTCGACCGAATCGGATTTTCGCTTCTGACCATACATCAAGCCCGTTTGTACAACTTCCCAAAGTACGCCCATAGTCATCCTCGATTTGTCGTTATCATCGTGGCAACAGTGTAGCCTGCTTGCCGCAAGGAGTGAAGCGATTTCAGGCGCCACCGGATCTATCAAGGCCGTTCCGGGGAAAAACGCAGAAATCGGGCTGGCTCTTGTTTGGGAGAGGGGGATTTGCTATAGTACCGGTCTTTCAGTACCCCCAATGGCAGGCCGTCCGGTGATTGTCAGCCGGGGCCGCAGGAAGTCTGTTAGAGGAGTTGATGCATGAGTTTCTCGCTCGAAGATACTCGCAAAAAGGCTGTGCCGACGATCAAGGAGCTTGCCCGCGCCGGTAATGTCACGTCAGATGACGTAAAGGACTGGCTCAGAACGATTTACGAGATTCGCTTCTTCGAGGAGAAGGTCTTCGACCTGCTGGGGCAGAACATCATCAAGGGCGCGTCCCACCTGTACGCCGGCCAGGAGGCCGTGGCCACGGCGGCCATCGCCGCCATCGACCGCGGCGACGTCATCGGCTCGACCCACCGCGGGCACGGCCATTGCGGGGCGGTCGGCAACAAGTACGCCGACACCGAGGCAGACCGCCAGAGCCACTGGAACGCGATGATGGCCGAGCTGATGGGCAGGGAGACCGGCTACTGCAAGGGCCGGGGCGGCTCCATGCACATCGCCGAGGTGGAGAAGCAGAACAACCTCGGCTCCACCGGCATCGTCGGCGGCAACCAGCCCCCGGCCGTGGGGGCGGCGCTGGCCGAGAAATTCAAGAAGAGCGGCAAGGTCGTCCTGTCCTTCTTCGGCGACGGCTCGTGCAACACGGGCACTTTCCACGAATCTATGAACATGGCCTCGACGCTGAAGGTGCCGCTGGTGGCGATTATCGAGAATAATCTCTACGGCATGAGCGTGCCGTTCTCCGGCAGCGAGATCGACGGCACCGCCTGCGCGAGCAATATCGAGGATATCGCGGTTCGAGCCGCCGCCTATGATGTGCCCGCCATGATCGTTGACGGCCAGGACGTCGTGGCGGTCTTCCAGGCGATCCGCCAGGCCGTCGAGCAGGCCCGCAGTGAAGGCCAGATGACGATCGTCGAGTGCAAGACCTACCGCTGGTACGGCCACAGCCGCAGCGATCCGCGGGCCTACCGGACCAAGGCCGAGGAGAAGGCTTGGCACCAGCGCGACCCGATTACTGTGCTGCGGGGCAAGCTCACCGCCGAAGGGCTCAGCACCGAAGAGGAACTGGATCAGATCAAGGACAAGGCCTTCACGACCATTGAGGACGCCACGGAGTTTGGCATGAACAGCCCGTGGCCGGACCCCGCAGACGTTGCCAAAGACGTCTACGTGCAGGAAAGCTACCCGGCCCAGGTGCTCGAAGCCGACAAAGAGACCTCTCCCAGGGTCATGGAGGCAACGAAGGCATTTGAAGAGGCCGTGGCTGCTTCGGCCGCCAAGACCAAGAAGGAACGGACGGACGAGGCCCGGGACAAGATCAAGTCCGCGTTCGGGATGGACGTCATGACCATCGGGCAGGCCGTCTCCGCCGCCCAGGCTGACGAGTTGAGGCGCGACGAGCGGGTCTTCGTCTTCGGCGAAGACGTGGGCCTGTACGGCGGCGCCTACCAGGCGACGCGCGGGCTGCTGGCCGAATTCGGCAAGGAGCGCGTGATCGATACGGCCATCTCCGAGGCGGCCATCGCCGGGGCGGCCGTCGGGGCAGCGCTTCGGGGCATGAGGCCGGTCGCCGAGATCATGTACGTCGATTTCGTGACGATCGCCATGGACCAGCTCGTGCACGTCGGCGCCTACAACCGCTATATGTTCGGCGGCAAAGCCAAGGTCCCGATGGTCCTTCGCACGGAAGGCGGCGTGGGCCGTTGCATCGCCGCCCACCATTCGGAGTCCCTGGAGGCGTGGGTGATGCACCCGCCCGGCCTGTACGTGGTCATGCCATCCACGCCCTACGACGCAAAGGGTCTGCTCAAGGCGGCGATTCGAAGCGACAATCCCGTCGTCTTCATCGAGCACAAGGCGACCTACGGCCAGATGGGCCCGGTGCCGGAAGGTGATTACATCATCCCGCTGGGCGTGGCGGATATCAAGCGACCGGGCAACGATGCCACGATCGTC
Organism: uncultured Phycisphaerae bacterium; assembly: GCA_965603165.1. Taxonomy (GTDB): domain Bacteria; phylum Planctomycetota; class Phycisphaerae; order Sedimentisphaerales; family Anaerobacaceae; genus PLanc-01. Next base: position 72,197 of record CBFDBY010000011.1, read on the forward strand.
AGCTACAGCCGGATGGTCATGCGGTCGCTGGAGGCGGCCAAGATCCTCGCCGACGACCACGGCATCGACGCGGAGGTGATTGACGTACGAACGCTCAAGCCGCTGGATATGAAGACGATTGCCGAGTCCGTCCGAAAGACCGGCCGATTGATCACCGTCAGCGAGGGCTTCTGCTGGTGTGGGGCGGGACGGGAGATCGCCGGGCAGTACATGGAATACGATTTCGGCGACGGCTCTCACGGCTTCGACTACCTCGACGGTCGGCCGATCAACCTGGCGGCCAAGGACGTGCCGCCACCGATGAGCGAGCCGCTTGAGGAGGCCAGCATTCCCAGCGTCCAGGAAATCGTGGACGCCGTGAAGCAGGCCGTCGGCCAGTGACAAAGATACAACAGCTTTTTGCGAACAGATAGGGACAACATACATGGCGAAAGAGATCAGACTGCCGCAGTTGGGCCAGACCATGGAGGAAGGCACCATCGTCAACTGCCTGGTCAAAGTTGGCGATGAAATCAAGAGAGGGGACGTGATCTTCGAGATCGAGACGGACAAGGCCACGCTCGAGATGGAATCGCCCCTGGGCGGTTTCGTGAAGCACATCCTGGCCGAAGTGAATCAGACGCTCCCCATCGGGGCGCCGATGATGGTCGTTGGTGACAAAGCCGAGCAGGTGCCGCAGAGCTTTGTCGACGCGCTGACGGGCGGCAAAGCGCCCGCAGCCGATGCCTCGACACCGGCCGCCCAGGCGCCGGCCCCGGCCGCACCGGAACCGGCGAAAGCCCAGCCGAGCAAACCGGGCAAAGTCATGGCCTCGCCACGGGCAAAGAAGCTGGCGCAAGAACTGGGCGTCGATCTGGCCGGCATCAAAGGTACGGGACCGGCCGGCAAGATCACGGAGGTGGACGTACGCAATGCCGCCGAGGCAAAGCCCGCTGCCGCAAAGGCCGCGAAACCGGCCCCAGCGGCCCGTCCCGCGGCAACCGCCCCAGCCGCCGAGGCCAAACTGGGCAGCACGGTGCCCGTGAATCGCCTCCAGCGGATCACAGCCGAGCGGATGCTGAAATCCAAGCAGGAAATCCCGTGTTTTTATCTGACTGTCAGGGTGGACATGACCGATCTGGTCGCCCACCGCACGCGGCTGAACGAAGCCGGCGATGTGAAGGTCGCGTTCAACGACTTCATCATGAAGGCGGTCGCAAGCGGACTGGAGAAATACCCGCTGATGACCGGCCAGTTGGCCGGCGACGTCATCAAGTTAGCCGACGCCATCCACATGGGCCTGGCGATCTCCGTGAAGGACGGCCTGGTCGCCCCGCTCGTCAAGGACGTCAACAGGAAGGACATCAAGCAAATCGCCCGTGACAGTCAGGCCCTGGTCGTGCGGGCCCGCAACGACAAGCTGGACCTGTCGGACCTGGAAGGCGGCTGCATCACGGTCAGCAACCTGGGCGCGTTCGGCATCGAGTCCTTCATCCCGATCGTGGTGCCCGGCCAGTGCAGCATCCTGGGCATCGGGCGAATCGCCGATACGTGTGTCCCGGACAACGGCAACATCCTCGTCCGCAAGCTGATGAACGTCACGCTCTCGGTCGACCACAAGGTCGCCAACGGCGCCTACGCCGCCCAGTTCCTGGACTTCGTCAAGAAGATGCTGGAAGACCCAAAGGCATTGATGATGGATGAATGATGATTGGTCACCGGCCGCTTGGCAATCCCTGGTACGAGAATCATCAATTATCGATCATCAATTATCAATAATAAAGGAGTTACTGCATGGCGAGAAGAAGTGAAGCGACGAGACTGCCGGCGATCCGGAAGGCTACGCCGAATGTGCCCGTGATCGGGGTGTTTGCGACCAGTGACCCGCGTATCGACGAGGAGAGCCGGACGCGGTGCCAGAACATCGTTCAGATGGCGGCCGAGACCATCAGCGGGGCCGTGCTGCTGCCGAACAAGACCCCCGTGCCGGTCGTCTACTCCACGGTGCTGGTCGATGGTGAGGCGCAGGCGGATATCGTCGCACAGCAGTTCCGCAAGGCGGACGTGGACGTCCTGGTCTGCGTGCCGGATACGTGGGCGTTCCCGCAACTGACGACGATCTCGCTGCTCCAGCAGTTCGGCGCCGACACGCCGATCAACATCACGTGCGGCAACAGCGGCCCGAAGCCCGGCGTGGTGTATGCGCACGCACTGAACGGCGCGCTGGCCCAGTACGGCCGGATGGCCGCCCTGAACGTCGGTACGTGGCCGGACACCGGTCTCGAACCGGAAATGACCGAGCAAACGGCGAAGAATCTGATCGACTGGTGCTACGCGGCCGTGACGACCGTGGCGCTGCGCGGCCGTCGCGTCGTGATCTTCGGCCACGATTCGATGGGCATGGAGACGGCGCTCGCGCACGTCATCCCCACGCGAAACACGTTCGGCCTGGAAATCACACGCCTCGACATGAAGCTCCTGGCCGACATGCTCAACAAGAAGGCCTACAAGGAGAAGGAGCTCAAGGACCTTCGTGCCTGGATCGATCGCTATGTCGGCAACCGCCTCGACCTGCACAACGATGAAGAAAGCGAGCGGTTCAACATGTCCCTGGCCATGTACCTGATTGTCCGGGACGTCATGGCCGACCTGAACGCCGTGGGCGGCGGCTTCATGAGCCAGCTCGAATGGGGCAGCGATCGGCGCGGCATTCCGCTGCCCGTGGCCGACGTGATGGAGTCCTTCTTCAACAGCACGTTCGATCACGGCGGCGCCAAGCCCCCCATGCCCTACGCCACCGAAGCCGACGTGCAGGGCCTGCTGACCATGCTGTTCATGACCTACCTCAGCGGCGGCAATCCCCCGCTGTTCATGGACTTCCGCAAAGTCTGGGAGGCATGGGAGATCAAAGAGTTGGCCGAGAAGCTCGGTATCAAGAAGCTCGACGCCAACGCCGACTGGTGCAAGAAGGGACTGGTGGACGGCGACAACTCCGGCAGCGCCGCCTTCGACTGGGCGGCCGCACCCGGCGCAACCGTCAAGCAGATCATGGAGCGCGTCGCCATGCCGTTGGCCGATGAGTTCTATTTCCCCGGCGGCGGCAATTCCGTCACGTTCATGACGCCGGCCGGCATCCAGGGCATCGCCGCACGCATAGCCTACAGTAGCGTCAGCGGCCTGTTCAGCCTGATCTGGGACGAGGCCGAGACCGCCGAGGTTCCCGAAGAGCTCGGCAAGGCCATGTGCAACCTGACGACCCCGACGTGGCCGCATACGTTCGTCGTGCCGAAGTACGCCAGCATGCTCGAATACAAGCAGTTCCCGCCGGCCAATCACTTCCACATGACCTGGAACCTGCCCGTGGCCCGCCTGCAGCACTGGATGGACCTGATGGGCGTCCTGAGCGTCACGCCCTGGGCCGCCCGACCGAAGTTCGTCGAAGGCGTGGACCGCCCGCAGCCGCTGGTCCACCTCATCAACGGCGGCGAAGAGGCCTACAAGATGCGAAGAGGCTGAGGCGGCATACTGTCACCCAAGAGCCAAAGAGGAGTCTCAGGACTCCTCTTTCTTTGCGCCCTGCACGGAGAGAATCCCGGCCGCCCTCGTCCATGCGCGAAAGAATCTGCACTCGCCCCGAGAAATCCTGGCCCAAGATCCGTCCCGATGGCGCTTAGTCCAATAGAGGGATGAACGAAAGGGCCGGAAATGAACGGATGGCTGAAGATCATCTCGGAGCCGGTGAACGCCCCGGATTTCGGATTGGATCTGGCGTATCCCGGATTGAACGATTTGCTGCCAGTCGCCGTTATCTGCGGCGTCTCGATCCTGCTCACCACCCTGTGGGTGCTGGCCACGAGCGGCTACACGCGGCCCAAGGACCAGCGCCTTGCCCGCCCCCTTGAGTCGGCACATCCCCCCGGGTAGACTATCGGAGACGGCACGAGCTAACTCCAATCGTGTTGCTGAATCGAGCCGACGGTTCAGAACGCCTGGACGGAAGTCTGAGGGGAGCCATGAGCGAGGTCACGCGTATCCTGCATGAGATGGAACGGGGCGACGGGCGGGCGATCGACGAACTGCTGCCGGCGGTCTATCAAGAGCTACGCCAATTAGCCGCTCAGAAGTTGTCCCACGAGAAGCCCGGCCAAACCCTCCAGGCCACCGCCCTCGTGCATGAAGCGTATCTCCGCCTTGCCGGCGCTGAGGATCGGACGTGGAAGGGCAGGACCCATTTCTTCGCCGCCGCCGCCGAAGCCATGCGCCGCATCCTCATCGAGAACGCCCGCCGCAAGCACCGCCTCAAGCGAGGCGGCAACCGCCGGCGCGTGGACGTGGACGAAGCCGAGATCGTCGTCAAAGGCCCTTCCGAAGACCTGCTCGCGCTGGACGAGGCCCTCTCGCGATTAGCCGAGATCGACGCAACCAAGGCGGAGCTCGTCAAGCTCCGCTATTTCGCCGGGCTGACCCTCGAGCAGGCGGCTGAGGTGCTCGAACTATCCCCGACCACCGCCAAACGGCACTGGACCTACGCCCGGGCCTGGCTGTACAAGGCGGTCAAGCCCGGCCGATAGCCGCCGGCGCCGCCCATGTCGGTTCCCGACAAATTGTGCGGCAATTCCTCGGAAATCCTGGTCCGAAACGAGTACCGACGGCGCAGTACTCTATGGAGGGGGAGGTTGGGCAACCTGGACCATGACGGGAGAAAATGGTATGAAGGCGGAAGAGATTTTCCACAAGGCGATTGAGATCACGGACCCGGCGCAGCGCACCGCCTATCTGGAAGGAGCCTGCCAGGGCAACGATCCCCTGCGAGCGGAGGTTCAGGCCCTCATCGACGCCCACGAGCAGGCGGGCGACTTCCTCGAATCCCCGCCGCAGGCTGGCCTAACCATGAACAATCCCGCCAAAATCGACGGCCCCGGCACAGAGATCGGCCGGTACGAGCTTCTGGAGCTGATCGGCGAAGGCGGCATGGGTCTGGTCTACTTAGCCGAACAGAAAGAGCCGGTCAAACGCAGGGTGGCCCTGAAGATCATCAAGCCCGGCATGGACTCTAAGCAGGTCATCGCCCGCTTCGAGGCCGAGAGGCAGGCCCTGGCCCTGCTGGACCACCCGAACATCGCCCACGTCTTCGACGCCGGCACGACCGAGGCCGGCCGGCCCTACTTCGTCATGGAATACGTCAAGGGCCTGTCCATCATCCGCTACTGCGACGACAACAAGGTCACGATTGAGCAGCGGCTGCGGCTCTTCGAGCAGCTCTGCGAGGCCGTCCATCATGCTCACCAGAAGGGCATCATCCACCGGGACCTGAAACCCTCGAACATCCTCGTCTCGGTTCATGGCGACCGGGCGGTCCCCAAGATCATCGACTTCGGCATCGCCAAAGCCATCACACAGCCCCTGACGGACAAGACCTTCGTCACCTTCCAGGGCCAGTTGTTGGGCACGCCGGAGTACATGAGCCCCGAGCAGGTGGACCTCGCCACCCAGGACATCGACACCCGCTCGGACATCTACTCGCTCGGCGTCGTCCTGTACGAACTCTTGGCGGGAGTATTGCCCTTCGAGAGCGACGCCTTCGAGCGAGCGGGCTTAGCCCAGATCCAGCAGACGATCCGCGAGGCCGAGCCCGCCTCCCCCAGCATCCGCCTGACAAGCTTAGGCTAGAAAGCCAAAACCATCGCCGCCAGCCGCGGCACGCAGGTAGTCCCCTTAGCCCGCCGCCTCCACCGCGAGCTCGAATGGATCCCGCTCAAGGCGATGCGCAAAGACCGCTGCCGCCGCTACCGCTCGGCCTCCGAAATGGCCGACGACATCCGCAACTACCTCACCGGCCTGCCCCTGCTCGCCGGCCCCGAAACGACCATCTACCGCGTCCAGAAATTCGTCCGCAAACACGCCGGCTCCGTCACCACCGTCGCCCTCGTAGCCGCCGCCATCGTCCTTGGTCTTGTCATTAGCACCGTGATGTACTTCAGGTCGGAAGCGATGCGTATCCAGGCTGAGCAGGCACATGAAGCGGAGGCCATCGCGCGTTCAGAAGCGGAGCAAGCACAGAAGCACGCGGAGGATGCAGAACTGGCCGCTGAGAAACAGCGAGGAGTCGCCGAACGGAAAGCTGAAGACTACCGGCGGGCCCTGTATTTCAATCGCATTGCTTTAGCCGATCACAAATACGGCGAGGGAAACATGGGCCGTGCCCGCGAGCTGCTAGAGGTATGCCCTGATGATCTTCGCGGATGGGAATGGTATCGCCTGTGGCGACTGTCCAACCAAGCCCTAATGACACTCCACTGGCACGAAACAGATGTCATGTCTGTATCGTTCAGTCCGGACGGCAAGCGCGTTGTTTCGGGGCATGACGACACAATGATCAAGGTCTGGGAAACAGCAAACGGCAATGAACTGATGACGCTCCGTGGGCACGAGGCAGCCGTTTGGAGCGTGGCATATAGTCGCGACGGCAAGCGCATCGTCTCCGGGAGTTTCGATCACACGGTCAAGGTGTGGAATGCTACAACTGGTACCGAGTTGATGACGCTACGCGGGCATGAGGAGACCATCCGTTCAGTTGCATTCAGTCCGGATGGAAAGCTGATTGTCTCCGGCAGTGACGACGATACGATCAGGATTTGGGATGCTGCGACCGGCGCCGCGCTATTGACTCTCCGCGGGCATGCAGATGACGTGGAGTCTGTCGCATTCAGCCCGGACGGGAAGCGTATTGTCTCCGGCAGTGACGACAAGACAATCAAGGTCTGGGACGCCGTAACAGGCGCCGAACAGATGACCCTCCGAGAGATCATTTCGGAGGTGCATTCCGTTTCATTCAGCCCGGATGGTAAGTGCCTCATTTCCGGTCACCAGGACACAACAGTCAAGGTCTGGGATGCCACGGTCGGCATTGAGTTGATGACACTGCGCGGGCATGAGGCATCTGTCCGTACAGTTGTATTCAGCCCGGATGGCAAGCTCATCGCCTCGGGGAGTTTCGACAAAACGATCAAGGTGTGGAATGCTGTGACCGGCGCCGAAGTGATGACACTCCAAGGACATGACCATTCGGTCCGTTCGATCACCTTCAGTCCAGACAGCAAACGAATCGTTTCGGGAAGCAGGGATACCACGATTAAGCTGTGGGATGCAGTTACTGATTATCGAATGAAGATCTTACGTGGACACAAGAAAGGTGTCAGCTCCATAGCTTTCAGTCAAGATGGCAAGCGAATCATCTCGGGCGGTTCGGACAAAACTATCAAGATCTGGGACACCGAAACCGGCACAGAAGTGATGAGCTTTACCGGTGGGCGTGAGGGTGGGCCTGGGGCAATTTCGTTGAGCCCAGACGGTAGACACCTCATTTCAGGTGAAGACGACAAAACAATCAAAATCTACGAGGTATCAACCGGAGCCGAGGTGATGACTCTCTCTGGGCATAAAAGGCCGGTCTGGTCAGTAGCGTTTAGTCCGGACGGCAAACGAATTGTCTCGGGCAGCTTGGATAAAGCGATCAAGATTTGGGATACGACAACCAAAGAGGAACTTATGACGCTCAGTGGCCATGGCGATTGCCCTCTCTTTCCCGAGTTTAGCGCCGTTGCCTCGGTTGCCTTTAGCCCGGATGGCCAGCGCA
>CBFDBY010000012.1:0-78301 GCA_965603165.1 uncultured Phycisphaerae bacterium
CCTGGACCGGCGTGAGCCCGAACGTTTCCTGCACGTTATCAACAAGGGATATGAAAACATCCGCTGCTCGATGATATTCCCTTAGGCGAGCTTGGTCGCCGCTTGTATCTATTCGCACAACCTCCGTCAGTCCGAGCTTGTCCACAAGGCGCTGGAGAAGGCCGGATTCGCCGCCTTCTGTCCTAACGTCTTCACCCACCAGGACGATCCTGAACCGGTCGCGCCCAAGCACAGTGAGCAGCTTGTGAGCCGCCAGCAGCACGGGACGGAGATCCTGCTTATCACGAGTGGAGAACCGTGCGGCGCTAAGAATGACACACGGTTCTTCCGGAAGATCGAGGCGCATTCGCGCCTCTGTCTTGCTGACGGCGGGCGCCCAATATTCCAGATCCACCCCCAAGGGAATGACTTTCAGCATCCCACGAAACGTCGGCACTTTCGTCCCGAAACGAGTGGACCATCTGTCCGAGAGCAAGCGAAATGTTCTCTCCAGGGCCTCCCGTCCTGCTGTACTTGTGCATACGATAGCGTCACAAAACAGCACATGACCAAAGAGGATCCGCGTCCATATCGGCATCAAAAAGGCGTCCGATAGCGTGTGGGTCATGCCTGTCAACGGCGCCAGCGGATGATTGACAGCCCGACGAAGATCACATCCGCCACTCAGGAAGGGATCCACTCCGTTGATCACATGATAGCGCGTCTTCTTAAGTCGATCGAGCGGCACTCCCCCATCGAAGATGCGAATTCGATCGGGGTCTAGACCGTGGGCCTGGACGTATGCCTCAATTTCCTCGTCGCTGTGTGCAGCCCGTCCCAGCAGAAAGTGGTATTCGTTATACCCACCGTATCTAATCACATTTCTGCTGAACTCCACGCTCGCGACCCGTGCGCCCAGGTGCTCGCCCGGAAGGTTGTGATCAGCGTCAGTAACTGGGAAGTGACTCATTGATCCAAACAGTCTATCCATGTTCCGCTCCTTACGAATACGATCCTGCTGCAATTGACCTGTGTCTTCGCATCGGCGTGGCGGTCAGCAAATGGACACACATCCTCTGCGTTACCCCGTCGCACTCATGATCGTGCACCCCTTGGCAGGCCGGGTGGGCCAGCGGGAGCTGTCGCCAGCATATCGCCGAACCACCGGGTACCAGCTAAGACGCACCTTCCTTTAACGCTCTCTGTAATTCGGACTGATAGGGGCTCCCGAAAACAATCGTCTTCTTCAACTGTGCCAGGAATCGCGATCCTGTACACAGCATGCTTATTTTCAGGCCACGAATTAGAGACTCTAACAACTCGAACGGTCCTCGTTCAGACTCCAGCGCCGCTTTGAGCATGGGAAGCCCAACACCTACCATATTCGCCCCTAGGGCTATGGCTTTGGCAATCATCTGCCCGTCCCTGATTCCGCCCGTCGCAACAAGCTCCAAATCACCAAATCGGCGGTGAATGGCAGCCAGGCTGTAAGCCGTAGGAATTCCCCAATCACGAAAGATTCCAGAGACCGTTCTGGTCTGCACTGAATCTGAACGCAACCCCTCTATGTACCCCCAAGAGGTGCCGCCTCGACCGCCTATATCCATATATCTGACTCCTACCCTTCGCATCTGCTCCGCCGAGTACAGATCGATACCACATCCCACCTCCTTGATGAGCAGTGGAATCGTAAGCTTTTCGATCACTCTGCCAATGGCCTCCAGGATGCCCTTGAAATGCCGATCTCCTTCGACTTGTATCAGCTCTTGCAGGACATTGATATGGACAGCCAGTGCATCCGCTTCGATCATGTCGATGGCCGCCAGGCACCTCTCACAGCCATGGGGATCTACAAGTTGCGTACTGCCGATATTGCCGATGAGAAACAGCCTGGGAGCATGTCTCTTGATCTGAAATGCCTTGCGATGTTCCGGGTCGCTTATTGCGAGCGACTGTGAGCCCATTCCCATGGGAATGCCATAATGCTCTGCACACTTCGCGAGCCGTCGGGCGATCTCAGCTCCCTTTTCAGTGCCACCCGTCATGCCTGGTATCAGAATGGGAGCCCTAAACTGATGCCCCATGAACGTCTGCGTTATGTCCAGCTCTTCCCAATCCAGTTCTGGAAAGGTTTGGGGAGCAAATGAGACATCACCAAACCCAGTACGGCGATCCTCCGATTCCACATCGTTGTGGACACAAATATCAATGTGCTGCGTTTTGCGTATGTGGGCCAACATATCATGGTATTTAGCACGTTGGCTGGCATCTGTGGGTGTTGCCAAGTAGACACGGCCATCAGACTGTCCATTGGCCAGTGGCAGGATGGCCAAGCTGAGGACTGAGTATGAGTTGTCCCCAAGCGTAATATTGTAGGTGTCCTTCTGTGGTGGTTCGGACTCGTTCGCATCATACATCAGAACAATATCATCGAATGAACATGCCACGACTCTGCCGGCTTGGCACTTGTCGTTTTTGAAAGCCAAGGGCGGTGAGATGCGAACATACTGTTTGTCTGAGTGCCCGCTGTTGTGCGTAGGACTTTCAACGATCATGGTTCTATCCATGTGCTCCCTGCCGGTTCTTCCGGATCATAGGTACATGTCCCTGTACTGCATGTACGCAGAGCAATAAGGGGTGCAATCCGCTGTGTAGCACACACTGAAGACATTAGGCGCCTTCACGTATCGCCTGCTGAGAGAGTCAATAACTCCTCTGTCCGCAAACACCTTTTCCAGCCGGATCATTCTGTCCCATGAAAGCCCTTGTATGTGGACTGAAAAGGCCCCTGTGTTGGTGATTTTCATGAAGACTCTGCCGCCATGACCCTGGATCAGATCGATGACATGGAGAAGTCGCACTCTTCCAGCCGCAGGACAATACGAGCGGATCGTATTCATTACCACCTGTTGTTGGCCTAAGGAGTATATGTAATAGACATCAGTCCCCACGACCCTGTGACAGTCCGTGTTCCACGAAACAAGAAGGCCGTGCATGTCCGTGTCTGCCATGACTCGTCCTAATGTCTCCCAGGTCTCAATCCCATGTATCTCCGGCTGTGTATGCCATTGCCCTATTAAACGTAACAGATTGCACAGAGCCGGGCCATGCGCGTCACGAAACATATCGTTGCGGAATTCGAAGTATATTGCGCCGGGGAATACGTCTCCGTGTTGCGTGTTATTCCTGGGCGGCGATAGCCACATGCGCGTACCCTCTGTGTTGAATAGGAAGGCCTTCAATTGTTCGTAGAGTGCTGCAGGCACCCCCCATCGGGCAGCATCCTCCGCAATGGCATCCTCCAGAAAATCAAGTATGTCGGAGTGTCTGTTACCCCAAGTATATAGCACGCTGGGGCGTTCGCTATTGTGGTACTTGCTTGAATAGACAAGCTCACACGCAATGGGCAGGTCTCTCTCTGTCATCTCGGCGACATACTTGCTGTTTGTTGACCTGATACAGTCCCTGTCGTGCGCGAAACGTTCTAAATACGCAGCTAGCTGGCATGTAGTCATTCTCCGTGCCTGCTCCTTTTCAGCCATGTGATGCGTCTGGCCTGCCTGCCGATGATGTGCCCGTTCAAGAGAGAGAGCTCGCACCATTCAGTACCGGTGTCTCTTCCCATTCGTCGATCTCCTTTGCACGTGCGTCTGCCATCTGATCCGGGATGCGGGTTCACGCATAGGAGGCCAAATGCTCCGCGCAGCGGAACCGCCGGATGTCCCCGATCTCCAGAGCCAGCACTACGCCCGGGATCAGCCCCCCTGGAAGGGTACCGAGCCGCTCGAGCTATGCCGTGGGCTGAAACATCTGTGCCATCCGCTCTTCCAGAGCCGCGATCGTCTCTTGGACCGCGTCCAACTGCGCCAGCCGCAAACCGCTCGTATAGGCCGTCTGGGGGGCAATTGTCGCATACAGCATTCCAAGTGCTCACGCACGCCGGAGCCGAAGATATCGCTGATCCCGCGAACCGGTCCTGCAGGCCGTACTTATCCAGCACCGAGTGAATCCGGTTCTTCAACCGGGTGCGGGCGGTCGTGAAGACCATGCGGGTCCGCGGCAGCTCGCGTTGGTCCCGAAGCGGTGCCGGAAACACGCTTTCATACAATCATTCCTTTCTGGGGCACCCCTGCCCCAGAAGGACATACGCAGTCGAAGGTTATTCGGATAGGCTCTAAGACGGCCAGAGCAAACGAGCCGAGATATACGTACACATACGTATTCATTGCGAACCGGTGATGACAAGGGCGCGTACGTTTCTTTCATTCGCCTGATGCTGTTCTCCCGCATCAGATGGAAGTGGCTGGTTGAACGATACATGCGCCGTCCCATCTCGGATTTCAGCGTACGTGACCCGCTTGTCACATATGTGAGACCTCTGGTGCAGCCACTCCTTCCTTGGGCAGACTCCGTCCCGGTCGGTGACAATCGACGTCTTCAAGAGGGCCCACGCGATATTTCATCCTAGTCGCATATCACCCGTTTTCCTTTTACTGCGGTTGCCAATCCTCGGTGTTGACCGTGTTCTTCCCCGTTTCCTGAAAATAAATGTGCCCGCAGATTCCGTGGAGACCATCGCCCTCTCCCGAGAACATGAGGTAGGACCGGACTCCTTCTGGCCCGGTCGCCGTGCCGCCGCATCTTCGTGCATGAGGACAGTCCCACACGTCGCGATCCGGGCCAACACCTCGCAGCAGTGTAGACACGACCTAGGACGTACACTTAGGCTGAACTCGCATCTGTTAGGGGTGACCTGGTTTGGCCGAGGGTGATGCGCGGGTCGCGATCACGCGTACCCGCGTGCAATTCACAGGGGGATGCCGAGGTGGCTGAGATGCAGAACGGGAAAACTTTTACTTTTCTTCTCAAGACGAGCAGCCTATCCTCGAAGGATATCAGGGGGCTCTTATGGAGAGAATCGAAAATCTCGAACACAGAAGCATATATGTCATCCGCGAAGCCTATGCCTCTTTTCGCAAGCCCGCGGTGTTGTGGTCGATGGGCAAGGATTCGACCGTCGCTGTTGCCCTATGCCGAAAGGCCTTTCTGGGAGTGGTGCCGTTTCCCGTCATCCACATCGATACGGGGCGGAAATTCCCGTATGGTGCATAAACTCATCTGGGCATAACACGAGCGATTTCAGGCTGTTAGCTCCAAGAGTGATGTACGAGATGCCGCGGCAGAGGTGCTAGGCCGTGGCCATTCATGCCTGAAAAACAGAACAGATCGGGCTCGTCCCATGCCGATTCTGTACCTGGGCGTGCGGTGGCTCCGCATGCATGGACGTTATAGATTCTCAGATGCTTTTGGTTCTTTTTAGTGAGGGGGGCGACTCGAATTCTGATCTTTCCACTTGCATTCGTGACTGACTGTAGCAAAATCCGTGATCATCATGGTCACCATGACGATTTACCTAAGTCCTTGTGCGGCAGAGAGAAAAACGTAAATCGTTGATTTGTAAAATGTTACAAAAACACATGTTTCCGGGCCCATAACCCGAAGGTCGGAGGTTCGGATCACATGCGATACGGGCGTCTCGTTAGTTTTGTCCAAACGGTGCCTCGGACCGCATATTCGTCCATTCGGCCGACGGATACTACTTGAGCCTGCTATAGCCGCGCGTATCCGTAGGATATCCTTATCCTAGCGTACCCTTGCCGCGTGTCGCTGGGCCGCTACCTTTAGCGTTTGCCCTCAAAACGCGTCACGAGACAGTAAGAAACCGTGGGAGTACAGCAAATCAGCGAGAGAATCCAAGTCCTTGTCGTTTGAGGAGTTGAACTGTAAATGCAGTCCCTGTACAATCTTACAGAAAGAGGGCAGTTCGAATCCCGCCCTCTCCGTTACGTTTGGCAGGCGCGCTGCAAGTTCCTTGGCCTCAGGAAGTTGTAGCGTTTTCTCGATTCTCGGCTGGCCCATTGCTCTCCAATTGCTCTTGAATGGAGAGTGTGCGCCGCTAAAACACCCATCGGTCAGGCTGCCGTCCATGACTATGTGTGATCCCGCGCAATCGCGTTGGCCCCGCTTCTGCACGGCGGGGAGTTTCGATACCGGGCACGTGCCGCATGACAGAAGGACGTGTCGTGCGCGGGCCCTTTACCCGCCGGACTTGCCCGACAGGAGTTTCTCGACCTGGGAGAACAGCGCATCAGGTTCCGCGGGCTTCTCGAGAAAGGCATCTACAGGAAGCCACGTGGGATCGCCGACGGACGACTTGAAATCGATCCCGGTCTTCTCTCTGACACCGGTCAACATCAGGATGGGTATGTCCTTTAGTTCCGGGTCGCTCTTGAGTTCCCTGGACATCTCGAAGCCGTCTTGCCATGTCGCCATCATGACATCCACGATCGCCAGGTCAGGCCGTTCACGTCTGATTGCCTCCATGCCCCCGTCCCGATCGGCGGCGGTCACCACGGTGTAGCCACGGGTCTCCAAGAGCTCCCGCATTGTGTCTCTGATCTCAGGGTCGTCGTCCGTGACTACAATCTTTGCTTTTGCCATATTCCACCTCTCATGATCGGATCCACATTATGCACAGAAAAAAACGTCACTATGCCGGCCCAGAAGCCGCCGGGGCCCAGCATATCAACCCTGGGCGGAGACGCCAAGCTTCTTCGAGAATCCCAGTGAGCATCATGCCGGCGATGGACGAGGTCACGTTGCAGCCACCGGGAGCCGGACGGAAAACGTGCTCCCTCGGCCTTCTTCACTCTGCACACGGATGTTCCCGCGGTGTCTGTCCACGATCTGCTTGACGATGGAAAGCCCCAGACCGGTCCCATCTCCCTCGCTCTCCCTGGCGTTGCTGGCCCTGAAGAACTCGTCAAAGACATGTTCGAGTTCATCGGCCGGTATGCCGATGCCTGTATCGACAATATCCATCTGAATGAAATCGCCATCGTTCGCGGCGTGAAGGTGAACCGTCCGGCCTTCCGGCGTGTACTTAACGGCGTTGAACAGGAGATTCGTGATCATTTCGGTGAGCGAGAACTCATTGCCCACGATCGTGCCGACGGAGGCATCGATTCTTGACGTCACCGTGATCGACTTATCCTGCGCCTTGCTCTCAACAGCGGCCAAGGCCGTTACCAGGGTCTCCGACAAAGAGAACGGTTCCACCTGGAACTGGCCGCTAAGCCTCATCTGGGTCAGGTTGAGCAGTTCCCTGACGAAGTCCGTCACCTGTTTGGTGCGCCTCATCGCGCGGCCCAGAAACTCAGCCTGCTTTTCACTCAGGCTACTGGAAGACGTGTCGCCCGCCACATGGAGGCAATTTCGTATGGCTGCGAGATGTCCTTTGATATCATGGGTGACGCGCGAGACATATTCGTCCTTGATCCGGTCTTTCTGCTTGAGCTGAGCATTCGCCTCTCTCAGCGCTTTCTCCTTCTCCTGCAACTCGGCCAGGAAAAGGCCCTTCTGCGCGAAATTGACCTGTCTGGCAACGGCTTCGACAAAATCGAACATGTGATCGGGAGATTCATCTTCGGGGATGTCTATGTACAGAGCGTCAACAGCATCACCGAGGTTGTTAACCTGCGCAGAGAACACGAGATGGGGCTTGTGCTCATCCATGACCGTGAGCTTCAGGTTGTCATCCGACGACCGCTTGCCGCCGGCCATGATCGGAGAACTCGTGGATCTCACCGCGTCCAGAACGCGTTTGGAAAAGTGAATGTAGGCCGTCGCCAACACGGCAGGGTCTGTCACCGCCTTGGCAAAATGCAGGGCAAGGATGTCGGGAGACTTTGGCAACGGTTGCGAACCGGACGGGAGCCGCACGATGGCAACAAGCGTGTTGAGCATCCTGGCCAAGCACGAGGACGCTTCCGTATACAGCTCCGAGGGCCTGGACAATTCCAGGAGCCGGCTTGTCAGCTCGTTGAGGTGGTGCACCAGTGCCGGTGAGAATATAGCGGTCTGGTCGGCCCTATACGATACAATGTGTTCCTGGGCCCCCTTATCCACTATAGGAATCGCACGCTGGACTGCATGACCCATCCCCGATTCCTCAGCAGCTTTTTCCACAACCGAAAGGCCAAACGGACGTATCGTAATCGTCTGGCCGAGTTGCAGGGCCTGTGCGTGGACACGCTGCCCTTCGACGAGCACGCCGTTCCGGCTATTCATGTCCTCCACGATCCATCGCCCAAAAGGGTCCTGGAAGATTCTGGCGTGCACTCGTGACACATTCTCGTCGTCGAGCGTCACGTCACAATTTGCGCCGCGTCCGACCGTGACTCCCCTGGGCTCAATGGGGATCTTCTGGGTCCCGGCGGGCCCAACCACCATCAGTTGTGTCCTTGCCATAGTCGGTTCCTCCGGTTGTTCCGGGTTTGCCGCTCCGTTCCTGAAGCGATTCTACCATGACGGTGATCGAAGGGCAAGAAGAGCTTGTTTGTGGTGTGACATGTGGTCTCACGAGGCTTGGGCATCCGGCGAGAGAGGGCGATGCGGCGGCCCAGCAGACGGTCGGCGAAGCGCGCGGAGTCTGCAGGGACAGACGCGGGTCTTCCCACAATGCTCCAGAAGTGGCCAAAATAGGCCGACATGGAATTTTTTCTTGACAACTCAGTGTACCTGTGAGTATCGTCGCAAGACTGTGCTGCGCGCGTTTTCCTCGCGTTCTTGACACTGCTGCGTGTGTCCGCAATTTTGGGTGGGAATGGTCTGATAAATCGCTTGGCCTTGGCAGCAGCGGGGCACGACTGAGGCTGGCAGACAACCACTCTGGAGAGTGACGCCATGGGCCCTTGCTTGGAGCAGGAACTGGTGGAACGCTATGTGGACGGAGGGTGTTCGGCCACTGAGCGGGACACGGTCGAGGAACATTTGTCCTCATGTGAGAGCTGTCGCAAGCACGTCAAATCGATCCACCCGAGCACGATATCCGCCAGGGACGATTCAGTACCCGTGCCCGCCTTCTACGAACCACCTCAGCAGACACGGATGATCCAGGATGATCTGCCCACAAGGGCGGCGTCGGAAGCGGCGCCGACTTCACATGGCAAGCAGGGCCCTGTCATTTCTTCCGAATCCATGTTCGAGGGGTACAGGATCATCGAGGAACTGCCTCGCGGGGGGCAGGCCATCGTGTATAAGGCCATTCATTTGGCCACCAAAACCCATGTGGCGATCAAGGTCTTGCTACCCACGCTGCTGGCCTCGCATCGCGCGCGCTACTACTTCGAGAGAGAGGCCGAGCTGATCTCAAGTCTCGACCATCCGAACATCATCAGTATTCACGACAGCGGAATCATCCACAACCAGTACTACTTTGTGATGCACTATGTCGACGGGGCTTCCCTGGACGCGTACGTGCGCAGCCGGGACCTGTCGCACCGAGACCGGGTCGTGCTTTTCAACAAGATATGCTCAGCCGTGTTGTATGCCCATCAGCAGGGGATCATCCACCGCGACCTGAAGTTCGCCAACATACTGGTGGATGTCCGCGGCGAGCCCCACATCCTGGATTTTGGGCTGGCGAAGGCAGTCGGAATTGCCGAGCAGGCCGGGCGCGACGCCGTAGCGACCATGACCGGGCAATGGGCGGGCACGCTGTCCACGATGTCGCCGGAGCAGGCGGCGGGCAATCCCAAGAAACTCGACGTGCGAACCGATATCTATTCCCTCGGTGTCATCCTGTATCGCATGTTGACCGGCCAGTATCCGTACGAGGTGGTTGGTTCCACGGTAGAGGTGCTGAGGCGAATCCAGGAAGAAGAACCGGTCAGGCCCCGCAAACTGGACCGGAAGCTCGATTCGGATATCGAAGCCATTCTGCTCACGGCACTGGCCAAGCGCCCGGAAGACCGGTACCAATCGGCGGCAGACCTGCGCAGCGATCTCGAGCACTGGCTCCAGGGCTTGCCGATACGTGTCAAGTCCGTTAGCACGGCCTACCTGGTGCGTAAGATCATTGCCAGGCACCGCTATGGCAGCGCCGTGGCGGCCTTGCTGCTGCTCATCATCCTCAGCTTCACCTACATAAGCTTGTACCTCCACATCTCGGCGAGGCGAGCGAGGCAGGAATCACAGGCGATCAGCGAGCAGTGGACCGAGTCCGTTGGTGATCACAGCGTTTTCGCAGGGTCGATCGCGTTCACGTACTTCCTCCAACTGTGGCACGAGCAGCGCATGGGGCCGGCAACATGGGCCGCGTCGCACCTGCCGGCCAATTCGAAAGAGAAGAAGGCGGCCGTATTCCTGCTGAATCCGGCCCCATTGACACAGAAAGAGTCTGGTTTTCGCGCGGCACTCTCGGAGGAGGTCGGTTGGTTCGTGGAATTCATTGTGGCCGAGCAGCATCGCGCACGCGGCAATTCTCAAGAGGCCGTCCAAGCGTATGATCGCAGCTACGAAGCCCTCAAACAAGAGTCCGCCGAAAGCATGTCGAGAAGCGACCAGTGGCTTGCAAGAAATGTGGCCGCCAACCTGTATGAGTTGGCCGGCGACGAGAGACGCGAGGGCCAACGCCCTCGCTTCGGAGAAACACCGCTCCCGACGACACAGCAGGGCCTGCCTGCTGAAATGGAAGACTGACGTACGGAACGGTATTGGAGGCGCTGCCCTTGAGGCCGCGAAGTCTTACAGACCGACGCCAGAACTCTGGCGGCTTCACCTTGATCGAGCTGCTCGTCGTGGTCGCGATCATCTCCATGCTGTTGGCTGTCCTGCTGCCCTCTCTCAACAAGGCCAGGATGCTGGCAAAACGCGTGGCCTGTCAGGGCAATCTCAGGCAGATCGCGTATGCGTGGAACGTTTACTTGGGTGACAGCGAGGGCCGCTTCTATCAAGGTCCGAATGCCAACCTCGACTACGGTGGATGGCAGGGACAGCGTACGCAGGGTGAAGACCCTTATCCCCGTCCGCTCAATCCCTATCTGGGACTGTCGCCGACGCTTGCGACCGAGCAGGAAGCCGGGGTTTTCTGCTGTCCGGCCGACCGCGGCGGCGTTCCTGGATACGCCGTGCATACAAAGGTCTATCGTTATTTGGGAACCAGCTACCAGACCAATATCTTTCTGATCGGGCAAAACCGGGTTCTGCCTACGACTAACGCCTTTGAGAGGCTCCATGACGAGATCAACACGCGTCTGCCACACCTGAATGTGAGTCAGGTGCATGCCCCTTCTCGTCTGCTGCTCATCGGCGATTACGGGTGGATCAATCAATGGAAACCGATCCCTCACCCACGAGAGGATTGGAAGGAATTGGCCGAGTGGCACCAGAGTGTTGACTGTCATAGCATGGCCTTCTTGGACGGGCATGTCAGGTTCGTCTGTGTCGAGAAGGGTCTGTATGTGGGTGACGAATATGTCGTGTTACCGTTTCGGGAACTCTATGGCCTGGCTCGCGAGGCACAAGCAGCGCAGCCTTAGGGATTGGGCCGGTGGCGTCACGTTCAGTGCGATGCACAGGAGGCGGAAGAATGGAAACGATGCAGAAAAATCTACTCAGGGTAACGATGGCGGGCGTCTGCTTGACGCTGTGTGCCTCGGTCGCAATGGGTCAAAGCTTGCAGGCCGACATTGACATCTCCCCCAGTGTCCTGAACCTCGGCAGTAAGGGCACATGGATCAGTTGCAGCATTCGGCTGCCCGATCCTCACAGCGCCAGTGACATCGACACAGATGCCATTCGCCTCAACGGCCGGCTTATCGTGGTGCACACTTCCAACAGCAAGGGTCGGAACGTGCTCAGCGTCAAGTTCAGCCGCTCGGATGTCCAGGATATCCTGGGGCCGGTGGCATCCGGTGATGTCGAACTGGATATTAGCGGCGAGCTAACAGGCGGCGCGACATTCGAGGGTACAGACACAATAACCATTAAGCACGGAACGCTCACGATCACACCCTCGGCAGGTCCCCACGGCTCGATCTCTCCCAATGACCCGGTGACTGTTCCGTACGGGGGCAGCCAGACGTTCACGGCCGACCCGGATACGGGCTATGAAGTGGATACCTGGTCGCTGGATGGCAGCGTCGTTCAGACCGGCGGCGGCACGTACACGGTTGCCAACGTCCAGGCCGACCACACGATTCGCGTCACATTCAAGCAGCTTCAATACCAGGTGACACCCTCGGCGGGCCCGCACGGCTCGATCTCTCCCGATGGGCCGGTGACCGTTCCGTACGGGGGCAGTCGGAAGTTCACGGCCGACCCGGATACAGGCTATGAAGTGGATGCCTGGTCGCTGGATGGCAGCGTCGTCCAAACCGGCGGCAGCACGTACACGGTCGGCAACGTCCAGGCCGACCAGACGATTCGCGTCACATTCAAGCAGCTTCAGTACCAGGTGACACCCGCGGCAGGCCCGCACGGCTCGATCTCTCCCGATGGGCCGGTGACCGTTCCATACGGGGGCAGCCGGAAGTTCACCGCCGACCCGGATACTGGCTACGAGGTGGACGCCTGGTCGCTGGACGGTAGCATCGTTCAGACCGGCGGCACAATGTACACGGTCCGCGACGTCCAGGCCGACCAGACGATTCGCGTCACGTTCAGAGCGGCGCAGTACACGATCACACCGACGGCCGGACCTTATGGCTCTATCGACCCCAGTGCTCCTCTCGAAGTCGAGCCAGGCAGCGATCTGAAATTCACCGCTTACCCGGCCACCGGCTACAAGGTGGACACATGGCTCCTCGACAACAATACCGCCCAAATCGGCGGCGATGAGTATGAACTGCTCGACATAGACGAAGACCACACCGTGCACGTCACCTTCATCCCCTTGCTCAGTTACTCTCTCGGCGACTTTGACTTCGATGAGGCGGAGGATTTTGCGATGAAGGTCGTGACCAACAACGTAGTCGATCCCTACCAACCTGAGCGAGAGCGAATTCACGTGGAGCGCGTCGAAGGACTTGCTCCAGACCCCGACGGCGTGATGGTGATGCACAGCCGGGTGAATCTCGATCCGACGGCGTCGGGCTACGGACTGCCCGTGAGCGCCCGCGCCAAGGCGTCCTTCGACGGCGTCTTCAAGGATGAGATTCTGATTCGGTTCACCTATCTGTTCAGTGCAGGCGGCCCCGGCGTCGAACTGGTGATCTATCTGTCGGACGTCCCGACGCTTCTGGACCGTGACGATCCTCTATGGGATGAGCACTACCTTGAGGTGGCTCATCTTGTAGCTCCGCCGGCCGGGCGACCCGGTTCACCCGGCAGCGGCCGGATCGCCGTCTTCGAGAAGCTCGTCCGGACGGGCCACTTGAATCTTGCAGCAGGCACCTGGGTGGAGCTGGAGTTGATTGAACCCGAGCCCAGTAACTCTGTTGCTATCGATTGCCTGGGCTCGGCCGTTCAATGCTACGGCATCTGTCTGGACATCAATTGGGACAACCTGATCGATGTGGCGGACTTCCTGAAAGTCATTGGTGAGTGTGGGCGTCCCGCGGTCGGCGAACGGGCCTGCTATGAGGGTGTCTTCAGTGCAGATGGCGTGGTGGATGCTCTTGACGTCACGTCCTGGGACTGGGCACTAAACTCAAGCGATCGTCTCCTGAATCTCTGCCGCGTGCCCCTTGCCGGCCCGACCACCAAAGTGGCGGCGGCCTCGCTGGCTTCCTACTCCGTGGCCACGGCACACGACGTCCAGGTTGCGGGCCTGCCCTACGAATTGAGTGATTTGTTGATCGTGGGCAAAAGGGGAACCAGTGTGCCTGCGAACAAGCTCAGAGACCAGCTCTACATCTTCGACCGAGATGGGGTATATGCAGGGTCGTCCGCACCGTCTCCGGACCGGGGGAATATCCGGCTCGTCAAGGGCAGCGCCGGCGACCTCTACCTGGTGAATTCGGAAAGCGGGCTTGTGCGACTGGACGAGACGAATGAGTCGATCGTGCCGCCAGGTGCTCTTGCACTGACGGACGTGGAAGAGCCCCGCTACCACCAGCCCGCAACGCTTTATGTAGGCCTCCAGGAGGATGGGCTGGACGTCTTCGGTCGTCCTATTCTCGACGCCGCTGTTGATATGGACTATGCGTATGTCGTTCCGGTGGTCGTTAACCCAAGCGACGGCGAGCCCTATACCGCAGCAGCCAAGCTGTTGCTGCAGCCCGGAGCGGGCACGCCGTATCAGGTCGTTCAAGTCTACGACGAACCACCGTTGCCGGGTGACAACCAGTGTCGAGATGCCCTGCGAGAGCTCGAGATCGACGGCGCCGGTAACCTCTACGTCCTCAACGCGCACAGCCTCAATGAGAGCGACATCCTGTGGCGGTATGCGCCGGATGGGACTATAGAACGTCTGGACCTGGGCAGGCCGGATAGTGAAAACTACTGTCCGACCCCGACGGCGATGTACATGTCCGAAACCACCGACATGCTGTATGTGGCGTCCAGTCGGCAAAACGAAGACGACATCTACACGAGCCTGATCCACGGCTATTCCACGCAAGGAGCTTTGACTCACGCACGCTTGATCGAAATCGCGGGCATGCAGCATGTCGTTGACATCGCGGAGGACCCTGCGACGAGCTCTCTTTGGGTCTTGGGCTTCAGTATGTACTATCTCCCGGAGTATCCGAATCCAACAGTGCCGCCGTTTTACTACCCGTGCCTGGCGAGTGTCGGCGCCGACAGCGACCGTGTGGAAGCGCAATCTCTCTATGATCCAGGTTCCCACGACCTGGCGTTTCCCCTGTCGATTGTCTGGACCGGAATGTAGCCATTCCTCGTGTTGGAAAGCAGCCTGCTCTAACGCGGCCGGCAGGCCCGCACCCGATCCGGCGGCAGCTCCAGGGCCAAGACTTTGTCACAGGAAGAGTTGAACCGTAAATACAGTCTCTATCCGATCTTGCAGAAAGAGGACCGGTGGAATCCCGCCCTTTCTGGTTTCCCGCGTTGCGCGATGACACGTACGGTCATGGTATGTCCGTGGAGATCCCGTGCGCAGCGAGACAACTCACGACACAGAACGCCGGTTGAATCGGGCGACATGAGAGGATAGCATGGGCGGCTGGGTCGAGGCCGGTCTCGTCCCCGCAGGAGATGTGATTCCTCGATGGTACGGGAGAAAAGATCATGGCTGAGGTATTGAGCAGACGAGTGTTTCTGCGACGCGTTGCCGGGGCAGCGATGGGCGTGACAGCAACGACATGCCTGCCTTGGGCAACGCCTGTCGCGGCACGGGAGAAGAGACAGCCCAACGTCCTGTTTATCGCGGTGGACGATTTGCGGCCGCAATTGGGCTGCTACGGCGATGCCGTGGTGAAGTCGCCACATATCGATCGGCTGGCGGCGCGCGGGACCACGTTCACCCGTGCGTACTGCCAGCAGGCGTTGTGCAGTCCGTCGCGGATTTCGCTGCTGAGCGGGCGGTATCCAGCCACGACGCGGATCTTCACGATCGGCCCGGCCTTGCGCGAGACCCTGCCGGACATCGTGACACTGCCGCAGCATTTCAAGAACCACGGCTACTTCGCGCGCAGCCTCGGAAAGGTCTACCACGTAGGCATCGACGATCCCCCTTCGTGGAGTGTCCCATCGTGGCAGTCGCGCAAGCCACGCTACGGCCCCGAGGGACAGGAAGCCGTACGAAGGTATAGGCGGGAAATGAAAGCCGCCGGCAAGCCGATTCCGCGCCGCGGACAAGGCGCGGCGTTCTACGCCGGGCCGGCATTCGAGGCGCCGAACGTTCCGGATGACGAGTTGGCCGACGGCGATATCGGGCGCGAGGCCGTCGCGGCACTGAAAGACCTGGCGGGAAAACCCGAGCAGCCTTTCTTTCTGGCCGTCGGATTCCACAACCCGCACGTGCCGTGGATCGCGCCGAAGAGATACTGGGATCTCTATCGCCCGGAGGATATTCCGTTGCCGGACAATTCGTATCCGCCCAAGAACGCCCCGGCCTTCGCCGCGCGAACCGGAGCCGACTTCTTCTGGTACGGCAACACACCGAAGGATCGGGTGGTCACGCCCAAGTTCGGGCGCAAGTGCCTGCACGGCTATCTCGCCGCGGTCAGCTACATCGACGCGCAGGTCGGCCGCCTGCTCGACGCTCTCGCGGAGACGGGCCGGGAGAACGATACGCTCGTGATCCTCTGGGGCGACCATGGTTACTATATGGGCGAGCACGGCTGGTGGGGCGGAAAGCACAACAACTACGAGGGCGCTACGCGCGCTCCGCTGATCGTCGCGCTGCCGGGCCAGTCGAAGCGAGGCGTCAAATGCGACGCGCTCGTCGAGTTCGTGGACATCTACCCGTCCCTCGTGGAGATTTGCGGCCTGTCCCCGGCGGACGGCCCGCAGGGCACGAGCTTCAAGCCCCTGATCGACGACCCCAACGCCGACACGAAAGACCGCAGTCATAGCTGGTATCCCAAAGGCGGCTACCGGGGCATCGCGATGCGCACGGACCGCTGGCGTTTCGTCGAATGGCGCAAGGCCGGCGCGCCGAACGTCTACGAGTTGTACGACCATCGGAGCGATCCGCAGGAAAACGAGAATCTCGCGGTCAAGCCGGAGTACGCCGAGACCATCCGCGAACTCTCCGCGAAGTTGCGAGAGAGATTTCCTGCCGGACGATAACAGGAGATGATCGATCCCGCCATTGGCCCAAAGCCATGAACCGTATAAATTTGGGCTGAGAATCCCACAAAATGACAAATACGGATGCGATTGTCGCAAGAAGTGGGCGGATTTCTCTTGACAATCGGCGCTCTTGCGGCTACACTCTCGCGTCTTGCGGAAGGGCGCCCCCGGGAGAATTCGGAGAATGTGCGACTACACGGAGGAGGAATCGAGATGAGAATTGACGCGAGCGCCCTGATCCTTTGCACCGCCAGTGTTCTGTTGAGCTTGTGCGGCCCCGTGGAGGCGGCCGACGCCGATGTCACGTACTCGTTCGGCGATTATTTCGACCTGCGGATTCCTGCCGATCCCGAGGCCAGCAAAGGGTGGATGGATGATGCCGTGATTGACGTGCCGCAGCATCTCACCATTGCGGACCTCGATGTCACCATCAACATCACGCACACGAATGCGTTCGATTTGAGGTTGTTCCTGGAGAGTCCTTCCGGCACGACCGTCATCCTGAACGAATCGGATCCGTTCGGAGGGTTCTACAAAGGCGCGGACTACAGTTCCACCACGTTCGATGACGAGGCCGCCACGCCGATTGAGGAAGGCGAGCCGCCCTTTGTCGGGCGCTTCCGGCCTTTGGAAGGTCAATCGCTCACCTCTTTCGACGGCCAGGATGCCTATGGATCGTGGAAGCTCGAGGTCTACGACGCCTTCGCCGGCGACACAGGCTCGTTCGACTCGTTCACGCTGACGTTCTCCGTACCAGAGCCGGCGACGGTAGCCTTCCTGGTTGTCGGGCTGGGTCTGGCCGGCCTGCCGCTGCACCGCCGTTCTACCCGTCGTCCGTAGACCTCCACTTCGATGTAGTGGTTCTGGTCGTCAGCGGTGTTGCCGTTGCTGTAGAGGCGAACGTAGCGCCCGCGAACACCCTTGGCGTCGAACACTTCGCCGAAGTGCGTGTCGACGTAGTGCATGTCCGCGCCGAGGCCCAGGCCGGCGGAATTGTCCATGTCGTTGTTGAAGACCGTCCGCACATCGGTGATGAAGTCGGCGTCGCCGGCAATCTGGGCGATCACGTCGAAGTAGATGCGCGGCTCCCGGTGAAAGTGCCAGACCCGGATGCCATAGATTTCATACTCGCCCTGAAGGTCGATCGT
Source organism: uncultured Phycisphaerae bacterium (assembly GCA_965603165.1). Classification (GTDB taxonomy): domain Bacteria; phylum Planctomycetota; class Phycisphaerae; order Sedimentisphaerales; family Anaerobacaceae; genus PLanc-01. Next base: position 17,667 of record CBFDBY010000012.1, read on the forward strand.
AATGTGCTGGAGGAAGGGGCCCAGCTCGACATAGCTGCCCTCGATCGCCTCTTTGTCGCCGTCTGTGACCATCGCAAGCTCGCCGATGACCGGCTCTTCATCGCTGGCCGAGACCGGCTTGCCGAGCGCGACGTTCCTCGTCCCCGCCGGGGCTAGAAAGGGCGGCCCCGCTTCGGTCTGCACCGGCCTGGTTCGCGGCGCGCGGATATCCTTCGGCGTCCCTCGAAACTGCCGCCTCGGAAGGTCCACCTCCACCGGCACGAGTCTCGCGCTCTCGACGCTCGCCACGGTGGGAACATCGGAATCGGCGGCGACGGAAACTGCGACACTCGCGACTGACCGACCGGGCTCCTTCGGGACGCGAACGATGCGGAAGCCCTGGTTGTAGCTGTGTCGGCAGCCGGGATCGTTGCGCATGTGGATCGCGGAGCGAAGCCACCAGGGCGGATTCGTGAACGAGCCGCCCCGCATGGCCGGGATGAAGAAGGGCGACGTTACCCAGGCGCTTCCATCGTTCGGCGCTCCGTCATAGCGCATGTGCCACATGTCCCGGCACCACTCCCAGACGTTGCCGTGCATGTCGTACAGACCCCACGCATTCGGCTGTTTTTGCCCGACGGGATGCGTTCGCTGGCCGGAGTTGTAGCGGTGCCAACCCATCGCTCTGATATCTCCGCCGTAGTCGCCGGTGGTCCCCGCCCGACAGGCGTATTCCCACTGGGCTTCGCTCGGTAGGCGGATGTCCTCGCCGCTCCGCGCCGAGAGCCAGCGACAGAATGCCATCGCATCGTACCAGCTCACGCAGGTTGCCGGATGGTCGTCGGCCTGCGAAAACCCGGGATTACGCCAGCAGATCTCGAGCTCCGGATGCCAGTCTCGCCACTGCGAGCGGGTCCAGGCCCAGCCTTCCTTCTCCGCTTCCGTGATATATCCCGTTGCCTCGATGAACGCCCGGAACTGCGCGCGTGTGACTTCGGTCCGGCCAATCTCGAAATCGTAATCGATGCGCACTTGGTGAACGGGCTTCTCCTCGTCATCGCGGTCGGAGCCCATGAGGAATTCGCCGGCCGGGATGCGAACCAGCTCGAATGATACCTCGCCAATCGCGAGACTACTCTCCGAGGCGCCACTGGTGAGGGTGCAAGACCACTGGCGAGAATCCGCCTGCCGTCGAAACGTCGGCACGGAGTGACTCGCAGCAGCGCTGTCTGCGTCGAGCACAACCCGAAAACCCGTGCCGCAGTTGCGAAAGTTGCCCGTCCCGCGATACCGATGCGTCAGGCCCACCTGTCGAGCGCTTCGCGACCAACAGCCCCCGCGCAGGACATAGCGCCGGGCCGCTTCGGGAATCCCCGGATCGCTCATCCGCGCGCTACCGTCCGTCGGGGCGTCGTCGTAGCTGGGGTGCCACACGTCCATACACCATTCCCAGGCGTTGCCCTGCATGTCGTACAAGCCCCACGAGTTGGGAGCCTTCGATCCGACCGGGTGCGTCGCGTCATCGGCGGTGTCCTCATACCAGGCGCACTCGTCCAGTCGTGCATCGTCGGGGGATTCGCCGCCGGCCCGTGCCGCATATTCCCATTCGGCCTCCGTCAGCAAACGTACGGAACGCCCCGTCTGCTCGCCCAGCCAGCGACAGAAGGCCAGAGCATCACTGCGACTGAGCACCACGACGGGATGATCGTCCGACTGAGACAATCCCGGGCGTCGCCAGTCGAGGTTGCGGTCGGGTCCGGCCAAGCCGCCCGCGGGACAGAGCCACGCCCAGTTGCCTCGCTCGGCGTCCGTCCGGTATCCCGTCGACTCGACGAACGCTGCGAACTGGCCCACGGTCACCTCAGTGGCCATCATGGCAAAGCTGTGCGGAATCGTGACCTCGTGGGCCGGCCGCTCGTCGCTGTCGCCGGAGTCCGAGCCCATCAGGAACCGCCCCGCCGGCACCTGCACGAACCGGAAGACCTCCTCGCCCACCTTCAAGGTCGGGCCGGCCCCATCGCAGGCGTTCAGGACCAAGAGCTGCGTGATAAGAAGGAGGATCGCGATTCGTCTGGGCCGCATGGTGCGCGCATTTCTCTCCCCTGTCATGGCTCTGACCTTTCAAAAGTCTGATGATGTGTGTGCGAGACCCGGCGCAGCCACGCCTCGCGTCCGGTCTATCTCACCGGCCGACCGTAGACTTCGACCTCGATGTAGTGATTCAACTCGTCGTTCGTATTGCCGTTGCTGTGCAGACGAACGTAGCGGCCCCGTACACCCTTGCAGTCGATCAGCTTGCCCTCGTTCGTCTCGGTATAGTGCATGTCCCGTCCGGCGCCGAGACCGAGGGAGTTGTCGGTGTCGTTGTTGAAGACGGTCGTGACACCGGTCCGGAAGGTCCGGCTGTTCGAGACCTGCACAGCCACGTCGAAGTACACCCGAGGCCACCGGTGGTGATGCCAGACCACGACGGCGTAGATCTCACACGGCTCGCGAAGGTCGATCGTCACATACTGCGGGAAAGGACCCAGCTCCACGAAGCTGCCATCGGCGATTTCCTTGTCGCCATCCGTGATGAGGTCCAGACTGCCGACGAGCGGGTCGCGATCGCTGGACGTCACCGGCTTGCCGAGCGCGACGTTCGTCGTGCCCAGCGGCGCCAGGAACGGCGGGCGCGGGCCTCTGCGCGGCTTCTCCAGGTTGGGCACTCCCTTGGCTTGTGGCGTGCCAATAAACATGGCCCTCGGCAGCGCGATCTCCAGCGGAGCCAGTTTCGGCGCGGCCGTATTCGCCGGCGTGGAAATCGGCGCCGGCTCGTTGCCCGGCGTGCCGATGTGCCCTTGCCTCATATCGACCACGCGCGCCGTGCGCGGCACGCCCGCGTCGTAGACGCTCGCGGGCCCGGAGGACGGATAGCTCATCACCCATTCCTCGCGGACGAGCAGGTTTCCCCCGGCGCCCCGATGCTCGATATTCGCCGCGACGAGGCGCTTCGTCGCCGGGTCGGCCATGAGACTGATCCCAAGCCTGGCCACCGGTCGGCCGTCAATCGTGAGGCCCGGGTCGGCGCGTTCCAAGCCGTATGCCCGCACGCTCTTGCCCTCATACTCAGCCGTCCGCTCATCCACCTCGTCGGCGGCGGCGAACTGGGCAAAGGCGTCCACGAGGTTGTACGCCGAATCGGAGCCGAACAGGCCCGACTTCGGCAGCTCGGAAATCATCAAGGCCTTGAGCCGCGGGCTGTACACGACTTTCTTCTGCTCGCTGCCGTACTCCCATCCGAGCACGGCCCCGTCGTCCATCACCACGTATGTCTGCTGGGCCGTGAAGTTGTACCAGTGCTGTTGAGTCTGAACGTCGCCGCTGTGAAACGTGCTGACGACGACGTGCAGCCAGGGCATCTTCTTCGTGGCCAGCCGAACCTGCGCGAAGCCGGCCGGCCCGCCAGTCGAGCCGTGCCACACCCACACCCCCGCCGTCGCGACCACGAGCACCGCGGCCGCCACCGCCAGCCGCGAATACGGAAAACGCACCACCGAAACCGCAGGCCGGACGGGCTCGGAAGCCTGTTCAATGTCCTCCGTCCTCAGTCGCCTACCGCCGGCTTGCTCGAACCGCTCGAGCATCTGCCGTCGCAGCCGCTCGCGATGCGCCGGGTCGGGCGTCGCGTCGATCCGCAGTCCGCCAACGACTCTTCTGAATTTCTGCTCGTTCTCGAACATCTACACATCTCCACCCAGATCCTCTTGCAGGACTTCCTGGAGCCTGCGGAGGACCCGGTGCAGGGTGACCCGGATCGTCCCGGGCCGGGCGTTCACGATTCTCGCAATCTCGTCATAATCCATATCTTCGAAAAACCGCAGCGTCAGGATGGTCTGATGTTCCGGCTTGAGCTCCTGAATCGCCGCATACAGCGTCGGCCAGTCCAGGCTGGACCACTCGCCCGCCCCCGGCTCGGCCTCCTGCCGATGCGCCATGGCGGTTTCCATCAGCCGTTTCCGCCGCGTGGTCTTGCGAATATAGGCGTTCGCCTGATTCGCAGCGATGGTGTAGATCCAGCTCCGGAAGTCCTGCTCGGACCGGCCTTTGAACCCCCGCATCGTCTCGGCGACGGTCAGGAAGACCGACGAGGTCACATCCTCAGCCGTGGCCCGGTTGAACAGCCGGTGCATGCAAAACCGCAGGATCCGGTCGTAATACAGCTCGTACAACTCCCCCAGGGCCGCCGCCTGCGTCTTCGCCCGGACCACCAGATCATCATAAGCCGTTTGCTCAGCAGCTTTTGTCATGACCGCGACCATTACCTCATTTCAATTGCGCCCCGCCTGCCAATGTTACACCCCCCGCCCGCAAAACGCAAAAATACCCTTCTGTGTCAACTCGGACGAGGTAGCCTGTCGTACCGGCACAACAGGCGCCGTTCGACTGCCTGAGTCGTCCCCTCTCTTTGGCAACGAGGAATGGCGGAGCGTAGCAGGCGGTCAGGAGGTCGTCTTCTGGAAGCGGTGACTCGCAAACCAGAGGCTGGCGACGCCCATGGCGGCCAAAGCCAGCATGGGGGGCCACAGCGTAGCCAGGCCGATGCCCTTGAGGAAGATGCCGCGCACGATCACGAGGAAATATCGCAGCGGGTTGAAATAAGTGAGCCACTGGATGATTCGGGGCATGTTCGCGATGGGAAACATGAAGCCGGACAGCAGGACCGCAGGGAAGTAGAAGAAGAACGTGCTCATCATCGCCTGCTGCTGGGTCTGGCTGACGGTCGAGATGAGCAATCCGATGCCGAGGGTCGTCATCAGGTACAGGGCCGTGGCGCTGAACAGCAGCAGCAAACTGCCCCGGATCGGCACGTCGAACCACAGAACGCCGACGACCGTCACCAGCGCCACGTCGGCGAACCCGATCAAGGCAAATGGGACGGTCTTCCCAAGGATGAACTCGGCCGACGTGATCGGGGTCACCATGAGCTGCTCCATCGTGCCGATCTCCTTCTCCCGGACGATGGCCATGCTCGTAAGCATGAGCGTGATCAGCATCACGATGATTGCGATGACACCCGGGACATAAAAATTGCGGCTTTCGAGGTTCTCGTTGAACCAGGCTCGTGACTCCAAGACGACCGTACCTCTGGAGGACTTGGCGCCTTCAAGGCGGGCGATGCGCTCAAGCAGCACCTGCTCGGAGAACTCGGCCACGATCCGTGTGGCGTAATCCAGCGCGATCCCGGCCGTGTTCGAGTCGGTCCCGTCGACAACGATCTGCACGGGCGCCGGCCGGCCGGCGCCGAGATCATCTGCAAAGCCCTTTCGGATATAAACCACCGCCTGGGCCCTCCCTGCGTCGAGCAGCACTGAGCCTCTGTCGAAGGAGCCGGTGTGCTCGATGATCTCAAAATACCCGGAACCGGCGAATCGCGACAACAACCGGCGGCTGGCGGGCGTCTCGTCGAAGTCGTGAACGACCGTGCGGATATTCCGAACGTCGGTCGTCACCGCGTATCCGAAGACCAGCAACTGCACGACAGGCATCAGGAAGATCACGCCCTTCATGCGCGGGTCCCGCAGGATTTGAATGAACTCCTTCACCAGCATGTGGTAGATCCGCTCAAGCATGATTACTCCAGCGTCTTACGAAACTTCAGGTTGGCCAGGAGCACGGTCACGACGGCGAACGCGGTCAGCAGCAGGGCTTGGCCGGCGAGGACCTCCAGCCCGAGGCCCTTGAGGTAAATCCCCTTGAGCAGGGCGACGAAGTAGCGAGCCGGGATGGCATACGTGACAACCTGGATGGGCCGGGGCATATTGCCGACCGCGTACATGAAGCCCGAGAGCAGGAAGGACGGCAGGAAGGTCAACACCATGGCCAACTGACTGGCCAGGAGCTGGCTCTTGGTCACGATGCTGATCAGCAGACCCAGCGACAGGGCGCCGGCGAGGAAGATCGAGGCCATGACGAACACAAGCGCCGGGCTGCCTCGCAGGGGAATGTCGAAGAGAAATTCGCCCATCAGCACCGCCAACAGAACATCCAACATGCCAATTGCGAAGTACGGCAGCAGCTTGCCGGCGATCAGCTCGGGCCCCTTGATTGGCGTGGAGATCAACTGTTCCATGCTGCCCCGCTCCCACTCGCGAGCGATCGTCAGCGACGTAAGCAGCGCGGCGATCACCATCATGATCACGGCGATCAGACCAGGGATGATGTAGTTCTTCGATTCGAGATCCGGGTTGAACCACACACGCGGACGGAAATCGACCGGGGGCGACGTGACTTTGCCCGTCAGTCGTTCCATCCGGTCGATGAGGACCTGCGAGGAATAACCGTTCACGACGCTGCGAACGTAGCCGAGCACGATCGTGGCCGTGTTCGAGTCACTGCCATCGACCAGCAGTTGGACGGGTGCGTCGTAGCCGGCCTTCAGGAGTTCCGAGAAGTCGGACGGAATGACAAATGCGGCCAGCACGTCGCCGGAGTTGATGAAGGCATCGATCTGGTCGTAACTCGTTGCGTAGTCGCGAATGGAGAAGTACCGCGAGCCGCGGAGCCGGCTGATCAGATCGCGGCTCTCGGGCGTATCACTCTGATCCCAAACGACCAGCGGCACGTTGTCCACGTCGAGCGTCAACGCGTAACCGAAGAGAACCAACAGGAGCATGGGGATCGCGACGGCCATGCCGAGGCTGCGCGGATCCCGGACGATGTGCAAGAACTCCTTGCGACTGACCGCCCATGTTCGACGAGCCTTGATCATGTCGCCCCCTGCTCATGGCTGCGATCGTAGGAATCGATCAGGGAGACGAATACATCCTCCAGTGAAGGCGTGATGCCCTCGATCCCCTTGACCGTGCAGCCTGTCTCACGGAGAGTTCGCGGGATGATTTCAAGGGCGGCGCGCTCGTCCCGGACCACGACGTGGAGATCCCTGCCGAACAGAGCCGCTTCATTGACGATTTCGAGCTTGACGATTTCGTCCAGCGCCTCCTGGGGCCTGTCGCACCGGACCTCAACCACCCGGTCCTTCATGACGCTGGTTTTGAGTTCCTGCGGCGCGCCGATCGCGATCAGCTCCCCGCGGTAAATAAGCGCGATTCGGTCGCAGTATTCTGCCTCATCCATGTAATGCGTCGTGACAAAGACCGTGACGCCTTTGCCAGCCAATTCATAGATCAGATCCCAGAACTGCCGCCGGCTGATCGGATCGACCCCTGCGGTCGGCTCGTCGAGGAAGATCACGGGTGGCTCGTGGAGAATCGCGCAACCCAGAGCGAGCCTCTGTTTCCATCCGCCGGAGAGCGTTCCGGTGCGGCTATTGCGGCGCTCTCGCAAACCGGCCATTTCCACGACCCACTCCTGGCGCTGCCGCTTCCTCGTTGCGCCAATCCGATAGATCCCGCTGTAGAAATCCAGGTTCTCCTGGACGGTCAGATCCTCGTACAGCGAGAACTTCTGGCTCATATAACCGATGTTCGCCTTGATCTTCTCCGGCTCGTGGATGACATCGTAGCCAGCCACGGCGCCCGTGCCGCCGCTCGGAGCCAGGATGCCGGTCAGCATGCGAATCGTGGTGGATTTGCCCGCCCCGTTCGGGCCGAGAAACCCGAAAATCTTGCCGGCACCGACATCGAAGCTGACCTTCTTCACCGCGACGAAACTGCCGAATCGCTTCTCGAGGTCCCGCACGGTCACGGCCTTGCTGTTCTTACCGGCGATCATGGTTGACCTCCGCGCTCCGACGCGCCAGGATCGAGATGAAGATGTCCTCCAGCGTCGGTTCGACGATGCGCGCCCCTGCCATTTCGATCCCGGCGTTCGCCAGGGCCTGTTCCGATAACGATCGCGTCCTCTCCGGGTCGCGCGTCACGATGTGAATACGATCCCCGAACAGCCCGACGCGGTCGGCCTCCAGTTTCTTCGCCAGCAAAGCTCTGCCTTTACGGGGCGCGGAGCAGCGGATCTCGAGGATTGTGCCGTCCATCATCTGCTTGAGTTCGTCGGGCGTGCCGACCTCCAGCATGCGTCCGCCATCAATCAGCCCGACCCGGTTGCAGCGTTCCGCCTCATCGAGATAGGCCGTCGAGACGAAGATCGTCACTTGGTCGCGCAGGAGCCGGTAGAGAATACGCCAGAAATCTCGCCGGGAAACCGGGTCTACGCCATTGGTCGGCTCGTCGAGGAAGAGGATCTTCGGCGTGTGGATCAAGGCGCAGGCCAGGCCGAGCTTCTGCTTCATGCCGCCCGAAAGATGACCGGCCAGCCGATTCCGAAAGGGCGCCAGATTCGTGAAGTCAAGCAGGCGGCCGGTCGTTTCCCGGCGTTCCCTGCGCCCGACGCCGAAGATATCAGCATAAAAACGGATGTTCTCCATGACCGTCAGATCGAGGTAGAGCCCGAACCGCTGGCTCATGTAACCGATACTCTCTTTGACGGACTCCGCCCCTTTCACCGTATGGTGGCCTGAAACCCACGCATCGCCGCTCGTCGGTTCCAGGATCGACGTCAACAGGCGCATGGTCGTGGTCTTGCCCGCGCCGTCAGGGCCTACAAGTCCAAAGACCTCGCCGGCCTCGACCGCCAGATCAAGATGATCCACCGCTCTGAGATCACCAAACGATTTGGTCAGTTGCTGTGCCTTGATCGTCTCAGCCATCGCCGGCCTCTTCCGCAAGGATTTCTGCATGGGCCGGCATACCCGGCTTGAGTTCTCTATTGCGATTGTCGACCTCGATCTTGACCCGGTAGACGAGCTTAACCCTTTGCTCTTCGGTCTGCACCTGCTTGGGTGTGAACTCGGCCTCCGAGGCGATGAAGGATATCCGCCCCGGGTAGGTCTTGTCCGAATAGCTGTCCGTACGAACCTTCACCTCCTGGCCGAGCCGTACACGGCCCAGGTCGGTCTCGCTGATGTAGGCCCGCAACCAGATATCGTTGAGATCGGCCAACGTTACGATCGGAGTCCCCGGGACGACGAACTCGCCGTCCTCGATATGCTCGGAGAGCACAACTCCCGACAGCGGCGACCGCAGTTGGCCGTAGCCCAGCCGGATCCTATCCATTTCGAGGGCCTGTCGGCTATGTTCCACCTTGGCCCGGGCCTGCTGGATCTTCTCCGGTCGCGGGCCTTTCTCCATCAGACGCAACTGCTCTGCCGCCTCCCTGACCCGGGCCTCGGCCACCTCATAGGCGGTCTGGGCCCGCTCGTACTGCTGCTCGGGGATGGCATTTTGCTCGTAGAGCGCTTTCTGACGCTGGTATTCCCGGTACATCTGCTTCTGCTCGGCCTTCGTCCGTGCCAGAGTCGCGCCGGCCGCCGCAATCTCCTCCTCGCGGGAACCCGCTTCGAGTTCGGCGAGGAAGGCCTCGGCCGTCGCCACCTCCGCCTCGCGAATCGCCACCTGCTGGGCAAGCTCGGACGTATCGAGTCGGGCAATGATCTGTCCGCGCGCGACGACCTGGCCTTCGGAGACCAGCCGCTCGGCGACGCGCCCGCCAACCTGGAAGCTGGCTTTGGCGTCCGTCACTTCCATGTTGCCTGAGACAAGAATCACATTGGGGTCTCGGACCTCCATGCCATACGTTCGGTAGAGCACAATACCCCCGATGGCGGCGGCCGCCAGTAGCGGCAACAGGATCAGTCTGCGGTTCCGTTTCATTTGTACGCCTCTGTGCACCTTTCTTCACATTTTGCGGATCGACCGTTCTGCCTACAATTTCATTCCCGACGGTGCTCGATGGCCGCTTTGACGACCTGCCAGTTCTCCCTGGCCCTCCTCGTGATATCGAACCGTCCGCCACTAAGATGCCAAAGCACGGCCCCCGGCTGGATCAGTCCGAAGTACAACAACGCGACATTCTCGGCGGCCAAGTCCGTACGAATGACGCCGCGAGCCTGCCCTCGTGCAACAATGTCGGTTACGGCGTCCAGGAACCGCCTCACCATGTCATAGGCCTTCCGTTTGCGCCGCGCGTCACCGCCGGAGACGTCTTCCGAGAAGACCACCCGCGGTATCGCCTGATTCCTGCGAACCAGGTCAATATGCCGCATCAGCAGCCTCTCAAGCCGCTCCAACGGATCGTCCGTTGCGGCTGTGACCGTCCGCACATTCGCGAGCATCTTGTCCCCGACGAGTTCCAGCACGGCGTCAAGCACCTCATCCTTGTTGCGGAAGTGCCGGTAGAGAGCCGACGGCACCACGCCCACGCGCCGGGCGATCTTCGCCACGCTCAGGCCCTTCATGCCCTCGGCACCTATCAGCCGCAGGGTAGCCTCCGCGATCTGCTCCCGACGAACCTCGGTTTTCAGCTTTTCCGCACGCATAAAGAACTCCATTGTGAACGATCATTCACATTATTGTACTGCTCTGGGGCTGATCCGGTTCAGTCCCCTTTTCCAAAAATGAGCACGCAGGGAATATTCTCCACAGCCGGCAGGTGAGCGACACATTGCGGGCAGGGGAGCTTGACCCGGGGCGCCGATTGCCTATAGTGGGGGCCGGCGGATGGGGGCAGGATTGGGTACGGCACGATCGACGAAAGGAACGAATGGCGCAGGAAGAACAGGTTTTGGTGGTCGAGCGGACGGTTTTCGAGGAGGTCGGGACCTTTCACGGCCTGCATTTCGACGTGGAGGGCTATCTGGAGCGGCTCTTCGCGCCGGGCGTGCCCCGGTTCATGCCGCGGTCGCAGGCGGAGAAAGACCCGGCGTACAAACAGCTCATCCCCTACGTCATCATGCTATGCGACGGCCGGTGTCTGACGTACGTGCGCGGCAAGCGGGCTGGCGAGACCCGCCTCGTCGGCAATCGCTCCATCGGCATCGGCGGGCACATCAATCCCGTCGATGACGCCGCCCCGCTGTTCCGCAGCGACTTTCGCGAGACCTACCGGGCGGCCGTCGAGCGCGAGGTGGCCGAGGAGGTCTCCGTGGAGACGGACCACCGCGACCGCGTCGTCGCCCTGCTCAACGACGACTCCAACGAGGTCGGGCAGGTGCACTTAGGCGTCGTGCACTGTTGGGACCTGGACTCGCCCGATGTGACGAAGCGCGAGCAGATGATCACGCAGATGGAGTTTCTGGGCTTGGCTGAGCTCAAGGCGCTTCGCGATTCAATGGAGACGTGGTCGCAACTGTGCCTCGACGGACTGGAAGAGATGATGGGCCGGCTGGCAAAGTCTTGAGCTTTTGGGAGCCGCACGGACCGCTCGCTCGGATGTCACAGCATGGCTCCAAGGCGGGCGTATTGTAGAGTGTGACTATGGAATATTCGGTGGGCAAGGTTGGCCGCGCGGTGGCGGCCAGACTATTCGAGGGCGAGGATCTGCATGAGTCGATCGAGCAGATTGCGCGCCGGGAGAATATCCGCTGTGCGGCCGTGCTCGTCACGGGGGGATTCCGTCGGGCGAACGTAGTGGTCGGGCCGAAGACAGAGCAGCCGAAGATCGAGCCGGAGTTCCACGAATTCGCCGGCCCGGGCGAGGCGCTCGGCGTCGGAACCCTCTACTGGGACGACGCCGGCCCGAAGCTGCATCTTCACACCGCGATCGGCAAGGGAGATGATAGCTTGGTGGGCTGCCCGCGCAACCCGACAAGGATATTCCTGATTCTGGAAGTGACTATTATCGAACTGACGGGATTCGAGGCGAAACGCAAGCCCGATCCGCAGACAGGTATGAGCCTGCTGCGATTCGACGACCCTCGCGATTAATCTTCTTCCTTCTTTGCCGGCTCTCTGTGAGGTCTGGGGCGGGCGTTGACGAGCTGCCACGCCCAGCCGATGCCGGTCAACGTCAGGAAGCCGCCGGGCAGCAGCCACGGCCGGCCTTCGAGCGCCGAAACCGCCTGGAAACCAGCGCCGAGCAGCGCTGCCTGCGTGCCCATGAAGATCGCGGCTACGCCGACGAGGCTGTAGGCCAGAGCGATGAGCGCCTTCTTGATCAGCCAGACGAGAAAGCCGGCGACCAGACCGCCGGCGACGACGGAGAGGGCGAACTTCCACGCATGGGGCCGCACCGCCTGCCACGTGTCGTCGAGGACGGCGCGCACGCGCTCGCTGAAGGACGGCTCTTCGCCGCTGATCTCGTCCACGTAGTTCATCCGGGCCGTCTGGTCCATGCTGGCGAGCGATTGGACCTGTACCGCATACTGCGCCGAGGTCTCCGTTTCAGGCTCCGGCGGGGCCATCCGATCGAGCACGACGGCCAGATACCCGGCCCCGCTGACCGCCGCGATGACGAGCACGGCCAGGACGAGGATCAGGGCGTTTCGCAGCAGGATGGACGCCGTCGCTAACACGGCCGCACCGACCAACATGCTCAGCCACAGGTGCAACTCCAGCCATTGGCCGATCAGCAGCCCGGCGGCCGCCCCGACCACCGCCCCGAGCAGCCCTGTGATGACGCTGCTGTACCGCGTGCCGCCCAGCCACAACACCAGGCCCACCCCCAGCGCGGGGACGCCGATAGCCAGGAGCACAAGCGGCTTGAGCCCCAGAAACAGCACCTCGGTTCGCAACAGCAGTTCGTACATACCTACACCTCGGCCAGGACAACCGCGTCCATGGCCATTATGCAGGTACACACGCCGCCAGTCCAGTCAATGTCAGGCCAAATCCATCCAACCGGCAGACTTGCCGCCACGAAGGATGCATCCGCACAGGGAGAGAGGGCCGGCGTTCCGTCCACCGCCGGCCCTTGCATACTTGATGTGTGGCCAATTCTTGCTACGGTCTCACCGCACGGTTGTAGATGCGAACGTCGTCGATCAGGCCGGACCAGAAGCTATCGGGAGCCGTTCTGGCCCCGCAGCCGATTATCAGGGACGCGGAAGTGATGTCCAGTTCGGCCACTGCGTCCGCGGCCACCTGCATATCGTCCACGTACAACATGCGGTTCGCGCCGTCCCAGGCCAGCACGATGCGGTGCCATTGCCCGTCCGTGATCACCACATCCGAGTAGCCGTGCATCAGAGGCTGACCGCCGTTCACCAGCTTGGTCATCAGACTGCCGTCGGTTGGATTGGCCAGCAGCCAGTCGGCCCGGTCCCGCTGTGAAATCACCGCCTCACCCGGCGCCCCGCCCTTGACCCAGGCGCAGACGCTGAACGGCCCGTCTCCCAACCCTGTCGGCAAGTCCGCCAGAACGAAGTCATCGACGCCGTCGAATTCGAGGGCGCCATCCACCTTGCCCCCATTGGGCCGCCAGGTGGCGCCGTCCATGACCGTGCCGTCACTATCCCCGGCACTGTCTTCGGCCGTCATCCCCTCCGTTTCATCCAGCTTCCAATGGGCAATCAGCGTCCCATCGACGACTTCCTTGCTGATATACTCCGCCAGCACCTTGAGGTCCTCGACATCAACAACGCCATCGCCCCAGGCATACGGTCCAATGTCGCAGACCGGATCATTCCCACCCCACTGCACCACCATCGCCACCAGGTCCTTCCCATCGACCTGCCCGTCACCATTGAAGTCGACGATAGGGATGATCGGCACCTGCCAGCCTTCCCACGTGCCATCACGCAGGGTCCACATGTACGACGCAAGACCATCGTGTGCCATGCATCCTGTGACATCGAGACCCGCACTGTTGACTTTCGCCCCGAGGTTAACCGGCGGCTGCCAGGGGCTTGAGATGCTCGCGCGCCGTGTCATCCACATATCGCCACCACCACATCCACCCGGGCGGAATGGACTGACATAACGGTCGGAGAAGAGAAGCAACAGGCCGTCTGGCGACAGAGTCGGGTTTGTCTCACCGTACGGACTGTTCACGCCTGGACCAAGATTCACTGCGTCGCTCCAGGGATCATCTGCCGCGGCACGTTTTGCCACATAGATATCACCGCTGCCGTATCCACCAGATCGCCACGAGGCGAAGTAGAGTTCCAGGCCATCTGGTGACACCCGCGGGGAGCCCTCCATAGCAGGGCTGTTTATCTTTGGCCCAAGATTAGTGCCCGGTCTCCACAGAGCACCGCTGCTTTCTCGCTTCGCCATCCAAATATCGGCATCTCCATATCCGCCGGGGCGGTCTGAGGAGTAATAGAATGTCAATCCGTCAGTGGATATAGAACACGTATTCTCATCCCGCGCGCTGTTCACAGCGGACCCGAGATTCTCCAGAGGCCCCCAGCGACTGTCGGTCGTTGCACGTCTCGACACCCAGATATCAAAGCCTCCAAGGCCACCAGGCCGGTCCGACTCGACGTACATCTCCAGCCCATCGGAGGAGAAGCAATCGATGGCGTCATGCGCGGGGTCAAGGACCGGGATGACCGTCTCAAGCTCCGCGGGGTGGCCGAAGGCGAAATCGGCATATGCCGGTGACAAGTCCAGATCTGAGATAATGCAGAACCCAACCAGTGACGCTACAAATATCGGAATCTCAAACAGTTTCACTTCCCACCTTCCCTTCTGCCCGAAGGCAATAGACATCATTGGAATCGCATTCACAGGTCTTTCTGCAGAAAAGACGAATTCGCAATCGAATGGCAGGCTGACGACGCGACGAGAGCTGCGCGGCGTATCAGACGAGGAATACCGAGGCGATCCTCCGCTGAGAACGGCGGACCATTGTCTCATGTCGGCCAGAGCCTTTGCACGGTCGCGCAGATAGTCGTGGTATTGTGCCCGGCTGGAGTATGCGTAGGCGTCCTGCGGATCGGCCTCGATCCTGCGGGTGTACAAGGCGAGCATCTCGCGGACATGTTCATCAAGAGTCTGACCGGGTCCCAACGCTTCGGCAGTAGGGACACTCGGATCGAGGGGGAGGCTCCAGACTTCAAGGTACGGCGTGCCCAGACAAAAGGTCAGCTCCGTACCCGCGGGAGACCAACACGTGGCTGCGATCTGGCCATCCAGGACATTCAGAAACTCCTTCTTGTCAAGATCGTACAGCCACAGACCGGTACGATCTCTCTCTGGGTTGCCGCCGCCCAGGCAGACTTCCCTGCCGCTCGGCGACCAGCCGGTCACGCCCCAAGTCATGGAAGGCATCCGACACTCGGCAACAGACTTGTGCGAAGTCAAATCCACGATCTTCAGCGTTCCGCCTTCGAAGTAGGACACATGCTGATTGTCCGGCGAGACAGACGGCAGCGCATTGGCGCACTTCATGATTCGTTTCGGCTCTGTATCCAACCCGGTAACCGAGACCGAGCACAGCACCGAATCGCCACGCGAGAGATAGTAGAGGTGCACGGAGTCCTTGTCCCATGAAGGCCAACTGCCCTGGGCCAGACGCCGAGGCTCGGTGCCATCGGCGTTCATCACCCAGACCTCTTCGTCGGTCGCTGGAGGCTGCTGTTTGCCGGGCTCGGGAGTCAGCAACTCCTCGAGGCGCAAATTCTGACGGTCTCGAACGAAGGCAATGTACTTGCCGTCAGGCGACCATCTTGGATCTTTGCCCGGCACGATCAGCAGGTCGGTTTCTTTCGTGGCGGGATCAAAGATCGCGACACCGCTGTACCCGTGAACGCCCAGGCTGAAGGCGAGCTTCTTGCTATCCGGCGACCAGCGGGCGCTGAACCCGCCCGTGGTCAGGCGATGCGCCTTGGCCGAAAGGTTGCGATAGGTCTCCTCGGCCTCCACCATCGGCAGGAAAGCCGCACCGACGGGCTCGTCATCCGCAAGATGCCAGGACCGCCCGGCTTCCAGCGTGTCGAAGATAATATTTCATGCACCATTCGCGGAACGTCCGGCGAGCTTCATGACCCGCAGCGATGATCTGGCGAAACAGCACGCTTGCCTTGTCGTATTCGCCCAGCGCCGTCAGAGCGCTGAAGCTGTAGTACTGAAATATGGTCTCCTCGGGCGAAAGCTTCAGGCACTCCTGTGCCTCCGCAATGACGCGCTCATAGTCGCCCATCCGCAGAAAGACCTCACATCGTTGTATGGACAGCTCGACATACTCGGGCGCGTCCTTTGGCGTGAACGCCATCGCGATCTCATAGTCGGCAATCGCCTCCGGATAGCGCCCTGACTCTCGCCACGCGACAGCATGGAGAGAATATCCGAGTGGGTCACGCGGCCGCAGAATCGTCATGGCCAGCGCATCGTCCTTCATCCTCTCGTACTTGCGGGAGGCGCAGTAGGTGAAGGCCCGCAGCCTGCGCGACTCGTAGTGACTGGGGTCGAGTTGCAGGGCGCGGTCCAGCGCGGCAAGCTGCTCCTTCACCGTGATCGCCGTCATGGCCCGTAGGAAATAAGCCTCTGCGGTCTCGGGAAGCAATGCCTCTGCCTGTCGGCGATGTTCCTCGATCTCCTTGAGCTTTTCGGCGTCAGGCGATTCCCCCTCCCAGAGGATACGGGCCACGAGCGAATGGGCCGCTCCCGCGATCTCGGCCTTGTCGTTGAGCAGATTCGCGAGTGTCGTCACCGCCTCGTCGGAGCGACGGTTGTCCACGAGAATGGTAGCCTGAAGAAGCTGCGCTTCGGGGCCGACATGTTTGCTTGCAAGGATGGGCCTGATCGTCTCCAGGGCAGCGTCACGCTCGGCCTTGGCATACTGCTCGCGGGCCTGGGACAGAATGCCTCGGTGCTTGAAGCCTTCCGCCTCCGCCAATTGCACTCGGTCCCGATTCCACATCGAGAGGATGACAACCGCCAAAGCGACAACAACGGCCAGCGCTGCGCCGGCGAGCGTCGGGACTCGATGCCTGCGGAGAAACTTGCGTAGGCGATATGTCGTGCTGGGGCCGCGGGCCACGACCGGCTCATGCTCGATGTGACGGCGCACATCTTCGGCCAAGCCGTTGGCGGTCTCGTACCGCCGGGCGCGGTCCTTCTCCAGAGACTTCATCACGATCCAGTCTAAATCGCCACGAACAGCTTTACGAAGTAGATCGGGAGTACAGCCGCGATGCTTCGCTATGTCGGTCACGGTCTTGCCGAGGGTGCTGAGCTTGGTGGATGGCTTGGCGGGCTCTTGCTCGCGGATGACCCGCTGCATCTCGACGTAGCCAGCCTTGCGAAGCTCTTCTTCGCTGAAAGGCGTGGTGCCGGTCAGCAATTCGTAGAGCAGCACGCCCAGCGAGTAGATATCGGTGCGGGTATCGATATCCAGGTCGCTCAACTCCGCCTGTTCAGGACTCATATAGGCGGGCGTGCCGACGATGTGGGCGTAGCGGGTGAAGAGCGTCTTCTCGGTGAGCCGCTGATTTGTGGCCTTGGCAATGCCGAAGTCGATGACCTTGGGGACAGGCTTGCCGTCATGGTGCGTGACCATCACATTGGAGGGCTTCAGATCGCGGTGGATAATGCCCTTCTGGTGGGCGTGCTGCACGGCGTGGCAGACCTGAACAAACAAAGCCAATCGGTCCTTGGTGCTCAGGTTGTTCTTATCGCAGTATTCCGTGATGGA
Source organism: uncultured Phycisphaerae bacterium (assembly GCA_965603165.1). Lineage (GTDB taxonomy): Bacteria > Planctomycetota > Phycisphaerae > Sedimentisphaerales > Anaerobacaceae > PLanc-01. The sequence goes on from CBFDBY010000012.1 coordinate 35,001, forward strand.
GACGCCTGTGACCAGCTCCATGACGAAGTAGGGCCGGCCGGTCTCCGTCGCCCCGGCATCGAGGACTTTGGCGATATTGGGGTGATCCATCATGGCCAGGGCCTGGCGTTCCGCCTCGAAGCGGGCGATCACCTGGCGGGTATCCATGCCTAACTTGATGATCTTGAGGGCCACTTTGCGGCGGATAGGCTGGGCCTGCTCGGCCATATACACCACGGCCATCCCCCCTTCGCCGATCCGCTCCAGCAGCTTGTACCGCCCGATCACCGTGCCGGGACCTTCGATTAGAGGCATTGTCTCGTGGAGAAAGAGCGACTCAAGCGCAGGAGCGTCGAGAATGCTGCTCGCGTGATGCTGCCGGAGCAGCGCCTCCACGGCATTACACAACCCTGCATCCTCGCCACAGGCCTTCTTGACGTAAGTGCTTTGCTGGTCACGGTCTTCAAACGTCAGGGCCGCTCGGAAGATGTCTTCTTCATTAGGGTTTTCGGCCGCCACCGCTAAGCTCCTTGCAGATAGACTTCTACAGTACAATGCGTGATTCAACGTCGCAGTGGCCGGGAAAACTCTGCAGAATCTGAGAAAATCCGGCCGTGCGACCCTAACCGACTTCGCGCAAGAGCCACGCCCGAGCATATGCCCAGTGGGTTTTGGCCGTGGTTAGTGAGATGCGCAGGCTTTCGGCGCTCTGTTCGATGGTCAGACCTGCGTAGAACCGGAGCTTGACAAGGTCGGCCTTCAGCTTGTCCTTCTGTTCGAGTTTTTCCAGGGCCTCGTCCAGCGCAAGAATCTCGTCGAGAGCTTTGCCGCTCTCATCGCTCAGGATCCATTCACCGAGTTCGACCCGCTCCCGGTCGCCTCCCCGCTTGTACGTCTTCTTCCGACGTGCGTTCTCGATCAGGATCCGCCGCATCGCCTCCGCCGCGGCGGCAAAAAAATGACCCCGATTCTCCCAGCTTCGCGGCTCATCCCCGACTAACCGGATGTACGCCTCGTGGACCAGCGCCGTGGCCTGAAGAGTCTGGCCGGGAGCCTCGTGGGACAGCTTCTGGGCGGCGAGCAGACGCAGCTCTTCGTAGACCAGGGGCAGCAGCTCGTCCGCAGCCTTCGCGTCCCCCCGTTCGATGGCGTTCAGAATCTGAGTGACGTCACTCATGCCGGCTCCCCACCGTTTCAGGTCCATGATGGGGATATTCTGCCACAAGCGCGCGGAGACTACAAGTCTTCAGACTGATGGAACGCTGCGGGATACGAAGGCGAGATGGTGTGGGCGTGTGTTGAGAGAGTAGGGCCGGTGGTCCGTTTGCCGCCGGCCCTTTGGAGTATGGCGTGTGGGCAATTGTCTTTACGGCTTCACGGCCCGTCTGTAGATGCGGACGTCGTCGATCAGGCCGGTGAAGAACGTGCCGGGAACCAAGTTGTTGGCTGCGCCAATGATCAGTCTGCCCGTGCAATCCGCCAGGCTGTCCTGGGTGTCTTCGGCTGCGAGAACGCCGTCCACGTAGAGTTTGCGATTCTCGCCATCCCAGGTAACAGCTACCCGGTGCCAGTTTCCATCCGTGATGACGGCCTGCGACAACAGCGGGCCCCCTGCCCGCCCGGGCTTTGTCAGTTCGGTCGTCAGTGTCCCCTCAGCCGCGTCGGCCATCAGCCAGTTGGCGCCGCCCCCCTGGGAGACAATCACCTGCCCGGGCGCGCCACCGTTGACCCAGGCGACGACACTGAAGGGACCACCGGCCGGGCTCAGGACAGAGTCGGCCGTGAGGAAGGCCATGCCGTTCAATTCCAGCGCACCGTCGATGGCCCCAGCGGCCGGTTGCCACAGGGGTAACCCCATGATTGTGCCGTCGTTTCCGCCGGCGCCATCATGGGCGGTTATGCCTTCGGTCTCATCCATGGCCCAATGCGCGACCAGCGTCGGATCGACCACTGCCTCTTCCAGGTATTCGGCAAGGGCAAAGAGGTCTTTCTCATCCACGATACCGTCGCCAAACGGCGTCGGCCCGATGTCGCACACGGGATCGTCCTGTCCCCAGCACTGTGTCATGATCACGACGTCCCTTCCGTTGACCTGGCCGTCGCCGTTGAAATCAACAACCGGCAGGATCGGGGCCTGCCACAGATCATTCCTGCCGATGCCACCGGGCCGGGGGATCCACCAGTCACTGAAGTAGAGAGTGCGCCCATCGGCCGAAAGGTACGGCTCGGCCTCTCCGGCTGAGGTATTCAGGGGCGGTCCCAGATTCACCGGTCTGCCCCAGGCGTCGTTCTTCGTCGCCCGTTTGGCGACCCAGATGTCCCAATCCCCATACCCGCCGGAGCGATCCGAGCTGATGAAGAGCATCAGGCCGTCGGGCGAAATGCATGGATGGCCGTCGTAGACAGGACTGTTGATTGCCGGGCCGAGATTCACTGCTTCACCCCAGGGATCGGATACAGTTTCGCGCGTCGTCACCCATACGTCCCAGTCTCCGGACCCGCCGGGCCGATCCGATCCAAAGTAGAGTTCAAGCCCATCGGCCGAGATGCTCGCGCCCATATCGGTAGACCAACTGTTGACCTTGGGCCCGAGATTCACGGATGGGCTCCAGGGATGCGACAGGCTTTCCCGCGTCGCGACCCAGATATCGGCCTGGCCGAAGCCTCCGGGCTGGAAGGAGTCGTAGAAGATCGACAGCTCGTCGGCTGAAAGGCACAGTGCCGTGCCCGCGCTGATGGGTGATGGCCCGACGCTCACCGCCTGTTGCCACGGTTCTTCGACCGACTCACGCATCGCCATCCTCACGGTTGAAACACCGAACCCATCGAGGAAGGAGTAGAGGTAGAGTGACAGGCCATCCTTCGAAACGCACGGTCCCCCATCCTCGACTGTGCTGTTGACATTCGGCCCGAGGTTCTTAGGCGTGCCGAAGGTGAAATCTGCACGTGCGCGGCCGGCGCCAAGAGCAAACCCCACGGCACATCCAAGCAATACCAAGCTGATTCTCGGACCTATATACCCTTTCACGTCACACCGTCCTTTCTGTCCCATTATAGCATTTGACCACGACTTTGCGCCCCGCCGCGGGGCAACACGGTGCTTTCCCACGATACTCCCGCCGAATTGGCCGTTACTGCGCGGCTTTTCAGGAGATTACGCAGAATGCCGGCGTGACGCGGGGCGACATAGTCTGCGTAAGAGGTTGCAAATTCATGGGTTACGTAGTAGAATACTTTGGTCGACAGTTTTTCGGCCGGAGCCGCCCTGTAGGATGAAGACACCAACGGGTCATTTGGAGACGTCGTGCGTCCGACCACCATGAGGTACGATGACCGGACAAATATGGGGGGATCGCACCGGGCCTTTCTGACCACGCATTGGTCCCTGATCGACGACATTCAAGCGGGTGAGGACAGGGATCGAGCCCTGATTAGTCTGCTGCTCCAGAGGTACTGGAAGCCGGTCTACTGCTATTTGCGCCGCAGGGGCTGCGACAATGAGGAGGCGAAGGACCTGACCCAAGGCTTCTTCCATGAGGTGGTGCTGAGACGGGAGCTCGTTCTGCGTGCGGATCCGGCGAAGGGACGCTTTCGATCGTTCCTGCTCCATGCCTTGAATCAATACGTCATCAATCAGAAGAACAAGCGGACCGCAGGCACGCGCATTCCCCCTGAAAAGCTCGCGTCTCTCGATAGTATGGATCTCTCAGAGTTGCCCCAGGATATGTCGGAGTCAGGACCCGATGCCTCGTTCAACTACGCGTGGGTCTCGGCCTTGCTGGATCGCGTGCTGTCAGCCGTGAAGAGCGGTTGTTGTCAAGAGGGCCTCGAAACACACTGGGAGGTCTTTAACGCGCGGGTCGTTCGACCGATCCTGGATGGCACCGCTGCCCCGGCTCTGGGTGAGGTCTGTGCCCGGCTGGGCATCGAGGACACCAGACGAGCGTCAAACATGATCGTCACGGTCAAACGGCGCTTTCGGGAGACGCTCAGGCGACACATCCGTACCACCGTCGTCTCTGATGAGCAGGTGGACGACGAATTGGACGAAATTCTCCGGTTCGTGCCGGAAAGCGCGCAGGATTTGTCATAGCGGCGGGATAGTAGTCCGGGAGACGCTTTGAGTCTGCCTCCGCGCAATGGGCTGAAGGCGAGCGCGATGCTCCGAGCACCCTGAGGAAAAGAACGGACGGCTGATGGCTGAGGACACTACATTCGGCAGAGCCCCGGGCCGACTGAGACAGTTGCTGCTTCTCGGGCGCAATGAGGTCGAGAATGAGGAGCCGGTGGGCTCCTGGGATCTGCTGACCGAGAAGCCGGGCAGTCAGATCGGCTGCTACAAGCTGCTTGGTATCCTGGGCGAAGGCGGCATGGGGATCGTATACATGGCTGAGCAGGAACAACCCATGAAGCGCCGCGTGGCTCTGAAGATCATCAAACCGGGGATGGATTCGGCGCGCGTCATCGCGCGTTTCGAGGCCGAACGTCAAGCCCTGGCCCTGCTGGACCACGCGAACATCGCTCGTGTCTTTGACGCCGGGACCACGGACAGCGGCCGGCCGTACTTTGTCATGGAGTACATCGAAGGATCGCCGATCACAGAGTACTGTGACAAGCATGGGTTGACCATCGAAGAGCGGCTAAGGCTCTTTCAACATGTATGTCACGCCGTGCAGCATGCCCACCAGAAAGGAATCATCCACCGCGACATCAAACCATCCAATATCCTGGTCGCGGCCGATGGGGATAAGGCGATTCCGAAAATCATCGACCTCGGTGTGGCCAAAGCCGTGAGCCAGCCGTTGACGGAACGGACGGCGTTCACCGAAGACAGTCAGTTGCTGGGCACGCCGGCGTACATGAGCCCTGAGCAGGCGGATATGGCCAACGAGGACATCGACACGCGCTCGGATGTCTACTCATTAGGCGTGCTGCTGTACGTGCTGCTGACCGGCGTAACGCCTTTCGACCCCGAGACGTTTCATGAAGGTGGAGTCGAGCATATTCGGAAGGTCCTTCGCGAGACCGATCCCAAGACTCCCAGCACGCGGCTTGCCAGGCTCGGCGACGACGCCAAGGGAGTCGCCGCGAAGCGTCGCACCCAAGCGGCGACCTTAGCCAAGCGCCTACGCAAGGAGCTCGAATGGATTCCCCTCATGGCGATGCGCAAGGAGCGCGCGGAACGGTACCAGTCTGCCTCAGAACTCGCGGACGACATCGAGCACTACCTGAAGGGCACTGCCTTGATCGCCGGACCGCCCAGCGCCGCGTATCGAATCAAGAAGTTCATACGAAAGAACCGGGCACTGGTTACGGGTACGGCTGCGGTGATGGTCGTACTGGCTGCCGGTGTGATTGTCTCTACCGTCTTCGCTATCAGGGCCGAGCGCGAAGCGAGAATATCGCGGGCGGTCAGCGAGTTCCTGCGCAATGATCTGCTGGGTTCGGTCGATCCTTTAAAGGGAGCGCAGCGAGGAGCTTCCATTGAATCGATTCTGGATGTTGCGTCGGAGTCGCTCGAAGGCAAGTTCGACGATGAACCGCTTGTCGAGGCATCGATTCGCTTCACGTTAGGCCTTACGTACAGGAACCTCGGCAAGCACGAACCCGCAGAGTCGAATCTCAAGCGTGCGATTGCGCTTCGGCAAGAGCGCATGGGACCCCGGGATGTCGAGGCCCTGCTGTACATGCGGGAACTGGGGTGGGCGTACTTTTATCAGGGCAGGTACGATGAAGCGGAACTGGTCCTGACGGAGACCGTCGAGGGGATGCGAAAGACCCTGAGCGAGGTCGATCGGCGATTGCTGGAGGCGATCAGCCGCCTTGCCTGGATATACTGGAACCAGGGTCGTTTCGAGGAGACGGAGAAGCTGCAGGCCCAGGCGTTGGAGACTGTTCGGCGCAGGCTGGGACCGGAGCACACTTATGCACCGAACCATATGGAAGGACTGGCCGCCGCTTACGCCGGACAGGGCCGGGTCGAAGAGGCCGAAGAGTTGTGCAGGCAGGCCCTGGAAATCAGCAAGCGTCATCGGGATAAAGACAACGTCGAGACAGCCAACATCACGTTCTACCTGGGCCAATTGTGTCAGAGCCTCGGCCGCTATGATGAGGCGGAAGAGCTCTATGTCGAGGTCCTACAGACCTGGCGCCGAGAGTATGGCGACGAACACGGTAAGACGCTAAGAGCCATGCTCATGCTCGGCAGGTTCTATCGCAGATTGAGTCGATTTGATGAGGCCGGACAATATCTCGTCCCGGCGATGGCAACGAGTCGCAGCCTTTTCGGCGACGACAATATAGTCACACTGCACTCAATCATCGAGGTGGCCCAACTCCATACAGGCCAGGGCCAGTATGATGAGGCCGAAGAGCTGCTACTTAAGGCAGAGGCGACATCCCGTCTCGTATTCGGCGACGATCATAAGACAACCAACGCAAGCGTTGAGGCCCTGATCGAACTCTACGAGTCGTGGGACAGGCCCGATGAGGCCGCGAAGTGGCGCGCGAAGCAGTCGGCAAACCGAAGCGACCCGTGATGAGTCACGGGTGACAAGTCGGAACACGGGCTCGGCCTGCGACCCACCGCTTGTCCGCGCATTGAGCCACTGTTACGGGAGGAATTTCTTGGGGGCGGCCAGCTTCTCCGGGAGGTAGTGATTGATGACGTAGTTGAGGTCGTGGACGGCGAAGGCCTGCTGCTCGGCGCGAACACCCATGTCGAGCAACTGCTGGATGGCGTCCTGCCAGGGCTTGTAGTGCTTCACGAAGGGATCGTTCTTGATCGCGTCCTTGGCCCGCTTGATATCGACGTCCTTGAGCGGATGAGTGGGCAGCTTATAGTCCACGATGTCCTGGGGCGTGACGCCGAGGAAGGTGGCGCTGGGGACGCAGAAGTAGCGGTTGATATGCGCGGCGTTGCCCGAGCCGACCTTGAGCGTGCGATAGATGTTGAACATGCCGTAGGGATCGCAGTCCACGAACGCGTAGACCGGCAGCTTCATCTCATCGGCCAACCGGCGGATGAAGCGGCGGCAGGCGCGCGTCGGCACGCCCCCCATCGAAATGAGGATGCAGTTGGCGTGCTTCCAGTAGCCATGCTTGACCAGGCGCTGGAACATGCCGGCCGTCTCGATCGCCAGGATGAACTTCGCCTTCGTCTCGAACTTCAAGTGCTCAACGGAGATCGGGATCGAGTAGGCGCCGGAGCCGAACTTCGTGCAGTCGATGCGCAGCTCCTTGCCGGTGTCGGACTCGCGGTCGACGACGACGAGCTTGCCGGCGATCTCGCCGCCCTTCTCCTCGGGGATGAAGCCGAGCTGCTCGCGATTGACTTGGAACAGGGCCTCAATGTCGTCGATGACCGTATCCGACTCGGGCTGCTCGTCGAAGCGGGCGTCGTCCCAGTTCTTCGAGACGTAGTACGCCTCTCGCTTGGTCATGATCTCGTCGTCCTCGACGAGGCCCTTGGCGGTGGACATCATGCGCAGGGTCTGGGCGAAGGTCTTGACCGTCGCGACGGTGAGCGTGCGCGTCTTCTTCTTGCCCCGCAGTTGCAGGAAGCCCTTCTTCGGGTGGTACGTGACATTGCTCAGCGTACGGAGCGGGAACGAGAGCGTGGGCTTGCTCCTCCGCTGGATGCGGGCGCGGACCGCGCCGGCGGTATTGACAATCTCTTTGGCGAGCTTGCTCACGAGCGGCTCCTTTCGAGGACGTCGGTCAATTGTTTGACGATGGTCCGTTCCTGGTTGTCCGAGAGTTTCAGCATCTCGCGCAGCGCGATGGCGATGTGCGGGATGTACTTCTGGACGTAGGCCTTTTTGCGCTCCGATTCGGCGGCCTTGCGCCGGCGGCGGAGAAAGACCGAAAGCTTGCGCCCGCATTCCTGCAGCGCGAGCCGGGTTTCCTTGATGACCTCGGGATAGTGTGCGACGGCCTCCTTACTCTCGGAGGTGAACGGGACCCAGACGGACGCCATGTGGACCATGATCACGAGCGGGCCGGAGGGCAGCGCCCCGGCCGATTGCTGCAACCCGTAGTTTCGCCAGCCGGTCGAGAGCACCGAGCGCGTGGTCGCGCAGGCTGACTGCTGGTAGAGCAGCGGTACGCGGTTGGCGTAACGCAACACGCGGGCGAGGCCGTCGGCGAGCAGCGAGCCGCCGTAGGCGAGGCCCACTTCGATCTGAAAGGGATTGCCGCGATAGACGGTGGGCGGGCGCGTGACGGCCGTGTAGAAATCGGCGGCGATCTGCTTCTTCAGACCGGCCAAGATCAGCTCCTCGCCGATGGGGCTGAGGCAGTCCGTGGGCGGGTTCATCAGCTTGGTCTGGTTGATGGCCTTGAAGAGATTGTCGGCCTCCTGGCGAGCGATGCGCGAGGGGCGCGCCCGCTCGTAGAGCTTGGCCTGCTCGCAGATCTGCTTGGCGACCCTCATGCTGACGCGTGAGAAGTCCGAGTGCAGAAACGATTGCAGCGTCGAGGCCTTGGTGTCGTGCAGCATCTTGATGAGCATGCCGAGCTCGACGCCGTAGGGGTGCGGCTTGATCTCCCGGGTCTCGACGGGCAGTTGGTTCGCCGCCCGCTTGTAGTCGATGGTCTGGCCGTCGGGGGCGACGAGCTGGAGCGATATGTGCGGGTTGGCAATCGCCGTCTGTTCGAGATACTCTTCCACGGACTGGCGGCCCTTCTGATACTTGGCCTCCAACTCGATCTCCACGCGCGTGCCCTGCGGGACGGGCCAGTCCACGGTGTCATCCACAATGATCCGCGGCTCGTTCTTGGCGGTGTCGATCTCGAGCTCGTAATGGTGCGCGGGCTTGTTCCGCGAGGTCTTCGAGGTGATGACGACGGGCTTTCCCGTAGTGAGCTGGCCGTACATGCCGGCCGCGGAGATGCCGATGCCCTGCTGGCCGCGGGACATCTTGAGTCGGTGGAACTTCGAGCCGTACAGCAGCTTGGCGAAGATCCGGGGGATCTGCGCCTTGACGATGCCCGGGCCGTTGTCCTCGATCGTCACGCGGAAGCGGTCGTCCGCCGTGCCGGGTGCGATAGTCACCTTGATCTCCGGCAGAATGCCCGCCTCTTCGCAGGCGTCGAGCGAATTGTCCACGCCCTCCTTGATCGTCGTCAGCAGGGCCTTACGCGGGTTGTCGAAACCCAACAGGTGGCGGTTCTTCGTAAAGAACTCGGCGACCGAGATCTCCCGCTGCTTCTTAGCCATATCCTCGGCCGTGGCCGGGCGAGGCGGCGCCTTCTTTCTCGCCCTTTTCATCGGGACCTGCGGCGTCTCGCCTGCCTTGCCTTCCACCGGCTCGGCAGCTACCGTCTTCGCGGCCGTCTTGGCTCGCTTGGGTGGCGTCTTGCTCTTCGCCGTGCGCTTGCTTGCAGCCTTCTTGGCTGGTTTCGTTGCCTTCGATTTCTTCTTCGGCTTCTGGCGCCCGGACGCGGCCGGTTTGCCTTTCACGGCTTTCCCTGCCGCTTTCTTCTTCGCCTGTACCTGTGTCTTCCTGACTGCTGCCATAGATACCGTTCCGTCCCTCTGCCAAACCAACAACCACACGTCGCATCTGACGCACGCAAAGACTTCACTCATAGCAGAATCCGCGCGCCCCGTCAATCGCGCCAGCGGACGGCCGCATGGACGGACTTGGACGCGCCGTTGTTGCCAAAGGCCCAGAGTGTGTGGGGAATTGTCCAGGCCGGGGATGCCCCGATGCGATGTTAGGGAATTGCCTCAATTCGTGAACTGCGGCGACCGCCAGGAGTAAGATTAAATAGGTCTTATACTGGTGTGCGTCGGCCGTCCCGGGCACCGGGGCGTTTCCGTACGATTGAGTAAGGAGGCATGTTATGACTGCCGTTCGATGCAAGCATTTGTTTCTCGTTTCTGCTGTGCTCACGCTGCTTAGTTCCGCAGCCGTCTTCGGGCAGGTCTATGACGCAACCTGGACGTTTGGCAGCGTGGGCTTTTCCTCCTACCGGCTCGATGCCTTCAGTCCCGGTGGTCCGGGTCTGCCGCCGTTGGGCAGCGAGGATCCGACACTGTCCCTGGAATTAGGCGGTCGTTACCAGGTCCGGGTGACGGGCTATACATCCCACCCGTTTGAGATCATCGCCAAGGGCTCGTCGGCTTCCCAGGACAAGGTCCTGCTGTCCATGTCGATTGCGGGTCTCTTCGAATCCGATCCCGCCGTCGCCTGGCAGGACGACGGCAAGGGAACCGTCCGATTCACGCTGACGACGCGTCTATACCAGGCGATGGTCGAGGGCGGTCGGGTCCCGGGCTATCGCTGCCGGCCTCATGCTTCTCTGATGCGGGGCGACTTTACCGTTGCCGGTCTGCCCATTGCGGAACGGATCGAGCCGTCGCCGGTGCGGGTCGATCTGGAGACGGTGGCCTCGGGCCTGGCATCTCCCGTGGCCCTCGTGCCCGACCCCGCGGGATCGCAGCGCCTATACGTGGTGGACCAGGCCGGCCTGATTCGCGTGATCGACGATGGGCAACTGCTGGACGCGTCGTTCCTCGACGTGCGCGACCGACTGGTTCAGCCGCTGGGGATCATCGGCACGTTCGACGTCAACGATTTCGACGAGCGAGGGTTGCTCGGCCTGGCTTTTCACGGCGGCTTCATCGATCCGAACAGCCCAGGGCACGGGCGGCTGTACACATATACGAGCGAGCCGGCCACCGCGCCGGCCGACTTCACGATCGATCTGCCCGCCGAGGCCGTGAACCACCAGAGCGTCGTCGCCGAGTGGCAGGTGGCGACCGACGGCGCAAGTGCCGACCCGAACTCGGCGCGCGTGCTGATGCGGATCGATCAGCCGCAGTTCAACCACAACGCCGGACATCTGGCCTTCGGCCCTGACGGCTATCTCTATATTGCGCTCGGCGACGGAGGCGGGGCTAACGATACGGATGCCGGACATGGGCCCGAAGGCAACGGCCAGAACATCCACACCGTTCACGGCAGCATCCTGCGAATTGATCCCCTCGCCCCGGACTCGACCGCCGACAGCGAAGACGCCGTCAGTGCCAACGGCGCCTATCGCATCCCGTCGGACAATCCGTTCGTGGGTGCCGACGGCGTCGATGAGATCTATGCCTATGGCCTCCGCAATCCGTATCGCTTCAGCTTCGACCCCCCAACCGGAAGGCTGATTGTAGCCGATGTCGGCCAGGGCCACGTCGAAGAGATCGACATCGTCGAGAACGGCGGCAACTATGGCTGGAACATCAAGGAAGGCGATTTCCTTTTCGACCCGGACGGCGTGCTGGTCGGGCTGCCACTCGAGAATCCGGCCCTGATTGATCCGGTCGCACAGTACGATCATGACGACGGCCTGTCGATCATCGGCGGCCATATGTACCATGGCGCCGGCCTGCCGGAGCTGTCGGGCCTGTACGTATTCGGCGACTTCTCGCGCGGATTCACAACGCCCGACGGACGCCTGCTCGTAGCGGACCTGCTTACCGGCAAGATCGAGGAGTTGCTCATCGGCCCGACACACCGGCCGCTGGGACTATTCGTCAAGGGCTTTGGGCAGGACAATGCAGGCGAGATATATCTGCTCGCCACGACCGCGCTCGGGCCGTACGGCGATACGGGCGTGGTCCTGAAGATCGTACCCGCCCGGACGGAGTTCGTCGCCGACCTTGCGGCTGCAGCCGCCACGAACTCAACGGCAACGGGACACGCGACCTTCAACATCGCTCCCGACGGGCAGACCGTTTCGCACCAACTGATAGTCCAGGGGATTGAGAACGTCACGATGGCCCACATTCACATCGCGGCCGAACCGGGCGGCGACGGTCCCCCGGCGGTCTGGCTCTATCCGAGCGCCCCGCCGGCTTCGCTCATCCCGGGGACATTCGACGGCACATTGGCTGAGGGCCAGTTCACAGCCGTCAGTTTCTTCGGCCCGCTGGTCGGCATGACGCTGGAGGATTTGTTGACCGCCATCGCCGAGGACCGGGCATACGTCAACATCCACACCCAGCAATTCCCCGCCGGCGAAATCCGAGGCCAATTGCATTGAGCCAAAGGTCCCCCTGATACCGCCGCTACGTGTGTGAAGTAGCACTCCAATGGGCTGCGACCGAAAATCGCACCCTTCCGATTTCAAAAGAACACACGGAACGCCTGAGCACTCTGACATCTTCCTGCGACGGTTGCACACTCTCTCGCCGCCCCAATGGACCTCGGACATTGATACGGCTCTGCTTTCAGACACCTATCTATTGAATCGCTAAGAAGACAAAGTACGAGGGGCGAGAGAAATCACCAGAGATTGTTGCAGTCCACGCCACGGCCGGTCTGAGTGTTTCTTCATGAAACTGTACTTCTCCCCTTTAAGTCACTTGCGGAGTCGGATAGTATTTGTTGCGGAAGTCACTTTGCAGGAACTGCTCAAGGATTGATAGCCGAGCAGTGGCACAGGGCGAGAACCGGGGCAACCGGCTCTTTCAGATGGAGGTACGTTCAATGAAGCGTTCGCGCAGATGCCCGTGTGGAAGTAGGAGACTGTATTCAAATTGTTGCATGAGGTTTCTAGAGACAGGGCCATGTGTCGGGATGAATCCGGAGGACACGTTCCTGAAAGGGTGGACAGAGAAATACGGACGTGCAAACGCCCATACATTTGCGCGTCGCACGAGAACATACGTCTTCCGAATTTCCTGCCTGCTGCAATCCTTCCTTGACAGGTACATGCAATCGCCTATTGTGCAAACAAGCGGAGGTCTGAAGGCTGTTGATGAACCCATGCATTGCATAGAACACGCGACTCTCTTGTCCATTTTCGGTTCGCTTGTCCTACTCCAAGAGGGGCTCTTCATGCAGAGCGGGACCCTTCTACGGTCTGTGTTAGAGAACTGCTTTGTCCTCATCGACGCGTGCGAGAACGACGGGCAGATGGAACTACTCGCGCAGGATAAGTACTCGGTACGCAAAGTTGTCAACAGAACGAAGCAGTATCTTCCCGACTGTATGCGCGAATGGTACGGTTATTTCTCGCGGAACTTCACCCATTTTGGTCCATTGCACCAGGCACCTTTCATTCCCACTAAATGCTGGGGGGACAATTGGGTTCTTGTCACCGGCCTTCAGAACGTCGTCCGAGGCTGTGTTGCGTTCGGAATTGTTCTGGAACGACTGCATTACGACAGATCACTGCCGCCCATCTTCTGGAAACACACTTCGAATTCGGCGCTGATCTTCGACGAGGATGCACCCGTTTGGAGTTGGGTTGATGAACTGAGACGCGAGATTGTAGCCTCGCATCCGCCGGGAGAGAGGAAAGCCGATTTCTCATATTCCGAAAAAGCCTACCGTTTGAAGTGCGAGAGACCACTGCAGGATGAGACCTAGCCGAGACGAATCCTGCAACCATATGACAACCAACCCAAGCGAGTTGAAGACAGACATGCGAATCCACAGATAACGCTGACTCGTGGTCTCAGGATACGTGAACAATTTCGTGGGTGGGCCAAAAAATTCTCGCGTTTTGCCGAACCGTTTCCCATTTATATAGTAATATCGATATATATTGGAATTTCAATTAGCTTAAGGGCTTTGAGAGTGGATAAGGAACTGGCAATGCGGGCGGCGGAGGTTCTGAAGGCGGTGGCCCATCCGTTGCGGCTGTTGATCGTTGAGGTGCTCCGGGACGGGGAGCGCAGCGTCGGCGAGATCGTCGAGGCCCTCGGCGAGAAGCAGGCGATCACGAGCCAGCAGCTCAACCTGATGAAGGACCGGGGCGTGCTGGCCTCCCGCCGGGAAGGGGCCAGGGTCTACTACCGCATCGCCAACCCGAACGTAATTCGAGTTCTTGGCTGTGTTTACGATCACTGCGAATCAGGAAAGGGAGTGCGAAAATGAACGAGAACGAATCCCAGCCCGTAATGCAGCAGTTCGACAGGAAGACCGTGTGGGTCGCGGCGGTCATCGGGGCGCTCGTGGGGGCCGCCTTCTGCAGCATCATCCTGTTCAGCGTAATGCCGTCGATGATGATCGTGACCCACGAGAGCCCGCACGGGTTCGACGAGACCGTGGCCGCTCTGGAAGATTCGATCGTGGAGAACGGCTGGGTCGTGTCGGCCGTAATGGACCTGAACAAGTCGATGGCCAAGCACGGCGTCGAACTGGAGCCGCGCGTTAAAGTGGTGAAACTGTGCAAACCGGAGTATGCCAAGAGCGTCCTGACCACCGACCGGCACGTGTCCACCATGATGCCGTGCTCGTTCGCCGTCTGGGAGGACGACGATGGCAAGGTGAAAATCTCCAGGATGAACATGAAGCTGATGGCCAAGATGTTCGGCGGCAACGTCGAGAAGGTTATGGGCGGAAAAGTCGTGGCCGACGAGCGGGCCATTCTTGCCAAAATCCTCAAAGACTGATACACCTATTCTACAAAGGGCTTTCTGGGGGAGTCGTATGCAGAGAGTGTCTATCCAATTCGCGGTTCTGATCGCGGCAGTCATGACCCTATCGGTTGTCTCCAGTCGCCTCTGGGGCGGCAAGCCGGAAGGACTGAGCAAAACCGAGTCACTCGTCGTCCGGAAGGACATGACGGTGGCCCAGTATGGCCAGCGTAACGATCTGCCGCCCATACTGCTCAAGAAGGTCTTCGGCCTGCAATCGCCGGCGGATCGCCAGAGACTCGTCAGCGATTTCGGGATGAGCACCGATGAGATCGCGAAGAAGACGCAAGGCCTGCTAGCGCTGCGAGCGGAGCACGGCTCGAAGAACTGGATCAAGATTTTCGTGAAGTTCGGCTTGTGGGTTGCGTTTCTATCGTTCCTATTCGTGCTGATGCTGCGGCGTCGGATCTCTGCAAGGAACCGCACGTGGCTGTTGTTAGCAGCGGTGCTGGTATTCGGCGTGGTTCTCGGCTCGGACCCCAGTCCGATGGGGACCGTCAAGGACGCCGTGGTGCTTCTGGGGGCAAGAGGCGTGCTCTTCCCGCCGCGACTGATTGCGTTCGGCGTCTTTCTGCTCCTGGTCGTGGTCGCCAACAAGTTCATCTGCTCGTGGGGATGCCAGCTCGGCACGCTGCAAGACGCGATCTTCCGACTCAATCGGGACAAGGAGGATCGCAAGGGTGTGTTCGGCCAGTTCAAAGTGCCGTTTGTCGTGTCGAACTCGGTTCGTGTCGCTTTCTTCCTGGCGATCGTCGTCTTCGCGTTCGGCTGGGGGACGGATATCGTCGAGGGCATCGACCCATTCAAGGTCTTCAAGCCGCAGATGCTCGGAGCAATCGGCATCGCCTTCGTCGGCACAGTCCTCGTCCTGAGCCTGTTCACGTGGCGGCCGTGGTGCCACTTCTTCTGCCCGTTCGGCCTGGCCGGCTGGGTCGCCGAGAAGATCAGTCTCTTCAAAATCCAGGTGGACTACGACAAGTGCATCGCCTGCGAAGCCTGCGAGAAGGCGTGCCCCTCGACGGTGATGGGCGCGATCCTCAAACGCGACCGGATCCTCCCGGACTGCTTCGCCTGCGGCACATGCATCGAGACCTGCCCGACGAAGGCCATCTCCCTGAAGGCGGGTCGACGCGTCCGGCCGCCGGCCGGCAAGTTCACCGAGAGCTCCAGGTCGGGCACGAGAAAACCGAATGAAGAGACCGGGCAAGACAGAGACATGAGCGGATCAACTGCGCCGGTGAAGGAAGGGTAGAGTCCTGTGAGTTGGTGGTGCGCCGAGAGCGCAGATGAAAATGACTGTCATTGGGATCGAGGCATATGGAACTGAAACGCAAGATCACTGAATTCTCACTGGATCATTACAAGTTGGTGACCGCGGTGATGGTGGTGTTCACGCTCGTGCTGGCGGCGTTCATCCCGCTGATCAAGGTGGACACCGACCCGGAGAACATGCTCTCGGAGCACGAGGCGGTTCGCGTCTTCCACGACAAGACCAAGGAGGATTTCGTCCTCAACGACATCGTCGTGGTCGGCGTCGTCAACGAGAAGAACCCGAACGGCGTGTTCAACCCGCAGTCGCTGCAGCGTGTCTACGAGCTGACGCAGTACGCCAAGACGCTGCAGTGGCCCAGCAAGGAGGACCCGAACGAGACCGTCGGCGTCGTGGAGGTTGACCTGCTGGCGCCGTCGTTAGTGGACCACATCGGCCAGGGCGGTCCCGGCGTGATCAAGTTCGAATGGCTCATGCCCGAGCCACCCCAGACGGAGGCAGACGCTCTGGCCATCCGCGACAAGGCCATGTCGAACCCGATGCTCAAGGGCACGGTGGTCTCGGAGGACGGCCGGGCGATCAGCCTGTATCTGCCGCTGACTCATAAGGACCTCAGCCACGAAATCTATCAGAAACTCAATGAGAAGATCGCTGAGTTCGAGGGCGAAGACGAGTACCACATTACCGGCCTGCCAGTCGCCGAAGATACGTTCGGCTACGAGATGTTCCTGCAGATGGCGATCTCGGCCCCGCTGGCGATGCTGGTCATCTTCATCCTGATGCTCGTGTTCTTCCGCAAGCTCGTGCTGGTGATCTCGCCGATGATCGTGGCGATGGTCTCGGTGATCTCGACGATGGGCCTGCTCATCGCCTTCGGTTTCCCGGTCCACATCATGAGCTCGATGATCCCGATCTTCCTGATGCCGATCGCCGTGGTGGACTCCGTACACATCCTGTCGGAATTCTTCGATCTGTACACGAAGGAAAAGGGCCGGCGGGCCACGACGGTGCAGGTGATGAACGACCTGTTCATGCCGATGCTGTATACGTCGTTGACCTCGGCGGCCGGCTTCGCCTCGCTGGCGCTGACCCCGATTCCGCCGGTGCAGGTCTTCGGCATCTTTGTCGCCGTCGGCATCATGATCGCCTGGGCGGCCACGATTACCTTCGTGCCCGCCTATATCATGATGCTCAAGGAAAGCTCGCTGGAGAACTTCGGTGCGGCGGCCGTTCACGAGGAAAAGCAGACCTGGCTGACCCGCTTGCTCCACAGCACCGGCCGCTTCACCTACAGCGGCGCCAAGCCGATCCTCGTCGGCATCGTGATCGTTATCGCGGTGGCCGTCTATGGCATCACGCAGGTGCAGATCAACGACAACCCGATCAAGTGGTTTGCGAAAAGCCATCCGATCCGACAGGCCGACGTCGCGCTGAACGAGCACTTCGCCGGCACGTACATGGCGTACCTCGTGCTCGAGGACGAGACCGATCCGAATGTCACGGCCGAGTATGTCAGCGAGGTCCGCGAGCGGCTCCGCGCGAAGACCGAGGAACTGACGACGGACTTGCCTGAAGCGCGCGACGTTTTCCCGGAGGCGGATAAGCTCGTCGTGGCCGGCGCCTCGACCGAAATAACCAAGGTCGACTTTCTCGATGCGCTGGCCGAGCAGGCGCGTGACAAAGAGGCCTCGGCCCAGCAGGCTGCGGCGGACGTCTGGTTCGAGTTAGCGGATTTCTTCGAGCTGGAGAAGGAGGGGCTCAGACCCTTCAAGCAGCCGGACGTCCTGTGCTACGTCGGCGAGCTTGAGCAACACCTTGAGGACATCGGACTCGTCGGAAAGAGCAACTCGGTCGCGGACATCGTCAAGAAGATCCACCAGGAACTCATCGATGGCGAGCCGGAGAACTACAGGATTCCGGACTCCGGCCCGGCGGTCGCTCAATGTTTGATGCAGTTCCAGAGCAGCCACACACCGGACGATCTCTGGCACTTCATTACGCCGGACTTTGAGAAGGTCAACATCTGGCTCCAGCTCAAGAGCGGCGACAACAAGGATATGGAGAAAGTCGTTGGTGCGGTCCGCAAATTCTTCCAGGACAACCCGCCCCCAAGACCCATCAAGTACAACTGGGCGGGCCTGACCTATATCAACATCGTCTGGCAGAACAAGATGGTCTGGGGCATGCTGCAATCGCTGATGGGCAGCTTCATCATCGTCTTCATCATGATGGCGATCCTGTTCCGCTCGCCGCTGTGGGGGCTGGTCTGCATGATTCCGCTGTCGATCACGATTGCGGTCATCTACGGCCTGATCGGTCTGGTCGGCAAGGACTATGATATGCCCGTGGCCGTGCTCAGCGCGCTGACGCTGGGCATGGCGGTGGACTTCGCGATCCACTTCCTCGAACGAGCCCGCGTCACCCATGCCCAGACCGGCTCCTGGAAGGCCAGCGTCGCCGAGATGTTCGGCGAGCCCGCGCGGGCGATCAGCCGCAACGTCCTGGTCATCGCCATCGGCTTCTTGCCGCTGTTGGCGGCGCCGCTGGTTCCCTATAAGACGGTCGGCATCTTCCTCTGTGCGATCATGGCCCTGTCGGGCGCCGTGACGCTGCTGGTCCTGCCGGCGATCCTGACGATCGCAGAGAAGAGACTGTTCAAACCGGCGGAAGCCCCGCGGTCAGTGACGTGCAGTTGCGGGTTCTGCACCATCGTCTCCGTGGCGGCCGTGGCCCTGATCGCCTTGAACCTGCAACAATACTGGGCGCTGGGCTGGAACACGTTGCTCGTAATCGGCATCATTGCCGTGCCGTTGATGGCACTGCTGTGCAGCTTGATGTCGCGTCGCAAGGCGTGCCGAACCGAGCAGACGCCTGAGACGCATACTACTTGATTCCTGGAGAGAACTATCATGACTGTCGAAAGATCCTTACGCGGTATTGCAGGGTCGTTTATCCTGCTGAGTGTTTTGCTGGCCCACTATCATTCGCCGTACTGGCTGCTGTTCACCGCCTTCGTCGGGCTGAACCTGCTCCAGTCGGCGTTCACGGATTGGTGCCCAATGATGACGATCCTGAAAAGGATGGGCGTGAAAAGCCAATGTCAGTAAAATGGAGGTGCGATATGGATTGGAAAACGAAGACAATGATGCTGTTGGTGTTGTTGGGTCTGGGCTTCGTCGTGACCGGCGCCGCCCGCGCCCAGGATGACGTGCCCGACGTCCAGACGATCGTGAAAAAGGCCAATCTCGCCGCCTACTATCAGGGCGACGACGGCAAGGCCACGGTCAAGATGACGATCACGGACAAGCAGGGCAACACGCGCGAGCGGGAGTTCAACATCCTGCGCAAGGACGTCAAGGACGGCGGCGACCAGAACTACTTCGTCTACTTCCAACGTCCGGCCGACGTCCGCCGGATGGTGTACCTCGTGCAGAAGCACGCCGACGTGGACAAGGACGACGACCGCTGGCTCTACATGCCCGCGCTCGATCTGATCAAGCGTATCGCGGCGAGCGACAAGCGGACCAGTTTCGTGGGCTCGGACTTCGTCTACGAGGACGTCTCCGGCCGAAGCCTGGAGCTCGACGTGCACGAGCTCGTCCAGACGACGGACACGCAATTCGTCGTCAAGAACACGCCCAAGAAGCCCGAGCTCGCGGAGTTCGGCTACTTCAACGTCGCCATCGACCGCAAGACCTTCATGCCGATGAAGATGGAGTATTTCGATAAGGACAGCGGCAAGCTCTATCGCACCATCGAATCGGCCAAAGTCGAGGAGATCGAGGGCTTGCCAACCGTCACGAAATCAGTGGTCACCGACCTTCGAACGGGCGGCAAGACCGAGATGGAGTTCACGAACGTGGACTACAACCTCGGCATCAAGGATATCTTCGAGGAACGGTATCTTCGCAGACCACCCAGGGAGGCCATGAGATGATCGCATCGCAGCGCGTCGCGGCCGCAGTGATGTTTCTCGCTGCGGCCCTCGCCGTCACGGCGACAGGGCAGGAAAGACAGCCGAAGAAGGACGTCATCAAGGAATTCCTCGACGGCCTCGACACCGAGTACCACGGCTTCTACGAGGCCCGCGTCGGTACGCGCCTGCTCGACGACCCATACCAGTCGAAGGACGCCTCCATCGGCGAGGCCCGCTACCAGTTCGACCTGTTCTCCATGCGCGACTGGGGCGACATCAAGATCAAGGGCGACGTCTACGGCGACTTCGTGACGGAGGAGGTGGAGTTCGACCTGCGCGAGGCGAACCTCTTCACGCGCCCGACCGACACGATGGACGTCAAGCTCGGTCGACAGGTCCTCACCTGGGGCACCGGCGACCTGATCTTCATCAACGACCTGTTCCCCAAGGACTGGGTGTCTTTCTTCATCGGCCGGGATACGGAGTACCTCAAGGCCCCCTCCGACGCCGCCAAGGTGAGTCTCTTCTTCGATGCGCTCAACGTCGATATCGCCTACACGCCCGAGTTCGATTCCGACCGGTACATCACGGGCGAACGCCTGTCCTACTACAGCCCGGCCCTCGGTCGACGCGCCGGCGAAGACAACGAGCTGAGCGTCGAAGATCGCCAGGAGTTCTTCGAGGAGGACGAGACCGCGATTCGGCTCTACCGGAACATCAGCAGCTACGAGTTGGCGTTCTACGGCTATTGGGGCTATTGGAAGAGCCCCGCCGGCTTCAATCCAGCCAGGACGGCGGCGATCTTCCCCGAGCTGTATGTCTACGGCGCCAGCGGCCGCGGCGCGGTGGGCAAAGGGATCGCCAACGCGGAGCTCGGCTACTATGACTCCGTCGACGATCGCTGCGGCGACGACCCCCTGATCAACAACTCCGAGATGCGCTATCTCATCGGCTACACCCAGGAGGTCGCTCGCGATTTCACCGCCGGCGTTCAGTACTACGTCGAACAGATGCTCGATTATGGCGACTACGAGCGAACTCTGCCGCCCGGCAGCAAGTCGCGCGATGAGTTCCGCCACGTCACGACGCTGCGCCTCACACAGCTATTGATGAACCAGAACCTGATGCTCTCGCTGTTCACGTACTATTCGCCCTCGGACCAGGACGTCTACCTGCGGCCCATCGTCAACTACAAGGCCAGCGACAATCTCGCCGTCGAGGTCGGCTCCAACATCTTCTTCGGCGACGAGCGCCACACCTTCTTCAACCAGTTCCACAACAACACGAACCTCTACCTCGGCGTCCGCTACAGCTTCTGACGTACGTGACTTACATGAATGAACACATCGATTCAGACCTGCATCCATCGGATAACAAAAATGAATCGCCTCTCTGTGATGTGGACCCGTTCCTCCCCAAGCCGCTTCCCGAGAATAGACTCCACGAGAGGATTGCGTTTATCGCATTTGGGGTTCCGGCGGAGAGAGCGGAAAGGCCCGCCACGGTGCCAGGCCCTCTCCGCCGTATACCCGCCGGCTTCGGCGCTCGGGTCGCTCGCCAGCGTTGCCCTATCCTCCGCGCCGGCAGCAGAAGCCTATGACTTTGGACCGCACGCGCCAAGCTCTCCGCCGGTACCCCGCAAAGCGGTAAACGCATTGAAGTGCTCTTTCCTTGGGCAGTGAAATCATGGTAGGGTAAGCGGGTCCGCCGTGTCAGTGCTATCGGCAAGTCAGCATCTACTGCTGTCCGGCGTAATATGCGGCCGTGAAGCCACCTGTTTTGGTTTGACCGGGGGCGGGGTCTGGGGTAGACTCCGGGCTTGAGAATCGCTGTTCCGAGGGCCGAATTCTTGGATCTGTGAGGAGAAATGGCATGGTCCGGCACAAGAACGTCACGCGTCGCCGCTTTCTCAAGACAACCACCGGGATCGCTCTGGGTGCGGTCGGGCTTCCGTACGTCGTTCCCTCGACGGCGCTGGGCGGGGCCGGCCGGGTCGCGCCGAGCGAGCGGATCGCCGTCGGCTGCGTCGGCACCGGCCCGCAGGGGACCTACGTGATGCGGAACTTCCTCGCGCAGAACGACTGCCGGGTCATCGCGATCTGCGACCTCAAGGCCCCCGTCCGCGAAGCCACCAAGAAGGTCGTCAACGAGCACTACAAGAACAACGACTGCGCCACACATACCGACTTCCGGGAACTGATCGCCCGCGACGATATCGACGTGGTCTCAATCGCGACCACGGATCACTGGCACGTCCTGGTGGCGCTCGAAGCGGCCCGGGCGGGCAAGGATATCTACCTCGAAAAACCGATGGGGCTGAGTCTCGCCCAGGACCAAGCGTTGCGCGAGGCCTGCCGGCGCTACGGCACGCGGTTCCAGTTCGGCACGCAGCAGCGGTCCAGCCGAAACTTCCGCTTCGCGTGCGAGCTGGTGAAGAACAAGCGGATCGGCGAACTCAAGACGATTAACGTCTGGTCGCCCGGCAGCACGGCCGGCGGCCCGCGTCAGATGGCGCCGGAGCCCGACTGGATCGATTATAATATGTGGCTCGGCCCGGCCCCGTACCATCCCTACACGCCCGACCGCGTCACCAACCAGTGGTGGTGGTTCATCTCGGACTACGCCCTCGGGTTCATCGCCGGCTGGGGTGTGCACCCGCTCGACATCGCGCTGTGGGGCCTCGGGGACAAGATCCCGTGCCCGCTCGAGATCGAGGGCCAGGGCCAGTGGCCCGACCCCAACGGCGTGTGCGACACCGCGCTCAACTGGGACGTCACCTGCAAGCTCGACAATGGCGTCACGATGAACTTCACCGGCTGGCCGACCAAAGAACAGTGGCGCAATCGTTATCAGCAGATGGAATCGCATGGCACCGCCTTCGAGGGGACCGACGGTTGGGTCCTCGTCGATCGCGCCCGCATCCTGGCCCATCCGAAATCGCTGCTCGACATCGAGTGGGGCCCGAACGACACGCGGCTATACGAGAGCAACAACCACGCACGGAACCTGCTCGACTGCGTCCGCAGCCGCAAGGATACCATCTGCCCGATTGACGTGGCCGTCCAAGCGGATACACTGTGTCAGATCAGTGATATTGCCATTCGGCTCGGGCAGAAGCTGCGCTGGGACCCGGCTACCGAGCGGTTCGTCAACAACGACGCCGCCAACCGCCGGCTCGTCCGTGCGTTGCGAAGCCCCTGGCGACTCTGACAGACAATAACATGACGTAGGGTGGGCTCAGCCCACCGATCCGACGAATGCCGTAACCGCGGTCGATCGCAGAGGTAAGAAACGAAGGGTGGGCGGCAGCTCACACGACCCAATCAATATCAACACAGTGACAAGGAGAGAAGTCAGATGACAAGGAATGTGCTTATCGCGCTGGTGTGCGTCTGTGTGCTCGCGGCAGGTTGTCAAGAGACGCAGAAAGTAGTCGGCAAGGTCACGGGCTGGAAGCCGCTGTTCGACGGTAAGTCCCTCGACGGCTGGAAGGCGAGCGAGAACAAGGGCACGTTCACCGTCAAGGATGGGATGATCGTCGCCCACGGCGATCGCAGCCACCTGTTCTACACCGGGCCGGTCAACGGTGCTGACTTCAAGAATTTCGAGTTCAAGGCCGAAGTGATGACCACGCCCGGCTCCAACTCCGGCATCTACTTCCACACCGAGTACCAGGAGACCGGCTGGCCCAGCAAGGGCTACGAGTGCCAGGTGAACACCACGCACAGCGATCCCAAGAAGACCGGCGGGCTCTACGCCGTCCAGGACGTCATGAACAATGCACCCTCCAAGGACAACGAGTGGTTCGACTATTACATCAAGGTCGAGGGCAAGCACGTCATCATCAAGATCGACGGCAAGACCACCGTGGACTGGACGGAGCCGGACGACTGGGAAATGGAAGGACGCAAGGTCTCCCACGGCACCTTCGCCCTCCAGGGCCACGACCCCAAGAGCATCGTCTATTATAAGAACATCATGGTCAAGGCGCTGAAGTAGTCCGGCGATTCGTGGATGGCTGTGCTTTGAGTGGAGATGCAGCAAATGAAGAAATGGCTGATAAAGGCAACCGTGTGCGTGCTCGGGCTGACCGTGATCGTCCTCGTCGGTTCCTGCCAGAAACAGTTGGCGGGCAAGGCCGAGTTCGGCGAGCCGGACATGATCAACGTCGTCGTGGTCACGGGCGGCCACGGCTTCGAGCACGACCCGTTCTTCGCCCTGTTTCAGGGCTACGACGACATCGCGTACGTCGAAGCCGAGCAGAAGGATCACAGCGAGCTGTTCGAGGATATCTCCGGCTGGAATTACGACGTGATCGTGCTGTACAACATGACGCAGGAGATCTCGCCCCAGCGGCAGGAGAATTTCAAGGCGTTGTTGAACAAAGGCGTCGGCCTGGTCGCACTGCACCACGCCGAGGGCGCCTTCAACACGTGGGACGGGTACCGTCAGATCATCGGGGCCAGATACCCCTTGAAGGACCAGGAAATCGACGGCATGGCCTATCCGACGGGGACCTACGAGCACGATCTGGATATGAACGTCTTCATCCGCGACCGCAAACACGCGATCACCCGCGGCATGGAGAACTTCCAGATCCACGACGAGACCTATCACGGCGTCTGGTTCGCCAAGGACAATCACGTCCTGTTGACGACGGACCACCCGACCAGCGACGCGACGATCGGCTGGACCCGGCAGTACGGCCCGGCCCGCGTCGTCTTTCTCCAGGGCGGCCACGACTCCAAGGCCTACGCGAACCCGAGCTTCCGCGAGCTGATCGTCCGCTCCATCCGCTGGACCGCCGGAGAGCTATGATTGCAGATTGATGATTGCGGGCTGCGGATTCACGCGGCAACGCGATTCCGCAGCCTGTAATCCCCTAAATAAGAAGGAGGACAACATGTCGTCGAATGTGAATCGTCGGAGTTTCATGAAGCAGTCGCTGGCCGCTTCGGCCGGTGGGGCGTTGGCGCTGAACGCGGGCCAGGCCGCCGAGCGCGGCGGGCCGGCGATCAAGGTCGAGCCGGGATCGAAGGCGACGCTGCCGATGGGCAAGATCGGCAGCCTGCAGATCAGCCGGATGCTGCTGGGCGGCAACCTCCTGACGCACTACACGCACAGCCGGGACCTTCAGTACGTCTACAATCTCTGCGCGCACTACAACACGGAGCAGAAAATTCACGAGACGATGGCCCTGGCCGAGGCGCACGGCATCAACACGCTGTCCATCCACAACCCGCCGGGGATCGTGCCGATGCTCAAGCGGTACCGCTCGCGCTACGGCGGCAAGATGCAGTGGATCATCTGCCCCATCGCCGAGATCACCGACGACATGAAGGCCTACGCGGATATGACCAAGGAGCTGGTCGATGAAGGCTCCGAGGCAATTTATCTCTGGGGCGTCCGCTCCGATCCGCTCGTCGCCCAGGGCCGCATGGACGTGGTGCGCAAGGCCGTCGAGATCGCCAAGGACCTCGGCGTGCCCTCCGGCGTCGGAGCGCACGACCTGCGCGTCGTCGTCGAGTGCGAGAAGCACAACATCCCCTGTGACTTCTACATCAAGACGTTCCACCACCACAACTACCCCAGCGCGCCGAAGCCGAACGAGCTGAAGGGCCCCTACAACGAGGTCCCCGGCTACTGGTGCAAGGACCCGGACGAG
Source organism: uncultured Phycisphaerae bacterium (assembly GCA_965603165.1). GTDB lineage: Bacteria > Planctomycetota > Phycisphaerae > Sedimentisphaerales > Anaerobacaceae > PLanc-01. The sequence continues at coordinate 60,253 of CBFDBY010000012.1, forward strand.
ACGATCGAGGTCATGAAGAACGTGACGACGCCGTGGATCGCCTTCAAGGTGATGGCTGCCGGTGCGATCCCGCCCAAGGACGCGTTCCGCTACGTCTTCGAGAACGGCGCCGACCACACGTTAGCCGGCATGTTCGACTTCGAGATCGCCGAGGACACGATGATCCTCAACGACATCCTCCCCAGCCTCAAGAACCGAACCCGCAAATGGTGTAGCTGACAGACTGAGGGACGCTCGCCCTGACCAGCGGGACAGGCAGCCTCCTCCGCCACGTTGCTTTGTGTCCATGGGTAGGGTGTGCCGTGCACACCGACTGATACCGTGAGGGAGAACGATGAGGAGTCGTATCAGATACGTTCGCGGGCGGGCCAGAGGCCCAAGAGGCAAACAGGCGGACGTCAAATTCTCCATCGATAGTGGCATGACCTATTCGGTCCTTCCCAAAGCGATCTGGCAGGCCGTCGGGCTCAAACCCAAGCGTAAGATGGCCCTTAGATGCTCAGGAGCCAATTGGCCCTCAGTCCCTGATGGCTCCTTCGGGGACTTCTGGCGATACGCGCACCGCCTTTCCTGCGTTGATGAGGTCGTTGGCTTTGAGGGAGATGTTTGCGGTTTCCTTGCCGGTGACGGCGAGGAAGACGCCCACGTTGGGCAGAGCGAGGCAACCGGTCAGAAGAGTGTTGCGGCAGTCCTCCATCATCACGACGGGTACTTCCGACCCGGGGCCGGGCGGCTGGCGCTGCACGTTGCTGATGATCACCTGGGTTACGTCGTGCAGGGAGAGGGCGGAACGGTTGTGTTGGGCGAAGACGTCGTGCGGGATGAAGACGCGGAGGGCGTCGACCGTCAGGCCGTCGATGTTGGCCAGTGTGCAATAGGAAGGCTTGCGGGCGTAGATGGTTCGGCGGCGGTCTTCGGTCTCTTCGGTCGAGCCGCCCACGCGCTTCTTGCGCTTGGCGTAGTCAAACGCTCGGTCCACACGCATCGTGATATTCCGCAGGGAGAGATTCTGCACCTTGCTGGCGTCCATGCCCTGGATCAGGATGCCGTGGTCGCTAAGGATAGCAATGTCGGAGAAGCTCAGGTCGCGGACCGTGCCGATGCGGGAATCCTTGCGCCGCTTTTCGATATCCACGAAGATAGGGAAGGTCGAGTTGACGACAGAATCGCCGACCAGCTCGGGCCGGCGGATCGTCTCGATGGTGCAGTTGGAGAAGCTGATTCGCTCGGCCGTCGCGCCGTCCTTGATGTACATTCCGATCCCGACGCCGGAGTTGCGGATCACGCAGTTACTCACGAGGATGTTGCGAAAATCGCTCGGTGATTCCGTCCCGATCTTGACGGCCGTGGCGATCGACTCCAGGACGCAATTCGTCACGACGATGTCCTCGCAGGGGAACCCCTCGCGCGTCTTGCACACGATGCAGTCGTCGCCCGCGACAATGTGGCAGTTGGAGATCCGCACGCTCTTACACGAGACCGGATCGATCCCATCGGCGTTGACGCGATAGTAGTTGTTCAGGATGCTCACGCCGTCGATGACGACGTTCTCGCACCGCTCGAGGTCGAAGGTCCAACTGTCGCTGTATCGCACGGTAATGTCCCGGATCGTGACATTTTTGCACGCGGTGAAGTCCAGGATGCCGACGCGCCAGTTGGGTCGCTGGGTGGCATCGCCACGTTTGCGGCCGAGGTCGCCCCGGCCGGTCCCGTGAATCGTGCCCCGGCCCTGGATCGTGATGTCATTCTGGTCTTCGGCGAAGAGGAACCGGTTGCCGCGACGGTAGTCCTGCTTGTCGGGGCTGACCCAGAGCGTTCCGCCCGCCTCCACGTGAAGGGTCACGCCTGTTTTCAGGTGGAGCTGTCCGCAGCGGTAATCGCCCGCGGGTATGTAGACGGTCCCGCCGCCGGCGTCGGCACACTTATCGATGGCCGCCTGGATCGCCATCGTGTCGTTCGCCTGCTTGTCTCCGCGCGCCCCGTGGTCCTTCACATTCCACGGGCCCACCTGGCACAGCGCCACCAGGATCAGGCGGCCGGCCAGGCCACAGAGCGTTCCGGCATTTACCTTCAGCATAGCGTGTACTCCTCAGGTGCAACCGCCCCGCCGGCGCCTCTGGGCGGAGCGGTGCCTATTGGGCCGTCACGGCGGTGCCGTTGACGCTGACCATGAGCATGGCCCCATGCGCTCCGACAGTTTCAATGTCGATGTCGATGCCGACGATCGCGTTGGCGCCAAGCTCCGCCGCTTCCTCCTCCATCTCCTCTAACGCGATCTGTCGCGCTTTTCGGAATCCTTTCTCATAAGCACCGGATCGCCCGCCCACGATGTCCCGTATCCCGGCGCAGAAGTCCTTCAGCAGGTTCGCACCGAGAATGGCCTCGCCTGTGACGATGCCGTGATATTGTGTGATTCTCTTTCCCTCAATGCCCGGCGTGGTTACCTGAATCATATCAGCATCTCCCTAAACGGCGGTAGAAGAATACCTTTGCGGCGCACGCGGCGTCTATGTCTGCTCGCCGGCGTCTTTGTCTTTTTCACTCTGGATCTGGCTCAACGCAGCCAGGCCGCCCATCGCGCCGAGATTCATCATTTCCAGGGCCGAGCTGGGCACGATAATCATCGAGCCTTTCTCCTTGAGACTTTCGAAGAGCATGTTCATGCCGCGAAGATGCATGGCCATCGGGTTCGATTCGTACTGCTTGGCCGCCTGCGCGAACTTCTCGGCGATCTCCGTCTCGGCAGTCCCTAAGATGATGCGGGCGTGACGTTCCCGTTCGGCTTGGGCCTCTTTCGACATCGCATCCTCGAGGTCCTTCGGGAGAATGATATCGCGGATCTCAACGGACTGGACGGTGATGCCCCAGGGATTGGTCTTTTCGTCGAGGATCTTCTGGAGCTTCTTGCCGAGCTCCTCACGGTGCATCAGCATTTCGGTCAGTTGGTGCGTTCCGATGATGTCGCGCAGGGCCGTTTGAGCTGAAAGGACGATCGCGAGGTAGAAGTTCTCGACTTCGAGGATGGCCTTCTTGGCGTCCCAGACCATCCAGAAGCAGATGGCATCCACGTTGACCGGGACGGTGTCCTTGGTGAGTGTGGACTCGGAGCTGAAGTCGGTCGAGCGGATACGCATGTCGACGGTCTGCACGACGCTGTCGACGATGGGAATAATGAAGAACGGGCCCGGGCCCTTGAGGCAGCGGAATCGTCCCAGTCGCAGAATGATGGCCCGCTCCCAGTGGTTGGCGATCTTGATGCCGAAGAAGCAGACGGCGGCGACAAGGGCCGTGACGACGACGATGTACGTGTTGAATTGCTGCCAGGCGCCTTCGACGAGCCTGTTGAGAACGAAGGCGGCCAGTAGGACAGCGACAGTGACCAAGGCGGCGACCCAGTTGAGGGACGCGGCTTCGGCCTCCAATTGGGTCGTTGCCTTGTACTCACGGGTGAGGCTTGCTTGCGTGACCTTGGTTCTTCTCTTCTGAGCCATTTTCGTGTCTCCTTTGCAGATGCTCGACAATTTCTTTCAGCGTCAGGTTGTACTGATGACCGCGAGCGATGAACTCATCGCAGATTTGCCGGAGCATACGGTTTCTCTCCGCCTCGCCGATCTGAACCTCGCGTTGACCGACGAACGTGCCGGTGCCCTGTTGGGTGTCCAGGATTCCCAGGATCTCCAGTTCGGAGTAGGCCTTGCGAATCGTGTTGGGATTCACCTGCAACTGCACGGCCAGCTCCCGTACCGTGGGTAGCTGTTCGCCGGGCAGCAGACGCTCGGAAGCAATCCCATAGCGAATCTGGTCCACAATCTGGCGGTGAAACGGCACGCCACTCTTAAGATCCAACTCAAACTGAATCATCCAAACTCTCCATCGAGCCACCTAATGCGATAGTTGACTAAATATACATTGTACTATATCTATATCACATAGACTCTTTTCGTCAAGGTATATTTCAAGAATTTTGAGAGATTTTCCGGTTCGTCCTTGGGCACTGCCCGGCGGGCGCTCTTGCTGCCTCACTCCCAAGGCTGGCATATCGGCGCGGCCCCACGCTGTCGGACGCGTACCAGCGGCTCGCTCACGGCAATTCCTGATATGGCAAGTTCCGGACAGGCGACGCCGTCTTTGCCTCATGCCCGCCCTGCGGTTGCCGGAGGCGTGGAGTCACTTGGTAGAAGGAGTCCCTGATTTGACCTGCGAATGTACTGTGCGGAATGCTTCTGCGCATTCCGGGAAGTCGATGAGCCCTCAATTGGAGGATGGGTAATGAAGAAATTCTTAGGGAGTTCTTTGATTGTTCTATTGGCCGCGTCGTACGCATCTGCGGGGCTGTATACGTTTACCCCCACATTCGACGTTGGCGACAGCGACGGTGGTGGCGATGGCTGGAGCTACATCTGCGAGCTCGGCAGCTATCAGGCATGGCTCGGCTTTGACGTCTCCGCCATTCCGGACAGCGAAACCATCACGCTCGTGGCATTGCAGGGTTATATGTTCGCCGGCAGCACGTCGGCCGAGCGATCCTGCTGGTACGAGCCCGATGACGCCTGGATCGGAAACACGACCAATCCGGACACCAAGGCTCTGACCGAGCTGGTTGGCACGCTGACGCATAATGCGGACGGATGGCAGACGTTCAACCTGGACCTGACCGGTCATGATTGGCAGGCGGATCTCGTGGACGACTACGTTTCACTGATGGTGACCGGTCCCACGGACGGAGAGCATATCTGCGGGCGGATGTATCTGATGGAGAGTGTCGACTGGATACCTGTCCTGAAGATCGAGACCATGAGCCAGGCCATACCGGCGCCGGGCGCTTTGCTCCTGGCTGGTATCGGCACGGGCCTGGCGGGCTGGCTTCGCAGGCGTAGGGCCCTGTAGGTCTCCAAGGAACATAGTTTGAATTGACGGCGGGCCGTAGGCATAGACTGCGGCCCGCCTTCTCGTACTTGCAGCGCGGGGCGCCTTGTGCAGCGCTTCCACCGGCGTTCCCTTCTCGTCGAACCATCTCAAATGCCTCGCGAGAGCATTCCCACCTCCGTCACCGGCAAGCGCACCGAGGGATGAGGGAATCTATTGCACGGACGAGCGGAATCTCCGGTCCGGTTGCGATTCCTGCCCGACGACGGTATCCTGAGCGGCGTCTGAAGCACGGCGATCCGCCAAAGGAGACCGGATGAGTCACGACAATAGAGTACTGCCGGGGCATCCGCTCGGCCGTCATGCACCACGACCAGGCACGGCTGTCTGGCTGGCGATTCTGGCCTTCTGGGCCGGCGTGTCATCGCAGGCTGCTGACAGCTATCGTCCCCCGGCTCCGTCGGCCGATGCGCAGTACGACGCGAAGATCCAGCGGACGATGAGGTTGCTGGCGACGAGCACGCCGGAGCATCGCAACGCGGTGAAGATCCTCTTCTACGGCCAGTCCATCACCGCACAGAAGTGGTGGAAGGAGGTGGCCGACGACTTGCGGAGACGCTTTCCCCATGCCGATCTGCAGATCGAGAACCGGGCCATCGGCGGGTTCGCCTCGCAGCTACTGGTCCGGACCGCCGAGCACGATCTGTACCCATACCATCCCGACCTGCTGATCTTTCACGTCTATGGCGATCACCGTCGCTACGAGGACATCATCCGCCGCGTCCGGCAGCGCACGACGGCTGAGATCGCCATCTGGACGGACCATCTCGCGGCTCACGAGAAGGCAAACGACGCGGGCGAATACGTCGACGAAGGCTGGACAGCCTTCATGGCCAAGTGGCTCGTGGAGAACGCCCGCAAATACGACTGTGAGATCATCGACATTCGGCCGGAATGGAAACGCTACCTCAAGGACAACAACCTCACACCGCCGGACCTGCTTCGTGACGGCGTCCATCTCAACGATCATGGCTGCTACCTTCTGGCCGAGCTGATCAAGCGCCGCCTCGTCTACAAGCCCGAGTCCCCGGCCGATCCCAACGAGGCCGTGAGGACTTATATCGTCGGCGAGGACATCGCATGGACCGATGGCCGGCTCACACTGGAGTTCACCGGCAACCGGGTCGATGTCGTCGCGGCCGAATCCATCGGCACGTCGCCATCGGTGCGAGTTCTTGTCGATGACAAGAAGCCCTCGGCGTTTCCCGAAGCCTATGTGATCACGCGGCCCAGCTCGATTCACAATATCTGGCCCGCGGTGATTCGCGTGTCCTGGGCCAAGCCGCTGCTGCTTGAAGACTGGACCTGCCGTATTCTCGAAAGCGATGCGATGGGCAGCCGGTTCACGTTCGAGGTTATGGGCTCGAAGACCGGCCCCGACGGCAGGGGCCGTAGCGGCGAGCGATTCGTCTCCAACTCCGGCCGCGTGGTGATCGACCCCAACGACTGGCACCTGAAGCGCACCTGCGAGTACGCTAAGAAACCGGTGCCCGAAGACTTCGAGATCAAATGGAAGGTCGTGCCTACGTTTACGGACCGCTACGACCCGCCGCGGATCGACGACGCGACGCGTGAATATGCCACCACGCTGGTTCAGGGGATTTCCAACGCCCGGCACACGCTCGAACTGATTGTTGAGCCAGATGTCACGGCGGCGATCCATGCCATCCGCGTGTACAGGCCACCGTTGGAGTGATGTCGATGTTGTGGCACCGGTGACTCAGGCTGCTATTTTCAAACGGCCGAGTAGATGTCACTCGGGTTGCGGCAAATCCGGTCCGGCTTGGCGGCGGTGATTTCTTCTTCACTTCCGAAGCCATATGTCACCCCGATGGTCCGAACGCCGTACGGCCTGGCCGATTCGATATCGCGGGCGCGATCGCCGATCATGATCGTTCGTTCCGGATCGAGGGCGAGCTCACGCAGCAGAAAGGCGACGAGTTCCTGCTTTTCGTCGAAGCGGCCGTTCAGCTCGGGGCCGAACACGTCAACGAAGAAGCGATCGAATCCGAAATGCCGGACGATGCGATCGGCGTAGACTTTCGGCTTGGAGGTGACGACGTAGAGCCTGTGCCCCTCGCGGTGCAGTTGTCCCAGCAGCTCCGGGACGCCTGGGTAAACCTCGTTCTCGAAGAGGCCGACATCGGCGAACCGCTCGCGGAAGTGACGGACGGCCGCTTCGATGAGATCCTCGTCATTGCTGTCGAGCAGCCGAGGGAAGGTCCATCGCAGCGACGGGCCGATGAACTGCACCAACTCCGCCTTCGGCGGATACGGCCGGCCGAGCCGTTCGAGGGCATACTGAATGCATCGCGTGATCCCATCGCTGGGATCGGTCAACGTGCCGTCCAGATCGAAAAGCAGTGTCAGAGTTTCGCGTATCCAATCACTCATTCGGCCGTCATTGCTCCATGCTGCTTCGAGTCTTAAGCCGGGGACGAAAGCCGGTCATTATCGGCGTTTCACAAGAAAGGTCAAGGGGCAGGCAGTGGCGTTCACGCACATGCGAGCGCCTCGAGCAGCGCATAGCCGGCCTGGTGCAGTCTCTTGGTCAGTTCGGACAGGGCCCTCATGCAAGGCCCTGTCAGGGCGCAGTCGCCGTGCAGAGCTTCAGCGTGTGCTCGAGCAGCTCGGGTCCGCCCCAGTCGCCGTGGCCGGGCACGACGATCTTCGCACCCGGGTAGCCGGCGCGCACCCTTTGGACCGTGTTGGGATAGGTCTGGAGGTCGCCGTCCTTCGTGTTGCCCAGCGACTGGGCGTCCAGAGATTTGATCAGGCAGCCACCGAAGAGGACTCTTTGCTTCGGCACCCATGCGACGACGTTGTCGATTGTATGGCCGGCGCCGTGATACGTCATCAGGACAATCGAGTTGCCGTACCGAACGGGGATTCGCGCCTTATACGGGATCCGGGGGACGGGCAGATTCTCGCGCCTGGCGATCGCGATGGTCTTATCCAGACCGTAGGACATCGCGCCACGGCGATGCGCTTCGGCCAGGCCGCCCATGCAGTCCTGATGGAAATGCGTCGGGATGACGGTCTTCACGGCTGCGCCTTGGGTCTCGCCAATCCAGTCGAAGAGGGTGGCCGTCTGCGCGTCCGTCCAGGGCAGGTCGATCAGGATAGCCCGGTCACCGTCGATGAGGACGAGTCCGTTGGCCGCCGTGCGCCCGTACCCGGGGACGTCGAAGTACGTGGTGTGGACCCATACGCCGACGGCGATCCCATGCAGCACGACGTCGTCGGAGAGATTGATGCTCTGGGCACTCGGAGACACACTTCCGGATTGACACCCCGTCAGCATCAGTCCTCCGGACACCAGAGCCGCAACGAGCGTATATTTCATGTGCGAATCCTTTCCCACCGGTGGCTGCGTCTCTGTTGTCGAGACGCAAGCTCCACTCGGATATCGCCCATGGAATACCGTCTGCTGATGATCTCGTCAAGAGTGTCGCCGGCTTATGACCCGTGACCTTCTCGGCAGACCGCGCATTCCGCCACCACGGCCTCGCAGTTGTCGCACACGGTGACCGTCTCACCCACAGACCCACCGACAAAGCGTTCCAGCTTGTCGCGAAGATCCGGATCGAGCGTCGAGACTTTCCTACAGGATGGGCATACGCACGTCGTATACTCGAGGCCTGTGATCGGCTGAATGCGTGTTTCGAGTTTGCAGGTCGGGCAGACCTGACTGGTCTGCGTCCTGACCACCTTGTCTTCCGACTGACATCCGGCCGACAGCAAGACCGCTGCGGCACAAACCGTCAGAAGAGTGCCCGAGCTGAGTAGTGTCTTGAGGCATGAGTTCATAATCCATCTCCTTACACCTGTTCCCGATAAATGTGGGGCTATTCCCCCAAATGGACGCATCTTCTTCTGTTACGAAGCCATTCTCCTGGGGTTCAGGCAAATGGGATAGACCGAGCCGGGTATTCTTTGATGCGACATCAGCCAACGTTACATCCATCACCAATTTCTCAGAAATGAGAGGATAGACTCGGCGATGATTGCGGCCTTCGCTGAATCTGCCCTGGGTTTTTGCCTATCACCGCTTGTGAGTCCGCCCCGTCTCCCCCCGCTCGCGGCCGGTGGTTGCCCGCTGTTTGCATTCCGGGCCGGCTTGGATTACACTGGAGACCTCATGGGGCCAGACCCCTGTTCTGAGCATGGAGCAATGTTTGCGGTGTTGCGACTTAGCCGGTACGAAGAGGCCAGCGGGTATTGCGGCCGGTGCCTCAAACAGGTCCCGGTGGGGCGCCAGGGAATCAATCACCTGCCGCACCTGCTCCTGACGCTGCTGACCGGATTCTGGGCGATCTTCTGGATCCGTGACGCCCGGCGGCAGCGCACGTGGCAATGCCTCGATTGCGGCGCGCCCGTGTACAAGATTATGAGTAACCCGTTTGAAGAGAAGAAATTCAAGAGGAGATGAGTATCCGATGGAGTGCCAGAAGACGAAGAACATGGAGAACTGCAATTGCTCCTATCCCGGGTGCAGCCGCAAAGGCATGTGCTGCGAGTGCCTGAACTATCACCTGTCATCGAGGCAACTGCCGGCCTGCTGTTTTCCGGATGATGTTGAGAGGACCTACGACCGAAGCTTCAAAGCCTTCGCCAAAGCCTGGAACCTGTAGCACGGATCACGATCCGTGCTCGCACATAGCGTGTGATCCCTTCGCTGTACTTCGGGCGGCGTTTGAACGCGCGAGAACTTTTCCGGATACGTCTCACGTATCGCGGTCGTAGTAGATGATATAATCGCCTTCGTGATTGTTGGGGGTCAGATCGTTCCATTTGACGAAGCGGGTGGCGCCGTCGCGATAGCCGACCACAAGACCGTCGGGCTTCGGCTTCAACGGCTGGCCAACGGCGTGGCGGAACGCGCCGGCGACATGGGAGCTATACCAGGCGGGCCAGTTACCGCCCGGACCGACTGCGGCGTAACGGTTGTAGCAAAAGCACGTCACGAGAGTGTTCGAAGTGGGCTTGTCCGTGATCTTCTTTGGGGTGACGTACTTCTCGCCGGTGTTGAGGTCGGTCCAGTCGCCGCGATTACCCCAGTAGATCCAGCCGACGTAGGCGGTCTCGACGAGTGGACGCGTGGCCGGCAGAGGACTCAGCCAATCGTCGGTGGATTCGAAGTACTTGCGGGCCGTCTCGCAGGTGGCGTGCTCCTCGGTCAGGCCATAGGCGCCGAACGACATCATGGTCCTGTAGTTGACCAGGGTCAGCAGATCGGCTCTATCCCAGCTCTTGTTGTAGCCGGGGGCTGACTTGTCGATGATGTTGCCCTCGGGCAGAAAGCCGTCGAAATCCGCCGCGTACATGTTGCTTGCGATCAGACCCTGATGCAGGTTGTTCTGACAGACCACGCGCCGGGCATGCGACTTAGCCTTGCGCAGGCAGGGCATCAGGATCGACATGAGCAGGGCCATGATCGAGATGACCACCAGCAATTCAACCAATGTGAAGCCATATTGTAGGCGCGTGATGCGGCGTGTGTTCTGCATTCCTTGCTCTCCTACTCCAGCAGATCCGTCGGGGTTACATCAAGGCCCCCTGGGTCTTTGAGAAACAGATACGCCAGTCCCGCATCGGTGCTGTCGGCCTCGTGGAGCTGTTCGGCAAAGGCCTGCGGGTCGAAGAAGACCTGCGGTTGTTCCTTCGCGTAGTTGATGAGGGCGTCGACGCCAAAGCCTTCGGCCGGGTCCCAGATCCGCAATCCCACCGGCAGCCGGCTCTCCCGCAGAGCGTAGACGCGGACCCAGCCGGGACTGATCGCCGATTGTGCATCGAAGACGACCAGGTCCTCCCCGATGGCCGCGTGAGTATTCATCGCGGGCGTGACATCGATGAGCTTGCCCCCGGAGATGCTCTGAATGACCGTCTCCAATGAGAACTCACCGGGTATCGCGAGCATGCGGACGATATCCGCGGCAGTTGGGTCGGCCTCGACGTCACGGCGCCGGCGGATGTCAAAGGCCCGCGTGACCCGTCCGTTCCGGCCGAAGATCACCTGCGAGCCGACCCGCATGCGGGCGTAGCCGCCCTTGCCCATCCACAACTCGAACTGCCGGGGCTCGGCTAATGCGTTGTCCTTTACATAAATGGATGCATAGAAGAACGGGACGGATTGAAACCGCTGGCTGACATCGGCCCAGGCGACGTTGCCGCCGACGAGTTGGGTGAAGTGATCGACCACTGCCCCGGCGGCGATGAGAATTACAGCCGCCACGGCGAGGCGGGCCATCCAGCCGCTCCCGCGTCCGGCCGCGTGCCGGTGAGCCGAATCTTCATACGCTTCGTGCATCCTCGTCAGAACGCGTTCGTTCATCGTCTCATGGGTATGGATGGGAGCGTGCTTTGCGAATTGCTCGATATCATCTCTCGATTTCATTCTACTGCCTCACCATTCAGTGCGGACCGCAGTTTCTCCAGGCCGTAGCGATACCGGCTCTGGACGGTCTTGACCGATGTCTTTTGCCATTCGGCGATCTCCCGGAATCGCATGTCGCCGTACAGATGCAGCGTCACAACTTCGCGTTGCTCGAACGGCAGGCTGCTTATCGCGCGGCTGGCCTGCTCGAACTGCTCGCTGCCGATCATCCATCGCTCCGGGCTTGGTGCTTCCGATTGAATGCCCGCTGCCTCGTTGAGGCTTGTCGTCGCTCGGCGCTGCGCGGCCTTGAGACTGTTGCGGGCCGCGTTCGCGACACAGGTGGCCAGATAGCCCTTGAGGCTGCCGGTCAGCCGAAACGTCCGCGCCAGGCCGGCGAAGCGGACGAAGACGTCCTGCACGATGTCTTCGGCGGCCGCTGCATCGCCCAGCATCGAGGCCGCCAGGCGCAGCAGATCATCGCGATACTTCTCGTACACGCGGGACAGGGCTCGCGCGTCGCCGCGATTGAGACGCCAGACCAACATCCTGTCTTCCACGTGCACCGAAAGGCCCTTTCGTCGAGAACGATCGTTTCTCAACAATATAACAAGGAAGACAGGGGCTATGCTTTGGACGGTGAAAGTTTTTTGCAGAGCCGCGGCGCGCCCGTTGAAGCAAATGCCCCCCGCTGCCCGGGCGAGCCGCGCCGGTCGAGCCGTACGCGGAATGGACTACAGACTCCAGCCCTCACGGTAAGACGCTCGAACGTACTGATTGGCCTCAGGCAAGTTGGTCACCTTCATGGCGTCCCCATCCCACTCGATTCGGGTGTCCATGCGTTTGGCCACGTTGCCCAGCAGGCAGATCTCCGTGAGCGGGCCGGAATAGGCGAAATCCGCGCCGGCCGGCTTGCCGCTCTTGCAGGCCCGGACCCAGTCCTGCTCGTGCGAGCCTTCCACCCGCGGCAGCGTCTTTGCGGGCTGCTGGTACTCTTTCATTCGGCTCTCTGGAATGAGCCTCGCTCCCTCCCCGTACACACCGGCCATGAGCACACCTTTGCTGCCTTTGAACAGGATGCCTCCTTCGGGATGTCCCATTCGCCGACCGTCTTCGAGCTCGACCGGTCGCGGCGGGTGCAGACCCTCATACCACGTCAGCTTCACCGGTGGCAGCTTGCCGCGCGCGGCGAACTGATACGTGACAATCGAGGCTAATGGATGCGTATCCGGATTCATCCCCAACGACGTTGCGTCGATACTGATCGGCTGTCCTAATTGCAGAGCCCAGACGACACTGTCCAGCGTGTGGGCGCCTCGGTCGCCCATCATGCCGCAGCCGAAGTCCCACCAGCATCGCCAGACACCCGGGTGATAAGCCGGATGGTAGGGCCGGTACGGGGCCGGGCCGATCCACGAATCCCAATCGAGCGTCTCCGGAACCGGCGGTTCCTCTTTGGGCCGTCGGCTCCACTTCGAGCTCCAATAGGCGTGCCCGAACGGGTAATAGGACAGGCTGCACCACGCGTCGACCTCGCGCACCTCGCCGATGGCGCCGGCCCAGATCCATTCGCACACCAGGCGGACGCTCTCGCTCGAATGTCCCTGGATTCCCATCTGCGTAATCACGCCGTATTCCTTGGCGGCCTTGGCTAACATGCGCGCCTCGTACACGTCGTGCGTCAACGGCTTCTGACAGTAGACGTGCTTGCCGCGCCGCATGGCCTCCATCGAAATGACGGCGTGCGTATGATCCGGCGTGGCAATCATGACCGCATCAATCTCCGGCTCCTTGTCCAGCATCACGCGAAAGTCCTTGTAGACTTTGGCCTTCGGATACAGCTTGAAGGTCTCCGCCGCGTACTGGTGATCCACGTCGCACAGCGCGACGATATTCTCGCCGGCGAGCTGACTGAGATTGTGCTTGCCCATCCCGCCGACGCCGATGCCGGCGATATTGAGCTTCTCGTTGGCTCCCGTATGCCGAGGGCCCCCTAACACGTGTCGCGGCACGATGGTCACGGCGCCGATCGTGGCGCTGCCCGCAAGAAAACGACGTCTGCTCATGGATTGGCTCGCGAAGTTCATTGTGAAAGCTCCTCAACGATTTCAGTGACGATTTGCTCGTGGTTCTTGTCGGTGCAGTCGATGGTGAGTTGAGCGTATTGGTGATAGAGACTCTGGCGCTGGTCGTAGAGGGAGCGGATGGTCTGGCCCTTCTCCATGACGACGCCGCGCGTGTACAGATTCTCGATGCGCTGCTCGATCCTGTCCACGGGCAGGTCCAGGTGGACGACGACGCCGTGAGCGGCCAAGTGCTCCATGGCGCGCGCGCTGTAGACCACGCTGCCTCCCGTGGCGATAACGGCGTTGGTCACGTCGATACAGAGAACATAATCCTCTTCGATCTCGCAGAAGCCGGCCAGGCCCTCACCATCGATCATCTCCTGCAGCGACCGATTCTGGATCGCCTGAATGAAGACGTCGGTGTCGAGGAAGTACCGGCCCAGGGCCTTGGCCAGCAGAACGCCGACGGTGCTCTTGCCCACGCCCGGCATGCCGATCAACACGATGTTCTTGTCGCCAGAGTCCATGATGCCGCCACAATGTAGCGACCTGCACGGATGAAGACAACAAGAAAAGCCCGATCGAGAACGAGCTCGTGGAGTGCCTCTCTGCGACACACTGCGCGGACTATTTACCCTGTCGCCGGCTTGGGACAAGCCAGGCGCACGCGGGAGAAAGAGAATTGGAGGGAATCATTGGATCACATTTTCTGTCGTGAACGTGTCCGTTAGAGCTCTATACAGACGCCCACTGAAGGCATTCTCAATCTCTTCTACACGTCTCAATCCAAATATACATGCTATGGCAATCGGATCGGCCCGATAGTCCGTATGCCCCTCATAGAAACCATGGCGCATAATGTAGTAGGGCGCCATTTCACTGAAATGGAAGCGGGTGAGCTTCCCTTCAAGCTCAGCCATCTGTGCGGCGGAGAGATGAGAATACTTCTCCTGTAGAAATAGTCGCTCCGCAGGGGTGAGCATCCGTTGGACGTCGATATCAAATCTGCCCTGGATTTCATCATGAAATATGGATGTCTGCCACCCCTTCATACTTTCCGCCCGAAGCGTGACCCTATTGCCGTTGTAGAAGAAACACTGGATGCTGGAGAACCTTCCCCACTTTCCGCATATAATCTCCTGAAGGATCATATTCCAGACGTGATAGAGAGGTTTGGCCATCTGTGGATGGGTCAATCCCAGCTTTCTCACCAGGTTGTTGTCCCCCTTCAGGACGGAGATGATATCCTCATCTTCGGCCATAAACCCCGCCCCGGAGAATCTCCGGGGCCGACCGACGTAATTGATAACATCAATGGACCTACCTGTTATCGTATCTTTAGCATCCAATTCGGCTTCGCTGTGGAGTCCGGTTCGGGCCAGGGTGGGGAAATCACCACGATTCACGTGAAGCTGTTGATCTTTACCATATACAGTTGAAACTCTGTAGCTGTAGTGCAGAGGCTTTCCATTTTCGACGGTGACCGGCATGAAAATGTATTTCCCGTTCTTCAGCATGGCCGTAAGGATTTCCGTGCGGTCCGGCGTCAAATACGGAGACGGAATGTCAGGTCGATCATCGAGCGCGCTGGGATACAAAGGAAGTGCGATTTGTTGGTGGGAGATGCTCTCCGGCAAATCCGCCGGCTGCGCGTGCGCGGCGGACGGTTCTGACGAGTAGCAGGCGACGATCATCGCATTGACTAACAGGCACACCTCAATCCAATGCCACATTTCGCATCTCCTTGGCCGGCAAGCCATTGTCCACAGGCATTTTCGATTGCCCCGCCGTTCCGCCTGGATCGGCTTCGGCGACAGGGCTCTTCCGGGCATTCGTCCCTACTCTGTGCTATGACGACCGGCTATGACGATCGGTTGACGCGGCCCGTAGCGATGCAGCATGAAATGCCGAAAAAAGGCGCCTGCGAGGAAACCCGTAACGAGCAATGCGCCGGCATCAACAATGTTAGTACTGTATTTCGCAAGTTCTGCGACGATCCAGGGGTAGAGATTGCTTCGTCGCTGCGCTCCTCGCAATGACATAGATAAGCCATTGTATGTCATTGCGAGCGAAGCGAAGCAATCCACCCACAGTCGCACGATTTCTGAAATGGCGCAGTAGTGCCCCGGATCGGGCGGATGAGCGTGGCGGCCTCGGCGACGGCCACGGAAAAAGCAGCAGCCATCGCCAAGAGCCACGGAGATCTTGCGTTCTTCATCCGGGTGGTTCCCGTTCCTCCATGAGGGCCTGGACTTCGGCCTCCGAGAGGGCGTAGTTGTAGATGCGAACGTCGTCGATCAGGCCGTTCCAGTCGCGACCCGGCTCTTCGGCGTTCTCGCCGATGTAGACGGGATACGTGTTGACGTTGAGCGAGCCCTGGGTCCTGGCCGAGGCATCGAGAGCGCCATCGATATAGAGAAGCAGCTCGCTGCCGTCATAGACCCCGGCCACGTCGTGCCACTGCCCATCGTTCACATCGATGTTGCCGCGGACCCATTCCGGCCACAGGCCGGTGCAGCCGAAATGCAGGTTGTTGCCCTGGTCGCGCGACAACCGCCAGGCGCTATCGCCCTTGGCGATGATGGCCTGCCAGTCGGCGTCGAAGGCATTGACCTTGACCCATGCACAGAGGGTGATCCGATGGACGATGTCGAAATCGGTCACATTGCCAAGATCGAGGTAGTCACCGTCACCGTCGAACTCCAGCGCTGCGCCCATGACGCCGTCCGTCCAGGTGGGATCGCCGACCAGGACGCCCGTATGGTCGTTGCCGCTCGCATCGGTGATGGTCTCGCCGTTGCCCTCGTCCAGCTTCCACCAGGCCACAAGTCCGCCCGTGCTGAAGCTCCAGAGATTGCCCGGCGTGGTGGAGCCATCGGCGTTCACTTCGTCCACACGCCAGAAATAGGTCGTGTTTCGCTCCAGCGCCGGCAGGTCGCTGAATTGCGACTCCTCGACCGTAACCAACAGGGGCAGATCGTTCGGATCGGTCCCGAACAAGAGCTTGTGCTCCACGGCCATCGCGCCGCCCAGCCACTTCAACTGCAATCCGCCCACCGGCGCGCCCACCATTCCATCCTGCGGCTCGGGTTTGACCGCGTACAGATCGGGATTCAGAGGCATGGCTTCCAGTTCCTTGAGCTCCGCGTCCGTCGCGTCCTGCACGCTCAGGTCGCCGAAGATCACGCGGTACGTATCGTCGCAGCATTTCCAGCGCATCAGGACCGCGTGCGAGAACTCCGCCGTCACTCTGTCGCCGTAGTACGCGACATCCTTGCCCTCGTTCATCAGGCTGCCGTAGTACATACAGGTCCCCTGGATGGCGAGGATGTCGCTCAACTCCTCTTTCGTCGGCTCCTGTTCGAGCGGAACCCCCTGCTTGCGGCGTTCGATGAGGAAGGCGGCCTGGACTTCGCTCATAGCCGTCATGATGTCAAGGCTGCTCGGGTACCGGCCGCCGGTGATCTTCGCAAAGACCCGCAGCGCCTTGACCACCGTTTCATCGCCCGGCGAGAGGTCCACTTCAGCCATCACCGTGTAATCGTCGGGGATATTCGGCTCGAAGTCGGCATCCGTTAGTCCCGCGTCCCAGCGGAACTGGTCGAGGACAACGCGCGTCTGGATCGAGCCGCCGGCGGAGGTGCCTTCGAACTCCATGCGGACGGGCAGATCGCTCTCGATATCGGCCCAGAGGCGGCCCTTGCCCTCTTCAAAGAGCATGCGGGCAAACCGCGGATCGTCCACGGCGATGCCTTCACACATCCGGCCCTCAATGGTCTCCGTGCCCAGGTCCGTGTGCTCGAAACCCATGAGCAGCCCGACCAGCGCGCGCGGATCGTTCTTGTCGCGGATCTCCGCGAGCTGCGCCTCGGTGAACTTCGTCTTCACGTATTTCTTCTCGTGCGGCAGGACTTCAACACAGCGCTCGGCATCGTTGGATATATACAACTGAGAAACGAGCTTGCCGTCCTGGTAGGCGTCCCGTCTCAAGCCGTAGTCCAGGGAGCGATACATGACGAACTCGTATTCAGCCTTCGGCTGGCCTGAGACGGTGATGGTCAACACGGTCCGGTGGATGTACGAGCGGGCCTGCTGGACATTTTCCAGCAGTTGCGACCAGGCGACGCCGCCCATGTGGCGGCCGCCGATCAGATTGAGGCCGAGCGCCACGGCGAAAATCACCGCCGCGGCAACAGCCAGTTTGCTCCATCGATTCTCCATGACTATTCTCCAGAAGCTCTTGCGAGCCTGTAGACTCTCTGTTTGTGCCAACGTCTGTCGAACGCGTTCCACGGCCCGACCGGTGGCTTCGACCGACGGCTGCACGCCGGCGAGCAACTCGAGGCGGCGTCGAAGTTCCGCTTCATTCATCTTCGACATGCTGCACCTCCTTCCCGTCCGCCGGTGTGTGGTTGCGTCCTAACACATCGCGTAGCGTGCTCATCGCTCTGAAGCACAAAGCACGAACCTGATGAACCGTCTTGCCGAGCGTCTCGGCAATCTCTTCGTACGAATCCTGCTGGATGTACCGCATGACAAAAGCCTCGCGCGAGGCGCCGGCCAGCCGATTGATCGCGGCGAGGACCTGTTCGAGCTCCTCGGCCTCCACCAGCTTGCTCAACGGAGCGTCGGCGTTTGAGGCACGCTCGCCGAGTCCGTCGAGCGAGCAGGCCCGGCGGGT
>CBFDBY010000013.1:0-78081 GCA_965603165.1 uncultured Phycisphaerae bacterium
CTTGCAACTTTGATTTAGGGCAAGGATAATTGATAGCAATTAAATATGGAGTTTAGCTTATGAGCACATCGAAGAAAGCGAAAGCCGGGAGGCGTAAGAAGGCCGTAGCCGAACTCACGGAGGCCGAGTGGGAGATCATGCAGGTTGTTTGGGAGAAGGAGCCGTGTGCGGCCGGCACGGTGCAGGAGGCGCTGGCCGCCACCCGGGACTGGTGCTACGCCACGGTCAAGCTCACGATGGACCGCATGGTCGCCAAGGGTTTTCTGCAGATCGAGCGGATTCGCAACCTGCAACTGTTCCGCTCGTGCATCAGTGAGGTCGAGGCCCGGCGGGGTGAACTCCGCAAGATGCTTACACGGGCCTTTGGCGGGGCGCTGACGCCCATGCTGAAGTTCCTCATCGAGCATGAGGGGCTCTCCAAGGGCGAAGCAGCGGAACTTCGCGAGTTTGTAAAGAAGGCCGGGAAGCGCAAAGACTGACCCTCTGGATTCACGTGAGTGGGAGATCCACCAATGGTCGAGATCATCAACGAGTGTCTGAGCGGCTTGAACCATCTCGGTAGCACCTTCTGCCGCTACGCTGTCGGGGCATTTCTGCAATCGGCTCTGCTGGTCATCGTGCTGTTCGGCATCGACCTGCTGTTGCGCAAACGCGTGCGAGCGGTCGTTCGATATTGCCTGTGGCTGCTCGTACTGGTGAAGCTGATCTTGCCGCCGACGCTTTCCCTGCCAACGGGGATTGGCTATTGGGCGCTGAATCGAGTACCGGCTGCGGCTGAGGTATTGGAGCATCCCGCGCCGGTCATCGGATTCGAACGAGTGACACGAGAGGCACCTCCTCGCCCGCAACCGGCGGATGGGCCCACGGCGGTCGAACCTGCGACGGTCAATCCAGCGGAGTCGCATTCTGCCATCGCACCGGTTCCTGCGAGTCTGACTCCAATCACTTGGCAGGCTATTGTTCTGCTGTTCTGGCTGGCGGGGATGCTCGCCTTCGTGGCGCTGCTCGCTCAACGTGTCAGGTTCGTGCGCGGGCTGGTTGCGGCAAGCACCGCTGCCGAGGGGGCATTGCTTGTAGCATTGGAGCAGTGTAGTCGACAAATGCGCCTTCGTGGGCGAGTTGAATTGCGAATATCTGATGCGCTGCCCAGTCCCGCCGTCTGCGGTCTCCGGCGGCCCACGATCCTGATGCCCGCCTCGCTCGTGGCGAAGCTCTCGCCGGATGAACTCAAGGCGACCCTGATTCATGAGCTGGCCCACATCAAGCGGGCCGACCTGTGGGTCAACGCCGTGCAGACGGTCCTGCAGGTCGTGTACTTCTACAATCCGTTCGTGTGGCTGGCCAATGCGATCATCCGCAGAACCTGCGAGGAGGCGGTGGACGAGACGGTCCTCGTAGCCCTCGGCGGGCAGGCGAGAAATTACAGCAACACGCTGATCAGCATCAGCGAGACCGTGTTCTGGAAAGCGGATTTCGGGCTGCGCCTGATCGGCGTGGCGGAATCGAAAAGAGCCTTGAAACGGAGGATCAGACACATGGTGACACGACCGGTACCCCAAAGTGCGAGAATCGGAGCCCTCAGCACCGTCGCCATCCTTCTCATCGCGGCCGTCCTGCTGCCCATGGCCAGAGGCGAACGGTCCAGCCGGGAGACGGCCACGCCACCGTCCACTGCCGTGACAGAAACCAGCGAAATAGACTCGTCTGCGGAAGTGGGCGATGTGATTGTGGACCCGAACACCGGCCTTAAATTCACGTTGGCCAAGACGATCTCCGGAGCCAATAATGTGATTGCGCATGTCAACAAGCTGATCATGTCGCCCGATGCGCGATTCCTGCTTTTTGGGGGCAAGGTCATCCCGCTCGACGGAACAGAGACATTCAGCTACACCGAGCCCGAGCGTTGGGGTGATGTTGCCAACGTGGCGGTCTCTCCCAATGGGCGATACATCGCCCATGGGAAGAATGTGGTTTGGTTGCAGCCTGTTTCTCCTGAGACGCTGCGCCCGAACGGGCCTGCGAAGAAGCTCCTGGACTTAAAGGGAGAGCGCCTGGCAGACTGGTATTATAAACCTTTGCGCTGGACGCAGGACTCTCAGGTTGTTCTCTTCAAGACCAATGACGCGGAGGGCCGGTCCCACCAGTACGCATTTTCGGCAAAGACCGGGGACCCTGTCCGTTACCCAGACGCCGCCTCCACGGGGATGCTCTCTCCGGATGGGAAGTGCATCGCCCTGACGGATACCCGAGGGTTCTGGGTCAAACCGATGGGCGACGGTCGCGCACGAATGCTCTGTGAGAAAGGATGGCCTCCGGCCCCGGAGTGTTGGTCTCGAGATGGGAAATGGCTGATCGGGTTCCAGCCCGCTGCTCCCTTAGTAGACGCACGATTTGTGAGTTACCCCGAGGGCCAGGAATACCTTATCTCCATGCCGAAGGAGCTGGCGAAGGACAACAATACACACTGCGTGGGGGTATCTCCCGATAGAGAGACACTCTATTTCTACAAAGCGGGATACAAGCTTACGCATGGGACTTGGGTCGCGTCGGCCGAAGAAGGCACGGCCCTGCACGATGTCGACGCCTGGCGAGACGTCCGATGGGCACCCGATGGAAAGGCAGTATTTCACACTAGGTATAGATACACTACGCACTGGGAAGTGGACTTATTCCTGAGCACTCTCTCCGGAGATAAGCCGACTCAGTTCACCCTCAGCCCGTTCGTCTCCACTGATGCACCCTTGGCCGTATCTCCGGACGGCAAGTGGTTGCTGTTTTCGGCGGCCGGAGAATCCGGCAGAAGCACGGTGGATTTGAACGTGACGGCTCTGTCCATGGCTGACAATGGGGTGAGTGGACCCGCCACGGTACTACTCCGCCTAACACAAGGAAGCTCACCCGCTCCGGTGTGGTCACATGATAGCACGCGCGTAGCATTGACCTGCGAGACTGATTCCGTGAACGAGCAAGACATCTGGATCGTCTTCACAGATGCCCGAACGCCGATCCGTCTTACTCGGACGGCGGCGATTGAGCGTGACCTGAAGTGGTCACCCGATGGGAACATGCTGGCCTTCGTCTCCAATGATACCGGGGCCGGGGAGCTGACGGTGATCCCAACGGCTGGTGGAGAAGCGGTGGTGCTCCGCCAATGGTCTGGCGCGGAGGCGCCGTTATGGGGATGGTCGCCGGACAGCAAGTCGCTGACCATCGCCGAGGAAGGCATGCTGGTGCGACAGCCTTTGTCCGGCGGCGAGGCCGAGCCCTTCCTCAACTTGGAGGAGTACGGAATTGAGAAGTTGGAATGGCACGGTTGGAGCCCCGACGGCAGCCGACTCGCCCTCGCTCACTACACGCGCGACAACAAAGGACCGCTGGCTTCCTATGGACAACTTCTGTTTGCACGCGTTGAAGGAGGTCGCTTGCAGCAAACTGGGACGACGGATCTGGGTGCAGCTACTTCGATTGAAAGGTATGTCTGGTCGCCCCACAGCACGCACGTGGCCTGCCAGTACGAGGGTATTGTCGCCACGATGCCCGAGGGGCGGCTCTACGCGGTGCCCGTGGACGACATCGTCGAGAGAATAGAAGCCGGGGCCATTCCGCCCACCGGGCCCAGGGCGCCCGAACCCATCACCGCAGCAAGCCAGTCGGAATCCAAACCCACCCCACAACTCGAGCCCATCACGGGTCCTGTTTTCTCGGACGACTTCGACAAGGGGTTGTCCAAGTACTGGCAGATCGTGCCTGGGAGTCCCGAGGCATCACCTCCACCGGCCCATGCGGTCGAAAATGGTCAGTTGATGCTCTCGAATTCCAGTGCCAAGCTGAGCCAGATCGACTGGGCGGACTACCTCGTGACCGTTCGTGTCTGCGTGAAGGAGGGGGCAGCCTCTGGGCGGGGAATCGCGGCGATTCAGACGCGGGCAACACCCTGTTACTTCGACATCAACAAGCTGGAAAGGTATGCCTTGCTCTTCATCTGTTACCGCAACGCTCCAGCAAGCATGTTGCGACTCGCTCTCTACCATCACAATGCGTCAGGCGCGAGCCGTGGGCCCACCGTGGGCAGAAATCTCTGCCCCTTGGTCCAAGGCAAGTGGTACAAGCTCGCATTCGAAGTCCGGGGCGAGCAGTTGCGAGCGTATCTGGACGACGAGCTTGTGATCGAGACGACGGACGCACGTCTGTCCAAGGGCCCTGTATGGATCAGCGCTTCGGGGTCCCCCGTCCTCTTCGACGATTTCAGCGTGCGCCGACTGCGATAGAACATCGCCAGCGATGCCGGAGGATGGTGAGGCTGTGAGTCAGGCCGCGCGGATGGATTTCGCGATTCTGACCGTGATAGGCTCTGGCTCTCTGGGCTGCACCATGTGATGTCTCTTCCATATCCCTGTTGGACTTGTCACGTGGATTCGCCCCGGTGACTGTTGACATCCAGAACGCACAGCAGTATCATGGGGAATGTGGTGTGCTGAAGGATCTCTTGTCACCAGCAAGGGGGAATCATCGTACTCCGTAGGAGCAGGGAATGCCATGAGCATCTCAACGGGTAAGAGAGGTTGTGTAGCCTACTGTGTGATCGCATTTCTGTTCTGCATGTCAGGCTCGCACGCACAGAACCGGCAGCTTGTCTGGTCCGACGAATTCGACGGAACAAGCATCGACCGTTCCATCTGGAGTTTCGATTCGGGACCGGCCAATGACAACATCCACTATTTCACCGATCGCCCGGAAAATGCCCGCGTCGAGGACGGGAGATTACATGTCATCGCAGCCAGAGAACCCTACGAGGGATACGATTATACCTCGGCGCTGCTCAAGACGAGCCGGTCCGTGTATTGGCGGTACGGCCGAATCGAAGCGAGCATCAAGCTGCCGGCGACCTACGGCCTGGTCCCCGCGTTCTGGATGCTGCCGGAAGATAATATGTACGGCTGGTGGCCCGAATCCGGCGAAATCGACATCATGGAACACCCGACCAACGAGGTCAGCAGGATTTACGGCACGGCCCATACGGGAGCTTACAACTGGTTTACAGGTTCGCAGCCGCGCGGCAGCAGCATCCAGGTGTGGGACGCCCACACGGCGTTTCATGTCTACGCCGTCGAATGGACGCCGCAGTCAATCGAGTTCTACGTCGATGAGCAGAAGTATTACACATTCTACAAGTTCGGCAGTGAGCCCGAGACATGGCCTTTCGACAAGCCCTTCTATCTGATTCTCAGTATGGCAGTCGGCGGAGGCTGGGTGGGAGAGCCTTACACAGCAGGTGTCTTTCCGGCCGTCATGGAAGTGGACTACGTCAGAGTGTATCAGGATATGAACGACGTGGCCATTTGCGGCGCCGATTTCGTGCCGGACTACAGCCAGGCCGTACCGTACCGCGTTCCCAGACCCGGCGGTGCACGTATAAGCTGGAGCGTGCCGGAAGATGCCCAGATTGTATCCGGCCAGGGAACCGATCAGATTGCCGTTGACTGGGGCGCGGTCGGAGGAGAGGTGATCGCCGATGTCGTCGTTCGCGGCGGTTCTTGTACATTCGATCTTCCGGTTACGGTGTCGCCCAACTATATCAAGAACGGTGGTTTTGAAAAAGGCGTCAAGCACTGGCATAAGACGGGCCCCTTTCCGGCCGAAGCCGATTTCATGCTGACCTCGGAAGATGCCTATACGGGCGATCATTCCCTGTTCGTCGATGTCAAGACGCCGGGAGACAATCCCTGGGACGCCCAGTTATCACAGCGTGACCTGCCGCTCGAAGCCGGAAAGCTGTATCGGGCAAGCTTCTTCGCCAGGACGGCCAACTGGAGCAGGAGCATAAATGTAGCCGTCATCAATTCGGCGGACTACCACCTCTACGCAGGCAAGACAGTGACGCTTACGAATGATTGGGAGCAGTACGAGTTGACCGTTGGAGTGCCGTCAGACACGATCGTGTCGTTCAACCTCGATCTGGGCGGCCAGACCGGACGATACTACTTTGATGAGATTGCCCTGACCGCACTCCAGATCGACGATTCGAACCTGCTGGTGAACGGCGACTTCTCCGGCGGTGACGCCGGCTGGGCGCTTACGACTCTGTGGCCCGCGCAGGCCGGCGCGACAGTCGCCAACGGCGAGTATTCAGTCTCGATCAGTCACGGCGGCACAAATGTCTGGGACATCCACGCCGGGCAGGCGGCTCTTACGATTGAAAAGGGGCGGCAATATGTCGTCTCATTCGACGCCTATGCCGCGGCGCCAAGACAGATTTCGGCTCTCGTCGGCAGGAATTCCGCTCCCTGGACCGTGTACAGCGGCAGTCGGATCTTCTCGTTGACAACCACGAAGAAGACGTATACCTATACCTTCACCATGAATTCTGCAACCGATAGCCAAGCCCGCCTGGGTTTTGATTTAGGCGGCTCCTCGATTGATGTTGTATTGGACAATGTCAGGCTGAAATAGCCGGGCCAACCGGGGGCAGCCGCCTGTTTTGACTTCGTGTTGCCTGTCGTTTTGCTTTCTTCTTTGGGGCGATGGGGATGCACCCTCTTGTTCCGCGTTCTGTCCGATTTCTCCTTTGACACTCGATAGCCACGGTCAAGAGCACATTTCTCCGGGAGAAAAGAGGATCGGTCTCCATCTGTCCGGGATTTCCTGAGTCGTTGGTGACATGCAAACGGGCTTTTGGTAGCATGACGCGTGCCGGTGTTTGTCGAGAAGGTGTTATGACTTTAGATGAGCAGACAACCGTTGTGCCGAATCGGCGGATCGCGTCGGTCGATGCGCTGCGTGGCCTGGTCGTGTTCGCGATGATCTACGTCAACGACATCGCCGGCGTTTCCCGTGAGATTGTCCCCGCGTGGATGCGTCACTTTCGCGGCCCCGACGGGATGACGTTCGTCGATCTGGTCTTTCCCGCTTTTGTTTTCGTTGTCGGCATGTCCGTTCCCCTGGCTCTCGGCGCGCGTCTGGGCCGGGGCGAACCGGCCTGGAAATGCCTCGTTCACGTCGTCATCCGCACCCTGTCGCTGTTGTTCATCGGCGTGATCATGGTGAACGGGAGGCCCGATTCCGACCGGATGGGTTGGTCCGGCGCGCTGTGGTCCACGCTGATGTTCCTCTCTGCGATGTTGGCGTTCAGCTCTCTTCGGTGGCCGCGGAAGGGCGAATCCTCGCCGGATCGAGAGCGGACCGTCCGCAGAATTACGGTGGGTCTTCGCGTTCTCGGGCTGGCCTCTCTCGTTGTCCTGGCGTTTGCCTATCGCGGCAGGGACGGCCACCGCATCATCACGCTCTCTCCGTTTTCGATCCACACCGAATGGTACGGCATCCTCGGCCTGATCGGCTGGGCCTATCTGGTCGCCTCGATCGTCTCTGTTGTCTTCCGAGACCATCGCACCGCTCTATTAGGGTGCTTCGTTCTGCTGTTGTGCCTCTATCCGGCCGACCGGACCGGCGCCTTCCGGGGCTTCTGGCTCGCCCGCATTGTCGGCATCGGCGGGACGCTCGGCTCGCTGGGGGCCATCGCCGTGGGTGGGGCGCTCCTGGCTTCCGTCTTACGGGCGCCGGACGTCACGACCGTCGGCGCGCGCGCCAAGTCCGTCCTGTTGTTCGTCGCCGGCTGCTCGGTCGGCGCGTGGCTCCTGGACGGCCTCTACGGCATCAACAAGAATAGCGCCACCCCGTCCTGGTGCCTTTGGGCCTGCGCGATCACCGCCAGTCTGTGGCTGCTCTTTCATCTCCTCGCCGATGTCCGTCCCCAAAGCGCTCCAGCCAAACTCTGTGCGCCTCTGACGGCGGCGGGGGCCAACGTTCTGCTGGCCTATCTCATCTCGGAAATGCTCCCTTCCGTTCTGAACTTGTTGGGCCTTGGCGGCTGGTACTGGCGGCTCGCGGAGCCCGGCCTCGCTCATGCGATGGCCCGCTCCATCGGCTGTGCGATTCTGATCCTCGCCGCTACGGCGGGGCTCAATCGCATCGGATTTCGCCTCAAGCTGTGAGCCCCGGATGGGCATAATCGTCGGACGCATCTCGGACGTCAAGTCATTGCCCTGACCGGAGATTCCGTTCTTCTCAACTCCCAACGACTTGCCTGCAACTGTCGGTTCTCGTGAAGCCGTGGTGGATGATATTGGGTTCAGGCATCCCTCGGGCAAAGCAGCGCGTCATGCGTGCCAGGGAACTCGCCCCCGCTGATTCTTATTGTGGGATCGGAGATCGAATGCGGATGCGCAGAAATTCAAGGTCCACGAGTCCGGAATTCCCTGTGCCGTCTCTTGCCGCTAATTGCTATTTTGAGGGCTGACCCTCTCGGCTCCCCTCTCGGCTCGTGTGATGGCCGAGGTGCTACGCTCTACTGACCGAGGGCGTATAAGTGAGTGACCGTTCGCAAGTATATTGTGTTTTGGGCGACGGCGGGGGTGGCGAAGATCTTCTCGCCGAAATCGTTTCTGGCGAGGACGTTCAAGTCGTCATCGACCTGGATGACCGTCACGACGCCGCGCGTGGAGGCCGTGACAAGCTTGTCACCGGCGGCAATGGGGGATGCGATGTATTGACCCGACGCCCCGATTCGTTCGCGGAAGAGCTCTTTGCCGGTCGAGGCCTGTAGGCAGGTCAACACGCCGCCGTCCCGCAGGAGGTAGAGTCTCCCACGATGATAGAGCAGCGAGGAGGTCTCCGGAATGCCTCGGTGAATTTCCCAGGCCACGTGCGATTCGCGGGCGTCCTTTGCTGCTCCGGGGCGGATCGCGAGAAGGGTGGGCCGGCTGATGGCGGCGAAGCCCGACATCGTCTGCATCCATTCGGCTTCACTGATGATCCCGTTCTTGTCGTGGTCGAAGATTCTCAGCAGGACGTCCATGTCCCTGACCGGCAGCCCGTAGCCGGGATTGTCTTTGGGCAACTCCGGCCGCTGTATGAAAGCGAAGCCTTCCGTCATCTCGTCGCGTTGGATCTGAGTGTCGCGATTGCGGTCGAACTCCTCGACGGTGGTCTTCCAGGTTGCTGCCGCATCCAACTTATCATCTCCGCGTCCGCCCAGGGCCGCGGCGCTCGCAAACAGGAGGCCGTCGCCTGTTACAGGGACGCCGACGGTTTCGTCGGGAAACCCGCCGGCCCACCAGATCTCGGCGCCGGTGGATGGGTCGTAGGCGGTCAGCCGTTTGGAGCCCAGAACGACGAGTTCCTCGGTTCCGTCGTGGCGGAAGATCGTGGGCGTCGACCAGCCGGCTTTGAACAACGATCTCGGCTGCTCCCAGACCGTCGCGCCGGTATCTCGATGGACCGCCAGCAAACGGGAGGAGCTGTCATCGCCGTCCAAAGCCAGGATCACTGTGTTCCCGTACAAGATGGGCGAGGTCGCCATTCCGTATTTGCTGGGAGGCGTATCGAGCCTGCGCTGCCAGATTTGCTTTCCGGCGTGGTCGTAGCAAAGCAGCCCGTAGGTCCCGAAGTAGACATACACGTGCCGCTCGTCCGCGGCCGGCGTGGAAGATGCGGGATTGTTCAGTGGATGAAACCTGCCCTCTGTCTCGGTCTGAACGACCTGTCGCCATAGGATTGTGCCGTCTTCACGATCGATGGCCAGCGTAACGAGTTCCTTCTTATTGGCGGGCGCGCCGGCGGTGAGGAAGATGCGATCGTTCCGGATGACCGGAGACGAGTGGCCGGGCGGAATCACGGTCTTCCACAGAACGTTCGAGTCCGGGCTGAAATGAACCGGGATGCGATCCGCCTGCACCACTCCCTGTCCATTGGGGCCGCGAAATTGATTCCAGTTGCCCTCTGGCTGTCGGCCGTCCGCCATCAGGTTGAGCGAGAGGATCAGGACTGCAAAGATACCGGCGTGTGCTGCTGAGTTGTGTCTATATCGAAACTGGATAGGCTCTACTTTCTCTGGCATTCACTGGCAAGGAACCATTCGACCGAAAAGGCCACAGATGGTCATTATGCAGTCTTTCTCCGACTGTGTAAAGGAGAAGCTCGACGTGTGCTGATTGGACCCGTCAGAGAGTCTTGCCTTTTCGATAAACCAGCGGTGACATGGGCATGTGGGAGACATTCTTGCGGATTCAAGAAAGAGCGTGGTAGGGGCTGTCGTAGAATCGCCGGCCGACAGACGGGAAAAGAGGCGTAGTCAAGGCTTGTCATTCCTTTGCGCTGTGCCTGCGGAGAAGCTCGATAAATCCGGTGTCGTCGCGACGGACAGCCAGGTCCAAAGGAGTGCTGCCGTCTCGCTTTGCAGCATTCACGTCGGCGCCGTGCTCGATGAGCAGTCTCGCGACATCTACGTGACCTCCGGCGGCCGCTTGGTGCAGCGGCGTCCAACCAGCCACACGCTTTGCGTTTACGTTGGCGCCTCCGGCCAGAAGGAGCTCCACGATCCCTCGATGGCCGCGGGCGGCGGCGCTGTGCAGGGGCGTCCAGCCCCAGTTGTTGCGTGCGTTCACATCGGCTCCCTTGACGACGAGCAGTTCGACCATCTCTTTGTGGCCGCCTGTGACAGCCAGGTATAGGGGGGTAGTGCCGATGCTATTCTTCACGTTGACGTCGATCCCGTCTGCGATGAATTCTCTGACTTTGTCCAAATCGCCCGTTTGGGCGGCTTTGTGGATCGGAGGGCTGGGCGGGAGGATTCTTTCGCCGGCTCGGGTGCTTGCAGTCATCTTCCTGGTAAAGACAATGCCATCGAACATTTCGGTCCAGTTGGCTTGGCGGTTGATGTAGCCGAATGGCCTGGCGATCAGCTTCTCTCGGAGCCACGCTCCGTCGGGGCCGAGGCGGCGGAAATCGACGAAGGCGTTCTCGAAGCCCGCTCGCACGAAGAGGTCCTCCAACGATCCGGCGACCGGCGGCTCCAATTTCGCCGGCCTCTTCATGGTCGGGACCTTCCACCAGCCTTCCGCCGCGGTGAAAGCGATCGTGTATACTTCCTCACCAAGTACGTTCCGCACTTCATGGCCCATGGAGGTTCGGCTCCAGTCAGATGCAGGATTGTGTGTGATATGACTCGATGCGGCCCACACGATGATCTTTCGGTTTGGGTAGGCCGTGCGGGCCAGCCAGATGAGGTTGCGAGCCATCTGTTGGTCACGCAGGCTTCCTGTCGTGCCGGGCTCGCCCAACATGGTGACAAGTGTGGATGTGCCGGCCGCGAACTGTCGCCAGAACGACAGTTCCATTTCAGGCAGGGCATCGGAAGGCCGGGCGGACTCCAGGGCCTCGCGCCAGACAGCCAATGCATCGTGTAGCGGCTTCAACTCCTCCCGGCTTGGTGTCCGTCTCGCTCGCGACAAGTCGCGCAGTTGCGCGAGTGTCTCCACAATGGCGGTACGCTGTTCGTCGCTGAGGGTCGCGACATCGAGCTTGTCCAGAAGGGCGTTGACGTCCTCGGTCAGAAGTCCGCTGTGCGAGGCCTTTGCCGTGAGCTGGCAGTCGAAGCCGCCTAATTCGAGCGGTTGGTCGCTCCTGGCCACGCGGCCCCAGTACTCAATCAGTGGCCTGACTTGCTCGCTGCCGGCCCATATCGCAAAGACGCCATGCCGGAAGGCTTCCTTCGGTTTCATGCCGCTGCGTAGGAGTTCCCAGGCCTTGCGACCGTCATACAGGCCGCTCTCGAAAGCGAGCACGTCGAAGCCGTGTTTCTCGTGCAGGAATTTGATGAGGCGGGTCTTGGCCTGGAAGGTAGCCCCATCGCCGTGCGTCTGCTCGCCGAGCTGCACGATGCGCGCATCGGCGATTGCCTTCGCCAGCGGCTCCAGGTCTGAGAAGTCCTCGTCGTTGGGGTCGATGCTCTTGAACGGGACGGCGTGTTGCTCAAGCCAGGCGACCCGCGGGTGTTCGCTGGGATCCGTTCCCTCCGCATGGGAAGCAGCGCCAAAGAGCAGGGCAGGGAGTAAGAGAACGAAGCCGAAGGTCTTTGCGTAACTCATCGAGTTCATTCCTTTTGTTGAGTCGGATAAGCCCTTTCCTTTCCGTTCAATGAATTCTATCCGTGTAGAAGATAAGGTCAAGCTGAGGTTGCCGGCCTGCATACGCTTTCGCGAATTCATGCATGCACTATACGCCCGATGCTTACGGCTCACCACATGGATTTCTGTCGCAACAGCGCGGCCAGACAAGCGCTGCGCCCGAAGGATTCCATCGGCTACGCGGAGCGTCAAACAGGGCAGGTAGGGTGCCCCCACCGATTTCTGTTGCGAGGCCGGAGACTGAACGCCGATGCGCACAGATTCGAGCTTCGCTACTCCGCCATTGCTCGTGGCGTCTCTTTTCGCTAATTGCTATTTTGAGGGCTGACCCCCGGTCCAGACCTACACTGGGACTATCGTGTAGACGAACTTGAGGAACAGGAAATATAGGACCAGCGAAAGAACGAGTAACAAGGTTCCGTGCATGGACGTCTTGAGGGCGATCTTCTGAAACGATAGTTCGATTTCCTCCCGTTCTCTTTTGACATGCCGAGTTCTGCTTGCCTGCCAGAACTCCACCAAGGCAACGATCATCGCCAGTCCCAGGAAGATATGGACGACAACGAAGACCCATGTACCCATTCTATTAGTGGATGCAATGACTTCACGGTGATCGTCTATCTTTCGGCGTTCGGCGTCGAGATATGCTATCAGGTACTCCCTGTAGGCATTGTATAGGTTCGGGTCGGTGTCGCGAGTGGCCGCGAGGCTCCACAGAAGTCCGTTTGGTTGGCCTGTATATTGTCTGGGATCACGTTTGGCCCCCGGAACGGGAAAGTCATTGGGCTCTCCGCCTCCTGGCGCGGGCGACAGGCCCACCACTCTCGCCGCTTCTCTCGTTAAGTTTGGATCAGGTGTGCCGGTGAACTGCTGTGCCCTGACGGCACCTGTCATGCACAACGTCAGGCAGAGGACTGCGCAAAATCTCAGTGCATTCATCTCTGGTCTCCCTTCCCAATTTCTCTCGTGCGTTCATCTTCTGCTGCCATACTCGTCTTCGTCTGACGTCACAGAAAGACAACAACCGTCTCCGGTCGGCTTCGTTCCTCAGGGTGATGACTTGACGGTGATGGTCCCGAGGTCGACATTCCCGACGTCCGGTTCGAGGGCGATCTCGGCTCCCTTGTCATCTGTCAGGGGGGTGAAGCGGCTTGTGAATTGGCCGGGAGGCACACGGCTGAGTGCGATGACCATCTCTTCGTCCAGTTCGGCTCGATCCACCTTCAGGGTGAAATGGCCTTCTTTGTCCGTCTCGGCCGTAGGGTTCAAGAGCACGCCGTTCTCGCCCACGCGGATGCTCAGCGTTTTGCCGAACAACCCCCAGACGTCCTCATCTGGTAATGGAGAACCGTCAGTGCTCACAAGTCTGCCGGTGATCACCACCTCATTTGTTGCAGATTCAGCCTGATCGGCGTCCGGTGTATCTTGTGATGAGCTGGGGTGTTCTGCAGATTCCGGCTCTTCAGACTGGTCGGAGCACCCCAGTGCGCACATCGCTATGATGAGAGCCGCGCGAAGAATTGCCTGCTTCATGATTACCTCCTGTCTTTTGAGATACATCATCAACGCCGCAATTGTCCAATGCCGCCGAAGCCGGCATTTCCCATTGCCTTCACAGGGGATGGCCGTGAACGCTATATGTGTGATGATACCGCCGTGCTCCGTTTCGCTTCAATGGTTGTGGGCGTCCGTCTGGCCGTTTTTGTTGCAGGGATCGGGAAATCTGTCGGCAAACCCAGCATCTCGCCGCTCCTTCGACAAGGCTCAGCGCCACGTCTTTTCGTCGTCGCCCCGGTTTTCCGGGAACGGGCACGCGGTACGGCGCGCACTTCTGCGAACGGGCTCTTACGCGGTTACCAGAGCTTCTGCTGGTCGGCCGTGTCCTTTGCCGCCTTCTTTTTGCCGGAGGACCGCGTCGTCTCTACGATGTCGAAGGCGGCCTGGGGGCGGGCGGCCTTGGGGCACTCGCCGGTCCAGCAGTACAGGCAGAGTTTCTGCCGGGGCAGGCCAATCGCCTTGACCATGTCGTCCACCGTCTGGTAGCGAAGCGTCGTGACGCCCACGTCTCGGGCGATCCAGTCGACCATCTTCGCGTATTTCTCTGAGTTGGGGTCGATGTACTCGGACACATCAGTGATGTCATGGCCCTCCAGGTCGCGAATGGCCCGGCGGGCGGCGAGCTCGTTGATTGAGCGTGTGGACAGATTGAACACGCAGGGGAACATCAGCGGCGGGCACGCCGGCCGGACGTGGATCTCCTTGGCGCCGCAGTCCCAGAGCTTCTTGATCGTGAAGTTCTTCAACTGCGTTCCGCGGACGATGGAATCCTCGCAGATCACGATGCTGTTGCCGTCGATGACCTCCTTGATGGCGAGCAGCTTCATCTTGGCGATGCGGTCTCGCGTCTGCTGGGAAGGGGGCGTGTAGCTTCGGCCGTAGCCCGGGGTGTACTTGACGAGCGGCCGGCGGAAGGGGATGCCGGATTCCATCGCGTAGCCTAAGCCATGGGAAAGCCCGGAATCGGGCACGCCGGAGACCAGGTCGGCGTGGATGTCCTTGTCCCGCCGCGCCAGGCATCGGCCGCATCGCTCCCGGACGACTTCCACGTTAATGCCGTCGTAGCTTGAGGCCGGAAAGCCCGTGTAGATCCATAGAAACGTGCAGATCTGCTGGGCCCTGGGCCGCCCGGGCCTGCGCTGCACGATCCCGTCTTCGTTGAGCAGGACGACCTCGCCGGGCTCCATGTACTTGACCGTTTCAAATCCCAGGTTCGCAAACGCCGTGGTCTCACTGGTCACCGCCCAGCCGCCCGGGCCTTTGCCCACGATCAGCGGGGTGTACCCGAATCGGTCCCGGGCCGCGTAGATCCCGGCCCGATTCAACAGCAGAAGCGAGCACGAGCCCTCGATCCTGTCGAACATCTTCTCGATCCCGTCGACGAGATCGGTGCCCTGCGTGATCAGCTTGGCGATCAGTTCCGTCGTATTCACGGCTCTGCGGCTGACCTCGCTGAAGGAGACGCCTTTCTTCATCAGGCCGGCAGCGAGGTCTTCGGCATTTTCGATGAAGCCGTTGGTGGCGAGGCAGAACGGCCCAAACCGCGAATTCAGGTAGATCGGCTGCTCGTCGAGCGCGCTGACGACGCCGATGCCCTTGTTGCCCTGCATGTGCGCGTAGTCCTGGATGAACTTCGATTTGAACTGGCTCTCGCTGAGGTCGTGGATCTGGCGTTGGAAGCCCTCGCCCAAGACCGCCAGGCCTCCGTATTCTGTGCCAAGATGGGAGTGGTAGTCCGTCCCGTAGAAGAGAATTTCCGCACAGTCCGTTTTCGCCACCACGCCAAAGATGCCGCTCATGCTTTGTCTCCTTACCGTTGTATGCGTAAGCAGGGCGTTCGGAGGGGCCGCACCCATGCCCTTCATGCCGATCACGCATTCAGAATACCACATCGCGTCACGGAATTCAAACGCGTTCCCTGCGCAGTGACGCTATGGAGGTGAAAACATGGCTGAGATGCATCCTTGGGCGACGCTGGGCACACGCGGAAAGGGGCTGCGAGGTGTGCTCACAGCCCCTTCCGATGCGCAGCGTCGTTCGATCCCGCGTCACATCACGTTGGCTTTGGGTCAGCGTGTGGTCACGCGGATGTCGTCGATATAGATCAGGCCCATGCCGCCGGGTTTCGGGGCGTCGGGGTCACCCAGGCCGATCGTCATCTTCGTGATCCGGGCCGGGTTCACGCCGTCGAAGTCGCCAAGCGGAACGCTCCACTCGGTCCATCTCGTGATGAGTACGGCGTCGGGGTCCGGGTTCGTGACCGTGGTCGTCCTGTTGCTGCTGTCCTCCAGCCTGACGTAAAGCGGCTCGGGGTCGTTGTCGCCCTTGCCCCGGACGTACAGGGTCAGCGTGTTGACGCCACCGACCGTCCAGTCCTGGGAACTCGTCCAGGCCCGGTAGGCCTCGGAGTAGTAGGGCGACTGGCTGTTGTCGTACTCGAGCGGCATCGACTGGTAGCCGCCGTGGACGATTTGTGTCTCGGCGAATGGGGCCTCCCAGTAGCCGACGGTCGAGCCGGTCAGATTCTCCACGCCGTCGATCCAGGTCTGCCAGATGGCCTCGCCGGCGTCGAAGTCGTTGGTGTAGCTCTCGAAGTCATCGACGACGATGAAATCGGCCGTGGTGAAGGCCCAGACGGCACCCTTCCACTGCTTATCGTTGGCCGTATCGATCTCATCCACACGCCAGTAGTAGGTCTTGCCCCACTCCAGGTCGCCGGCGTCGTAGCTGGTCGTGCCCACGGGCAGCCGGGTGGCGTAGACGTCGGCGGCCGCTGTATCGGCGTTGGCCACCGCCTCGGCGTCCTCGCCGAAGTAGAGATCGTGGTGGGTCGCCTCGTCGCCGGCGGTCCAGCTCAGGATGGGCGACTGCACGGCGTGAGGCGCTCCGTGCTCCGGAGACGGGCTGCCGGCCCAGAGCGGCAGTTGCAGCCAGCCCTGGGGGATGATCTGTCGCGGCTGCGAAGGGCTCTGCCAGGACAAGTGGGCGACGGCCCCGCCGGTGTTCTCGTAGTACTCCATGCGGAGCGAATAGATCTGACCCGCGACGAGATCGACCTTGGCGACGTTGTCGACCGTGCCGTGGTCGGTCCAGTTATCGATGAGGAGACGGCCGTCGAGCCAGAGTCGCACGCCGTCGTCGCTGGTCGTGATGAGCTGGTAGGTCTCGGTGAACGGCACCTGCAGAGCGGCCGTCCAGCGGGCCGAGACGTTATCGCTGAGGCCGGCGGCAATCTCCGCAGCGCCCCAGGGATGGTCGATCGAGCCCTCGATCTGGGTCAGGACCGGCTCGCCGGCGAGGTCCATGCCGTTGAAGTATTCGGCTTTGACGCCGCCGCCGGCGCCGCGCGTGGTGAAGCTCCAGACTTCGCCTTGCAGGCTCGTGGCCCCGAGAAATTCGTCGACCCGCCAGTAATAGGTAGTGTCGAGCTTCAGGGGTCCGGGCTCATGTGTCGTTTTGGTCGTCGGCCAGCCGGTGACGGTCGGCGCGCTGCTCACCTGCTCGAAGCTTTCCCCCCAGTGGACGTAGTGGAAGATGAAGCTCACGCCCGGCTCCCAGCTCAGGTCCTGGTCCGGATCGACGTGTATCATCCCATCGGGCGGGTAGGGGTTCCATGCGATCTCCGGCTGAACGCGGAGACTCCAAACGGCGCCTTTCCACGGGCTGTCCGGGTGGGCGTCGTTGACCTCGTCGACGCGCCAGTAATAGGTCTTGCCGTGTTCGAGACCTTCGGGATACGGCCCGTCGGCCGTGCCGACGGCGAATCCCTCCACCGCCTTCCTGCCGACGAAGACGTCCGTATCGGCGGGTGTCGCCGCCTCGACGGCCTCGAAACTGTCGCCGAAGTAGACCTCGTGGAGGCCGGCCAGCTCGCCCGGACGCCATGTGAGAGTCGCCTGTCTCTGAGCGATCATGCCGCCGTCTTTGGGGTCCGGGGCATAGGCGGTCAGAATCGGCTCCGTCGCCATGGCGGCCTGGAGCTCACCTTCCGAGACGCCGTGGTTGTAGATTCGGACGTCGTCAATCGCGCCGGTCCAATCGCTCCCCCACCCGTCCGAGCCGATGAGAACCGGGGTGGGGCTGCTGGCCAGCGCGGACATGGTGGCCGAATCGGTCTCCTCCCCATTAAGATAGCATTTCACCGTCGTCCCGTCATACGAGCACGCGATGTGGCACCACTCGTAGCGCTCCAGGTTTCGTCCGACGTAGACCCACGTCCTGGGCGTCGCATTGAACTGAAACCCCATGTAGGGCTGATCGCTGTTCCATCCATATCGAACCTGCCAGCTCCACTCGTTACCCACGCCAGCCATCGCTTTGGCCATTGGCGCCGTCTCTCCGCCGGCCACGCCCTTTCCCTCCGGATCATCGGCGTCAGGTCTTATCCAGAGGGCTATGGAAAGCGGACCGGTGATGTCCAGACTGGCGTCGCTGCCGCAATCGAAGTAGTCTCCGCCGGTGCCGTTTACGCCCGTACCGTAGAATTCAACGGCGCCGCCCTTCACGCCGGCAATCCAGGTGGGATCGTCCAGGCTGGGATTGTCCAGGAGGGTTCCGTCGTTGCCGCCGGGGCCGGAGTCGTAGGCGGTCGTTCCTCCACCCTCGTCGAGCATCCAGTGGCTCACCAGGTCGGCCCGAGCCGTGCCGACTACGAGCACCAACAGAACAGGGAGTAGATAGGTGGGTCTCACACACATGCCGTTCCTCCTTTCCAGAATACCCCGCACAACCATAAAAACACGAACAGTGACTCTACAATGCCAAGGCATACTCCACACTTCACTAATTTCGTTTGTATCAGATTCTCCGAGCGAGGTCAAGGAGAATCCACCAGGAATGAGACGTGTCGCTCGTCTCGTCGGCGGGTCAGGCCGCGATGGCCATCGCGACTGGTGCGGGGTATAATGGCCGCTTGTATGAGAAGGTGAACAACAGGATCGTTGGCAACGGGCAGACAGGAGAAACGGGATGAATGGACGGCAGAACCGCAGAGAGTTCCTGAAGCACACCGGGGCCGTCGGCGCGGGATTGGCGTTGGCAGGCGTACATGGCGCCGTCGAGGCGGCGAACGAGGCGACGAGGGGGCCTCTGAAGATCGGCTTCGTTGGGATCGGCGGGCGCGGGTCGAACCTGTTGAAGATCCTGCTGGACCTGGAAGGAATCGAGATCAGCGCTCTGTGCGACATTCGCGAGGACCGAGTGACGCGGGCGCAGCGTTGGGTCGTCGAAGCGGGGCAGCGCGAACCGGCCGGATACTCGCGCGGCGAGACCGACTTCAAACGTATGTGCGAGCGCGAAGAGCTGGACCTGGTCATGACGGCGACGCCCTGGCAGTGGCATGTGCCCGTCTGCGTCGCGGCGCTGGAAGCCGGAAAACACGCGGCGACCGAGGTCCCGGCCGCGGTGACCCTCGACGAATGCTGGCAACTCGTCGAGGCCACCGAGAAATCCGGCAAGCACTGCACGATGCTCGAGAACTACTGCTATTTTCGCAAGGCCATGGTCATCCTGAACATGATTCGCCAAGGCGTCTTCGGCGAGCTGCTGCATTGCGAAGGGCGCAGCCAGGAGAACTGGATCTGGGAGAACTGGCACCTGTTCAACTCCGACGGCACGATGGGCTGGACCGCCGAGCATCTGGCGAAGCGTAACGGCAATCTGTATCCGACGCACGGGTTCGGCCCAATGGCGATCTGGGCCAACGTCAATCGCGGCGACCGCCTGGACCATCTCGTCTCGATGAGCAGCAAGGGACGCGCGTTGAAGCTCCATGCCGAGGCGAGTTTCGGCAGGGACCACGCGCTGGCGCAGCGGACGTATCACCAGGGTGACGCGAACATCACGCTGCTGCGCTCGGCCAACGGCGTGACGTTCACGCTGTACTTCGGCGGCCAGTCTCCCCAGCCGTGGAGCCCCGAGCACAAGGTGCAGGGTACGCTGGGGTCGTGCATCGGCGAGCTGTTCGACTATCGCCCGCAGAGTGACGGGTGGATTGAGGTCAAGCTGTTCGAGAAGAAGAGGGAGCAGGACACGCACGGGCGCTGGGGCAGCTACTGGGATTATGCCCGCGAGTACGACCACCCTTTGTGGAAGGCCCTGGGCAAAAAGGCCGACAAGCAGAGAGCCAAGGACTGGAGCGGGGCCTACGATTACCTGATGCTCTATCAACTGGTCAATACGTTGCGTCACGATCAGAAGCCTCCGATGGATGTCTATGACGCGGCGACGTGGAGCGCGATCTCCGAGTTGAGCGAGCGGTCGGTGGCCCGGCGCAGCGCGGTGCAGGATTTCCCGGATTTCACGCGGGGCAAATGGCGAAGCGCCGCGCCCACGGACCTATCGCAGGTGTAGTATGACGAAGGTCTTGAGGTTTGCCATGTTCGGCGCGCTGATCGCCTTGTCCGTTGGGAGTTGTCACGACAACGACGTGCGAGAGCATGCCACCGATCCAACGCCGGAGACAGTTGCGCTGGTGTTTCAGATCGAACTGGATCGGCAGGTTTATGAGGACAGCGCGTGGGGCGATCCGCCGCAGATGGCCGTCTGGCTGCAAGATGAGGCCGGCGAGGACATTCGCACGGTGGCTGTGACGCATCGAACGGGCGCGGGCGATTGGGAAGGCAAGGTGGAGTGTGCTGTGGCGTTGCCCGCCTGGGTGGCCTTCTACATCCGGGAAACGGGAACCCAAGGCCCGCCCACGTGGGACCGTCCGGCCCCCGACGCAGTCACGTGCGCCACGCCGCGCGCGACGCTGAACGCAACCGCCCGGGTCCCGCGTGATACGCGATGGACGTACTTCATCGAAGTGAACGTCTCGGGCGATTACAGCGTTCATTTTCCTCGCATGTCCCGGGACGGACTCTCCGACCGCTACGGAAACGGTCAGCCTTCCATCATCTACCGGGGCTCGATCGAGGCGGTCGAAGGGGCCACCAGCGAACCGGAACTTTGGGGACGTACGGACCAATACAGTACCCCGGAGACGGTACGTGGGGACCTCAGTCAGATCACGACCGCCCGAGGATTGCTGCGAAGCGTGAGGGTCTGCTCCATGCCGGACGCACACCGGCCGCCGTAGGAGCCGTCGCGCAGAATTGGACATGCGGTCTTGGAGAGCCGGAGGGTGACAGGGGAGTATTCTTTTCAGGGAGACAGGTCATGCAGAACGATATCAGTCGACGGGGTATGTTGAAGACGGCCTTGGCCGTGCCGGCTTCGCTGGCGATCCTCGGCCCCTTGGATGCGGCCGGTCGCGATACCGACGCTGCTCGGGTGAAGAAGGAAAAGGAGCCCATGCCGTTCCGGCAGGTGCACCTGGATTTTCACACCAGCGAGCTGATCCCCGGCGTCGGGGATTCGTTCGATCCCGAGCAGTTCGCGTCGATCCTTGCCGGCGCACACGTCAACTCCGTGACGTGCTTCGCCCGCTGCCACCACGGGTACCTTTATTACGACACGAAGCTGTTCCCGGAGCGGCGTCACCGGCACCTCAAGCGGAACCTCCTGAAAGAGCAGATCGAAGCCTGTCACAAGCGGGGCATCCGCGTGCCGATCTACTCGACGATTCAGTGGGACCAGTACACGGCGAACGAGCACCCCGAGTGGCTCATGCGCGATGAGAAGGGCGAGGTCGTCGGACAGCGGCCCGGTGCGGCCGGCTTCTACCGACGGCTCTGCATGAATACGCCCTACGTCGAGTTTCTCAAAAGACACCTGACGGAGCTATTCGACGTCGTTCCCGTGGACGGGCTGTTCCTGGACATCGTGCACGAGGTCGAGTGCGTGTGCGCGTCGTGCAGGGAGGGCATGAGCAAGCAGGGGCTCGATCCGGCGCAGGCGCAGGACCGTGCGGCGTATGCTCGGCAGGTCAACGTCGCTTTCAAGCAGGAGCTGACCCGGCACATACGCAGTCTGGACGCCGACTGCTCCATCTTTTACAACGCCGGGCACATCGGTCCGTACATCCGCCACAGCGCCGAGACCTACACGCATTTCGAGATGGAATCGCTGCCCGGCGGGAGCTGGGGCTACACGCATTTCCCGCTGACCGCCCGGTATGTCCGCACGCTCGGCAAGCCGTATCTCGGCATGACCGGAAGGTTCCACACCTCGTGGGGCGATTTCCATTCG
Source organism: uncultured Phycisphaerae bacterium (assembly GCA_965603165.1). Taxonomy (GTDB): domain Bacteria; phylum Planctomycetota; class Phycisphaerae; order Sedimentisphaerales; family Anaerobacaceae; genus PLanc-01. Next base: position 21,648 of record CBFDBY010000013.1, read on the forward strand.
TACAAGAACCGGGCCGCTCTGGAGTTCGAGTGTTTCAATATGCTGGCGCTCGGCGCCAGATGCTCCATCGGCGACCAGCTTCATCCGACGGGCCGGATGGACTTTGCGACGTACGATCTGATCGGCGCCGTCTACGCACAGGTGGAAGCGAAGGAGCCGTGGTGTCGCGGGGCGAAGCCGGTCACCGAGATCGGCGTGCTCTCGGCGGAGGAATTCATCGGCGGGCGAATGCCGCCGCCATCCGTCGGCGTGATTCGCATGCTCCAGGAGGGCGCGCACCAGTTCGACGTGCTCGATTCGCAGAGTGATTTTCAGCCGTACGAGGTTTTGGTGCTGCCGGACAGGATTCCGCTGTCGCCCGCGTTGGCCCAGAAGATGCGGGCGTTTCTCAGGAAGGGCGGCTCGATTGTCGCGTCGTTCGAGTCGGGCCTCGATCCGGAAAAGGGCGACTTTGCACTCGACGAGTTCGGTCTCGCCAATACGAGCGAGCCAATCCTCGATGCCGACGGCAACTCCGTGCGCGGACGCGCCTATGGCCGCAACGACTATGCGGAGTACATCATGCCGAAGGGTCCGATAGGCAGGGGACTTCCGCAGACCGAGCACGTCATGCACATGAAAGGCATGGACGTGCGGGCGCGCGAGGGCGCCGAAGTGCTCATGAGCAAGATCAAGCCGTACTTCGACCGCACGCCGGAACATTTCTGCTCACACCGGCAGACACCCTCTTCCGGCCAAGCCGGCGGACCGGCCGTGGTCCGAAACGGCCGCATCATCTATTTCGCGCATCCCATCTTCACGCAATATCACGAGAACGCCCCGAGATGGTGCAGGCAGATCTTCCTGAACGCGCTGGACATCCTGCTGCCGGAGCCGCTGATCAGGCTGGAAGCGCCGAGCACGACGATTGCGACGCTGAACGAGCAGAAGACGGAGAACCGCTGGATCGTCCACCTGCTCCATTACGTCCCGGAGCGGCGCGGGCAGGCCTTCGACGTCATCGAGGACGTGCTGCCCATTCTCGATGTGAAGGTCTCCGTCCGGGTACCGAGGCCGGTGCATCGCATCACACTGGCTCCCCAGAGCCGAATCTTGCGTCCGATCAGTAAGGAGGGCCGTGTGAAGTTCACTGTGCCCAGGGTCACCGGCCACCAGATGATCGTCCTGGACTTCTGACGTTGCGACCGAGGCTGTGGATGCAGGGGACCGTGGTGCAGATTCAGATTCGCAGAAAGACCCTGCGCCGGTACATCCACAGGACGACGAGCCAGAGGACGACCAGGACGGCGAGACGTTCCAGGCCCGGGGCGTACGCCTGGCCGGCGATCTCGAACACGTCCGGGCCGATGTGACGCTTGAGGTTGTCGCGGATGAACCCGCCCATGAGCTGCCACAGGCAGTAATAGGCGATCGGATTCAGGCCGACGATCACGAAGGGGAACGTCCAGCGTTTCCACCCGCGCCATTCGACAATCGCGACGAAGCCGGCTAAGAGCAGGGTGGCCCAGCCGGCGCTGCAGATCGCCCAGGAGGGCGTCCAGATGCGCTTCACGATCGGGCAAAGTCCCGCCAGGGCAATTGCCTGGCCGAGAACGATTCCCGCCAGGGCGAAGAGGACGAGGCGTTTCAGTTTCTGTGTAATCGAGAGACTGCTGCGCAGGAGCTGTCCGGCTAACAGGCCAAAGATCATCGTCGCCAATGAGGGCACGAAGTTCAGCGTCTGGTAACCGCCCTGGCTAAAGACAAAGGGCTCTTCTCGCGGGAACAGGTTCAGGAACCACCGGTCGAACGTGGCGGCGAAATTGGCGTTCTTCTCCCAGTGGGCGGCGAAGCCGGTCAGGTGCACCCAGTCGTCGGGCACGCCGACGCTCTGCCAGTCGAAATCCGCCGGCGGCAGCGGATGCAACGCAAACGCGAGCCAGCAGACGACGAGGATCCCGAGGGCGGCGAGCCATTGCATACGCGGCCTCGCGAACGCCAGCAGAAAGACGATTGGATAGCCCAGGCCGATCTGCGCGAGTACATTTGTGAAGACCCAGGCCGTACGCTTGCTCCAGGCCGATGTGAGAAAGACCGCTAACAGCACGAGGGCGAGCGCCCGCCACAGGGCGTGCGCGAACATCCGTCCGAAACTATGGCCGCGGGCGCGACGGCTCGCGAGGGACCACGGCAGGGCGACACCCACCATGAACATGAACGCCGGCTGGATGATGTCCCACAGTGTGAATCCGGCCCACTCGGCGTGCTCGGTCTGGTGCCCCAGGAACTGCCAGAGGCCGCTGTCGGGGAACTGCCGCGCCGCCTGGGCCAGGCCCAGCCCGGCCGACGCCATCATCAGCATGATCGCGCCGCGATACGCATCGAGCGACACCAAACGCTCGGACTTAATAGTAGAACCAGATTGTGCGGTAGTCACGAATGTTCTCTCCCCTCGCGGCAAGCTCTTCGAGGTAATCGTATATCGGGACATCGATGTAGTTGTAGGGCGGCAGGGCGGTGATATTCTTCTCCCATGGATGGAACTCGTAGACGCGGCAACCGTCCGGGCGGATCATCACCAGACGGTGGTCCTGTCCGGCTCGGAGGTGATTCTTGCCAAGCTTGGGAACGTTGAACACCGGCTCATCCGTGCGGTCCAGTCCGGGCAACAGACGAGCCTCCTCCTTGCGCTCCTGGAGGATTCGCGCGATCGGCGCCATGTACCGGCGCGTTTCCTCTTTGCCTTTCATGTTGAACGTATAGTAAGGATCGACGCCGATGGAGCGCAGGTCTCGTCTGAGTTTGGCGGTCTCGAAACGACGCGAGTTTTCGACCGTGAACACCTGCTGGTTGTAGACGCCTATCCCCGTGCGTCGTATCTTCTGAACCGCCTTCATCGCCTCAGGCGTGATCTCATAGGGATGCTCGAAATGAGTGACCACGGCGATTTCCCTGCGGCCCGGCTCGTGGGCATCGGCCAGGAGTCCGATCAATCCATCGGTCCATCGCATTGGCAAGACCACCGGCGTGCGCGTCCCGATTCGGATTCGATAGATATGCTCTCTCGCGGCTAACATCTCGACGATCCGGCCCAGCGCATCATCGGTCATCACGCAGGGGTCGCCTCCGGTGATCAGGACGTCACCGATGGAGCGATGCTTGTCAAACCAGGCCACGGCTTGTTCGAGCTGCTCGCCTGTGGCCGCGGCGTTGGGCGCCAGCACTTCGTCGATCTCCCAGTTGCGCTGGCAGTAAACGCAGATTTGCGCGCACGTGTTGAACGGCTTCAGGATCGCGATACAGGGGTAGCGGCGCGTCACGAGATCGACCGGCGAGGTGTCGTGCTCGCCCATGAAATCAAGGACGAGGCCCCGGTCCATGCGGCGTTCGGCCATCATATCGACATAATCAGGCGGAGGAATGACCTGGGCTCGTATCGCATGATCGTAGCCGATGGACAGCTTGCGGTCCATCAGGCTCAGATAGTACGGCGTGATGCCAAACGGGATGCGGCGTTCGGCCGCTTTGCGGATGGCTTGCTGCTGCTCGATCGACAGTTCGATCAGGTCGAGTAAGGGCGCGGCGTCCCGTATGACGTGGCGGAGCTGCCAGGTATGGTCGTTCCAGTCTTCCTCGGTCCCACCCAGGTATTTCAGGATCCTGTCGCGGTTCTCTTGGCGCCAGTGTACGACTTCTTCATCCAGCCCTGATGGGTACCTGCGCACGTACTTGCGAACCGCGCTGCCCATGTCGTCCAGGATGGCCGTGCGCGCATCGGCTGCATCTCGACCTTCAAGACGCAGGAAGTCCGGAATGCCCTTCTTCACCTCGCCCGATTCGAGATAGATGTTCGATGCGCCCCCCACGCCACGAAACAGGTTGATGAACTCCATCAGGAAGCCAACCGACACCGGGTGCCTGAGCTCATCCCGTTTCTCTCGGGCCAGTTTCCACAGACAATCGAGAGCCGACACGCCGGTCCGAGATTCGTTGATCGGGCCGATAATGCTCTTGAAGACCCTGACGCAATCACGAACGGTCGCCTTCTCCAGGATGTGCAGGTCGTTGTCGATGTCGAAAACCGCTCGTTCCGCACGCTCGAGGTACGCGTACATCGCGTTCCGCGCCGATTCCAAATCCGTCGCTTCCTTCAGGATCGAATGGATCTCCGGATTCGCTTGCCAGAGACGGCCTATGTAGGTGTCGTAATCGACCTCGAACACCGTCTTGACGATGGCCACCGAATCGGTGAAGACGTCATCGATGATCGTCGTACTCACCGGTTTGGTTCTGAACTGCGGTTTCTCTTCGTGTTGGTCATCCATATGTCAATCCCCCACGTAGGAGTTGGCCGCATCGTACGACCGCACCGTCATTCTTTCCTCTGTGTTTCTTTCGAGTGTGATTATGGATGCCGACGCCGCCTTACCCAGGGCGACGACAAGGCCAATTGCGTTTCCTCCTCGATCACCGACGAATGTGCGAGCCGAGGAGGAATCGCGATACAGATTGCCATTGTATCCGACGAAGTGGTTTGTGCAAAGGCCCGGCAGTCGCGATACTTCCGAAAGAAGCGATTCGCACAAGGTGGGCAAGTTGTCGCTCCGCGATATCCTAAATCATCCACCAGTGTTCGGGACTGACGGCCGGCAGCTTGGACGCTCGTTGATCCTCCGGCAGGGAAGCCAGCAGCTCTTTCGCCCTTTTGCCGATTGCCTGCGAGGCTAACTCGATGTTACGCCTGCCGACGTCGGCGGAGGCGTGCTTTCGCGGGTCCAGTCCGCCGATGCCGTCCGGTGGCTTCATATTGGGCGCGAGCGGCCCGTCGCCCAGAGCGGACATGTCCACCAGATCGGGATAGAGGAACATCATGTTCGAGGTCTCCCATTTGGCGGCGTGGTCGGAGTTGGACTCGGGCCCGCGGCTCAGCGTCATCTCCCACAGCCCCTCGCCGGCGACGGCCCCATCAGCTTTGACCGGGGCCAGGGCCTTGTCGATCATATCGATTTGTCCCTGGACGTTGTGGCCCGAGACGCCGAGGATGACGCGAAATCCGGTCTTCTTCAACCGCTCGAACAGGTCGGTGAGGACCGGCACGAGGGACTCCAGGCGAAAGCCTTCGTGAAAATACACCGGCGGATAGACGGCGCCGCCGAATTGCTCGGCGGTTTTGACCAGAACGGCATGGGCCTTCAGGGCGTCGTTGCCGAGCGGCAGGTGCCGGCCGTGCCACTCGATCGGGCCGAACGGCACGTAGGCTACCGGGAAGCTGCGCAGCGCCTTCTCCAACTGGGCCGGGCGCATGAACTGCATCTGGACCTCGCGAGCCAAGTCGCTCTTGATGCGTCGTGGCTTATCTATCGCATCGGCGGCCGATGCGTCACCTGAGAGGCACAGCGCCGCCGCAGCTAACGTCCGGCTGAGTTCTCGCCGAGTGATGTGAGTGCGTGCTGCACTTTTCGGCTGTTTTGTCTCATCCATGCTTGACTCCTTTCAGGTACGCTGTCCCTGCATAGGGCAGATGCGCGTGGGCGGTGTTTCAGAGAAGATGCATCTATTCCGTCATCACGAAGTGGGCCTCGTTCAAGGCGCTCCATTGCGTACCGTTCAAGACGCGCGACTTGACGACGGTGTCGCCGTGCAGCACGATCGGTTCCTGGTCCCGCAGCCTCCGAACCTCGAGGGATAGATCGAGGCTGAGATCCGAGCTTGTGCCGCTGATCTGATGCAATTCCACGGCCAGGATGTTCTGGCCGGCGACGAGCTTTTCAGGCGGGACATTGAAGGCGAACCATTGCGATTCGTCCGCGCCGCCGACGCCGGCGCTCGCCGTCGTTTCGGCCGTGACATCGCCGGCGGGCATGTTGTCGCGAAGCAGCTCGGCGCCGTTGAGGTAGACCACGGCGCCATCGTCCCGCACGAGATTCAGAACGACTTGATGGATGTCGGCAGTGTCGTTTAGTGTGAAGGACCGGCGGAAATAGGTGGTGATGTATTTGTCGCTCGGATCGCGGCCATAGCCGATGACGGTGGCCTCGTCGCCGTCTCCGTAGCCGAGCTGCGCCGGCCCACTGCTCCAGGCCGAGTCGTCGAATCCGAGCTCGCGCCATGGGCCGACCGGCGCAGTGCCCTTGTCCCAGTAACGCCAGATCGAGCCCGGGGCGATCAGCATCTCGCCGGAAGCGGATGTGTAATAGACCTGCGCTCCCGGTGCGATGCCGCCGCCGGGCAGGCGCGGGTCGTTGCCGTCCAGCGTGTAATAGATCGTGCCGACGCCGGCATTGAGCAGCAGGGCGAAGCCGTCTTCAATATCGCCGCCGTGCTGGTTGTACTCGGGCGGGTCAAAGGCCGGATACAATCTTCGACTGCGCAGGTACCGCAGCAACTGGTCCGTGCGCGCCGGAAACAGGTTGTCGATGATCTCGACGGCCGCGGCGTTCCAGTTGCTCGGCGTGCGATACCCCCATCGGGCGCACTCGGCAATCAGACTGTCCTCGATCTCGGTCATCCGGTCGAGGAGGCGAGCCGTATTGGCGTTCGGCGTCAGCGCGCCGTCGTGAGCCATGTGTCGATAGATGCGGTCCGCTAAGAGCGTCATGAAGTCGGGATCGTTTTCTGCGACCAGGGCGCCGAACAGGTCGGCCGGTCCCGCATTGGACGTTCGGTCCTGGTTCAAGGCGCTGGTGCGCAGGAACCCGTCGGCATCGGCCATCCAGAATTTGAAACCGGAGCCGGCGTCCACGGGGCCTGACGCCCGGTATTCCGATTCGCAATTTCCGTAGAACCACAGCAGCGTGAAATCGATCAGCCCCGGCACGTCCACGTAGGCCTGTACCTGCTGGTAAGAGCCGGCGAGCGCCCGCACTCGCTCCCACGAGTAACGATTGACCGGGTCCGGCGTGCCCGGGATGAAGGCGCTGCTGACGTTGTCATTGCCGCGAACGTTCACGTAATCCTCCGGCTCGCCGCCCAGGTAATCCGCCATGAAGTGCTCGACGAGCCGCTCCCGCAGGTGGAACTGGCCCCAGTAGATCCCATTGATGTAGACGTGCACGAAACGCCCGTGCGGATTCAGACTGCCCATGTCCAGCATCGCGTCCTCGACGAAGCGGGCCGCCATGTAGAAGCCGCGCTGGTTCATATCGTGCGAGCCGCCTCCCAGCTCGAGTTCGTCGAAGGACTCCTGCACGCCGAAGCCGTGGTCGAACCCGTTGAACAGAGGCGCTCGGAATTTCGGCGCGCCGTAGTCGCGGCGAAACTTGAGACGGTAGTTCTTCTTGGCGAACGTCGTCCAGGCCCCGCCGTAACGAAGCATGCCGCAGTTCGCCTGAACGGCCGGCGCGCCGTCGGGCCACAGCACCTCGACGGAGGCCTCCTGTTCGCGGTAATCGTCGGGAATCGTGCGCACCGCCAGGGCGATGGTGGGCAGGGCCAGCAGACCGTCGCGAAGCCGGGTCGCATATCGCGGGTCCTGAGCGATCCCCGGATTCATGACCGAAGAGGTCGCGACGTCGTCGACGAACAGATACGTGTGCGTCTGTATCCTGGGCGACTTGTAGCCCAGCCGTTTCGCCGAGGCGCGGACGGTGCGCGTGCCTGTCACCGGGATGGGAGCTTCGTATCGCGTCTTCGGCAGGTCCCCATCCTGAGACAGCGATATGACGGTGTTTGCGTCTTCATGATCGAGAGACAGCTCGAAGGCCGTGTCGTAGAACCCTCGCTCGTGACTGAAGACCACGGGTGAAAGCCAGCCCTCATAAGACGTCGTGCGGTTGATGCTCCCGGGCGTGGGCTCCTGGAACGTGAGATTTCCTTCCATGTCGCGGCCATAAGCCAGGTCGTCACACAGTGCGGGGTAGTCCACCACGGCGTCGATCACCGTCACCCTGTCGGGGGCCGTCAAGACGACAGATTCGCCGTCGCCGCTTAGCCGCCAGCTCGTATGGATGTGGCCGGCGGGGTCGATCGACTCGGCGCGCCCGGAGGCGAAAACGACGAGATAACCGTGCGGGCCCATGGTGACCTCAGGAAACACCCACTTCATCGGACGGTTCACATCGTCGCTGAGACCATATCCCCCAAGATCGACCGCCGTGTCGCTCGGATTGTGGAGCTCTACCCAATCGGGGTCATCCCCGTAGCCATCTTCCAGCGACAGATCATTCCTGGCGACGAGCTCACTGATGCATACCGGCAACAGCTCGTCATCCACGGTGACACTCACGGCGTTGACATCCCGTCCGAAGGCGCCTTCGGCCACGAGCACGTATTCCGTCGAGCGATCCGGAACCAGTGTGATCGAGCCGGCGCCGTTGGCGTCGGTGATGACGTCCAGTTCGCCGACGCCGGGATACAGGGACAGCTTGCTGACGTCCTCGATGCGCCAGGTCAATGTCACCGCCTCATCCGCCTGCACGTTGTTTGTTGAGGCCTCGAACGACAAGAGCCCGACCTCCGCGGCCGGCCGGCCGATGACCATGACCTCTTTGAGCCCGAGATACCATTCAATCCCGCCGGTGGGGGAGGACCGCTCCTTATGCTCGAAGCCGACGCGCACATAGCGCGCGCGGCGCGGCCCGCGGCAGTCCACGTAGAAGATCGGAGTCCCCAAGTCGTCGAGCTCCCTGCTATATACCGACTCGTGGTCCTCGTCAAAAAGTCGCACGGTGGCGTGCGTCATTCGGTCGCCGAAGCCGTCGGCCGCATCGACCTGGACGTGGTAGACGGCATACTCTTGTTCGAGGTCCACTTCCCAGTAGCCGTCCACCGTACGCTCCGTCGTCAAGACGATCGTGGACAGGTCCCCGTCATTGCCGTTGGAGGCCGGGGGGAGATTGTCCGTCAGACGAACCATGTAGGATTCTTTTCCGATTGCCTGGTTGTCAAAGGCATACGGGATCCGGCGTTGGCCGATGGCGTCGCTCGAACTTGCCAGGATGATCGGGGCGACCAGTAGAAAGGCCGTTCCGATCCATCTTCGGTGAATGGTTTGCGGCATAGGCTCCTTTACCATCTCCTCATCCTCTTCGGTCGTTTCCCGAGGCTACCCTCGCAGAGATAGCGCCGCCCCAACCCTCGGATCGAATGGCCACATCGACAGATATCGGCTCCAATGATGCTGATATTGTATCATGCCGCATCGAAAATATAAAGCGTGAAGCGAAAATGACTTACAGTCCTGTGTGGGTCGATGTCGGGTGCGTTTGCATCTCGGCGACGGCTGCCTTGAATCGCGGTGTCGAAAAATCGAAGAATAAAGACGCAAAATCGAGTGGTCTTCGTTGACGAATGGGCCGATAAGAGCGATAATGTCGGATGTCGAGCAGGCAGACAGCCCGGACCGTCGGTACGGCAGTGGCGGCCCCCATACCTGGAAGTGCGCCGGAGTGACAAAAATGGGAAGAAGGGCTTTCACACTTATTGAGCTTCTGGTCGTCATCGCCATCATCGCCGTGCTCATGGCTATCCTGTTGCCCTCTTTGAATATTGCCCGCGAGCAGGCACGCAGCCTGCACTGTCGCGGCAACATCCGATCCCTGACCCTCGCCTGGTTGATGTACAAGGACGAGAATGACGCCAAGCTCGTCGGCGGCCATCCACAGGTTACAGGCGTCGCCATGCTCATTGACGGGCCCTGGGTCTACCTGCCGGCAGGTCCGGAAAACGCCAGTGCGGAAGAGAAGAAGGAGTACATCAAGTTAGGGATGCTGTGGCCCTATGTCAAGGACGTGGAAGTCTACCGGTGTCCGTCCGACAAACGCAAGAACAATCCGTTCCATCGCCATGCCTATCGCACGTACTCCATTGCCGGCGGCATGAACGGCGTGCTCGATGATGATATGTGGGAGATCAAACCCTGCAAGAAGTACACGGATATCAAGCAGCCCGCGACGAAGCTGGTCTTTGTGGCCGAGTGCGACCCGCGCGGCTACAACATGGGCTCCTGGGTGATCCAGCCGAAGACCAAGCAATGGGTCGATCCGTTCGGGATCTGGCACCGCGACAACAGCAGTACGCTGAGCTTCGCGGACGGCCACGTCGATATGCACCGGTGGTTCGGCAAAGGGCTGATCGAGTGGAACCTGAAGGCTCTGCACGAGCCGACGAGTTTTGCGTTCTACAGACCTCCCCAGGATAATGAGGAGTTGGAGGATTTCGAGTTCATGCTGAAGGCTTACGCGTACCGGGCGCTTCAGTGAGGACCGGCCCGGCGACGCGATGTGCAATCCGGCATGGCAAGGAGGCAAGGCACGCGGATATCTGCAACCGGCTCTCGTGGGTGAGCCGGAGGGTTTCGCAGACTGAATAGCATGAGGTGACATGTTTCTTCCATCGCGCAGAACAAGATCAATGTGGGTGCTGAGAAAGAAGGAGGATAGCCATGTGCAAGAGCGAGAAGTTGATGATTGTCTCAATGGGTGTTGTGCTGATGGGTTGGCTGGCGCCGGCCGCGGTCGCGCAGGTCCCGGTCACCGACGGCCTGGTCTTTTGGCTCGACGCTTCCAAGCCGGGCGACCTCACGCTGGCCGGAAATAACGTCAGCCGGTGGAACGACCGCTCGGGCGCCGGCGCTTATGCTGAGCAGACCGACCCCGCCCTGCAGCCGACCTACGTCCGCGGGGCCCTCAACGGCAAGGGCATCGTCGATTTCGGCGACTCCATCTACAACAGCACGGACGCTCCCTGGATGCAGTTCCGCGACGCCTCAGACGCCGCCCTGAACATCAGCAACGTTCGGACGGTGTTCTGGGTCTGCGGAATGGACGCCGGCACCGATGGCTTCCTCCTCGGAGATGACAACAACTACCATTTCCATCGCGGCCAGCAAAACCAGATCTGGGACGGGGCCAGCGGCTGGGCCAGTGCGAACATCCGTGACGGTTCGACCTATCTGAATGGCGTCCTGGTGGACGGCACCGCCACCGTGCTGCCGACCGACTACTCGATTATCAGCCTGGTGACGACCGGAAACGTCGAGACGAGCATGTTGACCCGCGACCGGACTTATCGTGCCGGCGGGATCAAGCTCGGTGAGCTGCTGATCTACGATCGTGCCCTGACGGATGAGGAACGCCAGGGCGTGGAAGCGTATCTCTACACGAAATGGATGGTTCCCGGCGCCGCCCAGGATCCTCAGCCCTCGGATGGCGCCACGGACGTGCTTCGGGATGTGATTCTGAGCTGGACGCCGGGCGATTTCGCCGCGACGCATGACGTGTATTTCGGAACGGTCTTTGCGGACGTCAACGACGCGGACACAACCAATACACTGGGCGTGCTGGTCGGCCCGGGGCAGGCTGCCAACACGTACGACGTCGGTCGTCTCGAACTCGGCCAGACCTATTATTGGCGGGTCGATGAAGTCAATGCGCCGCCCGACAGCACCGTCTTCAAGGGCGGTGTCTGGAGCTTCACGGTCGAGCCGTACGCCCGCCCCATTCCCGGCGCGAATATCACGGCGACAGCCTCCAGCTCAGCGCTGGATACGGCGCCCGAGAAGACCATCGACGGCTCCGGCCTCAATGCCGACGACCAGCATTCGATCGAAGACACAGATATGTGGCTCAGCGCCCCCTTCGCGCCGCAGCCCACCTGGATTCAGTACGCCTTCGACAAGAGCTACCGACTGGATACGATGATAGTCTGGAACTCGAATCAGAAAATGGAACCTTATGTCGGCTTCGGCGCCAGGAACGTCACGGTTGAGTATTCCACCGATGCGAACGACTGGACAGTGCTCGGTGAGTTCGAGTTCGTCCGTGCCCCCGGTGCGGACACCTGTACGGCCGATACTACGGTTGATTTCGGCGGCGTCGGCGCCCAGTATGTGAGGCTCACGATCACGAGCAACTGGGGTGGTTTCCTGCAACAGTACGGCCTGAGCGAGGTCCGCTTCCTGTACGTGCCGTTGTCGGCCAGCGAGCCCGATCCGGCCGACGGGGCAACCGGTGTGGCCCCGCAGACGACGTTGAGCTGGCGTCCCGGGCGCCAGGTCGCCTCGCACCAGGTCTTCCTCGGGACCGACCCCAACGAGTTGTCTCTGCTTGATACGGTCGACGAGCCTCGCTGTCCGGCGGACCTGAACCTGGAAGAGACCTACTACTGGAAGGTCGTCGAGGTTAATGAGGCTGAGGATCCGGCCTCCTGGGAGAGCGACGTCTGGAGCTTCTCGACCAGCCCAGCTCTGATGGTGGACGACTTCGAGAACTATACGGATGATATGGAAGCCGAGGAGACCATCTGGCAGACCTGGTTCGACGGGATTACCGATCCCGCCTACGGCGGCTCCACCGTCGGTAATCCTGAGGCGCCGTTCGCCGAGCAGGACATCGTCTACAACGGGGCCCAGTCGATGAATTTCTACTACGAAAACGTCGGCGGCGTCACCCATGCGGAGGCCGAGCGGCTGTTCGATACGCCGCAGAACTGGACGAAGCACGGCATCCAGACCCTGTCGCTGGCCTTCCACGGCGATCCGAACAACGCCGGACAGATGTACCTGAAGATCAACAACACGGACGTCCCCTACAACGGCGAAGCCGGGGACATCAAGAGGACCCTGTGGCAGCCGTGGAACGTCGATCTGGCCTCGACCGGCGCGGATCTGGCGAATGTCACGAGCATCGCCGTCGGCGCCGACGGCGCCAGCCCCCTGGGCGCGCTGTATTTCGACGATATTGCGCTGTATCCCCGTGCCGGCGAGTTCATCACACCGGTCGATCCGGGCACAACCGGCCTGGCGGCCTGGTATAGGTTCGACGGCACCTTCAACGACTCGGCCGGCACGAACCACGCCACGGCCATCGGCGACGCTGCGATCGTCAATGATCCGGCACGCGGGCAGGTGGTGTCGTTGGACGGAATCGGCGATGCGGTCGATGTGCCTCCGCTGGCCGCCACCACAAACACGCTCACGATCGCGATGTGGGTCAATTCGACCGTGGATACGTCAGAACTGGACTACGCCAGCACGTTCCACGGCGACGGCTGGGAGGCGGGCGACCTGCACTGGAGATACCAATACGCCAGAGTCAGCGGCGGCATCAACGGCGTCGCTGGAGGCGGCAACCTGGTCGGCAGATCCCGCGTCGTTCCCAACCAGTGGAACCATGTGGCCGTCACCGTCTCCGAGACCGAGTTTGCCCTGTGGCTTGACGGTCACAAGGAAGTCTCGCTGGCGCTGGAGGAGCCCGCAAGCGTGATCTTGGGCGACGGGCTGATCGGGGCCTGGCTGGGGACCGACGGCAGCACGATGAGCCGCTGGTTCACCGGGTTCATCGACGATGCCCGGTTCTACAACCGGACGCTATCACAAGAAGAGATCGCCTGGTTGGCCGGTCGGACGGTCCCGTTCGCCAAGCCGTTCTAACAAGCCGCTCGGCGCCGGACTGTTTACAGCAAGGCATGTGGGCTGGGGCAGGGTGACCCCGAGGTTGCCCTGCCCCGGCTTCATGATTCGGGGACGCCGCGCCGCGGGCCGGGGTGGACAAGGGGCCCGGTCGGGAGTATTCTGGGAGTGCCATGGATGGAAAGAGTGGTTCTATGAGTTCAGTGGGCCGTCCTGCCTCGACGCGGGCGAAGCTCGACCGCGTGCGCAAGGCGCTACGACACGAGGAGCCGGACCGCGTGCCGGTCGGCGAGTTCTTCTGGGGCGGGTTCCTGAACCGCTGGCGGCGCGAGCTGAACTTGCCGCCGGACGCCGACCCCTACGCCTACTACGATCTCGACTGGATCGTCACCATCCCCAACATGGACCCGCACATCCGCGCCTTTGAGACGATTCGCCAGGACGCCAATGAGGTGTGGGTCAAGACCGGCTTTGAGACTGTCCTTCGCAAGCGTCTGGACCTGCCCATGCCGGAGCAGATGTCCTGGGATACCGACACGATCGAGAAGCTCGAAGCCTTCGAATTCGATGACCCCTGCGACCGCCGCCGGTTCTTCGGCGCCGGCGACAACCAGATCGCCGGGGTCGGTGATGGATTCGAGCGCAATTCCCCGCCGTGGGTGGAGACGGTCAAGAAACTCCGGGCCGATTTTCCCGTCTTCGGCAGCATGATCGAGGTCAACGAATGTCTCACTCGGCTCATCGGCCAGGAGAATACGCTTCTGTGGATGGGACTGTACCCCGAGCGGTTCGGCGCGTGCGTCAATCGCATCGGCGCGTTCTATCTCGATTGCTGCAAGGCGGCGATCGCCGCGGCGGCGGGCAGCCTCGACGGTTTCGTCATCTGGGGTGACGTCGCGTATCGCAAGAGCATGTTCTTTTCGCCGCGCTACTGGCGCGCGTATTTCAAGCCGTGGGTCAAGGCCATGGTCGATCATTGTCACGCGAACGGCCTGCCGGTGATCTATCATGGCTGCGGCTGCGTGAAGGAGATCGTTGAGGATTTCATCGAGATTGGCGTGGATGCGTTGAACCCGCTCGAAGTCAAAGCCGGCATGGACGTCGTCGACCTGCGGCGTCGATACGGTCATCGCATCGGTTTCTGCGGCAACCTGGACGTCCAGGCGCTGGAGCGGGGCGATCGCGTGGCCCTCGGGACCGAGATTCTTCGTAAGCTCAATGCCGCCAAAGGCGGGGGGCTGATTCTCCAGTCGGACCACTCCGTCACCAGCGGCGTTTCCGGCCGAACCTATGACTACGTCGTTGGCCTGATTCGCAAGCATGGGGTCTATCCGCTCGATCTGGGCGAATTCGACGAAGATCTTAACGGAACCGCGTAACAGACCCGGGGCGGCGGGCAGGTAAGGAGACCTCTATGGCCGACGTTGTCGTCAATCCCATTCTCGGAACGGCCCTGCATGCCGTCGGTGCGTGTCTCGCCGCGCTGTGCTACACACCGCAGCAGAAGCTGCGCGGCTGGTCCTGGCAGACCTATTGGCTCGCTCAGGCCTCCGTCTGCTGGGTCCTGGCGCCGATCGTCGTTGCCTGGTGGACGATTCCGGATCTGGGGGAGGTCCTGCGCGCGGCACCCCCGTACGCCATGTTAGGGACGTTCGTTTTAGGCGCGGTCTATGGGATCGGCGGCACCGCGTTCGGCATAGCCATCCGCTACATAGGCTACTCGCTGACGTACGCCATCGCGATCGGCATCTCCTGCGTGCTGGGGACTCTGGCCGGTCCGATCCTGAAGGGATCGCTGGCGGGCATCCTGGACAAGCCTGGCTCCGGCTGGGTGATGAGCGGCGTGTTCGTCGGTCTGCTCGGGACGCTGATGTGCGGCCTGGCGGGCCGGCTCAAGGAAAAGGAGCTGCAGCAGAAGACCGACGCCGGCGCCCAGCCGTTTGCCCTGGGCAAGGGGCTGCTGTTATGTGGCATTGCCGGGGTGTTCTCCGCCGTCTACGGCATCGCCGTCAATGACGCCGGCGGACCGATTGCCGAGACCGCCGCGAAGTTCGGGGCCGGCCACTGGCAGACCAACGTGGTCTACATCTTCTCCAATACCGGCGCGTTCGTGACGACGGCTGTCTATTGCCTGTTCCTCGCTCGCTCGCAGAAGACGTTCGGTGAGTTCCGTCGGCCGACGGACGCAACGGCCGGCGCGCTGTCGATCAACTACCTCATGGCCCTTGTGACCGGCTGCATGTGGTACGGGCAATTCCTCTTCTACGGCATCGCCCACGTGCGCATGGGCCAGTTCAAGTTCTCCAGTTGGGCGATTCACATGCTCATGCTGATCCTCTTCAGCTCGTTGGCGGGGATCGTGATGCGGGAATGGCACGGCCGCAGCGCCCGCACGAAAGGGGCGATGGTCATTGCGCTGCTGATCGTCGGTGCGGCCGTGCTGGCCCTGACCTATGGAAACTACCTGGGCCAATAACCGACGGGACAATGAAGTAGGGCGGGCGTCTCCGCTCGCCTAATGATGCTGTGCGAAAACGCACGATTTGTAGGTGGACGCTATGAAACGATATGGGACGGTCATCGGTCTGAAAGCCGAGAAGATCGAGGAATATAAGCAACTGCACGCGGCGGTCTGGCCCGACGTGCTGAAGATGATCGCCGAATGCAACATACGCAACTACTCGATCTATCTTCGCCGCCTTCCGGACGGGCATCATTACCTCTTTAGCTACTTCGAGTATACGGGCCGCGATTTTGACGCGGACATGGCCAGGATGGCGGCCGACCCGACAACACAGAAGTGGTGGAAGGTCTGTATGCCCTGTCAGGAGCCGCTGGCGGACCGCGCCGAAGGCGAATGGTGGGCCGGCATGGACGAGGTCTTTCACGTTGATTGACCGTCCGCCGATTCCGACAATCATGTGCAATCCTGTTTTTCCAATGGAGAGAGAGTCATGAGCGCGAGGGTCCTGATTTTTGCTGCGGTGTTGCTGTTCGCGAGTTGCGGTTTCGCCGCTCAAGCGAATGTCCCGGCGGAGATCTTCGTCGTCCCGAATTTTCATCCGGCGAGCTGCGGGTGGCTCACCGACTGGTCCACCGAGCGCAACTACTGCGCCAACAGCTACCTCGACCATCTCGACCGCGTGCGCAACGATCCGAACTATGCTTTCGCACTGTCCGAGTGCAATACGATGATCGCCATCCTGAATTTCCATCCCGACCGCGTGGCGGAATTGAAGCGGCGGATTCGCGAAGGCCGCGTCGAGCTGGTCAACGGCTTCTTCCTGGAGCCGACGATCAACCTCTCAGGCGGCGAGGCTTTGGTGAAGATGGGCGTCGAGGGCCTGCGCTGGCAGCAGCAGGTCTTGGGCGCGCGTCCGCGCTTTGCCTGGACGATCGACGTGACGGGCGTCCACGAGCAGATGGGGCAGATCGTCTCCGGCCTCGGCCTGGACGCGATGGTCTATACGCGCGACAACCCGACGGGCAAGACGATGCACTGGCTCGAGGCCCCCGACGGCTCTCGCTGCCTGGCGCTCTCGCCCGGCCATTATTCCGACTGGGGTCCCGTATTCAACACGCGATCGTCACTTACGACGGAGGCGGTGAAGAAGCTGCTGCAGGATGCCCGAGCGCGGAGCGCCCGCACGCCCGCCGGCGCGCCGGTGCTCGTGCTGGGCGGCCACGGCGATTACTCTCTTGCGCCGGCCTGCGCGGATTACCCATCGACCTTCCTGGGACAATGGAAGCAGGTCGCGCCCGAGACGCAATTGCGTTTCACCGGGCTGAGCGCCTATGTGGATGCCGTGCTCGATGATATCCGCTCGGGCCGGATCGAGCTGCCCGTCAACCGCAGCGGCGCCAGGCCGAGCTGGACCTCCTTCTGGATCGAGTGTCCCAGGGTCAAGACGTGGTACCGCCGGGCGGAGCATGGCCTGCAAACCGCGGAGATGCTGGCCGCGGTGGCGAGTCTGACGGGTGACTACGGCTACCCTGCGCAGCCGCTGTATCACGCGTGGCTGCTGATGCTGCTGAACATGGACCGCAACACACTCTGGGGGGCGGCCGGCGGCATGGTGTTCAAGCACGACAAATCGTGGGACGTCCGCGACCGGTTCGAGTCGGTAGAAGCCATTTCCGCCGGCGCCGCGAATGCGGCACTGCGACAGGTAGCGGGCCGGGGCGATTGCCTGGGCCTGTTCAATCCGTTGAACTGGCCGCGAACCGACCCGATCCGCCTGAATTTGCCGGCAGGGACAACTCTTGCCGACACACTGTGCCAGGCTGAAGAGGACGGAAGCACGCTCTGCCGGGCTACGCTGCCTTCGACCGGTGTCCTTACGCTGGAGACTGTTGCCTCCGCAGCGCCGGCCTCCAAACCGGTTGAGCTGCCCGACGTGATCGAGACGGCACACTATCAGGCGCGAATCGACGCGGAGACCGGCGCTCTGTCGAGTCTGAAGCTCAAGCCCTCGGGGCGCGAAGTGCTTGCGGGCCCGATCCTGCTCGTGGCCGAGCAAGCGGGCGACTTCCACAACACGCCGCGGCGCAACCGACGGAAACGTCTGGCCGATTCGAGCCAACTCAAGCCGGACATCCACGTCAGCGACGGTCCGCTCGCAACCGTCGTGCAGATCGACTCGACCTTTTTCGGCGGCGGTCGTCAGCGGCAGGCGTTGCACTTCTACAAGAACCACCCGCGGATTGACTTCGATGTTGAGTTGAACGATGTCCCCGACAAGACCGTCGTTGTCACCGAGTTCCCGCTTGCGCAGCCGATTCTGGAGACGCGGCGCGGCATCCCCTACGGCTTCTCGCACGGCGCGTGGGACAAGCGCGACCCGGACCTCGCCGGCTATGCCGAGGGGATCGTGCCCGCCATTCGCTGGTCGCACTATCAGTTCGAGCGGGGCGGCGTGGCGATCCTCGATCGCGGTCTGCCCGGGCGCGAGCTCTCTCGCAACGAATCCTCCGAGCAGGCCGGCCGGACGCCGGTGCTCTTCCTGCTGAACGCACAGGACATCTACATGGGCTACCCCTGCGCGTGGCTCAGCGGGCAGGGCCGACACACATTCTCATATGCCCTCGTCGCACACGACGGCGATTGGCGCAGCGCGCGCATCCCGCAGATGGCGTGGGAATTCAACTGTCCCGCCGTCGTGGCCGAGGGTGTCGCCAAGGCCGCGCCGCGATCGTTTCTGCAAACGTCGGACAACGTGATCGTCGAGGCGATGCGTCGCGAGGCCGATGAGATCGAGCTGCGGCTCGTCGAGTGCCTGGGCGTAGCGGGCGACGCGGAGGTGGCGCTGCACCTGCCGCACCGCGAGACCGCCTTGACGGACCTGGTGGGCGGCCGCCGCAAGTTGTTGACCGGTGGGCCGGGCTACCGATTCGCGGTTCGGCCGCAGCAGATCGTGACGTTGCGATGCCGCACGGATTCAGCCGTGGCCGATATCGAGCCCCTCACGAATTGGGAGTCGCTGGTGCCGCAAGCCAAGCGCGCGGCGCTCAACACGAAACTCACGAAGAAGGGCCATCCGCCCGCCGGCGGTCAGGAATCGGGCACTCCGCCGGAGTTGCCGCCGGACGCCGGCAAATCCCTGGCCCGCGGCAGGCCGGCTGCTGCGTCCAATGTCTATCAGAACAACCGGCAGTACGGACCCGAGATGGCCTTCGACGGCGACGCGCAGACGCGATGGGCCTGCGATGGAGGTGTCCGACAAGCCTGGCTCGTTGTCGATCTGGGCGAGCCCCAGACCATCAGCCGCGCCCTTCTCAGTGAAGCGTACGACCGCGTCGAGCAGTTCGAGCTGCAGGTCGATCGCGACGGGCGATGGGAAACGTTCGCGCGGGGCGGCAAGATCGGCAAGGACCTGGAACTGAAGTTCGAGCCGATCCGCGCGCAGAAAGTCCGTCTGAATGTGCTGAAGGCGGCCGACGGCCCGACGATCTGGGAGTTTTTGCTCTTCGCGCCGGGCGAGCGAGAGGGGGCCAATGCGG
This sequence comes from uncultured Phycisphaerae bacterium, assembly GCA_965603165.1. GTDB lineage: Bacteria > Planctomycetota > Phycisphaerae > Sedimentisphaerales > Anaerobacaceae > PLanc-01. Next base: position 40,975 of record CBFDBY010000013.1, read on the forward strand.
CTCAGGTCCTTGAGGACTACAACGTCGTGTGGGACACGCCGAGCGCCGATCACCATGGCTCGATGCCGTTGGGCAACGGCGACATTGGGCTCAACGCATGGGTCACGTCGGAAGGGGATGTTCAGTTCTTCATCAGCAAGACTGACGCCTGGGATGATAATGCGCGCCTCGTCAAGGTCGGCGCTGTGCGCATTCGACTGGAGCCGAATCCGTTCGCGGCGGGCCGGCCGTTCCGCCAGACGCTGAGCCTGCGCGACGGCACGCTGAAAGTCGAGGCCGGCGACGGCGCGCAGCGAACGGGCGTGCAGGTCTGGGTGGACGCGCATCATCCGGTCATCCATGTGACGGCCGAAAGCGCCTCGCCGCTCGAAGCGACGGCGGTCATCGAGTTGTGGCGCACGAAGCAGCATGAACTGACCGAACTGCAGACCAGCGATGTGCTTCTCAATCGAAAGTTGCCCGACAAGCGGCAGGCACCCATGGTGATTGAGCCCGACACCATCCTGACGGAGCAGCGTGGTCGCATCGGGTGGTACCATCACAATATCAAGTCGGTCGGTCCGCAGTTGCTGGCCGAGGTGCAGGGATTGACCGGCTTCAAGCAGGCCGATCCCTTGCTCGACCGCACGTTCGGCGCCGTCGTGACCGCCGCCGCCGGCGAGCGGCTGGACGACCTGCGTCTGCGTTCACCCGCCGGGGCTACGCACCGGTTCAGTGTGTATGTCCTCACGCGGCATCCCGCGAAGCCGGCCCAGTGGTTAGCCGATATCGAGCGGACCATTGATCGCGTCGAGTCGCAGGAATTCGGCGAATGCCGTGAGGCCCACGAGCAATGGTGGGCCCGGTTCTGGGACCGCAGTTGGATTCGAGCCCGCACGAATCCCGAGGCGGAGCCAGCGGGGGCGGATTCCATCGTCCCGTCGAACGGTCATTCCGTGCGGATCGGCCTTGACCAGCACGGCGGCAACCGGTTCGCAGGTGAGATAGGTCGTGTGAGCCTTTTCACTGAACCAATGGACGACTCGCAGATCCAGAAGCTGGCCAAGCTGGATCGCGGCAGCGCCGTCCCTGGGTCGCCATCGCTGCTGTGGGCCGGCAATGCGCCCGGGCGGGTGGCGGATTCCGCGTCGTGGACCTTCGCCGACGGGTTCACCATCGAAGCGTGGGTCAGGCCGGAGAAGCTGCCCGGCGGCGGCGCTCGGATCGTCGACAAGATTACCCCGGGCCAGAGAGACGGCTTTCTCTTCGATACGTATCCGGGCAACAGCCTGCGATTCATCTGCGGCCCGACGGAGCTGAACCTGAATGATGCGGTCCCGGCCGGCCGTTGGACGCACGTGGCGGCGGTCGCGGACTCGGCGGCGAGCGGCTGCCGGCTGTATGTGAACGGCAAGCTTGTTGCCGACAACTCGGGCGAAGCGGTCCGTGACGAAGCCGCCTACGTCAGCCGGATGTATCACCTGCAGCGCTTCATCAGCGCCTGCGCCGGGCGCGGCGCGTATCCGATCAAGTTTAACGGCAGCCTCTTCACTGTGCCGGCCGGCGGCAACGACGATCCGGACTATCGTCGCTGGGGGCCGGGCTACTGGTGGCAGAACACGCGCCTACCGTACTTCAGCATGTGCACCTCCGGCGACTACGATCTGATGGAGCCGTTGTGGCGGATGTACGCCGGCGAGGTGCTGGAGCTCTCGAAGTATCGCACGAAGCTCTACTGCGGGCACGACGGTGCGTTTCTCCCGGAGTGCATCTATTTCTGGGGAGCGATCTTCAGCGAGACGTACGGCTGGACGCCCTTCGAGCAGCGCACCGACAAGCTGCAAGAGAGCCGGTACCACAAGTGGGAATGGGTCGGCGGCCTGGAGCTGTGCTGGCTGATGCTCGATTACGCCGAGCACACGCTCGACCGCGAGTTCCTGACCGACACGGCGATTCCGTTTGCCCATGAGATCCTGATTTTCTTCGACCAGCACTACGGCACCGACGACCGGGGCACGCTGGTGATGCACCCGTCGCAGGCGGTTGAGACGTGGTGGGACTGCACGAACCCGATGCCCGAGCTTGCCGGCTGCATGGCCGTGACGGAGCGGCTGCTCGCGCTGCCACAGGACGCGGTGCCTGCCGGCGAGCGGGAGCTCTGGCGCAGGCTTCGCGATAAGCTGCCGCCTCTTCCGCTGCGCGACGTGGAAGGGGGCAAGGCCCTGTCGCCGGCCGAGAGATTCGAGATGAAACGAAATATCGAGAACCCGGAACTCTACGCCGTCTTTCCGTTCCGGCTGATCGGAGTGGGCCGCGAGAACATTGAATGGGGCATCGAGGCCCTGAGGCATCGCTGGGATAAGGGCCACCGCGGCTGGCGGCAGGACGACATCTTCATGGCCTACCTCGGTCTTACGGACGACGCATGCAAAGGGCTCCTGGACCGGGCCCGCCATCATGATCCCCGTGAACGATTCGTCGCCTTCTGGGGTCCGAATTACGACTGGACGCCCGACCAGTGCCACGGCGGCGTGTTGCTCAAGACGTTTCAATCCATGCTGATGCAGACGGACGGTCGAAAGATCTTCCTGCTGCCCGCATGGCCCAAGGGATGGGACGTGGACTTCAAGCTGCACGCACCTTTGCGAACCATCGTCGAGGGCGAACACCGCGATGGCAAGTTCCGGTCGCTAAAGGTCACGCCCGAGGCCCGCCGCCGGGATGTGGTGGACATGAGCAGGCCGTGAAAACCGGTGGCACTGATGTCGAATCGGGGGTACAATCGCGGTCTGGACCCCGGTTTTCCGGGGCGCAAGCAGACAGGGGCCGTTTGGATAGTCCAATCATCGACCGAGGAGACAGACATGACGCAACTGAATGACAACTCCATCGTCAACCGTCGTCAGTTCCTGAAACAGGGTGGCTCGCTTGCCGCCGGTGCGGCCGTGTTGGGCGGCTTGGCGCCCCGGGCCTTCGCTGCCGAAGATCATACCATTCGCCTGGCGCTGATTGGCTGCGGCGGACGCGGCACCGGGGCCGTCGGCGACGCCCTGTCCGTTCCCGGCGGCGGGCCGATCAAGCTCTACGCCATGGCCGATCTGTGGGAAGATCGCATGGCCAAGTCGTACGACGCCCTCAAGCAGAAGTTCGGCGATAAGATCGACGTCTCGCCGGAGCGCAAGTTCCTCGGCTTCGATTCTCACCGCAAGGCTATCGACATCCTCCGGCCCGGCGATATCGCCATGTGCACGACGCGGTCCTACATCCGGCCCGTGCATGTCGAGTACGCGATCCGCAAGGGCATCAACGTATTCATGGAAAAGCCGTTCGCCTCCGATCCGGGCGGCCTGCACCGCTTGCTCCGCGCGGGTGAAGAAGCCGAGAGAAAGGGCGTCAAGGTCCTGGCCGGGGTCCAGTGTCGCCATTCGCCCGCCCGGCAAGCCTTGATCGAGAAGATTCGCGACGGCGCCATGGGCGAGATCACGCTGATCCGCGCGAACCGCCTGGGCGGCGCCGGATGGCTCGGCAATCAGGGCGACAACGCCAACAAATTGAATAGCCAGCTCCAGTTCGGCCGAATCCACCTTTTCTGGGTAGGCTCGGGCCACATGGTGGACAACTTGATCCACCAGATCGACGAGTGCTGCTGGATCAAGGACGCTTGGCCGGTCGAGGCGCACGGCTTGGGCGGCCGTGTCCCACGGAGCGAGGACCACGGGCAGAATATCGGCGTCTACTCGATGGAGTACACGTTCGCCGACGGAACCAAGGCGTTCTGCGGGTTCCGCCGGATCAACAAGACCCGCGGCGATTTCGCCACGTACGTCCACGGCACGAAGTGCGCCGCCCAGTTCTCCGGGCAGACCCACGCCGCCACCGTCCATATGTTCAAGGACCAACGTATCAATAAGGACAACATCGCCTGGACGCCCACCAAGGACGCATTCAGTCCGTGGCAGTACGAGTGGAACGTGTTCATCGAGAACATCCGCAAGGACCGGTCTCACAATGAGGTTAAGCGCGCCGTCTACTCGGATCTCACCTCATTGATGGGCCGCGCGGCCTGTCATACGGGCCAGACCGTCACCTGGGACGACATGATGAAGTCACGCTTCCAGTTCTGCGATTACCTCGACGATCTGAACGAGAACAGTCCGGTCCCCGTCAAAGCCGACAAAGACGGCTGGTTCCCCGTCCCGATCCCGGGGCAGTGGAAGGAAATCTGATCTGGTTCGACAGGACCGGTAGTAGAAAGCCCGCCACGACGTTCTGGCGCACACTTTTCCCGAAGGGCGTCCAGGACAACTCCGTGAATCACAGGCTGACGCTTCAGGCTTCTCAGTACGCGCCCGCGTAGTCTGTGAACGTCATGGTCCTCTTGTCGAAGGTGAGCTTGATCAGGCCGGTGGGACCGTTGCGCTGCTTGGCGAGATCGATCTCACAGGTCTCCGTGGGGCCATAGCTCAGGTCGTATCGGCGATAGTAGTCCTCACGAAACAGCAGCATGATCACGTCGGCGTCCTGGTCGGTGGACCCGGATTCTCGAAGATCGGAAATGTGGGGGCGTGTGTTTTCTCTGCTTTCAGGCTCAGGGCTCAATTGACTGACGACGATCGCCGGCACTTCTTCCGTCTGGGCCATTCTCTTGATGGCTCGGCTCAATACCGCTCCGGTGTGCCACAGGTCCTGCTGCCTCTGGTCTGCCATCATGAGCTGCAGGTAGTCGATGATCACCAGGCCGATGTCGTGTCCCTGCCGATACTGCTTCAGGAGCACCGTCTGTTGTGCGGGCGTATGTCCGGCGGTGGTGATGAACAAAGGCAGCTTCTCTCGTTCGTACTTCTGGGCGGCTTCGAACAGGGCTTGCTTGTGTGCTTCGGCCAGGCCCGGGTTGTGTCGGACGTCGGAGAAAGACAGTCCCGCCAGCATACATAAGGCGCGGTCCTGGATTTGCTGAGCGGCCATTTCGAGGCTGATGAACAGGACGCCGGTGCCGGCTCTCGCCACGTTCAGGGCAATATTCAGGGCGAGCGAGGTCTTGCCCATTGACGGGCGGGCGCCGACGACGATCAGGTCGCCCGGATAGAAGCCGCGGGTCTTATGGTCGATGGCCATGAACCCGGAGTCGATGCGCCCGGGGGAGTCCCCCTGGAGGGCTTGGGCCCGCTGAATGAGGTTGTCGCCGAAGCCGATGACCTTCTTGTCGGTGCTCAGGGCTTCGAGCCGCAGGACACGCTCCTGAATGTGCTGGATCTTCTCATTGGGCCGTCCGGGCTGGTTGATGATTCGCTCGATGTCCGTGCCCATGATCAGCAGCTCGCGGTCCCTGCTGTACTCCAGAGCGAGCTCTGCATAGTACTCGACGTTGGCGATCTCCGGTGCGGACTCCACGACCTGCTGCAAATAGGACTCGCTGACTTTGGTGTCTTCCGCGTCGGTATCTTCTTCGGTGTGCTTGCCCATGCGTTTGAGCTCATCGAGGACGCTGAAGCTTCCCACGGGGGTCTGCCCGTCCCTCCAGGCGCTGGTGAACAAGGCTACGATGGCTCTGTAGATGAGCTTGTGGGCAGGGTAGAAGAAGGCGCTTTCGTTGATCCGTTCGAGGACTTTCCCGATTTTCCCCGGTTCCACGAGCATCAGGCCCAGCAGGCAGCTCTCGGCGCCCTTGTCGGCCGGCAGATCGGCTCTGCTCCACTCCGTCTCGGTCTCCATGATTTTCTTCCCCGTAGTACGCGCCCGTCTTGAGCGTGGCGGCCTCGCCCGCCGGGGCGCCGGCGGTAAGGTCAAACGGCGGCTTCTGCCACAATTCGATGGTCTTGGATTCCCTATACACTACCTTATCCTCGTGCCCAATTCAACTGGAAAATCGCGTTGTCGTGAGCGAGAGATTCACGACTGTCGACGTTGAGTATTAGGACGATCCTGGAACACGGATGACATTCGCCTGCCAGGGATGTGGAGCCGGGTCGATGGCCGCGTGAGAATGGGTCGTGGGCGAGGCTGGCGGCGGGGGGATCCCGGTTTTTTGTGGTTGCGGGTTTACGGGGGAGTGGAAATGCTGTATTATACGGGTTCGGCCGGCGGTGGAATGAGAATGATCGTCATGATCGGTTCCGGAGGTGCGACATGCCTGTGAAGCTCGGAGTTGTGTTGAGTCTTGTCATTTCTGTTCTTGTGCCGCCGACGCGGATGATGGGGCAGACGCCGCTGCCGCCCGCTCAGTGTATCCCGCAGGACGCGGTGATCTGCCTGCAGTTGTCCCGGCCGAAGGCCCTGCTGGATCTGCTGACCGATGAAGAGATGACTCAGGCGATCAAGTCCTTGCCGCTCTACCGGCAGCAGTCGTCGAAGCCCAAGTTCCAGGAATTTCTCGGCGTCATCAGCTACCTGGAAACTACGCTGGAGACGGATTGGCGGACCGGCCTGGCCCGACTGACCGGAGGCGGGGTCACCCTGGCCATCTGCCCGGAAGATACCGTCGTGGCGATCATCGATGCGGAAGATGAAAGCCTCCTCGAACGTCTGCACGAGACTCTCATGAACATCGCTCGTTCGGAGGCCCGGAACCAGGGTCGGGCGGAGACGGTGGTTTCCAAGGAGTACGGCGGCGTGACGGTATGGACATTCGACGGAAAAGAGGCGCATGCCATCATCGGCAAGCGATTCATTTTCGCCAATCGCTCGGAAGGTCTCAAAGCCGTCCTCGATCTCCAGGCGCAGAACGGTGGACAATGCCTGGCGGACAGCCCGGCCTTTCAGGCGGCCCGGCGGACCGCCGACCCGGAAGCGGCGGCCACCGCGTTCGTGAACCTCAAGCCGCTGCTGAGTCTCCCGCAGATCGCCGGTCTTCTGGAGCAGTCGCAGGCGAATCCTTTGGCGGCGCTGATCTTCGCCGGGATCAGCGAATCGTTTCGCAGCTCGAACTGGCTGGCGTTGGGGCTGCACGTCAAGGAGGGGGCTCCGGATAAGACCGTGACGTTTCGCGCGGTGACCGATGGCCGGGTCGCTGCGTCGACCGGTTCGGCGGGGTTTGCTGTGCCGCAGAAGGCCAACGAGGGCGTCTGGCCGAACCTTGCCGTGCCGCGGCGGATTGCGGCGTTGAGTTTGTACCGCGACCTGCGCAGTTTCTACGCGGCCAAAGACGATCTCTTTCCAGAGCGGACGTCCGGGCTGATCTTCTTCGAGAACATGATGGGCATCTTCTTCACAGGCCGCGACCTCACGAACGAGGTCCTGGCGGAAACGCAGCCGGAAATCCGGGTCGTGCTCGCCGAGCAGCAATACGATCCCGCCATCGGAACGCCGCAGTTGAAGCTGCCCGCGTTTGCCGTGGTGCTGCGGCTGCGCCGCCCGGAGCAGTTCGGCGCTGTTGTCGAGGAGGCCTGGCAGAAGGCGGTGGGCCTGATCAACTTCACTCGCGGCCAGCAGGCGCTGCCCGGGCTGATCATCGATCGGCCCGTCCACGGAGACGCCAAGTTCACCGTGGCCTACTTCTCCACCGCGGACGTCGAGGACAAAACGAGACTGGACATGCGATTCAATTTCCGCCCGGCTCTGGCCATGCCCGGCGAGTATCTGATCCTGAGCTCGACCGACGACCTCGCTCGCGACCTCATCGAGGCTTTGGGTCGGGAAAAAGCTGGGAAGGTCACGCCGCTGGCCGAGACGCACAGCGCGCTCGAGATCGACGGTGTCCAGGCCGCCTCGATCCTCCGGGCGAACCGCGAGGCGCTGGTCCGCGGGGATATGGTCAAGAAGGGCAAGACGCAGGAGGATGCGGAGGCAGGGATCGATCTGCTGATTACCCTGGTGAAGTTCGTGGATCGAGCCCGGCTGAGCATCGGCACGGACAAAGGCCTGACGCAGGTGGGGCTGCAAATGAGATTGAACGTGCCGCAGCCGACGGGTGACCCGAACAGCGAATCGCGGGTCGCATCGCGGGGCACAACACAGCGCGGCGAAAGGTAACTTTGATGGCTGCACGCAAGAACGATGGCGGTGTGCTTAGCCCGGCGGTCGTTGGCGAGCGGACCGATCCCGGCTGGGCCTGGGCCGCGTACGAGCCCGACGCCCGGCGGCCCTGGACTCTCGCGCTGGCCGCGCATCTCTACAGGCGGGCCGCTTTCGGGGCCGACTGGCAACAGCTTCAGCAGGCGCTCTCGGAAGGGCCGCAGCGAACCGTGGACCGATTGCTTGCGCCCGAGGCCGATGTTGATGCGTTCAATCGTACACACGACGGCTATGAGGACGACGCTGCCGCGTCGGTGGACGGGCTGCGGGCCTGGTGGCTGCGGCGCATGATCGAGACGCCGCATCCGTTGCTGGAAAAGATGACCCTGTTCTGGCACGGCCATTTCGCCACGAACGGCGTGGGCCTGTACCCCCGGCTGATGCAAGCGCACGTTCGGCTCTTGCGTCGTCACGCACTGGGTTCCTTCGACGCCTTACTGCGGGCGGTTTCGCGCGATCCGGCCTTGCTCCTCTGGCTCGGGGCCGACGTGAATCGTAAGGCCGCTCCCAACGAGAGCTTTGTCCGGCCGCTTATGGAGACCTTCACCCTGGGCGAGGGAAACTTCACCGAGGATGACGTGCGCGAGGCGGCCAGGGCCTTCACGGGCTGGTTCGTGTCGCGGAATCGGCTCCGCTATATCGAGCACGAGCACGACGAGACAGCCAAGCGGATCCTCGGCCGAGAGGGCAACTTCGCGGACGAGGACGTCGTCGGGATCGTGCTGGAACAGCCGGCCACGGCTCGCACGCTGGTTCGCAAACTGTACCGCTGGTTCATCAGCGAGACACAAGAGCCCGATGAGACGCTGATCGCACCGTTGGCGGAGTCGTTCGCCAAGGACTACGACATCTCACGGATTGTTGAAACCATGCTGCGGTCCAACCTGTTCTTCTCGTCGCGGGCGTATCGACGGCGGATCAAATGCCCGGTGGAGTATGCGGTTGGCATCGTGAACGCACTGGAAGGAATGGTCTCGACGACGCGGCTTGCGGAAGACGTGGCCGGCCTGGGGCAGGACTTGTGCCATCCGCCCACGTTAAAGGGCTGGACCGGCGGGCGCTACTGGATCGACGCCGCTGCGATGGTAAGGCGGTGCAATCTCTCGGCGGCGCTTGTGCAAGAAGGGGACCCTTACGGCGGCAAGCTCGACCCATGGACTGTGGCACAGAGGCATGGACATGCGACGATCGAAGCCGCCGGGCGATTCGTGCTGGAGCTGTTCCTGCAAGGCGATCTTGAGCCGGATGCTCGCACGCGTCTTCTTGAGCGGTTGCAGGCGTCGGCGACAGGCAGCGCGGTCAAGCCGGAAACTGCATTGCGTCACTTCGCGCATTCGATCGTGACTCAGCCGGAGTATCACCTGGCTTAGAGACGGGAGCAAATATCATGTCTACCACTCGACGAGATTTCCTGCGGGCCGGCTTGGGGGCCTCGACACTGATGACCCTGGGACCGGCTGCCTCACATCTCCTGGCCGATTCGGCGGCGGCTACACCGTCGCAACACGGTGATCGCGACACGGTTCTCGTCGTGGTTCAGCTCACCGGCGGCAACGACGGCCTGAACACCGTCGTTCCATACGCGGACGACGAGTACGCCCGAAACCGGACCACCCTGCGTTTGCCGACGAACGAGCTGCACAAGATCGACTCGACGCTGGCCTTTCATCCGCGGATGGAAGCGTTCCTGCGACTGTACAAGGACGGATACCTGAGCATCGTCCAGGGCGTAGGCTGTCCGGACCCGGACCAGTCGCACGAGCGCGCCATGCGGATCTGGCACAGTGCGGACCCGCAGCGGCCCGAACGCGAGACCGGTTGGCTCGGCCGTGTGGCGGACGGTTTCCGGGACGCCGGCAATACGGACACCACGGCTGTCTTCGTCGGTCCCATCGCCCGGCCCTTCGCGTTGAATGCCGAGCGGGCCATCGTCCCCTGCATCCGGTCCGCACAGGACTTTACCATTCGAACGATGCCCGACCGAGCGAGCGGCGTATCCGAGCCCGCCGGCGCTGGAACCGATGACATGCTGCTTCAGTTCCTGCGGCAAAGCACGCTGGATGCTCGCGCCAAGAGCAAGCGGATCGAATCGGTCGTCAACTCAACTGCGAAGACTGCGGATTATCCATCGTTCGGGCTGGCCAACGATCTTCACGCGATCGCCCAGCTCATTCGTGCCGATATCGGGATCCGCATCTTCTTCGCCGAGCTTGGCGGCGGGGGGATCGGCGGTTTCGACAATCACGCGAATCAGCTCGGCAATCACTGCGCTATGTTGTACCAGTTGGCCGAGTCGGTGGCGGCTTTTGTCTACGATTTGAAGCGGGATCACTCGCTGGATCGAGTGCTTCTGATGACCTTCTCCGAGTTCGGCCGGACCGTCAAGGAGAACGGTCGCCGTGGGACGGGGCACGGCGGTGCGGCTCCCATCTTCCTCGCCTGCGGAAAGCTGAAAGGCGGCCTGGTCGGTCCGCATCCGAGTCTCACCGACCTGGACAACGGCGGTTTGAAGTTCCACACCGATTTCCGCCAGGTCTACGCCACCGTCCTCGACCGATGGCTCGGTTTCGACAGTGAGCCGGTGCTCGGCAATCGTTTTCAGCCGCTCGATGTCATGCAGGCTTGAGGTCCCAGGTTATCATTCACGCCTGTCTGAGTCGCATTGCGTTCCGTGCCTGCTTGGGATAAGATCCTCACAAACGAGCCGTTCAAGGAAAGGATCGTGTCATGGCGGACAGATTGGCGATCGACGGCGGGCCCAAGGCGGTGACCCACAAGCTCCCTCCGTGGCCGCAATTCGACGAGAAGGCCATCAAGGCCGTGGAGAAGGTCCTTCGCTCCGGAAAGGTCAACTACTGGACCGGGCCGAGGGGCATGGAGTTCGAGAAGAGGTTCGCCCGGTGGCAGGGCAGCAAGTTTGCCGTCAGCACGTCTTCAGGGACCTCGGCGTTGCACGCGGCCTTGAGTGCCCTGGGGATCGGGCCGGGCGACGAGGTGATTGTGCCTTCTTACACGTTCATCGCCAGCAGCTTCTCGATTGTCCAGGCCGGGGCCATTCCGCGCTTCGCAGACGTCAACATCGACGACCATTGTATTAGCATTGAATCCGCGGCTAAGCTCGTCAACGAGCGGACGAAAGCGATCATGCCCATCCATCTCTACGGGAACGTCTGTGACATGGACCCGCTGGTGGAATTCGCCCGCAAGCACGGCCTGTTCGTCATCGAGGACAACGCCGAGGCCTTCGGAGGCGCTTACAAAGGCAAGAAGACCGGAACGCTTGGGGACATTTCCGCGTGTAGTTTCTGTCAGAACAAGACCTTCACCACCGGCGGCGAAGGCGGCATGGTGACCACGGATGACGAAGACCTGGCCTGGGCCGCCCGCAGCTTCCGCGATCACGGCTATGACGTGAAGGAGCGGCTCAACCTGCTGGAGATCGAGCAGAAGCTGCCGTATATCCACAATATGGTTGGCTGGAACTACCGCATGACGGAGATGCAGTCGGCCATCGGCCTGGCCGAGCTGGATCGGATGGATACGTGGAACATGCCGAGGCGTCGTCGCAACGCGCAGATCATCATCGAAGCCGTCAAGGACCTCCCACAAATCAAGTATTTTCCGATCGACACCGAAGACAGGCGGAACGGCTGGTACGTGATGGCCTTTTCGCTGGATATCGAGAACATGAGCTGCGACATCGGCCGGTTCATTGCCGCGGCCGGTGCGGAGGGGGCGCCCTGCTGGAAGGTGTTCTGGCCGCAGTGTCACACCGAGAAGGCGTATGCGAAGTACAACGCTTTCGGTCGGAGCGGCTTTCCCTTCACGTCCAAAGAGTACACAAACCCTGCGAGCGTGGAGTACAGCAAGGTTGAGGCGCCCAATGCCGTCTGGCACCAGAGCCATACGTTCACGTGCTTCGCGTTTCCCACGTTCACGGAGGAGGATTGTCGGCAGATCGGGGCTGCATTGAGGAAGGTCATTCAAGCGTATGCCAGGTAGGGGAGTCCGTTCGATGGGCAAGGTAAAGTACGCGATCGTCGGCTTCGGGGGGATTGCGGAGAACCGCATTGCGAAGGAAGGCTTCGGCGTTGACACTAACCGGTTCACCGGACACGCGCAGGCCGAGCTGGTCGGTGTCACCGACGTGAACGGCGCGCGCAAGGCGGCCGCGGCCGAGTTGGGACTCAAGTGGTACGACTCGACAGAGGCCGTTCTGGCTGATCCTGCCGTGGAAGCGGTATTCATCGCCACCAACAACCTCTCCCATGCGCCGCTGGCGGAGCAGGCCATGCGCTGCGGCAAGCATTGCTTGATCGAGAAGCCTATGGCCACCACAATGGAGGATGCCGGACGATTGCAGCGGCTCGCGTGCGAGCACGGCCTGAGCCTGGCGGTCGATCACATGATGACGGAGAACGCCTATAACCAGCGGGCCCGGGAATTGGTCGTGCAGGGCTCCGTCGGCCGGGTCAACGACATATGCCTGCACATGGAGTTCTGCTATGGTTCCACGCCGGAGGAGGCCGCGGCCTGGCGCTGCATCGATCCTCTGGAGGTCGGCGGTCCCATCGGCGACGTGGGGAGTCACTGCCTGTACATGGCGGAGTTTCTCCTCGACAGCACGGTCGAATCTCTAGCCTGCGTGTACACTCCCAGGACTCTCGACATCGCCGTGGAGAACGGGGCGCTCATACAGTTTCGCCTGCACAGCGGAGTCCGGGGGACGGCACGGGTCGCCTTCAATCAGCCTCGCGGAGGTCCGGAAAGTACGCTGAGCAACCTTGGTTATGAGATCTACGGCGCGAGGGGCATTCTCCGAGGATACGCCACGCTGTTTCAGCTCTCAGGTCATCCGGGCGAGCCGGTGGACGTTCGTTTGGAGGTGGACCACTTCGACGGCGTGGAGCCTGTCGGAGCAGGGGACGTGCAGAACATCTACCAGGCCGTCATCGCCAAACACGCGCAGTCGATCCGGCGACGTTCACCTATGGACGGGGCCGATGCGATTCACAATCTCGAACTCGTGCTGGCCTGCCACGAATCCGCCGGCCGGCAGGGACAAGTCATCGAGTTCTGAACCGTCCGCGCCGGGCAAGGATTCGTCCGGATTCGTATGGGAGAAAGCCTGCCGGGTTGACCCCGGCAGGCTCAATCAGTCGTGTGATGCTTACATGCTGCCGGGCCTTCTGGACCGACGGATTACCTTCGTCCCCACGATCTTGCTCGTGCCTCGGGACGTTGTCATCTCGCCGGTGAGCTTGGATTCTTCGAGCTTGCCCTTGAAGTTCATCTCGAAGGTCTGGTCGCCGAATTCCATCGACATCATGAAATCCACCTGGCCGTCCTGCAGATTGACCTTCTTGATGGGCAGAGTTCCGTACAGGCCGGTCATATCCCCGTTGACTTGCAGCCTTTGCTTGCGCGTGCCCCGCTCGCCGGTGACTTCCAGGTTCCACGTGCCGATCAGGGCCGCCCCGACCCGTTCTCCCTCGGCCGCGATCTCTCCCATCTCGGATTTGATCGTGCCGGAGAGCGTGTCGCCCCGGACGGTCCCCTCGAAGGTGGATTCCCACTCGCGGTCCTGGAACTTGCTCTTGCGCTTGAACGTCAGGTTCCCTCGTTCGTAGGTTACGTCGGTGACCTGATGCTCGCCCCATTCGCTCTGCCATTCGCCCGTGAGCTCGCCTTCCTCGTCGGCCTTGATGACGAGAGTCGAGGTGACCTCGCGGTCGCGCACGGTGAACGTCATTGTCCAGTTTCCGACCGCCCGGGGGACGCGCGGGGCGCGCTGGCCCTCGACCTCGGATTCGCCCCGGTCGCTGGAGAGGACGCCCTTCAACTTGCCCTCTTCGATGGTCCCGGTGAAGTTCGACGTCCATTCATTGTCCCCGAATTGAACGATCTGGACGAAGGTGAGCTTGCCCTCCTCGAACTTGACATCCTTCAGATCGATCACTCCCCAGAAGCTGATCCATTGTGCCGTCAGGTTCCTCTCGCTGTCTCTGGAGAACGACAGGATCGCGTTCATTTGTCGCTCGCCGAACTGGACCTTGAGCTGGTAGTCGCCCCAGAGCCCCCGTCTGGCAGGCCGAGCCGACTGCCCGGCCGGCTGTGCCGCCGCCGATACCACAAGTACAGTGCAAAGAAGCAGGACGGCTCTCGTGAACGTTGTCTTCCTCATAACAGGTTCCTCCCGGAATAAGAAACCACCTTCGTCGGCATCCCAGTGACGCCGGCTGTGCCCATACTCTCGCCGCTCTCGTGTGCGTTATTATACACAGACGCCCCCCGGTGCGTCACTATTGCAGTTTCGCGAGAAATTATTCCCCACAGGCGGCCCGTGGCGGTCGAGGCTCAGATGGGCCGCACGAGCTTCCCAGTCGCAAGGCCCTGAGTTGATCGGGGGCGGCCGGGAGATTATCATGGTGTCTTTGGCACGATCTCGGGCGGAGCATTGGGTCCGGCGGGACAGGCCATGGCTATGCGGGCGACCGGGGGGTGCCGTTTTGCGGCGCCTCGGGAGAAGCCCAAAGAAAGGACGCCGTCATGACGCATCGTCTCTCTGCGCTGGTCACGCTGTCAGTCGCCGGAGCATCGCTGATCACATTTGTTCGGGCCGGTGCGGCGCGGGAGGTGGACACCCTCAACCGCGGCGTGGTCGCCGTGACCACGAGCGGGGGCGATGTCTATGTCGGCTGGCGGCTGCTTGCTTCGGATCCATGTGATGTCGGCTTCAACGTTCTTCGCTGGGCCGAGCCCGGCGGCCGGTGCGAGAAACTGAACGCCAAGCCTGTGACGGATTCATGCAATTTCGTGGACACCACGGCCGACGGCAAGACCTGGCACTATGTCGTTCAGCCGGTCAGCGCCGCCGTCGCCTTGGTCGAATCCGAGCCTGTACGGTCTGATTCGGCGGATGCGGAACGCGGCTGCCTGACCATTCGCCTTCAGGGCGACTACGGGGCCAACAAGTGTGCTGTTGCGGACCTGGACGGCGACGGGGCTTACGACTTCGTCATCAAGCAGCCGGCCGGTTCCATCGATCCGGGCCGGGCGCGTAGAAGTCGCGACACGTATAAGGTCGAGGCCTACAACGGCAGGACCGGTCGGTTCCTGTGGCGATACGATCTGGGCTGGAACATCAACATGGGCGTGTGGTTCTCGCCGATGGTGGTCTACGATCTCGATGGCGACGGCAGGGCGGAGGTTGCGCTGAAGACCGCCCCCGAGGCAGCGACGCCGGAGCAGGCGTTCATCAGCGACAACGGATTCGTTCTGGACGGGCCGGAGTATTGCTCCGTGCTCGATGGCCTCGCCGGCAAGGAAACCGCCCGGGTCGATTGGGTTGCGCGGGGCCGTGTCGCGGACTGGGGCGACAGCAAGGGCAACCGGGTGAACCGCAACCTCATGGGCGTGGCGTATCTGGACGGCCGCAGACCCAGTCTGCTGGTCATGCGCGGCACCTACACGCGGATGAGAATCGACGCGTACAACTATATCGACCGCAAGCTCGTGAGGCTCTGGAGTTGGGACGGCGATGACGAGAGCCCCCCAATACGCGGCCAGGGCGCCCACGCGGTGCGTGCTTTCGATCTGGACGGCGACGAGCGGGACGAGCTGATCCTGGGTTCGGTCTGCCTTGATGACGACGGCAAATGCCTCTGGAACCTGGGAATGGGTCATCCGGATTGGTTCTACTTGGCCGATGTCGATCCTTCCCGGCCGGGACTGGAAATCGCCTACGGCTTCGAGACGCCGCAGCAGAAGAACGGCATTTGCCTGGTTGACCCGCGGAACGGGAAGATCATCTGGGGTTGTCCGCATGCGACAACGCACATCCACGACTGGGGCATGGTCGCCGACATTGATCCGGCCACTCCCGGGATGGAGGTCTACGGGATGGAGAGAGACGGCCGCAGGTGTTATCTCTACAGCGCTCGCGGCGAGCTGCTCGCCAAAGACGAAGACCTCGGCCGGCATGGGCCGCGGGCCTTCTACTGGCTGGACGGTCCCATCAAGGTCCGGACTCCATTCAGCTACCGCGCCCACACATTCCCGATCCTGCGATACAAAGGCGAGCAGGTCGGCGAGATTCAAGGCCAGATCGTGGGGCTGGCCGATATCTTAGGCGATTGGCGCGAGGAACTGGTGACCGTCACCGATGGGCTGATTCGCATCTATACGACGACGACTCCCGCGACGAGCCGGCGCCGGTGCCTGATGCAGGACCCGCTGTACCGGCTGGACGTGGCCGTGCAATCGATGGGGTACTTTTACCCGCCGCAGTTGAGCGCTGCGTGGGATGCCTCCCGCAATTGAAAACGGCCCTGCAATTCCATTGGGCAAAGGGAAGGCATGATGAAAGATAGATATTGTTCGACGATGCTGTGCTCGTTCTTGGGTTTCATCTTGTTGATGCTGAGCTCCGTGGGTTGCGCGGGTGATGCTTCGCCCGTCGCCTGGCCGGAGATCACGCGGCAGATGAGGCCGTGGACGCGCTGGTGGTGGATGGGCAGCATCGTCAACGAACGGGACCTTACCGTCGAGATGGAGAAGTATCGGGCCGCCGGCTTGGGGGGCCTGGAGATTACGCCGATCTACGGCGTGAGGGGCCGTGAGGAGCGGTTCATCGAATATCTCTCGCCGCAGTGGATGGCGATGTTGGAGCATACGCTGACGGAGGCGGGCCGGCTGGGCATGGGCATCGACATGGCGACCGGGAATGGCTGGCCGTTCGGCGGGCCCTGGGTCGAAGCGGACGACGCCTGCAAGAACGTCGTGCACAGGACGTTCACCCTGAAGGCCGGGCAGAGTCTGGTCGAGCCGGTCGTGCTCGTGCAGAAGCCGATGGTGCGCGCGATCGGGCGTCGCATGGCGATCTCCGACCTCAAGGAGCCCATCCGGGCCAACGAGAACCTGCAAGCTCTTGCCCTGGAGCAGGTCCGCTTTGAGAAGCCGCTGCCCCTGGCGGTCTTGATGGCGTACTCGGACCGGGGGCAGTCCCTCGACCTGACGGACAAGGTTGACGCGGAAGGGAGGCTGCACTGGACGGCGCCTGCCGGCGAGTGGACCCTGTACGCTCTGTTTCAAGGCTGGCACGGCAAAATGGTGGAGCGAGCCGGGCCGGGCGGCGAAGGTGATGTGATCGGTCATTTTTCCGCGCAGGCGCTGGGGAATTATCTCCGCCGGTTCGATCGGGCCTTTGCCGGTCGTGACATCGCGTCGTTGCGGGCGTTCTTCAACGACTCGTACGAGGTCGATGATGCCGCGGGCGAATCGAACTGGACGCCCGGGTTCTTCGATGATTTCAAGACACGACGGGGCTATGACCTACGCGATCATCTGCCGGCGCTGTTGGGCGACGCTGCCGCCGAGAAGAACCGTCGCATCCTGTGTGATTATCGCGAGACGGTCTCCGACCTGCTGCTTGAGGAATTCACCGTCCCGTGGCGCAAGTGGGCCGAGGGCAAAGGCGCGACGACGCGAAACCAGGCCCACGGCTCACCGGCCAACCTTCTTGATCTGTACGCCGCCAGCGGAATTCCCGAGACGGAAGGATCGGACATCGTGAAGTTCAAATTCGCCTCGTCGGCGGCACATGTCACCGGCAGGCGGCTCGCTTCTTCAGAATCCGCAACCTGGCTGGACGAGCACTTCTGTGCGACTCTGGCCGACGTCAAGCAGGCCGTCGATCAGTTCTTCCTCGGAGGGGTCAACCACATCTGCTATCACGGCACGACGTTCTCGCCACCCGGCGAAGAGTGGCCCGGCTGGCTGTTCTACGCCTCAGTGCATTTCGGCCCGACGAATTCCTTCTGGAACGATTTCTCGGCGCTGAACGCGTACGTCGCGCGCTGTCAGTCTTTCCTGCAGGCCGGCCGGCCCGACAACGACGTGCTTGTCTATTTCCCGATCCACGACCAATGGTCCGAGCCGGGCAGGAGCCTGCTGCAACACTTCGACGGCAGCGCTGCCGGCACCGCCGTGCGCGCCGTGGGACAAGCCCTGCTCGGTGCCGGCTACACCTTCGACTTCATCTCGGACCGGCAGCTTCGTGATGTCACCTGTGCGGACGGCGCCTTGCGGACCGGCGGCGCTTCCTATCGAGCCATCCTCGTGCCCGAATGCCGCTTCATCGCTCTCGATACGTTCGTCAGGCTGATCGATCTGGCGCGAAGCGGCGCCGCGGTCGTCGTGCACAAGAGCCTGCCCTCCGATGTCCCAGGCTGGGGAGATCTGCAGAAACGACAGCGCGCCTATCGGCAATTGGTTTCGCAACTTGATTTCCAGAAGACCGCCGATACGAACGCGCGAGTGGCGGAGGTGGGACGTGGAAAGGTGTGGCTTGGTGATGACCCCAACGCATTGCTCGCGCGTGCCCGTGTCGAACGAGAATCCATGGTGAACCAAGGGCTTCGATTTGTGCGCCGAAGGGACGGCCGGGATCGCATCTATTGGATAGTCAACTCGAACGATGAAGCGTTCGACGGCTGGGTCCGGCTTGGCGCCGACGCGCCGGCTCTCGCGCTCTTTGACCCTGTGTCCGGGGCATCCGGAATCGCCGCCCGTCGAGACGCCGGAAATGGAACCGTCGAGGTCTACCTGCAACTGTCCTCCCGTGAGTCCTGCATTTTGAAGACGCTTGATTCAGAGGTTCGGGAGCCGACGTACACGTACCTCAGGGTCCAAGGTCAGCCCCGACCGATTGAAGGTCAGTGGGAGATTGAGTTCATTGCGGGTGGGCCGGAGCTGCCGGCGCCTGTCGTGACGGGCGATCTCGTCTCGTGGACACAGTATGATGGAGAGGCCGTGAAGACGTTCTCCGGCACGGCGAGGTACAAGACGACCTTCGCCGCGCCGCAAGATCGGGCCGGTGCATGGCTGCTGGATCTCGGTCGCGTCTGTGACAGCGCTCGCGTGACGTTGAACGGGCGGGAGCTGGGCGTACTGATCAGCCCGCCGTTTAGGGTCGTGATCCCGCCGGAGCAGATGAAGACAGAAAATGTTCTGGAGGTTGTGGTGTCGAATCTGATGGCCAATCGCATCGCGGACCTGGATCGACGCGGGGTGCCCTGGAAGAAGTTCTACAACGTGAACTTCGCCGCCCGAAGACGGGAGAACCGGGGGCGCGACGGTCTCTTCGACGCCTCCCGCTGGCCCCCGAGGGAATCAGGTCTGATCGGGCCGGTCACGTTGACGCCCATGGAGTGTATGCATCCTGAGTGACAGGGACCGGTCGGGATCGAGTGTTTTGCAGATCAACGATGGAGACGTCAATGATGAGAATTCGCAGACGATGGTGGCCGGGCGCGGGGTGGATCGACGTCGCGGCTGTCTTCTTGCTTCTGACATGCGCTCTGTGCGCTGCAGGTCGCGCCGCCGACCACCCTATACCGGAACGCGTCGTCGTGCTGACGTTTGATGATGCGTCCCGCAGCCACGCCACGTTCGTGGCGCCGTTGCTAAAGAAGTACGGCTTCGGTGCGACGTTCTTCATTTGCGAGTTCCCGCCGGATTTCGCCACCGACAAGGCCAAGTACATGACCTGGGAGCAAATCCGCTCGCTTCATGACATGGGCTTTGAAATCGCCAACCACACGCGGACCCACACGCACGTGGATAGGATGAAGAGATCGCAACTAACCGAGGAGCTGGCGTACATCGAGGATCGCTGCGCCGAGCATGGTATCGCCAGGTTGGTGAGCTTCGCCTATCCCGCCTACGACACCCATCCCACGGCCCTGGAGGTCCTGCGTGAGAGAGGGTACGCCTTTGCCCGCACCGGCGGCGGCCGTCCCTTCCGTCCGGGGCAGGATGATCCCTTGTTGATCCCCAGCTTCAGCACGACGGGGACCGACAAGGAGCGCGTCTTGAATGCGATTCGGCAGGCCGAAGAGGGACGGATCGTCGTCCTCACGATCCACGGCGTGCCCGACGCGGCACATCCGCACGTGACGACGCCGCCCGAGCTGTTCGAAGAGTATATACGGTTTCTCCACGATCAGAACTACACCGTCATCGCAATGCGAGACCTGGTTCGATACACAAGCTCGACCGCGCCGATCGATCGACGGGCCTTGGTGACACGACATAACGTCGAGTTGAGCCGGCCCGATCCGCTGACTCCGCTAAGCGTGGGAAACGGCGAGTTTGCCTTCACCGCGGACATCACCGGTCTTCAGACATTTCCCGAGTTCCACGAGAAGGGGATGCCTCTGGGCACGCAGTCGCACTGGGGCTGGCACAGCCTTCCGAATCCCGAACGGCATGACCTGTCCGATGTCTTAGATGAGTATGCTGTCGCCGGTCGCAAGGTGCCTTATGCGGCCAACGGCGCATTTCGGGGCGGATACTCGCCGGCGGGAACGTGGCTGCGAGCCAACCCGCATCGTCTTCATCTTGGACAGATCGGCTTGCGCCTGCTCAAGTCCGACGGGTCCGAGGCTGCGATTGAAGACCTTGAAAACACCGCGCAGAGGCTGGACCTCTGGACGGGTCTGCTGACCGGTCGGTTCGGGTTCGATGGTCGGCCGGTTCAAGTGCAGACCGTCTGTCATCCCCGCCGCGATCTCCTTGCCGTGCGTATCGAGTCCCCCCTCGTCGAGGCAGGTTCAGCGGCGGTCAAGGTGGCATTTCCGTACGGAAGTACAGAATGGCGAAACGCCGTGGATTGGTCTGAGCCGAATCGGCACAGCACGGTCGGACGCGTCATGGACAATGGGATCGATCTGGCGAGGACGCTGGACGAAGATCGCTATTACGTGCGGATCGCCTGGTCGACGGGAGGCCAGATCGAGACTCACTCGCAACACGAGTATCAGATCACGTGCCGTGATCGCGAGTCTCTGGAGCTTGTCTTTGCCTTTTCGCCCGAGCCCATCCCGGACTCGCTTCCCGATTTTGAGGGCGTTCGCACGGCTTCTGCGGATCATTGGCGGTCGTTCTGGAGCAGCGGAGGGGCGATAGACTTCTCCGCGTGCACGGACCCGCGGGCGGGCGAATTGGAGCGGCGGGTCGTGCTCTCGCAGTATCTGACGGCCATCCAGTGTGCGGGATCTCGTCCGCCACAGGAGACGGGGCTGGTCTGCAACAGTTGGTACGGCAAGTTCCACCTGGAGATGCACTGGTGGCATGCGGCCCATTTTCCCTTGTGGGGCCGCGTTGAGATGCTGGAGCGGAGCCTGTCGTGGTATGAGTCCATTCTTCCGAGGGCCAGCGCGACGGCCCAGCTCCAGGGCTACAAGGGGGCTCGCTGGCCGAAGATGGTCGGCCCCGATGGGCGCGAGAGCCCCAGCCGGGTCGGCGTGTTTCTCATCTGGCAGCAGCCGCACCCGATCTATTACGCCGAGCTGTGCTACCGGGCTCGCAAGGATCGAGAGACGCTCGAACGCTATCGACGGATCGTGTTTGAGACCGCCGAGTTCATGGCGTCGTATCCTGTGTGGGAGGAAGGAGAACGGCGCTACGTTCTCGGCCCGGCCCTCATCCCGGCGCAGGAAAGCTATGGCTCCGACCGGGCGCGTAATCTCAATCCGACGTTTGAATTGGCGTACTGGCATTGGGCCCTAAACATCGCCCAGGAGTGGCGGCAACGGCTCGGCCTGGAACGCGAGCCGAAGTGGGAGCGAGTCATACAAGGACTGTCGAAACCGAACGTCCGCGAGGGCGTCTACACCGGAATCGAGACGCCGCCGTACACGATTTACCGGGACCATCCTTCGATGGTCGCTGCACTGGGATTCGTCCCCGCCACCGGATTGATCGACGCCGAGACGATGAAGCGTACGTACGACCACGTTCTTGCGCGTTGGGACTGGCCGAGCACGTGGGGCTGGGACTACCCGATGCTGGCGATGACGGCGGCGCGTCTGGGCGAGCCGGAGAAGGCGGTGGGTGCGCTGTTCCTCGATTCGCCCAAGAACCGCTACTTGGCCAATGGACACAACTACCAGTCGGCGCGTCTGCCGCTATATCTGCCCGGCAATGGGGGCCTGCTGACGGCCGTTGCGATGATGGCGGCGGGCTGGGACGGCGGCCCCGACCGGCCGACGCCGGGCTTCCCCGACAATGGCAAGTGGCAGGTTCGCTGGGAAGGCTTGAGACGCGCGCCGTGAGCGGTCTGCCGCTATAAGCGATTGAGGATTGTGCATCGCGACGCGTCGCGATAACATAGGCGGCCAAGAACGATTGTCGACGGATAGTCCGCACAGCCGTGGAAGGGTAGGGCCGCATGGCCAAATCACGCACAGCCAGTCTTGTTGAGGGTGTGACCCTGTCTGTTTTGCTCGTCCTCGGCGCATCGGCTGCTGGTTGCGCGCAGGAGACTCGCGGCTCGACGCCTATCCTGGACGAGGCCTCGTTCAAGCATCACATCGAGTTCTTCAACGGCATGGAGCCGGAGAACATCGTCAACCATGTCTCGAATGCGCAGGCATGGCAGTGGATGAAGGAGAACATCCCGCTCTTTGAGTGTCCGGACCGGGACTTTGAGCGGATCTACTATTTTCGGTGGTGGACGTTTCGCAAGCACCTGAAAGAGACGCCGGACGGTTTCGTGTTCACGGAATTCCTGGACGAGGTCGGTCACGCCGGCAGGCACAACACGATAAGCTGTGCGCTGGGGCACCACATCTGCGAGGGCGCGTGGCTGCGCGATGCGCGCTATATCGACGATTATGCGCGGTTCTGGTACGTTGGGCACGAGGGCGACTTGCAGCCCCACTTTCACAAGTATAGCAACTGGGCGACCTGGGCGCTGTACCGCCGGTATCTGGTGAATGGCGATCGGGCGTTCCTGGTCGGTCTGCTGGATGCGTTCATTCGCGATTACGAAGCCTGGACGGTCGAGCGGGGCCTGGCTAACGGTCTGTTCTGGCAATACGATGTACGCGACGGCATGGAGGAATCGATCAGCGGCTCGCGCCGGGACAAGAACGCGAGACCGCCATTGAACAGCTACATGTACGCCAACGCGCTGGCGATCTCGAAGGTGGCGGCGATGGCGGGCCGTCCGACCGTGGCGGCCGAATACGCCGCGAAGGCGGCTCGGCTCAGAGCGCTCGTGCATGAGCTGCTCTGGGACGAGCAGGCCGAGTTCTTCAAGGTGCGGTATCCAAGCGGCGACTTGGCGGACGTGCGCGAGGAGATCGGATTCATCCCGTGGTACTTTCACCTGCCGGAGCCGGGATGCGAGCGGGCCTGGCGACAACTCCTCGACCCAGAGGGATTCAAAGCGCCGATGGGGATCACGACGGCGGAGCGCCGGCATCCGGCGTTCCGAAGCCACGGCGTCGGGACATGCGAATGGGACGGCGCCGTCTGGCCCTACGCTACGAGCCAAACCCTCGTCGGCCTTGCGAATATGATTCGCGACTACCAGCAGGAATACGTGGGCAAGGCCGACTACTTCGAGATGGTTCGGACGTACGCTGCGTCCCACCGGCGCCAAGGCAAGCCCTATATCGGGGAGTATCTGGATGAGAAGGACGGCACGTGGCTGAAGGGCGATTCGGCCCGTAGCCGGTACTACAATCACTCGACGTTTTGCGACCTGGTCATCAGCGGGCTCGTCGGGCTCGTGCCACAGGAAGGCGACACCGTCCTGGTGGATCCTTTGCTGCCCGCGGAGGTTTGGGACTGGTTTTGTCTCGATGATGTATTGTATCATGGACGCGTGCTCACGATCCTGTGGGATCGAAACGGCGACCGATACGGCAAGGGCAGGGGGCTTCGCATCTTTGCCGACGGCGCCGAGATCGCAGGCTCGAATGAGTTGACGCGTGTCACAGGCAAACTGCCGTGATTTGTGCTGGAGATAGATGATGAAGGAGACACTCATGAACAGAAAGATTGGACTTCTCGTATTCGCCGGTCTTTGGGTGGCGGCACAGGCGCAGGGCGCGACGGTGAACGTAGACCTCGGCCAGGGCGGCGCTCCGATCAGCAAGTACATCTACGGCCAGTTCATCGAGCACCTGGGCCGCTGCATCTACGGCGGCATTTGGGCGGAGATGCTCGAGGACCGCAAGTTCTACTACCCCGTCACGGGCGAAGCGCCTGCCTGGACCATGTTCAAGCCTGGCATGCGATCCTGGGATGGGGAAGGCCATCCTTACGAGCTGCTGACAAGCTCGCCCTGGATGATCCTCGGGGACAAGAAATCGGTCTCCATGGTGACGGAGGACTCCTACGTCGGGGAGCACACGCCGAGAATCAACCTGCCCGGAAACGGCCGTCCGGGCGGACTGTTTCAGGAGCGTCTCGGCCTGGTCGACGGCAAGGAGTACGTGGGGCGCATCGTGTTGGCCGGCGCTTCCGGGGCGGCCCCGATCGAAGTGAGTCTCGTCTGGGGCGGCGGGGCGACCGACCGCCAGACGGTGACGATCGATCGCCTGGGAAGAACCTACGCCAAGTTCCCGCTGCGCTTTACGGCCCGCGGCGGCACCGACAACGGCCGGCTCGAAATCGTCAGTCGCGGCAAAGGGCACTTCTTCGTTGGCACGGTCTCACTCATGCCGGCGGACAATCTTCTCGGATGGCGCGCCGACACCGTGGCTCTGCTCAAGCAGCTCAATTCTCCGGTCTATCGCTGGCCGGGCGGCAACTTCGTCAGCGGGTACGACTGGAAGGATGGGCTCGGCGATCCGGACCGCCGCCCGCCGCGAAAGAATCCGGCCTGGAAGGGCATCGAGCACAATGACGTGGGCCTCCACGAGTTCCTGGAACTGTGCCGCGAGATCAACGCGGAAGCGTTCATCGCGGTGAACACCGGCCAGGGAGGGATCGAGGCCGCCGCCGAGGAAATCGAGTACGTCAACGGTGACGCCGACACGCCGATGGGCCGGCTCCGCGCCCGCAACGGTCATCCGGAACCCTACGGCGTCAAATGGTGGGCCATCGGCAATGAAATGTACGGCGATTGGCAGCTCGGCCACATGCCGCTGGAAGAGTATGTGAAGAAGCACAACCGCGTCGTCGATGCCATGCGGAAGGTCGATCCCGACTTCGAGCCTATCGCCGTCGGGAGCATGGGTCCCTGGAGCGAGCAGATGCTCAAGACGTGCGCCAACCACATGAGTCTGATCAGCGAGCACCTCTACTGGCAGGACAGGGACGATGTAGTCTCCCACGTCAGCCAGATTGCCGCGAGGATCCGCGAAGTGGCCGACGCACACCGGGGCTACCGCAAGAGGCTGTCCTCGTTGGCCGGCAAGGACATCCGCATCGCGATGGATGAGTGGAACTATTGGTACGGCCCGAACGAGTACGGCGAATTGGGCGTCCGCTACTTCCTGCAGGACGCGTTGGGAGCGGCTGTTGGCCTGCATGAATTCTTCCGCAACAGCGACATCTACTTCATGGCCAACTACGCCCAGACGGTCAACGTCATCGGCGCGATCAAGACGACGAAGACGCAAGCCGAGCTCGAGACGACGGGACTCGTGCTGAAGCTCTACCGTCAGCGGTTCGGCGAGGTGCCGGTTCGGGTCACCGGTGATTTCCGGCCGCTCGATGTTGCCGCCGCCGTGTCGGCTGATCGTACGGCCCTGACCGTTGCCGTCGTCAACCCGACGGACGACGTTCAATCGGTCACCTTGAAGCTGACGGGCGG
Source organism: uncultured Phycisphaerae bacterium (assembly GCA_965603165.1). GTDB lineage: Bacteria > Planctomycetota > Phycisphaerae > Sedimentisphaerales > Anaerobacaceae > PLanc-01. Next base: position 66,578 of record CBFDBY010000013.1, read on the forward strand.
ACGCCTCACGGGCCGGGGGCAGAAGTGGACCCTCACCGGCCCGAACAAATGGTCGCACAACGCCCCGGGCAAGCCTCGCCAGGTGGACATCGTTCAGTCTCCCGTCGCAGCAACCGCGGCTCGACAGGACGTGGTCCCGCTGAGCGTGACGTTGTATTCGTGTTTCTTGCGTTAGTCCCTGATCACGTGACATCAAGTTGAACACAGAGGAATGAGAGGGCGCCAGGATGAAAGATCGACATGCGATGATGATGGTCGGAGTTTCAGGCACGCGGCGTTGGGTTCTGCCGGTGCTTTTCTGTCTTGGACTCTTTGCCGGGCCGGTCGTGCCGGTAGAGGCCGGGTGGGAGCAGGTTCAGGAGATTCTCAGCCGGATCGAGGCTCCTCACTTCCCGGATCGTGATTTCGCAGTCACGGATTACGGCGCGAAGGGCGACGGACAGACGGACTGCACCGAGGCGTTCAAGAAGGCCATCGAGGCGGCCCACGCGGCCGGCGGCGGTCGCGTCGTCGTTCCCGAGGGTACATTCTTCTGCGGCCCTATCCATCTCAAGAGCGGCGCCAACCTGCACGTCTCGCGGGACGCCGTCATTCGCTTCTCTGTGAAGCCTGCCGCGTACCCGACCGTGTATACCCGGTGGGAGGGCACCGAGTGCATGAACTATTCGCCTCTGGTCTACGCCTACGAGCAGGAGAACATCGCCATCACCGGAGCCGGAACGCTCGACGGCCAGGCCGGCGACGACAACTGGTGGGTGTGGAAGACCACCCAGGGAAAGGACGTACAGGCCCTGCGGGACCAGGGCGAGGCCGGCGCACCGGTGTCGCAGCGAGTCTACGGCAAGGGCCGCAAGCTCCGGCCCAACATGATCCAGCCGTACAAGTGCCGCAACATACTCATCGAGGGAGTGACCATTCGCAACTCTCCCATGTGGCACATTCACCCCGTGCTGTCGAGCAATATTACCGTTCGCAACGTGAAGGTCATCGGCCACGGGCCCAACAACGATGGCTGCAATCCCGAATCGTGCCGCGACGTTCTCATCGAGGGCTGCTACTTCGACACGGGCGACGACTGCATCGCCATCAAGTCGGGCAGGAACAATGACGGCCGGCGGGTGAACGTGCCTTCGGAGAATATCGTCATTCGCAACTGTCAGATGAGCGACGGGCACGGCGGCGTGGTGATCGGCAGCGAGATGACGGGCGGGGCCCGGAACGTCTTCGCGGAAAACTGCATCATGGATAGCCCCAACCTGGACCGGGCCCTGCGGATCAAGACCAATTCCGTGCGCGGCGGAACGGTCGAGAACGTCTACATGCGGAACGTCACCATCGGCCAGGTCGCCGAGGCGGTGCTCAAAGTCAACTTCCTGTATGGGGAAGGCGATACGGGCGATTACGTTCCGACCGTGCGGAATGTCCACATGGAGAACGTCACGAGCCGTAAGAGCAAGTACGCTTTGTATATCCAGGGTTATGAGCGTTCGCCGATAACCGGCATCTTTCTGAAGAACTGCGCGTTTGCGAACGTTGAGAAGCCGAACCTTCTCGTCGGCGCCAAGGAACTGGTCCTGGAGAATGTAACGATCAACGGGGAGCAGATGCGACTGGAGAATTGAAGGCTGCCAGTTTCGCGACGGCCGACGGGCGAATCGAATTTTGTCGCTGAGAATCAAGACCAGCAAGGTATAATGGGGTGGTGAAGTGATCGAGATCGCGCGGGCTGAGTGAACGTCGTGGAGGGCCCGCGCATCCGTCGTTCGAGGAGGACGAGCAATGAGATGGGTACGATCCGCGATTCTCGCCTTGGTCGCGTGGCCGATGGTTTGTCAGGCTCAGGGTTTCGAAGTCGGCAGCCTCCCGCCCCCGCTCGCTACCGAAAACTCCCTGGAGATCTGCCTGAACAGCCGGTACTCGCAACACAGCCTGAACCGGACGCCGGCCAGTGCCCAGCAGATCAGCAACATTCTCTGGGCGGCAGGGAGAGTCCCGGTCACAGGGGCCTACAGGACCATCTATATCGCCACCCCGACGGGCACATATCTCTACGATCCGGCGACCCACTCGACAAGCCTGCATTCCGACGAGGCGACAAATGACGGGGCCTTCGCGCTCATCTATGAGGCCGAGCGCGACTTCGATACCGGCGCCTCATTCATGCCGGCGATGCTGGCCTCTGTCTCCCTGGGCAACAGTTCCGAATCAACCATGGCGAGCTGTCCGAAAGGACTCGGGTATCCAACGACAAGGTTGATTTTTGGAGTGCAGGCCGTCAAGGGGCTGACCCATGAGCTGACTGCGCGCTGTTCCGTGCATGAGGGGCAGCCCGGTTGGCTGCCCGCGCCTTTGACGGCTGGAGACAACAGCTTCGAAGGAGTGTTGGCTAACCTGAACTATACCAGCACTTTCGCCCAGACCGATCTGACGTTGCCGCAGGTCTCGCAGATTCTGTGGGCCGGGTATGGCTGCACGGCTCATATGACAACCAACGGCAGGGCGGGCCTGACCGTTCCTTCGGCATTCGCCAATTACTACTTGACCGGGAGCATCTACCTGGTGAATGGAAGCGGGGTCTATCGTTATCACAACAGAAACCCCAGCACAAATACGGCGACTCGCGACCACCGAATCGAGGACATTCGTTCGGCGGTGAGCGTGCGGCCCAGGCCGCCGTCTGCCGGTGACGACGAGGACGCTGTCGATCCGCGGGTAACTCTGCGGTCGGCGCTCGAGGGCCTGCCTGTCGCGCCGTGCTACGTCATCCTCTGTCTCGATTTCTCTTATGCGGGGCAGCACTACGCTCAATTGGAGACGGGCTTCGTGGCCGGCAATATGCTCATGCAGGCAACGGCCATTGGGATGGGCTGCCACTTCGAGCCCGATCTCACTACTGCGGAGCGAGCCGGCATTCACAGCGCCACGCGGATTCCTGTATCGCACGTTCCTCAGGCAGTTGTGAGCATAGGTCCGCCGGCAGCTTTGGTATCGGTCTCCGTCGGCCTTCAAGGAGAGGGCCGGCCCGACGCGGGCTGGGCCATTCCATTGACCGTTCGGTTCTTCGCGCCGGGAGCTGACGCGACGAGTGCTCCCGCCTACGAATTCGAGTTGATCACTGCCAGGTCGCCCGACGGGAATTCGGCCGTCTGCACGGCCTCCGGCGTGGCGCCGGGGGTGTACGACATTGCAGTCGTTGGCGGCTCCACTTTGGCCAGTCTCAAGAGAAACGTGGTCGTTTCACTGCCCGCGACGTCGGTGGACCTCGGCACGCTTCTGGAGGGTAACCTCAACCGGGATGGTGCTATCGATCTTGGTGATTACGCCATCCTGTCGAGACATTGGCTGCTGTCCGAATCGCAGGCTGAGTATGATGCGCAGGCGGACTGCGATCGCAACGGTCTCGTCGATGCGGCCGACCTTGCCCTCCTGGCGGCCAACTGGCTGTGGACCTCGCCCGTCGAAATCGGGCCGTGACTCCTTGATGGTACGATCCATTGCGGGGCTTCGGGTGTGGATCACCACCATTTCCGATGTTTTTGCACGATTGTGCCTTTACTTGGGTGCCCGTAGATCGATATAATAGCCCCGTAAGCGTTGCGCGAATCGTGAGTCCGCCGGCCTGATGGCCTGACGGGTCCGTTTGTGCGGGAAGAACCGGAGGCAGGATATATGCACCCTGGTACACACGGCAGAATGCTTGGGTCGCATCTCTTTTCGATCCATGTTCCCATAGCGCTATGCAGTCATAACCGAGAGCAATCCGATGTCACTTTCCTGGGTAGGAGGTCTGTCATGTGCAAGAAGATGATGTGTCTGGCGGTCGTGTTAGCCGCAGCCTGGGTGGCTCCCGCTCGGGCCGAGCTCGTGGGCTACTGGAAACTGAACGACGGAACCGGCACCGAGTTCTGGGATGAAACGGACTACTGGCATGATGGGGTCATCAGTCCCGTGAATGAGAACCAGGTGCGATGGACGACGGATGGCTATGAGGGAAGCGCTCTGGAATATGTGACGGCCAGCGGTCCATTCACGATGTGCGATGTCGCGATGCCGGCGGGCGTGCTGAATGTCTCGGAGGCCTCCTACTCGCTCTGGATGAAGATGCCGACGGTATTCCAGGCGTGGGGCATCATCTTCGTGATGATCGGCCAGGCGGACGACCACAGCCTCGAGCCGGACGGCGCCGCCGACATCTTCGTCGGACGCCCCATTTGGTTCGGCACCACCGGCGCGAAGCTCAATGACAATCAATGGCATCACGTTTCCGTCACCTACAGCACCGCTGCTGATACGATCAGTCTGTACCTGGACGGCCAACTGGCCGCAAGTTCAGCGGGCAGCCTGTCGGATCCCATTTCCACCGTTCGGATTGGCGGTCCGCGCTCGGACGGCCGCGCCCAGTGGAGGCGTTTCATTGGCCGGCTCGATGAGGTAGCCGTCTGGAGCCATGCGTTGACGGCCGCGGACGTCGGGAACGTGTTCTGGTTCGGTCCGCAGTGGACGCGGTTTGCCACCGATCCGCAGCCGGCCCACGAGGCGACGGTGGGCTCGACGGATCCGACACTCACCTGGACGCCGGGAGAGACCGCCGCCACGCACCACGTGTACCTCGGCGAGAGCCTGGAGGACGTCAAGGCCGGCTCTGGCGGCACCGACCAGGGCACAACCACGGCGCCTTCCTTCTCCGGCTATCCGTGGGAACTCGGCAAGACGTACTACTGGCGGGTCGATGAGATCGAGGCCAACGGCGTCACGGTGTATCCCGGCGCCGTCTGGAGTTTCACTGTCTCGGCGAAGCTCGCCTCACTGCCCGTTCCGGCCGACGGTGCGATTCTGGTGGACCCCAATGCCACGTTGAGCTGGACGCCGGGCTCTGGGGCGGTCTCGCACAACGTGCATCTTGGCATGGCCCCGGACGCTCTGGCGCTCGTATCGCCCGGCCAGACGGAAACGACGTATGATCCGGCGCAGCTCGATTTTGGGACGACGTATTACTGGCGCGTGGATGAGTTCGACGGCGCTGAGACCCATCCCGGCGATCTCTGGAGCTTCAAAACGAAGCCTGATATCCAGGTGACCGATCCGAACTTCGTGGGCTGGTGGACCTTCGACCAGGATGAGAACGGCGTCGCGATCGACTGGTCGGGCAGCGGCAACCACGGCGAGATTTTCGGTGAGCCGAACCGCGTCGAGGGCTATAACCTCAGCGCCCTGGCGTTCGACGGCGTGGATGACCGCGTCGAAGTGCCCCAGGTGATTACGGCTGATTTGACGCTGATGGCCTGGATAAAGTCCGACACGCCGGCCCCTGAAGGCACGGCCGCCCGGGAGGGCAGCGGACTGCTCTGGTCGGATCACGCCGGCGGCGGCGACCACTTCAGTGTCGCCGTGGTGGGGAGGAAGCTCGCCTTCGAAACGGGCCCCGGCGGCAATCCGAATACCTTCTCGAATCGGGACGTCGTCACCGGGGAATGGACGCACGTGGCGGTCACGAGGACCGATGGCACGAGCGAGGTTGCGATTTTCGTCAACGGCCTGGTGGACGCGACCGGCAATCATTCGGGCGACACCAACGTAGGCTCCAACCCTCTGATTGTGATTGGGGCGAACACATTGGACTCGCGGTACTTCACCGGGCTCATCGACGAAGTCCGCGCGTACAATCGCGTGCTCACGCTGGAGGAGGTGGTCACGGCCATGCGCGGCAATCCGCTGCTGGCCTGGAATCCTCGTCCGGCGATCGGGCAGGTTGTCGATATCCAGTACAGCGAGCCATTGAGCTGGTCGGCCGGGGACGGGGCGGCCCAGCATGATCTGTACTTCGGGACCGACAAAGCGGCGGTGCAGGCCGCGACGCCGGAGACGGCCGCGATCTATAAAGGACGTCAGGACGAGACCGAGTACAACCTTGCGGAACCGCTCGCGTGGGATACGATGTACTACTGGCGCGTGGACGAGGTCGGCGACGATGGGACGGTTGTCCCGGGCAACGTCTGGAGTTTCACCGTGGCGGATTATCTCATCGTGGATGATTTCGAGAGCTACACGGATGATTTTGACGCCGGTGAGGCGATCTTCCAGACCTGGAGCGACGGTCTGGAGGACCCACAGAACGGTGGCTCGCAAGTCGGCTACACGGAAGGGCCGTTTGCCGAGCAGGTGATCGTCCACAGCGGGCGACAGTCCATGCCCCTTCAGTACACCAACATGGGCGCCGTTATCCATTCCGAGGCCGCGAGGAAGTGGGACACGCCTCAGGATTGGACCGTCCACGGTCTGGACCGACTGGTCCTCTACGTCCGCGGCAGGGCGGAGAACGACCCCATGCGGCTGTATGTAACGATCACGGACCAGGCCGGCCGCAGCGCCACCGCGGCGCATGCGGATACGAATGTCGTCCTGACGGAAGATTGGCTCGAGTGGTCCATCCCGTTCAGCGAACTGGCGCCCGTTGACCTGGCGCAGGTGACGACGTTGATGATCGGCCTCGGTGACCGGGCCAACCTCCTCAGCGGCATGGGCCTGATCTATATCGACGATATCCTGGCAGGTGCACAGGAGTAGGCAGCCGGCGATACGTTGGCCATGTCTCGAATTCGGGGTCTGCGGCGACAGATTCACCGCAGACCCCGTTTCCTTTCGTCACTGACGCGCAGGCTCCGATCGCCGCGAGTCACGAGGCCCGCAAACGCTCATGTCTGTGTACTGCCATTCCGTTCTCCGGGCTTCATTCGGACCGCAACAGGCGGATATCATCGAAGAACAGTAGGCCTGAGCCGCCTTCCGTCGGATTATCTCTATTGCCGAGGCCGATCGTGAAGGTATCCACGTCTGTCAGGTCCACGCCCCGATCGGAGAACTCGTTCAAGTCGATGGTCCATTCGGTCCACGCATTCGATTGAGCCGCTCTGGGGTCGGAGTGATACACCGCCGCGCCTTGCGCGCCGGCGTTGGCCAGAGCCACATACATCGGCTCGGGATCGTTGCTGGGCATGTCGACTCCGATGGCCTCATCCGTCCACGTCGCCGGCGTGACGGAGCCGGAGGTCTTGACGTCGGCGAACTGGGCGACACACACGGCATTGGCGTTGTGGCTGGTCAGCGCCAGGCCCACATACACGTCGGTAGGCATTGAGATGTACTGCGGGTTCCACGCCATCGGCTCCCAGGTGACGCCGTCGCTGGAGTAATAGCCGTTGAAGTTGTCCTGATTGTCACGCTCCAATCGGATCCAATATGGTGCGGTAATGGCCGTTTGTTCGGCCGTCGCGACGGGCGTGTCACTGGTGACATCCGCGGCGAGAGCGAGTCGGCCCTGGAACCGGCATCCGTAGTCGGGGGTGATGTATACCGCGGCGAACGGCGCGCTCGGGTCCAGCGTCCGGCGGATCATCACGCCGGCCTTGGCCCATTCATTCGTGTGGTCGACGCTCAAGACCTGCGCCGTGATCGAGCCCGGCCCGGAAAGCTGCTTGTAGACGTAGCGAAACTCGTCCATTTGCCCGCCGATGTCCGCCCCGGCTGCGCTGAGGGTGTACGTCCCGGCGGGCTCGGCCAGAAAGCTCGCCGGATAGCCCTTGAACCACAGACTCAGCCTCTGTACGCCTTCGGTCGTCCAGTCGCGCAGCTCGCTCAACGGCAAGGTCGCCTCGGAGAGCTTGAGGGCGTTGTCGTAGAGGTAGGGCATCGACTGGCGGCCGCCGTGAACGTTGCGGGTCTCAACGAAATGCTCCACGCCGAACGCGGCGGGGTCCGCGTAGCCCACCGTGGCGCCGTTGGTCTCAGTGCCCCATCCGTCGATCCAGGTCTGGAAGATCGCCTCGCCGGCGTCGAGATCATCCGTATAGCTCTCGAAATCATCCACGAGCAGGAAGTCGGCCACGGTGAACTGCCAGAGCCGGCCCGGGGTGATGGTCCCGTCGGTATTGTACTCATCCACCCGCCAGTAGAAAGGCCCGGTGCCCCAGGCGGCCCCTTCGGGCGGAGTGTAGCTCGTTTCGGCCTGGCGAATGCGATACAGGCCCGTTGTGTCGGACGTATCGCTGTTGGCGACTGCGTCCCGGTCGGTGCCGAAGTAGATATCATGCTCGGCGGCATTCTCTCCCGGCAGCCATTCGAGGGGCAGGACATGCATTACGTCCTGGGTCGAGCCATTCGCCGGCTTTGGAGCCCAGGCCAGGTCCGACTCGCCTCGCATGACCTGGCCGAGGTCCGGCTCGCCCAGCGCGATGTCGTAGACGCGGACGTCGTCGATCATGCCCTTCCATCCGGCGGTGGTTCCCTGGTCCTTGCCGCCTTTGCCGATGACCATTTTTGTGCAGCCGGAAATCACGCCGCCTTCGGCCGGATCGCTGGTGCCGGACGGTGTATCCTCGATTCCATTGACGTAGAACCGGATCGGTTCGCCGCCGCTCCATGTCATGGCGACGTGTTGCCACTCCGTCGTCTGGAGATTGCCCGAACTCTCCAGTTGCTGTTCGTAAGCCGGCGTCAACATCACGGCCATCTTGAATACGTTCGTGCCTCCATAGTACACGCCGGCCTTATCAAAACGCATCGTGATGATCTGATCGCGGCCGTCCGGCTCCTCGCAGTCGATGAATCCGCGGTCCGTGCCGATCTCGTCGGCCCGGAGCCACATGCAGACCGTCAGGGCGCCCAGACCGTTGAGGTAGTCTTCGGCATCTTCGTCGACCACGTAGTCGCCGTCACCGCCGAAGTACAGGGCGCCGCCGACTCGGCCGCTGACCTCCGGGGACGCGCCATAAACGGTGCCGAAATGATCGTAGCCGGAGGAGTCAATGGCTGTATCGCCGTAGAGTTCATCGAACTTCCACCAGCATAGAAGATTCGGGTCCGTAATCGGCACATCCGGTATCGTTGTGAAGCTCCAGACATCGCCTTTGTGCGTGTCGACGCCGTCAAACTCATCCACCCGCCAGTAGTACACCGTGCCTTTCGCGAGCGTCAAGGGACGGAATGCGGTCCCGCCCATGGGGATACCTTCCGTGGCGTCGTTCACATCGTTGAAATCTGTGTCATAATACACCGTATGACTTTCGGCCTCCAAGCCGGCGGCCCAACGGAGGATCACGTTCGGGTCCACGAATTCGGCGCCCTCGGCAGGCTCCGGATCGTAGGCGGTTCTTGGTGGGACCGTGAAACTCCAGAGATCCCCTTGCCACGGACTGTCCGGGTTCAGATCGTTGACCTCGTCGATGCGCCAGTAGTACGTTGTGCCGGGAACGAGGCCGTCCGGATAACGATGGTCGTCGGTGCCGACAACAGAAGAGGTTTCTTCCTGGCTGCCCTGGAATGTCCCGCCGATGCCGTTAAGGACGTCGGCGGAATTCTCGCCGAAATAGACATCGTGCAACGCGGCAAAGTCTCCGGCCGTCCAGCTCAGCTCCGCCTGCGTGTCCTCATGGAGCGCATCATCGGCGGGGACCGGGTCGTGGGCCTTGGGCAGGGCGATTTTGGTGATGTGCAGGAACATGACTTTGCACTTGGTTCCGGCCGGCGCCGGCTGGATCGTCAGCCGACCGTCGTTGACGATGACCGTCACGTTGTACTCGTCGAAGTTGTCCCGGCCGTCCGGGTCGACCAGGATGACGCCTTCTACGTCCATGGTGTTGATCTGGTCCGTGTAAGAGGGATCGCCGCACGCCAGGAATATCGTGTATCCACCGTTGGGCAATTCAATCTCCCATGTCGTGGGCCCGTCCTCTTGCATCTGGACCAGTGTGTCGTACCGTTTGTCCAGGGATCGGCCCCGCCGGCGTGAATCGCCCTGGATGTCCCGGTCCCAGCCGTAGAAGAAGCCGTTGTCGCGGTCGCCGAACACCTCGCCATAATCCGGAAAGTAGCCTTCCGGAATCTGCGCCGACGACGGCTGGAAGTTGATCTTCACCTCGAGGCCTTGTGCCGCACCTGCACCCAGGCCCACCAACAGCAAGAACGAAACGACAGGAATTAACTCTCTACGCATGATTACCCTCCTGCAGAAGACTGTCGGGGCCCGGAAGGCCCCACGAGGATTTATGATGGAGTCGCTCCGCACCCCCAACTTCGCCCTGTACGGACACCCCTTCCGGACATACAATCGCTGGCGACATGAGAACCGTATTTCTCGTTCGTTGAGTTGAAGAGTCAGGAACCATAACCGCCGATTGCACTCTTTATACCAGAGTTGCCCCGTTATGGTCAAGGAGAAAAGGCTGCTCCGGCGGCATGGGAAGAGGAGTGTCTCGTTCGATGATAACGACAGCGTTGAGAGCGATCGTCTTGCTGGTCGGAGTGGGGTTGTGCGGGTTGAGTGACGCCGCGGCGGCGACGGACTCTATGGGACTCTCTCCGGGCGACTGGCAGGCGAAATGGATCACGGCGAATCGGACCGACAAGAACCCTCTGCCCATCTTCCGAAAAGCGATTCGACTGGGCAAGCCTGTCAAACAGACGGTCGTTCACATCTGCGGCCTGGGCCACTATGAATTGCGGATCAATGGGCAGCGCGTGGGGGATCGCGAGATGGACCCGGGCTGGACAAACTACCGCAAGACGTGCCTGTACAGCTCGTACGACGTGACGGATATGCTGAAGCCCGGCGACAATGCGATCGGCGTGATGCTCGGCAACGGGATGTACAACGTGCCGGGCGGGCGGTACACGAAGTTCAAAGGTACATTCGGTCCGCCGAAGCTGATCTGCCAGATGCAGGTCACGTTCGACGATGGCTCGACCCAGGTGGTTGCTTCGGACGAGACGTGGAAATATGCATTGGGGCCGATCACGTTCACGTGCATCTTCGGCGGCGAGGATTACGATGCGCGGCGAGAGCGGCCCGGCTGGGACCGGCCGGGATTCGATGATCGAGCCTGGTCGGACGCGGAGGTCTGCGACGGTCCCGGCGGCCAACTCGTGGCTCAATACGCGCCGCCCGTGAAGGTGGCGGAGTATCTGCCGGCGGTGGCGATCCACCGTCTCGAGGAAGGTCGATACGAGATCGACTGCGGGATCAACCTGTCGGCCCGGCCGGTGATCAAAGTCCGCGGTGCCTCCGGCAGCCGGGTCGTCATCACCTGCGCCGAGAAACGCGGCGAGCCGTGGCTGCACAATGGAGGCCACGTGTATACCTGCACGCTCAAGGGGCAGGGCGAGGAGGTTTTTCGACCACGCTTCACCTACTTCAGCTTTCAGTATCTCTACATATCCGGCGTGGACCGGCCGGACGATGCCACGAACAACGGGCCGCGGCCGCTACTGCTCGAAGCGGGAAGTGAGTTCCTTACGAGTTCGGCCCGCGACGTCGGCGGATTCCAGTGCTCCAATGCCCTGTTCAACGACATCAACGCCATGATCGACCGCTCCGTGCGCAGCAACCTGCAGTGTGTTCTGACCGATTGTCCGCACCGCGAAAAGCTCGGCTGGCTCGAAGTGGCTCACCTGATGGGGCCCTCGATCTTCTACCACCGTGACGTCCATCATCTCTACCGGAAGATCTGCCG